>JBMNOF010000045.1:0-15077 GCA_050942925.1 Candidatus Spyradocola sp.
GCCCCCGCCGCCCACGGCGCCCCTGCGCCCGTTTTGGCCACAGGCCAAAACGGTTTTTTGCGGGCGAAGCCCGCAAAAAAGTCGGGCGTTGCCCGACGCGCAGGGGCGCCTACCGCGCGCGTGAGGGGGAAGGGCAGAAAAAAACCGGCGCAGGGCATTGCGCGCTGCGCCGGATCGCGGACTTAGATCTCGGGGATGTTGACCTCGACCTCGTGGCCGAGCTCCGCGGACTTGACGATGTGGTCGATGATGGCCTGGTTGTACAGGATCTGGCTGGTGGGAACGGGCGCGGGCGTGCCGTTCTTGACCGCATCCAGGAAGGAGCGGATCTTGCGGTCGAACAGGCCAGGGCCCTTGGACTGGATGACCGGGATGGTGGTCTGCGTCTGCGCGCCGGCCACATCGTGGTAGATGGTCATGGGGCCGCCAACCGAGCCGTTCCAGCAGTCGGTGGAGGGGATGCGCAGGCTGCCCTTGGTGCCCATGATGATGCTGTCACCGGGAGTATCCAGGTGCATGGCCCAAGCAATGCGGAAGTCCAGGATGATGCCGCCCTCCAGGCGCACGAACGCGGCGGCGAAGTCGTCCACGTTGAAGCGCTTGGCGTCCGCCTCAGACTGGTACTCGGTGCTGGTGCCGAAGTAGTTGGAGGTGTAACCCGTCACCGTCAGAGGCTTGGGATAGCCGATGGCGTTCAGCACGCAGTCCAGAGAGTAGCAGCCGATGTCGCCCATGGCGCCGATGCCGCCGGTAGACTTCTCGATGAAAGTGGAGTTGGGGATGCCGCGGCGACGGCCGCCGCCGGTCTGAATGTAGTAGATCTTGCCCAGAACGCCGCTGTCGACGATCTTCTTGATCATCTGCATGTTCTCGTCAAAGCGCGGCTGGAAGCCGATGGAGAGCACCTTGCCGCTCTTCTTCTCCGCGCGCATGATCTCCACCGCTTCCTCGGTGGTGACGCACATGGGCTTTTCCAGAAGGACATTGACGCCCTTTTCCAGCGCATAGATGGCGCAGGGCGCGTGCTGGGTGTTGTAGGTGCAGATGCTGACCGCGTCCAGCTCCTCGTTGTCGAGCAGGGACTTGTGGTCCGGGTAGAAGCGGCAGCCCTCGATGCCGTAGCGCGCGGCAAACTTTTCCGCCTTGCCGGGAATCAGATCCGCCATGGCCACGACCTTGACGTCCTTCATGCGCTTGTAGGACTCGATGTGCGATTCCGCAATCCAACCCGTGCCGATGATGCCGATCTTGAGCTTTTCGGACTCAGGCACCTCGACCTCTTCTTCAATCACGGTTTGCTGAAACTGGTTAAGTACCTCGTCTCCCTGTTTTGCCATGAGAGTTAACCCCCTGTTGTTATTGCGGTGTTTCCCGCCGCTCTATGGATAGTATAACATGAATGCCATAAAATGAAAGTCCTAAAATGTGTGCAAACGGACTTTTTTTGCAAATTCGGAACAAATGGAGTGCGGAAAACGTCTAAAAGAAATGGAGTAGAACCGGTCCTGCCTTGAGAGCGCAGAGAGAATATGGTATACTGTAGCCGCAAAGTGTGGTCGTTGAAACGACGAAAGCCGGCAGAAGACAAAAAAGCGTCGGAGCAAAGAGGCTTTGCTCCGACGTGGTGCCGAAGGTGGGACTCGAACCCACACGGTATCGCTACCAACGGATTTTGAGTCCGTCACGTCTGCCATTCCATCACTTCGGCATAAGTACAGAAGAGAGTATAGCATGAATCCCAGAAAATTGCAAGAGAAAACAGGCGCGGAAAGAGCGGCCGGGGTGCGCCGTGCCGCAGGAAGCGCGCGGGGGAGGAAACTATGGAATTCCATCTGCTGAACGTTAAGCGGGCGGCACGGGGGGATGAACGCGCGTTTGAGGCGCTCATCCAGCCCTACGCCGACGCGACCTATCGCTTGTGCCTGCACATGATGGGCAACGAGCAGGACGCCGCAGACATGGCGCAGGAGGCATTCCTGCGCGCTTGGCGCTCCCTGTCCACCTACAAGGGCCAATCCCGGTTTTCCACCTGGCTCTTCCGCGTCACCACCAACGTCTGCCTGGACGAGCTCCGGAAAAGAAGCCGGGGCAAGGCGGAATCCATGCAGGTGTTGGAGGAGAGCGGGTTCGAGCCCGTCGATCCCGGAGAAACGCCGGAAATGGCGCTGGACCGCGCCGAGCTCCGGCGCGACCTGCGCAGCGCGATCGCCCAACTCAACGAGGAACAGCGCGCCGCGCTCATTTTGCGCGACATTCAGGGCCTGCCCTATGAGGAGATCGCCAAGGCGTTGGACTTGAACCTCAACACCGTCAAGTCGCGGATTGCGCGCGCGCGGGGCGCTCTGCGGGAGATTCTCCGCGGGAAGACGGAACTTTCCGCAAAAAAACGCGTCTAATGAGGCGGAAGGGAGGGAAAGAAGCGCATGAAGTGTGAGACGTTTGCAAACTATTTAGACGGTTACCTGGACGGCAGCCTGTCGGAGCTGGAGAAGCAGGCGATGGAAGAGCACATGCAGACCTGCGCCGGGTGCCGGAAGCAATATGAAGAGCAGAAGCGCCTGTTGGAGGAGCTCCGCCACTTGGACGAGGACGTCCGCGCGCCCGAGGGGCTCGTACCCGGCGCGATGGAGCGCATCCATCGCGAGCGCCAGCCCAGGCGACGCAACGCCTGGATCGGGGGCAGCATCGCGGCGGGCCTGTGCGTTCTGCTCGCCCTGGGCACGTTCCTGGGCGGCGGCCTGCTCGGGGGCGCGAAGAGCGCGGACCCGTCGACGTTTGATTCGGCAGCGGGCGCGACCACAAGCGAAGAAGGGCGGGCCGAAAGCGCGGAAGTGCCGGGAGCGCCCATGCCCAACAATGCCATGATGGCGATGGACACGGCAGCTGCGGACGTGCCTGCGGAAGAGGCCACGACCGCGGACAGCGCTGACGGCGCAACGAGCAGCGCCCGCACCGCGGAGACGCCGGCGTACAACCTCAAGATCATCCGCGAGGCGGAGATCAACATACAGACCGAGAACTACAGTGCGGATACCGCCGCGCTGGAGGAGTTGGTCTCGTCCCTGGGCGGGTTCATCACCTCTCGGGAGGAATGGGGCAGCGAGCAGAGCGCGGAAACCGGCGAGAATCCCCGCAGCCTCTCGATGACGCTGCGCATCCCCTCGGACCAGCTGGACGCCTTTGTGGAGCAGGCCAAGGAGATCGGCGTTGTGACCGGCAGCAGCATCCGGGAGACGGACGTGACAGACCAGTACACGGATACCGACCGCAGGCTGCAGGCTTACCAGAAGCAGTACGACCGCGTGTTGGAGATGATGGACCAGGCCACAACGGTCGAGGAGCTCATCCAGATTGAGTCCGAGCTCTCGCGCTTGGAGATGGAGATCGAGAATTGCCAGGGCACGCTCAATTACTGGGACGCCCGCGTCAACTACTCCACGGCCTACGTCTACATGGACGAGGTGCGGCGCGCCGTGACGGTGGACTCGAGCCTGGGCGAGCGCATGAGCGCGGCCCTGGCCGATTCCTGGGAGGACTTCACCCAGGGGTGTCTGGACCTGGTCGTGAACCTGTACGCATCCATCCCCTACATCGTCGTGTGGGTCGTGGTGCTGGCCGCTGCGGGCGGGATCACGGTCCTCATCGTCCGAAAGGTGAAAAAGAAACGGAAATAGCGGACCTTGGAGGGGAAACGCGCAAGCGCCCCGCCTTCCCGGATCGGGAGGGCGGGACGCTTGCGTTTGCCTGGGCGGTCAGCGGGCGGCGTCCATGTCGTCCAGCTTGGAAACGCGGCGGCGGAACTCCTCCGAAGTGGAGAAGCGGGCCGCGAGGAAGAGATCGATCAGTTCCTCGGCGACCGTGGGGCCGATGATCTGCGCGCCCAGCGCGATGACCTGCACGTCGTCGTGCTCGACGCACTGGTGGGCGGTGTAGAGGTCGTGGCAGACCGAAGCGCGGATGCCGCGCACCTTGTTGCAGGCGATGGCCGCGCCGACGCCCGTGCCGCAGAACATGATGCCGCGCTCCGCCTCCCCGGAAAGGATGGCGGCGGTCACCTTTTTTGCGATGTCGGGAAAGTCCACGGGCTTTTCGTCGTAGCTGCCAAAGTCGTGAATTTCGTGCCCCTTGTTCCGCAGAACGTCCAGGAGCTGAATCTTCAGCGGATAACCGGCGTGGTCAGAACCGATGGCGAGTTTCATTTCGCGCGTCCTCCTTGGGAAAATGGATTCGTGTTAAAAATGATTCGACGGCGCGCACAGGATCTCCTTGTGGCGCGGGATCTGTGTTATACTTAGACGGGAAGCATTTTGAGACGGGAGGCTTGGATGGATGGACAGACTGGTCCTGATCGATGGATATTCGCTGATGCACCGCGCATTTTATGCCATTCCCGCCCTGTCCAAGGACGGGGTGTATACCAATGCGCTTTTTGGCTTTTTCAGCATGCTGCTCAAGGTGATCGACGACGCCCGGCCGGATTACTTGATCGTGGCGCTGGACGCGCATGCGCCGACCTTCCGGCACGACAAGTTTGCGCAGTACAAGGCGGGGCGCAAGCCCATGCCCGAAGAGCTGCGCCCCCAGATGGCCATGCTGCGCGAGGTGCTCGGCGAGATCGGCATCCATCAGGTGGAGTTGGCCGGCTATGAGGCGGACGACCTGCTGGGCACGCTGTCGCGCAGCGCACAGGAGCAGGGCACGGAGTCCGTTCTCGTCACAGGGGACCGGGATTCCTTCCAGCTCATCGGGGAAAAGACCCGCGTCTGGTTCACGAAGAAGGGGCTTTCCGAGATTGAGGACCTGACGCCGGAGACCCTGCTCTCGGCCTACGGCATCCGGCCTGACCAGGTCCCCGACCTCAAGGGCCTCATGGGCGACGCCTCGGACAACATCCCCGGCATTGCGGGCGTGGGCGAAAAGACCGCGCTCAAGCTTCTGAAGGAATACGACAAGCTGGAGTCTGTGCTCGAGCATGCGGACGCCATCAAGGGCAAGCTCGGCGAAAAGGTGCGCGACGGCGCCCAGACCGCGATCCTGAGCAAGGAGCTGGCGACCATCGACCGCACGGCGCCCGTGCGCTTTGACAGGCAGACCGCGCTGCTGCCCACGGCGGAGCACTTTGCGCCGGCCTTCCGCCGGCTCGGCTTCCGCTCGCTGCTCGAGCGCCTGCCCGAGTCGGCCCGCGCGGCGTCGGAGGGGGAGACGGAGGGCACGGCCTTTTCCGCGGAGGAGGAATTGGTCACGGCGGAGGACGTCGCCTCGTTTATCTCGGGGGAGATCCATGCCGTGGCGCTGCTGCGCACGGCGGACGCCCTGTGCCTGGCGGACGACCGCGGGCGGCAGGCGCGCATTCCGCTGCAGGGGGACCTGCTCTCGCCGGGGCTGGACGAACAGACCGCCCTTGCCGCGCTGAAGCCGCTCCTGACGGGCAGCGCGCAGAAGCGCGTCTTTGACGGCAAGCACTGGCGCACGGAACTGGCGGCCCGGGGCCTTGCCCTGGAGCCGCCCTACATGGACGTGTGCATCGCCGGATACCTGATCGAGCCCGCGGACTGCGCCAGCATCGAAAAGCTCTGCGACCGGCAGCTCGGCGCGCCGGCCACCGCGGCGAACCTCTTCCGACTGGCCGACGTGCAGGAGAAGACCCTGCTCGAGCAGGGGATGAAGGTCCTCTTTGACGAGGTGGAGATGCCCCTTTCCAGCGTGCTGTTCGACATGGAGCGCGCGGGCTTCCGCGTGGACCGGGAGGCGTTGGGACAGCTGCAGGAGGAGTTCGGGAAGAAAATCGCGGAGCTGCAGCAGGCGATCTTCGACGTCTCGGGCGAGGTGTTCAACATCCTCTCGCCCAAGCAGTTGGGCACGGTGCTGTTTGAAAAGCTCGGCCTGCCCACGGGCCGCAAGACCAAGTCCGGCTACTCCACGGACGCCGAGGTGCTCGAAGGGCTGGTGCAGGCGCATCCCGTCGTGCCGCTGGTCCTGCAGTACCGCGCCTTTTCCAAGCTCAAGTCCACCTATGTCGACGGCCTGCTCAAGCTTTCGGACGACCGGGGCATCATCCACACGACGCTCAACCAGACCGTGACCGTCACGGGCCGCATCTCCTCGGCGGAGCCCAACCTGCAGAACATCCCCGTGCGCACGGATTTGGGCCGCGTGATGCGCAAGGTCTTTGTGCCGCGGTCGGAGGAGAACCTGCTCGTGGACGCGGACTACTCGCAGATCGAGCTGCGGGTGCTGGCGCATGTGGCGGATGAACAGAACATGATCGAGGCCTTCCGCAGGGGCGAGGACATCCACGCCCGCACCGCGGCCGAGGTCTACGGCGTGCCGCTCGACCAGGTCACCCCGCAGATGCGCTCCTCGGCCAAGGCCGTGAACTTCGGCATCGTCTACGGCATCAGCGACTTTGGCCTGGCGCGCAACATCGGCGTCACCCGCAAGGAGGCCGCGGAGTTCATCGCAAAATACTTTGCGCGCTATCCCAAGATCAAGGAGTACATGGACGACTGCGTGCGCATCGGGCGCAAGCAGGGCTTTGTCACGACGCTCCTGGGCCGGCGGCGGAACCTGCCGGAGCTCGCTTCCTCGAATTACCAGACGCGCTCCTTTGGCGAGCGGGCCGCCATGAACACCCCCATCCAGGGCACGGCGGCAGACATTATCAAGATCGCCATGGTCCGCACGTCCGAAGCCCTGAAAAGAGAGGGGCTGCGCGCGCAGCTCATCCTGCAGGTGCACGACGAACTCATCGTGGACGCGCCCAAGGAGGAGGCCGATCAGGTCGGCGCGCTGCTCAAGCGCGAGATGGAGAACGCGGTGCAGATGCAGGTGCCGCTCGTTGCGGAGGTCAAGACGGGGCGCAGCTGGTACGAGACCAAGTAAGGCGCATCGGGGAAAGAAACGGAGGAAACGGGCCATGAAGGTGATCGGACTTACGGGAGGAATCGCCAGCGGCAAGTCCACGGCGTCGGCCTATCTGCGCACGCTCGGCGCGCAGATCGTGGACGCGGACGAAATTTCCCGGGCAACGACGCGAAAGGGCGGAGAGGGCTATGCGGCGGTGCTCGCGCGCTTTGGCGAGGAAATCCTCCGTCCGGACGGCGAAATCGACAGGCGGCGCTTGGGCGCGATCGTGTTTTCGGACGAGGACGCGCGCCGCGCGCTCAATGCGCTGCTCCACCCCATCGTGATTGCGGCGTGCGAGCGGGAGATCGAGAAGTGCCGCGCGCAGGGGCTGCCGGTCTGCGTGCTGGACGTGCCGCTGCTCTTTGAGACGGGCATGGAGCGCCTTTGCGACGAGACCTGGCTGCTCTATGTCCCCCGGCAGGAGCAGATCCGCCGCATCGAAGAGCGCGACGGGCTCGACGCGCAGGCCGCCGCCGCGCGCATTGACAGCCAGATGCCCCTGGAGGAAAAGATGCGCCGGGCAGACCGCTGCATCGACGCCTCGGGCACGATCGAGGAGACGCAGGGGAAGATCCGGCAGCTATGGGAGGAATTGCAGTGAGCAAAAAGAAGAGAATCGGCCTGGCCGTCAGCGTTTCGTGCGTCTGCACGCTCCTGCTGGCGCTGGCCATTCTCACGTTCGTTTGGGTCCGCGTTTGGGAGCCGCAGCGGGAGCGGCTGATGTATCCGCTGCGCTACGAGGAGGAGCTGCTCGCCGCGTCGGAGGAGTTCGCCATCGATCCCTGCATGTTGGCGGCGCTGGTGTATTGCGAGAGCAGCTTCCGCGCGGATGCGGTCAGTTCCGTGGGCGCCATAGGCCTGATGCAGATCATGCCGGAGACGGGGGAGTGGCTCGCCACCAAGATCGATCTTCCGGAGCCCTATACCACCGAATCCCTCTATGATCCCGCGACGAACCTGCGCCTGGGGTGCTGGTACCTGGACTTCCTGCACGACCGCTACGATGGAAGATGGCAGGAGGCGCTGACGGCCTACATCGCCGGGCAGGGGCAGGTGGACCAGTGGCTGGAGGACCCGGAGCTCTCTGCAGACGGGCAGAGCCTGGACGTCATCCCGGGCAGGGACGTAAAAGAATACGCAGCAAAGGTAATGAGAGCCCATGAAAAGTATAAAGAGATTTATCCTGATGTGCTTGTGTGTACTCTTGACGATGACGACATCCGCCTGCCAGAGTGAGGAAACCTTCAACTGGTCCCAGCTCTCGACCGCGCCGGCCACGGCAACGCCCGAGCCCACCGCGGAATCCGTGGAGCTGACGGTGTCCATGCCCTCGGCCTCCGGGGAGTTCAACCCGTTTACCAACCCCTCCGCCGCCATGCAGGGGCTGATGAAGCTCTGCTATGAGAGCCTCCTGCGGCTGGACGACCGGTACCAGCCGGAGAATTGGCTGGCCAACAGCGTGACCCGGACCGAGACCGGCTATTCGATCACGCTGCGCGAGGGCGTCCTGTTCCACGACGGCAAGGGGCTCACGGCGCAGGACGTCGTGGCGTCCTACGAGGCCATCCTGGCGGCGGAGGAGAGCCCCTGGAAGGAGGTCGTCGCCCCCATCACCGGCATGCGCGCGGAGGGGGAGCGCCTCCTTTCCGTGGACACGGAGCAGGGCTATGCCGCGCTGTACGCGCTGACCTTCCCCATCGTCAGCTCCCAGGAGGGAAATGCCTATCCGGCGGGCACGGGCCCGTACGCCGTCTCCTCCTACACCGAGGGCAAGGAGATGAACCTCACCCGCTGGGACAGCTGGTGGCGCACGCCCGCCCAAATCCCCTCCATCCACGCCATGGCGCGGGAGAGCGACGAGTCCGTGCTCAACACCTTTCAGGCGGGGTTGTTGGACGTCTGCGCGGTGGACATGCTGACCGTTTCCTCCGTGACGGAGCGCAGCGGCGTTTCCCGGCAGGACTTCCTGACCGGGCAGGCCGAGCTGCTCATTCCCAACCTTTCGGGAAAGATGGGGGATCTGCGCCTGCGCCAGGCCGTTGCCTATGCGCTGGAAAAGCGCGACATCATCGCCAATACCTACCAGAACCACGGCGTGGCGGTGGACGTGCCAGTGCTTCCGGACAGCTGGCTGGCTGAGCGCATCGCCGGAGTGGAATACGACGCGGATCGTTCGCGCGAGCTGCTGAGCCAGCTCGGCTGGACGGATCTGGACGGCGACGGCTATGTGGACCGCTACGCCTCTGCAACGCCCGCCCCGACGGAGACCCCGGAGGCGAGCGAGGAGGAGGAGCCGGAGGCGACCGTCGACCCGGAAACGGCCGTGCAGAACAGCGAGGTGCTGCAAACGCTGCTGGGCCGCGAGGAGACCGGAGAGACGGGAATGCCGACCGAAAACCTCGTCCTGACGATCCTGACCAACGAGGAGGACACCTCCTCCCACAGGGACGCGGCAAACCGCCTGGTCACGCAGTTGGGCGTGGTGGGAATCCGCGCGGAGGTGGAGAGCGTGGCCTTCTCGGATCTGTCCAAGGAGTGGCAGACAGGGGCATATGATCTGCTCCTGGTCGGATATCAGCTTCCGGACGACGGGAACCTGTCCTCGCTCCTTCGGTCCGATGGGGCCAACAACTGGAGCGGCTACCAGAGCGCGGCCATGGATGCGGCGCTGGACAGCCTGAACACGGCCGTCACCGAGGAGGCGTATTACAACGCGATGCAGGAGGTCTACAACCGCATCATCGAGGACCTGCCCGTCTACACCCTCTGCATGCGGACGAGCACACAGATCGCGGCTGACGGACTGACCATCCCCAACGTCATCCACGCGGGCGAGCCCTATCGCGGCATCGAGAACTGGACGCACGTCAAGGTGGAGTGAGAAAAAACAAAGCAGCCCGCCGAATCCAACGGATTCGGCGGGCTGCACTGCCTTTTGGGGGAAAGGGCTTACTTGGCGATCAGGCTCTCGCCCGTCATTTCAGCCGGCTTGGGCAGGTTCATGAGCTCCAGCATCGTGGGCGCAAGATCTGCCAGGCGGCCACCCTCGCGGAGCTTGGCGTCCTTGCGGGTGGGATCGACGAGGATGAAGGGCACCTTGTTGGTGGTGTGCGCCGTGAAGGGCTCGCCCGTCTCCGGATCGATCATCATGTCGGCATTGCCGTGGTCCGCCGTGATGAGCGCAGCGCCGCCGGTGGCCAGCACGGCCTCCACGACCTTGGCCACGCACTTGTCCACCGTGCGCACGGCTTCCTCCGCCGCCTCGAGCACGCCGGTGTGGCCGACCATGTCGCAGTTGGCGAAGTTGAGGATCATGACGTCGTACTTGCCGCTGCCGATGAGCTCCACGGCCTTCTCGGTGACCTCGTTGGCGCTCATGTCCGGCTTGAGGTCATAGGTCGTGACCTTGGGCGAGGGGATGAGCACGCGGTCCTCGCCGGGGTTCGGGGCCTCGACGCCGCCGTTGAAGAAGAAGGTGACGTGGGCGTACTTCTCCGTCTCGGCAATGCGCAGCTGGGTCTTGTCGTTGGCGGCAAGGTATTCGCCCAGGGTGTTCTTCAGGGTCTCGGGCTTAAAGGCGGTTTCGATGTTCTGGAAGGTCTCGTCGTAGCGGGTCATGCCCACGTAGGTCACGGGCTTGTAGCCGCCCAGGCGCTCGAAATCCGCAAAGTCCGGCTCGATGAACGTGCGCGTGATCTCGCGGGCACGGTCCGGGCGGAAGTTGAAGAAGATGATGGAGTCGCCGGCTTCCACCGTGGCAACGGGCTTGCCGTCCTTCTGGATGACGCAGGGCACGACGAATTCATCGGTCTTCTCGTTCTTGTAGCTGTTCTCCATGGCGCAGATGGGGCAGGCAGCGGTGTCGCCCACGCCGCAGGAGATGGCCTCGTAGGCCTTCTGGATGCGCTCCCAGCGCTTGTCGCGGTCCATGGCCCAGAAGCGGCCGGACACGGTGGCAATCGCGCCAAAGCCGATCTTGTCCATGTAGGCCTGCAGCTGCTTGACGTACTCAATGCCGCTGGAGGGCGGGGTGTCGCGGCCGTCCATGATGCAGTGGACGTAGACGTTGTCCAGGCCCTGGCGCTTGGCCATGTCGATCAGCGCAAAGAGGTGGGTGATGTGGCTGTGCACGCCGCCGTCGGAGAGCAAGCCGATCAGGTGCAGCTTGCCGCCGTTCTTCTTGGCCTTGGCGCACGCGTCCACGAACTCCGGAATGGCGAAGAAGTCGCCGTCCTGGATGGACTTGGTGATGCGGGTCAGCTCCTGGTAGACGATGCGGCCCGCGCCGATGTTCAGGTGGCCGACCTCGGAGTTGCCCATCTGGCCGTCCGGCAGGCCCACGTCCATGCCGCTGGCGCCGATGACCGTGTGGGGATACTCCGCCTTGAGCTTGTCGATGTTGGGGGTGCCCGCCAGCTTGATGGCGTTGCCCTTGGTTTCGGCGCGCTCGCCGAAGCCGTCCATGATGATGAGTGCTGTCATTTTCTTCATAGTGATTCGCCCTCTTACTTGACGGTCGCGGTCGCCGCCGCGACAATGATGGAGAAGTCTTCCGCCTTCAGGGACGCGCCGCCGATCAGGCCGCCGTCGATTTCCGGCTGCGCCATCAGACCCGCGCAGTTCTTGGCGTTCATGCTTCCGCCGTACTGGATGCGCGTGGCGTCGGCAACTTCCTTGCCGTACGCGCCCTCGATGGCCTTGCGGATGACGCCGATGGTCTCATTGGCCTGCTCGTCGGTCGCGGTCTTGCCCGTGCCGATGGCCCAGATGGGCTCGTAGGCGATGATGACGTTCTTGACCTGCTCGCCGGTCAGGCCCTGGAGCGCCTTGACCGTCTGCATGGAGACCAGGCCGTCCGTCTCGCCGTTCTCGCGCTGCTGCAGGGACTCGCCCACGCAGATGATGGGGGTCAGGCCATTGGCCACCGCGACGAGGACCTTCTTGTTGACGGTCTCGTCCGTCTCTGCAAAGTACTGCCGGCGCTCCGAGTGGCCCAGCACGACGTATTCCGCGCCGACCGCCTTGAGCATGTCCGCAGAGATCTCGCCGGTATAGGCACCGCTCTTTTCCCAGTGCATGTTCTGCGCGCCGACCTTAATATTGCTGCCCTTGGCTGCCGCCACGACCGCGACAAGGTCCACAAACGGGACGCACACGACCACGTCGCACTTGGCGTCCGCAACCTTGGACTTGAGGGCCTCTACCAGCTCTGCGCCCTCGCAGGGCAGCTTGTTCATTTTCCAGTTGCCGGCAATAATGGGCTTTCTCATTCTTTTTACCTCCGTAAATGGTTGATAAAATGGGGATATTCAGACGAAGCGCCCTGCGGGGGGATGAGCCGCAGAGCGCTTGGATCTGAAAAAGGGATTACTTGTCGTTCAGCGCCGCAACGCCGGGCAGCTCCTTGCCCTCGAGGAACTCCAGGGAAGCGCCGCCGCCGGTGGAGATGTGGGTCATCTTGTCGGCGTAGCCCATCTGCTCAACGGCCGCCGCGGAGTCGCCGCCGCCGATAATGGAGACGCAGTTCTTGTTGTCCGCCAGGGCCTGCGCGATGGCGCGCGTGCCGGCCGCAAAGTTCGGGAACTCGAAGACGCCCATCGGGCCGTTCCAGACGACGGTCGCCGCATTGGCGATCTCCGCCGCGAACAGAGCCTGGGTGTTCGGGCCGATGTCCATGCCCTCCCAGCCGTCGGGAATCTGCTTGGAGTGCACGGTGATGCGCATCGTGTCGTTGGAGAATTCCTGGCCGCAGATGTTGTCCACAGGCAGGAGCATGCGCACGCCCTTCTGCTTGGCCTTCTCGAGCATCTCCTTGGCCAGATCCAGCTTGTCCAGCTCGCACAGCGACTTGCCGACGCTGCCGCCCAGGGCCTTCTGGAAGGTGTAGGACATGCCGCCGCCGATGATCAGGGTGTCGACCTTGTCCAGCAGGTTGTTGATGACGCCGATCTTGTCGGAGACCTTAGCGCCGCCCAGGATCGCGACAAAGGGACGGGCGGGATTCTCCAGCGCCTTGCCCATGATCTCCAGCTCCTTCTTGATCAGGAAGCCGGCGACGGCGGGCAGGTAGTGGGCAACGCCCTCGGTGGAAGCGTGCGCGCGGTGCGCCGTACCAAAGGCATCGTTGACGTAGATGTCCGCAAAGGAGGCCAGCTTCTTGGCGAACTCGGGATCATTCTTTTCCTCTTCCTTGTGGAAGCGGACGTTCTCCAGAAGGACGATGTCGCCGGGCTTCATCTCAGAAACGCACTTCTGCGCGTCCTCGCCGATGACGTCCTTGGCCAGCACAACCTTCTTGCCGAGCTTCTCAGACAGGCGCTCCGCCACGGGAGCCAGGGAATACTTCATGTTGAACTCGCCCTTGGGACGGCCCAGATGCGAGCAGAGGATGACGGCTGCATTGTGGTCCAGAAGATACTGGATGGTGGGCAGCGCCGCCACGATGCGGGTGTCGTCGGTGATCTTCGTGCCGTCCAGGGGGACGTTGAAGTCGCAGCGCACGAGTACGCGCTTGCCGGATACATCGATATCTTCGATGGTCTTCTTGTTCATACAACACACACTCCTTATCCGCTTGGTTTACCTTGTTGACCGGCGCTTGCATTTCACGCAGATGGATGCGCGGCAACCGGCGCCGCGCGCATGGAATTTTTCTACAACAAAAGTATACCCGAAACGGGGCGCATTTGCAACCGCTTTTCACAACGATTGTTAACGAATTCACACGAAATTTTGCGGCAGAGTCAGAGCAGGCAAGAGAAGAGCGGGCGCAGTTGACCAAATAGATTGTGCAAAAGCAGAAAACAAGTATACCCACATAGCGCGATGGCAAGGACGAGCACGACGGCAAAAAGAATGCGCAGAATGGTCATGGTTCTCCTCTCCCTTCTCCTGCATAGGATTGCCAAATGGCGGGGAGGAGATGCGTCGGGGAATTGCAAAACAAAGGGGAAATGGTATAATGGAAGCAGAAAATTTTACGAAAGCGAGAGGAGAACCGCGGCATGAAACAGATCGCCATCGGAACCTGCGTTCCCGGACAAAAGGCGCTGGAGTACCTTCCCCACATGGTGGACAAGGGCTTTGAGCGCTTTGAGATTTGCTTCCACATGGAGTTTTACGGCGTGGAGATCCGGGAGCTTGCGCCTCGGGTGCTGGACCTCATCGCGCCCACGGGGCAGAAGATCACGGCCCTGGGCCTGTACTGCAACCCCATCCAGTACGAGGAACACAAGGAGAAACTCAAAAAGTGCATTGACAATGCGCACTTGTTTGGGACGGACCTCGTCTGTACGTTTGCCGGCGCCCTGGAAGGCCAGAGCGTGGAGGCTGCTCTGCCGGGCTACAAGGCGGTTTTTGGGGAGCTGGGAGCGTATGCGGCCGATCGCGGCGTGCGCCTGGCATTTGAAAACTGCCCCATGGGCGGAACCTGGAACCGCAACACCTGCAACATCGCGTACAGCCCCCGGGCATGGGACATGATGTTTGAGGCGGTGCCTATGCCCAACATCGGCCTGGAATGGGAGCCTGCGCACGCCATCAAGCAGCTCATCGATCCCCTACCGGAACTTCGCCGGTATGCGGACAAGGTCCTGAGCGTTCACGGCAAGGATACCACGGTGGATTGGACCGGCATACGGGAGAAGGGAATCTCCTGCGGTCTGGACTTTACCCCCGACCGCTTCCCCGGATTTGGGGACACCAACTGGCGCGATGTCTTCTACATCCTGCACCGCGCGGGCTATGAAGGCGACGTCAGCATCGAGGGCTACCACGACAACTGCTATCGCGGGGAGTGGGAGATGACGGGGCAGCTCCACGCGCTGCATTACCTCAAGTGGGCGCGCGGCGGGGAGTTCGTCCCCACGCCCTGGGAGCACTGAACCCTGGAGAGGCTGCACGGATTTTTTCCGTGCAGCCTCTGATATTTCGAGTTGTTCTCACCAGAGCAAGGCAATTTATTTCAAGATATATTACGAGACCATGTCAATAACATTGCAAAGATTCGCCTGCGAAGAACGCTCCTCTTGCGGGCAATTCGGTTTATTCTCTTGCGATCGTGCTGGCGCTGGCTATGGTGCTCTGCATGATCCCTGCGTCCTTCGCTGCGACCACGACGCGTGAGACGGTCACCGACAAGTCTTACACCATCTCGGTTAACAGCTGGGACA
>JBMNOF010000046.1:0-14959 GCA_050942925.1 Candidatus Spyradocola sp.
ATTCTCTTTAACCTATCGGCCGGCGCGTGGCTGATCGCGACGCTCTTCCCGATTTGGTTCCTGGCGCACTGCATCTCCCGGCTGGCGCAGCTCCCTCTCACGCGCTTGACCTCCGGCAATGCGGCGTTCTGGTTTTCGCTGGTTGTGAATGTCCTGGGTCTGGTGCTCGGGGTGCTTCTTCTGGCAAATCCGGTGCTCTCCATCCTCTCGACGGGCTGGATCGTTGGCGCCTATCTGATTGCGCTGGGCATGGACAGCCTATTCTACGGACTCTCGCTTCTGAGCAGCCGGCTGTGAGGTGAACTTCATGGACCAGATGCACATCCTTGTGACATTGGACGAGGGGTATATCCCTCCGCTGCAAGTGCTTCTGACCTCGCTGCACATCAACCATCCAGGAGAAACCCTGGAGATTGACCTGCTGCATCGGGGCATCCCCGCCCGTACCCTGGGCGTCGTGGAACGGCAATGCACACTTTTCGGCTTTGCACTGCGGCCCATAGAGGTCGATTCCGCCATCTTCGACGGCGCGCCCGTGACACGCCAGTATCCACAGGAGATGTACTATCGCCTGCTTGCGCCGCGCCTGCTCCCCGAAACGCTGGACCGTGCGCTCTATCTGGACCCGGACACGCTGGTAATCAACTCCCTGCGGCCGCTTTGGGAGTTGGATCTTGCGGGAAACCTCTTCGCTGCCGCCTCCCACACGGGCAAGACCGAGCTCGTGCACAACCTAAACCAGGTTCGGCTCAAGACCGACCGCGAGTACTTCAACTCTGGCGTGCTGCTGATGGATCTTGCCGCTGGGCGGCGGGACATTCATCCCGAGGAACTCTTCCACTACGCCGAGACACACGCCAAGGAATTGTTCCTGCCGGATCAGGATATTCTGAACGCGCTGTATGCCAATCGAATTCTTGCCTTGGACGACTACGTTTGGAATTACGACGCGCGAAACTACAACACCTACTTGCTCCGGAGTGCGGGGATTCGCGATCTGGACTGGGTGATGGAAAACACGGCGATCCTGCACTTTTGCGGAAAGTCCAAGCCCTGGCGGCGCGGCTACATACACCGGTTCGGGCTCTTGTACAAGCATTACATGGAATTGACGCGGCGGACGGGGCTGTATCTCGGATAGAGACAATGCAAACAGGACGGGCACTTCTGTGCCCGCCCTGTTTGCATTCTAGCCGTTTTCGAGCTTTCGGATTTCCAATGTCGCGTCCGCGAACGCCGCAGCGGCGCCATCGTGGCTGACGAGGATACAAAGGCGATGCTTGCCCTCCTCGCGGAGCATCCGATAGATGTCTTGGCGCGTTTCCTCGTCCAAGGAAGCCGTGGGCTCGTCCAGGATCAGGACGGGCGAATCCCGGTAGAGGGCGCGGGCAATGGCCACGCGCTGCGCTTGTCCAAAGGAGAGATTCTGTGCATTCTCGTGCACAGGCGTGTCCACGCCCTCCGGAAGCTGGGAAAGGAGCGCGGTCAGGCGCGCCTTGTCCAGGGCGCGCTGCAAGCGTACAGGGTCAGAGGCTTCCCCCAAGCAGATATTTTCGCGAATCGTTCCAGAAAAGAGGATGTGGTCCTGCGGAACGAACGCGCAAAGTCCAGGTGTGGACAGAGGCTGGCGCTTGCCGTTCCCGTCCACGGCGAAAAGGCTGCCGGATGTGGGCGCATACAGCCCCATTAGGAGCTTCAACAGTGTGGACTTTCCCGCGCCGCTCTCCCCGCGGACGAGCAGGACGCCGGGCGCAGCCATTTCAAAATTCAGATCGCGCAGAACATCGCGGCCCTCCTCATAGGCAAAGGAGAGGTGCTGGATGGACAGCTGTGCGATGGAATCCGGGACAGCAGGGGCTTTGCCCTCCTCCTGTTCCTCCTCCCGCAGCAGCTCGCGCACACGGTCTGCGGAAACGAGAGCGGCGCGGATCTCCCCTACACGCTGTGTGAGATCCGTAAACGGCCACACGATGAAGTTGAGCAGCTGCAGGAAGCCCACCACCGCGCCGATGGTCATCTCGCCGCGCAGGGCAAGAAATGCGCCGGTCGCAACGCTTGCCGCAAAGGAGAGAAAGCCCAGGATTCCGCTTCCCGCGCCCACCGCCGCCATGCGAACCGCTTGGCGCAAGGCTGCGCGTGCGTATGCGGAAAAGAGGGCGCCAAAGCGCTGCACGACATACGCGCCCATGGAAAAGACGCGCACGCTCACGGGATTGCCCAGCATCTCCTGGGAAAAGGCACGGGCTTCGCTATCCCGGCTGCGGACCTCTACGGTATCCTTTTCCACCAAGGGAAAGAGCTTGCGCGCGAAAAGCGCGGCGATCGGCGTCAGGACCAAGACAATGAGCGTGAGGACCCAGCTCAGGGAGAGGGCATAAATCAAGCCGGCAAGGCAGCTCATCGCGCCGGACACGAGTGTGAGGACGGACTCCGGAAGGATTTTGGCGCAAACCGTGACATCGTCCGAGAGGCGCGCCTGCAAATCTCCCGTGTGCAGGCGCTCCAGCTTTTGCAGGGGAACGGCGCACAAATCCCGCAAGACCCGCATCTTCATGCGCTTTTCCGCATGGAGAACGGCGGACTTGCGCAGCGCTTCCATGCCGACGTTCAGCGCGCCTGTGCCCACCACCACGAGCAGCGTGTAAAGGATGATGCGAAACAACGGCATGGTGCTCTCCCGGGCGCCGATGCTGACAAAGGTCTGCAAGCACCAGGCATTGAGCACATTCAGGAGTGCCAGGAGCGCCGCGCCCACGAGCAGAAGGACGAGGTTCAGCTCGCGGCCCTTGTGGAAGGATGAGACCCAGCGGAGGTTTTTCATACTTCTTCCCTTTCCCTTCTATTTAATTATTCAAAAAGAAACAATCGTGTACACTGGGGGATGATTCCAGTATACACGATTGTTTGTTGCTGTCAAGGATTGGGAAAAGGATCGTTCGTTTAGCCAAGGATGGGCATGGAAACGAGCAGCGGGACCGGGCGGCCCGGGCAAGAGATCTCCAGCGTCACGCGGTTGAGCGCGTCGACGTTCTCCCCGGCCAGGATGGTAAAGTCTGCACCGGCATGCGCCGTGAACGCGGAATGCTCTGCAGAAGTGAAGAGGCTGCGCGGGCAGCGGACCTCCCAACCCTCCGGCGCAAGGAAGCGCAAGCGGAAGTTCTTCTGTTCCGGAAGCGTGTGCGGCACAAGGGTCACGCGACCGGTCAGCGATCCACCCGGGCGGATCTCGGGGCGGCCGTCAAACTCAATCAACGCATCGGCATACAAGCCCTCGACGGTAAAGGAGTCGGGCTTGCGGCGCGCAAGGGCGTCGGCAAAACTGCGCCCGCAGAAATCTTCCGGCTGGACGGCGGAAAGATCGGTCTCCTGGCCCAGGACGACCTCCCCTCTTTCGCCGCGGATCAGCGCGGAGTGCGCTTCGCGCAGGGTTGTGGGCAACAGATTGCAGACGCAGTCCGTGAGCTGTGTGCAATCGGTGGGGAATGCGCCATGGCCATTTGTCAGGCAAATGCTCTTGATTCCGTCGCCAATATAGGCCCGCCAATCCTCCGGGATGGCCGCCATGCCGCCGCGGATGCCGAGCAGTGCGCCGAGCGTTGCGCCCGTGCAGTCCGTGTCATCGCCGCAATCCACGGCAAGGAGCAGGGAGCGCTTGAAGTCGCCCTCGCCATAGAGCAGGCCCAAGACCACGAACCCGACGTTTGCCGGCGCCTGGAACCAGCCGAGGTCCTGGCTGTCGTCGACGAGGCTCTGGCGGACTTGCTGCCAAGGAACGCCCTTGTCGTAGGCATCCCGGACGAGGCGAACGCTCCGCGCGACGCGGCAGTTCTCCGGGATCTTGCCCAGGCCGATTTCGAGCAGGGAGCGAATGTCGGAGACGGCAAAGGCGGCACTCTCCATGGCGGCGACGAAGATGGCCGCCCAAGTGCCCTCGCCCAGGCCGTGGTCGACGCTGGCGTCCTCATAGGCGCAGCGGATCGCCTTTTCGACCAGCGCGGGGTACAGGCATGCCCAGACCTCTGTCCGAATCCAGGCGCCGTTGGAGTTGCGCCACTCCTCGTTGTTCACCCAGCCGGAAAGGGGGGCGGGCAAACCGTCGCGGAGGTTCGCCTTGCAGATGCCGTACTCGTTCCAGTTCGGCGTGACGTAGCTGAGCCAATACTCGGAGAGCGCCTTGGATGTGATGTTCTGCGGGCCGAGCTCATCGACGGCGCGCAGCCACACGAGCTGGAGATCCAAGTCGTCGTTGGGCAAGGGTTCGCCGGCTTTGGAGGCAAACCCCTGGATGTCCAGCAGGTCGCGCGTGGCCTCATACGGCGTGCCCAGCGTTCCGCCGATGTTCTTTCCGATCCAGCAGGCATAGATTCGGTCGCGCAGGTAGTCCATTGCAAAGGAAATCATGGTCATTGTCCTCCCCTGTGTTCTGTGTTCGGGTATGGAGTTCTCTTTTTGCCCCTACAGTATAGCACATGCGTGCCGAAATGGAAAGGCAAACCACCCGCCGATCTTCGTCAGCGCGCAAAAAAAGGAGCGGCGCAAAGCGCCGCTCCGTTGCGATTTCCGGGACCGAAAACAGGGATTAGAGCTTCGGGCCAGCCTCGACCAGCTTCTTGCCCGCCTCGCTGCTCTCGTACTTGGCGAAGTTCTTGATGAAGCGAGAAGCAAGGTCCTTGGCCTTGGCATCCCACTCCGAAGCATCGGCATAGGTGTCGCGGGGATCGAGGATCTTGGGATCCACGCCCGGCAGCTCCGTGGGCACCTCGAAGTCGAAGTAGGGGATCTTCTTGGTGGGCGCGGTCAGGATGGAGCCATCCAGGATCGCGTCGATGATTCCACGGGTATCCTTGATGGAGATGCGCTTGCCGGTGCCATTCCAGCCGGTGTTGACCAGGTAGGCCTTAGCGCCGTTGGCTTCCATGCGCTTGACCAGCTCCTCGCCGTACTTGGTCGGGGGCAGCTCCAGGAAAGCCTGGCCGAAGCACGCGGAGAAGGTCGGGGTGGGCTCGGTGATGCCGCGCTCCGTGCCGGCGAGCTTCGCGGTGAAGCCGGACAGGAAGTAGTACTGGGTCTGCTCCGGAGTCAGGACAGACACGGGAGGCAGAACGCCGAACGCATCCGCAGACAGGAAGATGACGTTCTTGGCCGCGGGGGCAGAAGACACCGGGCGAACGATCTTCTCGATGTGGGTGATCGGGTAGGAGACACGGGTGTTCTCGGTGACGCTCTTGTCCGCGAAATCGATCTTGCCGTTCTCGTCCAGGGTCACGTTCTCGAGCAGGGCATTGCGCTTGATCGCGTTGTAGATGTCGGGCTCGGAATCCTTGTCCAGGTTGATGACCTTGGCGTAGCAGCCACCCTCGAAGTTGAAGATGCCGTTGTCGTCCCAGCCGTGCTCGTCATCGCCGACCAGCAGGCGCTTGGGATCGGTGGACAGGGTGGTCTTGCCGGTGCCGGACAGGCCGAAGAAGATGGCGGTGTTCTCGCCATTGAGGTCGGTGTTGGCAGAGCAGTGCATGGAGGCAATGCCCTTGAGCGGCAGGTAGTAGTTCATCATGGAGAAGAGGCCCTTCTTCATCTCGCCGCCGTACCAGGTGTTGATGATGACCTGCTCACGGCTGGTGAGGTTGAAGACGACCGCGGTCTCGGAGTTGAGGCCGAGCTCCTTGTAGTTCTCCACCTTGGCCTTGGAGGCGTTGTAGACGACGAAGTCCGGCTCAAAGTTGGCCAGCTCCTCCGCGGTGGGGGTGATGAACATGTTCGTGACGAAGTGGGCCTGCCAAGCGACTTCCACGATGAAGCGGATCGCCATGCGGGTGTCCTTGTTGGCGCCGCAGAAGGCATCCACGACGAAGAGGCGCTTGTTGGACAGCTCCTTCAGAGCGATGTCCTTGACGGCCTTCCAGGTCTCCTCAGAGGCGGGGTGGTTGTCGTTCTTGTAGGCGTCGGAGGTCCACCACACGGTGTCGCGGGAGGTGTCGTCCATGACGATGAACTTATCCTTGGGGGAGCGGCCGGTGTACACACCCGTCATGACGTTGACGGCGCCCAGCTCGCTGACCTGACCCTTTTCGTAGCCCTCGAGGTCGGGGCGGGTCTCTTCCTTAAAGAGCTCTTCGTAGGAAGGATTGTGCACGATTTCCACCGTGCCGGTGATGCCATACTTGCTCAGATCGATCTGTGCCATAGCTTCCTTCTCCTTTTCTTTAGTTTCATGCCTGCATGCAGGACATGCTAGCAACGAATTTTCCGGAGAGAAAACGTTCTCTCCTAGAACTCCTAGACTATCATAAATCAAATCCGGGAAAAATGCAAGTGACTTTCCAGAAACATAAAAAATGGAACCCCATTTTCTTTTTTCCATCCGTCCGGCGGACACGCCATCCGGCAAAACGGCCCATCTTTACGCTTTCTTAATCCGATCTTGGCAAATGCGCTGCAAACGGCATGCGAAAATGAAGGCGTAAACTTCATCGGGAGGGAAATGCCGATGCCCCTATCCCCTCTTGTCAGCCGAGGCAATACTAGTTCTTTCGCCGGTCCATCCGTGGACTGCGCACCGCTGTGCGCATCCGCGGGGACCGGCTGTTTTTTGCAGGAGGGGACCGACGAGAAAGGAATGGGATGGACATGCAGAAGACCTATGTGCTGGATACGAACGTGCTCATTCAGGCGCCGCACGCGCTGCACTGCTTTGAGGACAACCGTCTGGTGCTGCCGCTTGCGGTTCTGGAGGAATTGGACGCTCTGAAGTCGAGCGAGGGCGAGCGCGGCGCAAATGCCCGGCAGGCCATCCGAGAGCTGGAGGCGCTGCGCACAGCGGGCAACCTTCTTTCCGGCGTGGCGCTGCCGGGCGGGGGCACGCTGCGCTTGGAGGTCAACTGCGTGGACGTTCCGCTGCCGGAAGGCTTCCCCGAGCACAAGAACGACAACCGGATCTTGAAGGTCTGCCTGGGACTTCAGCGGACCGAAACGCCGGTCATCCTGGTGACAAAGGACATCGTGGTGCGCGTCAAGGCGCAAATGCTGGGAATCCCGGCGCAGGACTTTACCACGGACCAGGCGCCGGTCCAGGAGGAGCAGTACACCGGGCGGTGCGAGGTCTTCGTCTCGGAAAAGAAATTTGAGGACTTTAAGCGCAAAAACATCCTGCCCGAGGACGTCTACCAGGTCGACGCGCAGGGCCTAGCGCATCCCGTCGGCTTGGTCCCCAACCAGTTCCTGATTCTGCGGGCGGATCAGTCCAGCAAGAAGACGCAGCTCGGCCGGTTCGACGGCAAGAAGATCGTGCCCCTGGCCTTCAAGAAAAAGAAGCCGTATGGAATCTCTCCGCGAAATGTTGGGCAGACCTTTCTGCAGGAGGCGCTGATGACGAGCGCGGCGGACGCGCCGCTCGTCATTGTCAAGGGCATGGCAGGCACGGCCAAGACCTTTTATGCGCTGGCCGTGGGGCTGCACGCGATGCTGGAGGCGGAGGAACCGCTCTACAGACGCATTCTCATCAGCCGTCCCAACGCACAGTTTGACGACGAGATCGGATTCCTGCCTGGGGATGAGGGCGAAAAAATTGCACCGCTGCTTCGGCCGGTGATCGACAACCTGGAGTTTCTGGTGGATCAAAACGAACGGGAGCGATTCTCCGATGAGCGAAGCCTCGCAGGCAAGGTGGACGAGTTGTTTGACCGCGGCATCGTCAGCGCGCAGGCGTTGAACTTCATCCGCGGGCGGTCTGTCGCCAACACCTACCTGATCATCGACGAGGCGCAGAACCTAACCCCCAAGCAAGCCAAGGGCATCATCACGCGGGCCGGCGTGGGCACGAAAATCATCCTGCTCGGCGACCCGAATCAGATTGACAATCCGCTGCTGGACGCGCGCACAAACGGTTTGAGCTATGCAGCCGAGCGGATGAAGGGCAGCCCCCTGTGCTACCAGGTGACCATGACCGCGGACGAGTGCGAGCGCTCTGCCCTTGCCACGGATGCGGTCAAGCGGATGTAGCGGTTCCCCCAGAAAGAACATGCGGCAAGGATTGTGCAGTTGAGTTTTCCGTGCTATACTGAGGAGTCAACGGCAGGATTCTTTGCCGTTTCTTAGTTGAAACTGTGCTACAATGGTGTACAATGCCAAAGGAGGGCCGTGAATGCGCAAACTTCACTCGGTCGTGCGGGACACGCTTTGCACGGCGGGCATCTTCGCTTTGGCGGTGCTGTTGAGCATCCTTTTGCAGTATCTCCAGGTCCCGGAGCACATCACGATGGTGTTTGTCTTTGCCGTATTTTTGATCTCTCTGCTGACGGACGGATACATCTTCGGCGTGATTTCGGCGCTGCTGGGGACGCTGGCCGTGAACTACGCCTTCACCTATCCCTACTTTGTGCTGAACTATCTGGACCCGGTCAGCCTCATCTCCGCAGGCGTGCTTTTGATGATCGCGATATTGACCGGGACGTTGACGACAAAGCTCAAGCGGCAGGAAGCCGCTCGGGCCGAGGTGGAAGCCGAGCGGATGCGGGCGAATCTCCTCCGCGCGGTCTCCCACGACCTGCGCACGCCGCTGACGACCATTTACAGCGCGAGCTCCACGCTGTTGGAGCACCGGGAGGCGCTCTCCCCCGACCGGCAGGCGGAGATCTTGCGCGGCATCCAGGAGGACGCGGACTGGCTGACGCGGATGGTGGAGAACCTGCTCTCCATCACGCGGATTGACTCCGGCGCCGTGCACATTCTCAAGACGCCGACGGTCTTGGACGAACTGATCGACTCGGTGGTGCACAAGTTTGCCAAGCGCTGTCCGGGGCAAGAGGTTCGCGTGGACATCCCGGAGGAAATCGTGGTGATCCCGATGGATGCGACGCTGATCGAGCAGGTGCTCATCAACCTGCTGGAGAACGCGGTGCTGCACGCCACCGGGATGACGACGCTCGAGCTCAGCGTGCGGATACAGGGCAGCAAGGCGGTCTTTTCCGTAGCGGACGACGGATGCGGCATTCCGGAAGAACGGCTGCGCACGCTGTTTACGGGTCTGGCCCCGGAAACTGGCACGGCCGACGGCCGCAGGCGAAACGCGGGGATTGGGCTTTCGGTCTGCGCGACGATCGTGCGCGCGCACGGAGGCGCCATCCGAGCCGAAAATCGGCGCACGGGCGGGGCGGTTTTCCGCTTTGCCCTGCAGACGGAGGAAAATTCGGAAGAATGACGAATAACCGGTACAAGATCCTCGTTGTTGAAGATGAGGAAACCCTTTCGGCGCTGCTGGAGACCCTGCTGGAAGGCGCAGGGTACCAGGCGATTTGCGCGGGAACGTGCGGACTTGCCTTGACGCTTTACGCCTCGCACCGGCCAGACCTGGCGCTGCTGGATTTGGGCCTTCCGGACGCGGACGGCATGCGCTTCCTCCAGGAAGTGCGCAGGAAAGACCGGACTCCCGTGATCGTGCTCTCGGCTCGGGCAAACGAGCGCGACAAGGTGGAGGCGCTGGACGCCGGGGCGAACGACTATGTGACGAAACCCTTCTCCTCCATGGAGCTGCTGGCGCGCATCCGTTCGGCGCTGCGAACCTTTTCGCACGGCGCGGAAGAGGGCCGGCTGCCGGGGGCCAAGTTCGAGCTTGGCGATCTGCGCATTGATTACGATGCGCGGCGCGTGCGCGTTGGCGGCGCCGACGTGCGGCTTACGCAGACGGAGTACAACATTGTCGCCTTTCTTTCAGAGAACTGCGGCAAGATGATGACTTATTCGGCCATTGCAAAGGGCGTATGGGGATATTTTGACGAGGGATGCGTCAAGCGCCTGCAGGTCAACATGGCCAACATCCGCCGGAAATTCGGCGTCCGCCTCGGGGAAAACCGCTACATCACAAACGAGCTGGGCGTTGGATACCGCATGAATGGAGATCGAGACGAATGAATAGATTTCTGCACACGCAAAGCCCCGCGCGAATCATCGCCCTGGGCTTTGCGTTGGCGATCCTGCTGGGGTCTCTGCTGTTGCTTCTTCCGTGCAGCGTGCGGGACGGCGTGCAGCTGCAATACATCGATGCGCTCTACACCGCAACGAGCGCCGTGTGCGTCACGGGCCTGATTTCCGTGGATGCAGGCGACACGTTCACACCGCTCGGGCAGTTCTTCCTCGCGATGCTGATCCAAGTGGGCGGCCTTGGGGTTACGGCCGTGGGCGCGGGCATCATCGTGATCATGGGCCGAAAGGTGGACATGAAGGCGCGCAGTCTCATCCGTGAGGCCATGAACCTGGATTCCGGCAAGGGTGTGATTCGCTTTGTCAAGAGCATCTTCATCACGACGGTGATCTTTGAGCTTGCGGGCGCGGCGCTGAGCTTCCCGGTCTTTGTCCAGGACTACCCGCCCCTGCATGCGCTGGGGATCAGCCTCTTCCACTCGGTGGCAGCGTTTAACAACTCCGGGTTTGACATACTGGGCAACTACCAGAACCTCATCCCCTATCGGGACGACGTGCTGCTCAACCTGGTGACGTGCGGATTGATCTTCTTTGGGGGCATCGGGTTCCTGGTCATCCGCGAGATGTGGTCCAAGCGCCTGCACTGGAAGAAGTTCTCCATGCACGCGCGGGTGGTTCTCAGTGTGAGCCTCGTGTTGATCGTCGTGGGCACGCTTCTTCTCAAGGCGACGGAAGACGTAACCTGGCTGGGCGCGTTCTTCCACAGCGTTTCCGCGCGAACGGCAGGGTTTTCCACCTATCCGCTGGGCGGCTTCTCCAATGCCGGGCTTCTGGTGCTGACGGCTTTAATGTTCATCGGCGCATCCTCCGGTTCCACGGGCGGCGGCATCAAGACGAGCACGTTCTTTGTTCTCCTCAAGGGCATCAAGTCCGCGGCGACCAACCAGTCGGAAAAGGCCTTTCGCTACGCCATCCCCAAGAACGCCTTCCGCAAGGCGGCGGTGATCACGCTGCTGGCTGCGGCGGTGGTCGTGGTCGGCACCTGGATCTTCGTGGTGCTGGAGCCGGAAGTGACGCTGATGCAGGCCCTGTTTGAAGTGACCAGCGCCTTTGGCACGGTAGGCCTATCCACGGGCATCACACCGGGCCTCGGCCCCGGCGCCAAGGTTCTTTCCATCCTCATCATGTACATCGGACGGCTGGGGCCGCTGACGGTCGCCTCGCTGTGGTATTTCACCCGCGGCGAACGCGTGCGCTATCCCGAGGGCAACATCGCCATCGGTTAAGGGAAGGAGAAAAAGAGATGCTGTTTCGCAAGAAGTCTGTGAGCGATCAGACGACCTATGGGATCGTGGGCCTGGGCCGGTTTGGCTATGCCCTGGCGATGGAACTGGCCTCCACGGGCGCCGACCTGATCGTGCTGGACAAGGACGAGGAAAAGATCCGCGAGCTGCGCGAGGTCACGGAAAACGCCTACGTCACGCGCTCGCTGGACAAGAAATCCCTGCAGGAAACGGGCATTCAGAACAGCGATGTGGCTGTGGTATGCATCGGCGAGCAGATGGACACCTCGATCCTGACGACGCTGAACCTGGTTTCGATGGGGATTCCGCAGGTGATCGCCAAGGCCACGAGCGAGGAGCACGGAACCATCCTCTCCAAGCTCGGCGCGGAGGTGGTCTATCCGGAGCGGGACATGGCCATACGCCTGGCCAGCCGCTTGGAGACCTCGCGCACGCTGGACTTTGTGCAGTTGAGCGAAAAGATCAACGTATCCAAGATTCAGATTCCGGAAAAGGCCGTGGGCATGTCCGTGCTGCAGGTGGACTTCCGCGCGCGCTTTGGCTTGAACATCATCGCCATCGAGCACAACGGCGTGGTCATCGAGATCGTGACGCCCGACTACACCTTCCAACGCAACGACATTCTCTTCCTTGCAGGGAGCAAGGAAGGGCTGCTCAAGCTGGACCAGTGGGCGTCGGAATAAGAATTCCCTTCGGGTTGGGGGAGCACAGCCAAACGGCTGTGCTCCCCGCTTTGCATTTTGGGGACCTGTTCAGACTCCGTTTTGCCGGCATGCCTATTGAAAACGCGTCTGGAACGATGTATGCTAAAAAGGATGTCGATGGAGTACGGCGATGCGGGTACGGTGTCCGCAGAAGGGAGAACGATTCGGTATGAGCCACACAGCGGAAAACGAGGAACTCTTTTCGCGCGCACCCATTCTGCGCGCGGTGACGGCCCTTGTGGTGCCCACGGTCGTCAGCCAGCTCATCACTGTCCTCTACAACATGGCGGACACGTTCTTCATCGGGCAAATCGGGGACCCCAACCAGGTGGCGGCCGTCTCGCTGTGCATGCCGATGTTTCTGTTTCTGACGGGGCTTGCGAACCTGTTCGGGATCGGGGGCGCGAGCTTGATCTCGCGGAGCCTGGGCGCGGGTGATCTGGCTCGCGCCCGGCGCGCGGCGGCCTTCAGCTTCTATGCGGCGCTCGCGGTCTCCCTGCTCTACGGACTGGGGCTCTATGCGTTCTCCCCTCTTGTGCTCCCTGCGGTTGGGGCAAATGCAGAGACCTATGCGTTTTGCCGGAGCTATGTGCTGTGGACGATCGCCTTGGGCTCTGTGCCCACGGTCCTCAGCCAGGAGCTGGCGCACCTGCTGCGCTCGCTGGGCGACTCCCGCAGGGCGAGCTTTGGGCTTGCGATGGGCGGCATACTGAACATGATCTTGGACCCGATCTTCATCCTTGCCTTTCGCTGGGAGATCGCGGGGGCTGCGATTGCAACTCTGCTGTCCAACGTGATCGCAACGCTCTATTTTCTGCAGCGCATCCTGCGCAAGGGTGAAGGGAAGGCCGAGCTCTCCCTGTCGCCGCGCGACTTTGGGTTTTCCGGCGGAATTCCCAAGGAAGTGCTGCTCGTCGGGCTGCCCAGCTGCGCCATGAACATGACGAGCGTTCTCTCCAACATTGTCCTCAACCGGTTGTTGGTCTTCTACAGCAATGCGGCGGTTGCCGGCATTGGCGTAGCCAAGAAGATCGACATGTTGTCCTTCGCCCTTGCAACGGGAATGAGCCAAGGCGTTTTGCCCTTGATCGGATACAACTACGCGGCGGGAAACTTCCGCCGCATGCTCTCGGCGATCCGGACGACATTTGCCCTGAGCCTTGGGGTCGCCGTGGTGAGCGCCACGCTGCTCTTCACCTGTGCGGGGCCGATTGTCCGCGCTTTCATTGACGATGCGCAAACCGTGGCGTACGGACAATACTTTCAGCGCGTGATTTGCATCACCGGGCCGTGCATTTCGGTGACGATGCTAATCATCACGATCTTTCAATCGGTGGGGCGCAAGGTACAGCCGTTGGTGCTCTCCCTGCTCCGCAAAGGAGGGCTGGACATCCCCTTCATGTTCCTGATGAACGCTCTGGCTGGGTTGAACGGGATCGTGTGGGCCACCCCGATTGCGGATTTCCTCGCCATGTCCGTCTCCCTCTCGCTCTTCCTTCCCTTCTGGCGCAAGCTCTTGCGGCGCATTCAGGAGAAGGAGCCGAGGGAGAGCTGACCGCTTCACGCAAACGAGCGCCGGTTTCCATAGCTTGGAAACCGGCGCTCGTTGTTTTTTGGATGCCTTCCATCAAGGGGTGTCTTTGGGAGAGGCGGTGCGTCCTGCCTTCCAGGCCTTGATGGCCTCCAGGCGGGAACGGAAGCGGCCCTCCACCCCTTCCTGGGTGGGATGGTAGTATTCGCGGCCGACCAGGGAATCGGGCAAGCACTGCATGCGGGCCATCTTTTCCTTGGTGTCGTGGGCGTACTGATAGCCCTTGCCGTAGTCCAGCTCCTTCATCAGGCGCGTGGGCGCATTGCGGATGACCAGAGGGACGGGTTCGTCCAGCTGTTTCAAGGCATCCTCGCGGGCCTCGTTGTAGGCGAGCTCCATGGCATTGGATTTCGGGGCGAGCGACAGGTAAATCACCGCCTGCGTCAGGTTCACCGTGCATTCGGGCATGCCGTTGAAATGGCAGGCCTGGTAGGCGGCAACGGCGAGCTCCAGGGCATGGGGATCGGCAAGGCCCACGTCCTCGCTGGCAAAGCGCACGACCCGCCGGGCGACATAGAGCGGGTCCTCCCCAGCCTCGAGCATGCGGGCCAGCCAATAGACTGCCGCATCCGGGTCGGAATTGCGCATCGATTTGTGCAGGGCGGAGATGAGGTTATAGTGCTCCTCCCCCTTTTTATCGTAGAGCAGGGAGCGGCGGGAGGTGCATTGCGCGAGGGTCTCCGCGGTGACGGTCGTCTCGCCATTGGCGTTCATGTCGCCGTTGAGCACGACCATCTCCAGCGTCATGAGCGCGGTACGCGCATCGCCGTTGGCAAAGACGGCGATGGACTCCAGGAGGTCCGGCGCGATGTGCACGACCTGGCCGCCGAACCCGCGCGCATCCGTGAGCGCGCGCTGGAGCAGCTCCACGAGGTCCTGCGTGGTCAGCGCCTGCAGGACGAAAACCTTGCATCGGGACAGGAGCGCGCCATTGATCTCAAAGGAAGGGTTTTCCGTTGTCGCACCGATGAGGATAATGCTGCCCTTTTCCACAAAGGGGAGAAAGGCGTCCTGCTGTGCCTTGTTGAAGCGATGGATCTCATCCACGAAGAGGATGGTGCGTTGGCCCAAGCGCCGCCCCTCCTCCGCGCGCTGCATGATGGCGCGAATCTCCTTGATGCCGCTTGTGACGGCAGAAAAGTCGATGAACTCCGCCTGCGTTCGGTGCGCGATGATGCGCGCCAGCGTGGTCTTTCCCACGCCCGGCGGGCCCCAAAAGATCATGGAGGAGATCTGGTCGCTCTCGATCAGGCGGCGCAGAACCTTGCCCGGGCCGAGCAGATGCCGCTGGCCCACGTATTCCTCCAGCGTCTGGGGGCGGAGCCGCGCCGCCAAGGGCTGACTGCGGTCGCCTGCGGATTCAAACAGCGATGTCTGTTCCAAATTTCTCTTCCTCTCCTACCGGCCCACGATTTCGAGGTATCTCTTGTACGCCTCGTCACAGG
>JBMNOF010000047.1:0-14674 GCA_050942925.1 Candidatus Spyradocola sp.
CGCGCTCCCACCCCGCGCTCCCCGCCGCGTTTCTGCTCGATGCCCTCTGTGGGAGGGCGTTTTTTCGTTTTTGGGCATCTTGGGGCCGCGGATATTCGGGAAGGGACGGGCATATACTCCTGCGAGGTGAAGGCAATGGACAAACTCCTAGCTCAGTTTAGCCCACCCTTTCGGGAGGCGCTCCTGCCGTACGCCGGAGCAATCGCCAAGGCGCGGGAGATCCGCATCCGCGTCGGCCGGCCGGTGCTGCTGCGGGGAGAAAAAGATCTGCGCGTTCCCTTGGAACCCGACGAGCAGCAGGTGCGCGGTCTCCTGCTCGCCTTCTGCGATCAGGCCCTGTACGCCCGGCAGGAGGAGCTCAGCCAAGGGTATTTGACCCTGCCCTATGGCCACCGCGTGGGCGTCTGCGGACACATGGCCTTGGACGGCGCGCGCAGGCAGGCGCTGGTCCAGGTGCAGGCCCTGAACGTGCGCATCGCGCGGCAAGTCCCTTGCGATGGGCGCGCGATGGCGGCCGCGATGCCGGGGGGCGCGCCGCGCTCGACACTGGTCCTTTCCGCGCCGGGGCTGGGGAAGACCACGCTCCTGCGCGAGCTGGCGCGATCCCTGAGCCGAAAGGGCGCACAAGTCGCCATTGCCGACGAGCGCGGAGAGCTGGCCGCGTGCGTGCGCGGGGTGCCGCAGCTGGACGTGGGCCCCTGTACGGACGTCATGGACAACATGGCCAAGGCCGAAGCGATTCGCCTGCTCACCCGATCCATGGCTCCGGACGTCGTCGTTTCGGACGAGATCGGCGGCGAAGCGGATGCGGACGCCCTGCTCGATGCGCGCAGATGCGGCGTACAGGTCCTGTGCAGTGCGCATGCGGCCAGCTTCGCCCAGGCACGGCGCCGGCAAGCCGTGGAACCGCTTTTGCGCGCAGGGATTTTCGACCGCATCGTGGTGCTGGGCGGCGAGGTGGGGAAGGTTGCGGCGGTGCTGGACGGGGAGGGAAGACCATGCTAAAGCAGGTGGGCGCGTGCCTGGTGGCGCTGGCCCTGGGGGCGCTGGGATTCTGGTGGATTGCGCGGGAGCACAAGCGCCTGGATGCGCTGGAGGATGCCCTCCGCGCCGTGCGCTTGCTGCGCGCGCAGGTGGAACACCTTCGCCTGCCCATACGGGAGGCGGTGGAGTCCTTGCACGGTCAGTGCCGCTTGGCCGATGTGCTCTTTGACGCGGGGTGTCCCTTGGAAGGGGAGTCGCTCAGTACGGCGCTGCGGACTGCGGGGCTCTCCGGGGAGGCGGCGCGCATCCTGAAAGCCTTGTTTGCGGCGGTCCCGATGCTTTCCGCGGGGGATACGGGCCCGTTTGACAGCGCCCTGGAGCAGCTTCGGGAGCTTCGGGACCTCAAGCGCGCGGCCCTGGACCAAAGCGCCGCGCTCTATCCGCGGCTGGGGCTTCTGGCCGCCTTTGCAGCGCTGATCTTGCTTCTGTAGAGAACACCAAAGAAGGGGGAGGGCGAAAATGAACGTGGAGCTGTTGTTTCGCGTGGCGGCGATTGGCCTGCTGATGGCCGTGGCTTCAACGGTGCTCAAGAGCGCTGGAAGGGAGGACATCGCCATGGTCTGCAACATTGGGGGGCTCGTGCTGGCACTGGCCCTGATCCTCGGGGGCGTGAGCGACCTGTTCACCAGCATTAAGGCGCTCTTCCCCCTCTACGGATGACGGAGGTTCTGCGCCTTGTCGGCATCGCGGTGCTGGGAGCGGCAATGGGCGCGGTGCTGCGCGCCTTTGGGCGCAAGGAAGCCGCGCTCCTGTGCGAGATCGCTTGCGGGGTTGCGCTGCTGCTGCGGGTGCTACAGGGCGCAGGGGACGCGCTGGCAACCCTGCCCAACCTGCTCGATCGGTCGGGACTTGCCGGAGAGCTCAGCGGCATATTGCTGCGCTGTGCGGGCATTGCGCTGGCGGCAGAGCTCGGCGGGCAGCTCTGCCGGGACGCGGGCGCGGGCGCGCTGGCGCAAAAGGTGGAGCTGGGCGGAAAGATCTTGATCCTGTGCGCGGCGCTGCCCATGGTGACGGAGCTCTGCGACGCGCTGCTCTTGCTGCTGGGCTGAGACGAGAGAGGAGGGGGAGTCCCATGCGCCTTCCAAGACTTGCCGCGGTAGCGGCCATCTGTGTGCTCCTTCTTTTTGCCGCGATGCCAGCGGCGCGGGCGGAAGAGGAAACCGGACTTGGCGAGCTTCTGCGCCAGGAAACCGAGCGTCTGCTCGGCGAGATGGATCTTACGTCCGTGCAAGAGGCGGCGCCGGAGCTGGACGTGGCCGCGCTGCTTGAGAGCGCAGCGCAGGGCGCGCCGGATCTTTCCGCCGAGGCGCTGCTTGCGGCGGCAGGAGGAATCCTCGCGGGGAGCCTGCGGTCGCTCGCGCCGCGCCTCCTGCGCATCGTGGGCCTTGCAGCGTTGAGCGCAGGCCTTCTGCGCCTGCGCGCCTCGGCGGGAGACGGCGCGTCCCGCCTCCTACAGCTGCTGACCTACCTGTGCATGGCGCTTCCCGCGGCCGTGGATGCAGCGGAGCTCCTGCAGACCGGACGGGAGACCACGGGGCGCATGGTGAGCCTGTTCCAAGCACTGCTGCCCACGATGCTGGCGCTGCTGACGTCCATGGGCGGCGCACAATCCGCCGTGCAGATGCAAAGCGTGGGGCTTCTTGCGACGGGGACGCTAGCCGGAGTGGCACAGCGGGCGCTGTTTCCCCTGCTGGGGCTCGCGGCGGCGCTCGCGGTGCTCTCCCGCCTGGCCCCGGAGATCCGTCTGGAGAGCACGGGAAAGCTCCTCCGCTCGCTCGTGCATTGGGCGCTGGGGATTGGATTTACGCTCTTCCTGGGGATTCTCACCGTCCAGGGCGCGACCAGCGCAAGCTATGACGGCGTGACCATGCGCGCGGCAAAGTACGCGGTGGACAAGTTGGTTCCCGTCATCGGAGGGGCGTTCAAGGACACGGCCGACACGCTCGTGGGCTGCTCGATCGTGGTCAAAAACGCGGTGGGCGCGGTCGGGCTTGCCGGCCTGCTGGCCATTTTGCTCGGCCCCTGCGCGCAGGTCGGGGTGACAGTTGCGGCGTATCGACTCTGCGCCGCGGCGGTCGAACCCCTGGGTGCGGAACGCATCGCGCCCGCACTGCACGACTTTGCGGATATTTTGAGCACGCTTTTCATATTGATGATCAGTATTGGCGCCATGTTCTTCGTGTTTGTGGCGGCCTTGATGCGAATGGGGATGGGATTCGTATGATGGATTCGATTCGGAGCGCGGTCGCCGCGCTGTGCGGGATGGCTGTGCTCTCCACGGTGCTGGACGCGCTGCTGCCGGAGGGCACGGTGAAAAAATACTTTGGCTTTGCCTTTTCCCTGGCGGTGCTGCTGACGCTCCTTGCACCGGTGGAGGGGATCGTGCGGACCGCGATGGGGATGGGAACATGAATGGATGGGAAGGGCTCTCCCGCGCGCTGCGGGACAGGAAGTTCATCGGACTGCTTCTTCTGTTGGGGCTGGGACTTTGTTTGGTGGCGCTTTCCTTTTTTCTGCCGGGAGAGGAGAGCGCCGTGCGCGACGCGACCTATGCAGCCTCCAGCCTGGAGGAACGTCTCGCCTGCGCGCTTTCCAATATTGCAGGCGCCGGCGAGGTGACGGTCTTTATCAACGAGGACGAGACGGGCGTGCGCGGCGTCCTAGTCGTGGCGGACGGCGCAGGGGATCTGTCCGTGCAGACGGAGCTTCTTCGCGCGGCCATGACCGCACTGGACGTGCCGGCAAAGAGCGTGGAGGTCTTTGCGCGCAGCGAAGAGCCCGCAGGCGCTTAGCCGCAAGGCAAGAAAGGAGAGGATCGAATGCGAATCTGGAAAAATCGGACCACGGTGACGCTCGCGGCGCTCGTGCTGCTGTTGGGCGTGGGGCTGCTGGCGCGGAGTCTCTCCGATTCGGAGCCGGCCAGCGCAAAGGAGCCCGTCGCCGCCCAGACGATGGACGTACTTGCGACCGGGGAGGACACGGGCGATTTCTTCCGCGACTTCCGCGCCCAGCGCGAGACCGCGCGGGCGGACGAGATTGCGCTGTTGGATGAGATCGTCAACCGCGAGGGCGCGCCGGAGGAATCCGTGCGCGAGGCCGACGCCCGCAGAATTGAGCTCACCCGCCAGACGGAGCAGGAGCGCGCGATCGAAACGCAGCTTGTGGCCAAGGGCTTTGAGGATGCGGCCGCCTTTGTGCAGGAGGGTACGGTGACCATCGTCGTCCGGCGCGAGCACATGTCGGAGGAAGACACGGCGCAAATCCTGGAAATCGCCATGCGGCAAACCGAACAGGAGGCCGGAAACGTCAAGATCATCCCCGTTGCGGAGTGAGCAGCCTTGCCCGGGAAATGGGCAGGGGAAGCGCGCTGGAAAACCGCGGAAAACCTGGAAAAGGCGGAAGGGTTTTCCACACAAGGGGTTTGCAGTTTCTGCGCGCATCTGTTATAATAGAATCAACTTATGTTTGGAGGTGTTGACCATGAGCGAGAATATGCCGGTGAACGTCGAAATCGACAATGGGATCGGCTCTGTCACCTTTGAGGATGACGTCATCGCCATCATCGCGGGCCTTGCTGCGACGGAAGTCAAGGGCGTGGCCAGTATGGCGGGCAGCATGACCTCGTCGCTGAACGAGATGCTGGGCAAAAAGGACCATACCAAGGGCGTCAAGGTCGAGGTGGGCACCGAAGAGGCCGCTGTGGACCTCTATCTTTCCCTCTACTACGGCATCAGCATTCCCGAGACCTGCCGTGCCGTGCAGGAAAACGTCAAGAAAGCCATCGAGACGATGACGGGCCTTCGCGTTGTGGAAGTCAACGTCCATGTCCAGGCCGTCAAGTTCGAAAAGGAGACTCCGGTCGAGATTGCTGCGCCGGAGGAGACGCCTGCCCCTCGGGTCAAGTAACGCTCCCGCAACCGAAACGATCGTTCGCCCAAGAAAGAGAACCTGCGCGTGCGCGGTTGCACGCCCCATGCGCAGGTTTCTTTATGCGCGCAGATGCAACAGACGGGTAGGGCCGCAGCGCTCGCCCGAGAAAAAAGGGGGACCTTCCCGATGAAGATGAAGTGGTACGATCGGCTGCTCGCGGCGGTTTCCGCGCTGGTGCTGCTCGCGGCGGCGGTGTTTGCCGTGGGCGCGGCCTTGGGTCCGTTCCGCGCGGCGCTGCAGAGCATGGGCGAAGTCTCGGGGCTCCTTCTCGGACTTGTCGGCGTAGTCCTGGCGCTGATCGCGCTGCGCGTGCTCTATGCCGCGCTCGGGCACGCGGCGCCTGTGCAGCAGGGGCAGGATTCCGTTCTCATCAAGGCCACGGAGAACGGCTCCATCCTCATCGCGCTCTCCGCGTTGGACACCATGGTGCAGCGCTCGGTGCGCGCCTGCGCCGCCGTGCGCGACGTGGAAAGCCGCCTGGTCGCAACGGAGCAGGAGGGCGTGCGCGTGCTGCTGCGGGTGAGCTTTGCGCCGGACTCGATCCTCCCGGAAGCCACCGCGCAGATCCAGCGAGACGTCAAGGAGTACATCCAGTCCCATGCGGGCGTGCCGGTCGTGGACGTGCAGATCTTTGTTGAGGCGGTTGGCGCCCCCCAGCCCGTGCGGGTGGAATAAGGGGGGCTTTCGTTGAACAAAGAGGATGTCCTGCGCCTGATTCGGGCGCATCTGTTTGCGCTCCTGGGCGGGGCGCTGGGGCTGATTGCGGCGGTGCTGTTTTTGACGCTGGGATTCTGGCGAACCGTGCTGATCCTCCTGCTCGTATCTCTGGGGGCGGGAATCGGCGCGCTCGCGGACCGCGGACGCCGCCTGTGGGATGTCGTCGCCCGCTTCTTCCCCGGGGAGAAGAACGACGACATTCGCTTTAAGTTTTAACAAGGGGTGTAGGAGGAACTATGGCGCGCAAAGAGGCACGGCAGATCGCCATGCAGTTGATCTATCAATACGAGCTCGGGGGCGAAGGAATTGCCTCCACCATCGAGGAGACGATGGACAAGCCCAACCTGACGGTCGCGGATCGGGAGTACATCGACCAGGTCGTTCTGGGTGCGGTGGACCGCGCGGGCGAACTGGACGCGCGCATCGCCGCGCACGCGCAGGGCTGGACACTGGAGCGCATTGCCCGCGTGGACTTGGCCATTTTGCGCCTGGCGCTCTTTGAGATGCTCTACCGGGAGGATGTGCCCACGGGCGTGGCCATCAACGAGGCGGTGGAGCTCGCGCACGGCTTCTCGGGAGATAAGGCTGCCTCCTTCATCAACGGAATCCTGGGAACGATCGCCCGCGAGGAGGACGCCGCCGCGCCGGACGCTGCGCAGGACAAGCCCGTGGACGAGGCGGAGACGGAGCCCGACCCCACCCCGGTGGAAGGGGGCTGAGGCGCGGTGCAAGCCGTACTCGGATTGGACACAAGCTGTTATACGACCTCGGTTGCCGCTGTCGCGCTCGACGGGCATGTGCTCGGGAGCGCAAGGCGGCTGCTTGTCGTTAAGATGGGAGGAAGAGGCCTGCGGCAGAGCGAAGGGGTCTTCCAGCACGTGCAGAACCTGCCCGCGCTGCTCGCCCAGCTGTCGCAGTCGGTGCCCGACATGGAAATCGTTGCCGTCTGCGCCTCCGATGCGCCGCGCGACGTCGAAGGCTCTTACATGCCGGTATTCACCGTCGGCAGCGGCATGGCCGCTTCCCTTGCGGCGCTCCTGCACGTGCCGGGCTTCCGCTCGAGCCACCAGGCCGGGCACATCGCGGCCGCGCGCATCGACTCCGGCCTTCCCGCCGGACCGCACCTGGCGCTGCACCTGTCCGGGGGGACCACGGAGGTGCTCCGCTGCCAGGAGGACGGAAGCGTCGAGCTCCTGGGCGGTTCGGACGACCTGCACGCCGGCCAGTTCGTGGACCGCGTGGGCGTGCGGCTGGGACTTCCCTTCCCCGCAGGCCCGGAGCTTGAGCGCCTGAGTGCAGGGGCAGAGCCCAAGTCCCTGGTCGTGGTGACCTGCCGGGGCCTGCACTGCTCCTTTTCCGGAGCGGAGGCGCAAGTCCTGCGCATGGCGGACAGCGGCGAGTTTTCTCCGGAGCAGATAGCCGCGGAGGTCTATTCCTGCTTGGCCAGAACCATCGAAAAGCTCTTGACCAACGCCGCCCGGGAAACGGGATTGCGCAATGTGCTTCTCGCCGGGGGCGTTGCCTCCTCGCAGCGCTTCCGCGCGCTCCTTTTGGATCGCATTCGCCGCAGCGGCAGCCCTGTGCATCCCTATTTTGCCCGCCCGGAGTACGCGGGCGACAACGCCGTGGGCGCGGCGCTTCTCGGACTCCAACAGTACAAAACCTATACGACGACAAGGGAGGATCACGCATGACGGCCAGCATCATCGACGGAAAGAGCATTGCCCTTCGCGTGCGCGAAGGGCTCACCCCGCGCGTGGAGGCGCTCAAGGCAAAGGGAATCGTCCCGGGCCTTGCGGTCGTGCTCGTGGGCGAGGACCCCGCCTCGGCCATCTATGTGCGCAATAAGGAGCGCGCATGCAAGAAGCTCGGCATCAACGGCAGCGTTCTGCGCCTGCCGGAGGAGACCACGCAGAAGGAGCTGCTCGACACCGTCCAGCGCCTCAACGAGGACCCGACGGTGCACGGCATCCTCGTGCAGCTGCCCCTGCCCAAGCACCTGGATGAGCGCGAGGTGCTGCGCGCCATCAATCCGGACAAGGACGTGGACGGATTCCATCCGGTCAACGCCGGCCGCCTGCTCATCGGGGAGCCGGGCTTTGTGCCCTGCACGCCCAAGGGCGTCCTGCGCTTGCTGGAGACGGAGCAGGTTCCGCTTTCCGGCAAGCACGCGGTCGTCGTGGGCCGGTCCAATATTGTGGGCAAACCCATGGCGCTGCTCCTCCTGCAAAAGAACTGCACGGTGACCATCGCGCACTCCCGCACGCAGGACCTTGCTGCCGTCACCCGCGAGGCGGACATCCTGGTCGTGGCCGTCGGCCGCCCCGGCATGATCACCGGCGACATGCTGAAGCCGGGCGCGGTGGTGATGGACGTGGGCATCAACCGCGTCGAGGGCAAGGTCGTGGGCGATGTGGACTTTGCCAGCGCCGCGGAGGTCGCCTCCAAGATCACCCCGGTGCCGGGCGGCGTCGGGGCCATGACCATCGCCATGCTGATGGAGAACGCGGTGGAGGCCGCGGAACATGCCGCCGCAAGGGAGTGACCGGCTCACCCTGAGCGTCAGCCAGCTCAACGGCTATGTCCGCACGCTTTTTCAGGCGGACGCCCTTCTTCGCTCGCTCTGCGTGCGGGGAGAGATCTCCGGGTTTAAGCGCCACGTTTCCGGACACCTCTACTTCTCCCTGAAGGATGAGGGAGGACTGGTGCGGTGCGTGATGTTCCGGCAGAACGCCGTGCGCCTCCCCTTCGTCCCCAAGGACGGCATGCGCGTGCGGCTGAGCGGCTATGTTTCCCTCTACGAGGCGCAGGGGCAGTACCAGTTCTATGGCGAAAGCATGGAGCGCGACGGGGTGGGCGAGCTGTGGATGCGCTTTGAGCGCGACCGCGCGCGCTTTGCGCAGGAGGGTCTCTTTGACCCGGACCGCAAGCGCCACCTGCCCAAGGCGCCTTCCCGCATCGGCGTTGCAACTTCGCCCTCCGGCGCGGTGATCCGGGACATTGTCCGCGTTGCGCACAGGCGCAATCCCGCGGTGGACATCCTGCTCTGCCCCTGCCGCGTGCAGGGCGAGGGCGCGGCGGACTCCATTGCGCAGGCGATCGAGGCGCTCGGGAAAGAGAGCGTGGATGCGATCATCGTCGGGCGCGGAGGCGGGTCCATGGAGGACCTTTGGGCCTTTAACGAGGAGCGCGTCGTGCGCGCGGTCTGTGCCTGCCCCGTGCCCATCGTCTCCGCCGTCGGACACGAGACGGACTTTACGCTGTGCGACTTTGCCGCGGACGTGCGCGCGGCAACCCCCTCCCATGCCGCGGAGCTCCTGGTGCCGGATGTGCGCGATGCACTGCAGCGCTTGGACGATCTGCACGAGAGGCTTCGCGCGCGGACGCTGCGCGCCCTCGCCGAGCGGGAAGGGGCGCTGGAGCGCATTTCTGCCCGCGTCCGTCCGCGGCAGGCGCTCGCCGATCTCTCCGCGCGAGGGACCGCGCTCGAGGCGCTTCTCCAGCGCATTTCGCAGGGAGCACGCGCCGGGCTCGCCGCGCGGGAAGCGGATTTTGGCCGGGCAGAGGCGCGCCTGCGCGCGCTGGACCCGGAGGCCGTGCTTCGGCGCGGCTATGCCGCCGTGCGCAAGGGACAGGAGCCGGTCACGCACATCGGCCAGGTCCAGCCGGGGGATGCCCTCGCGCTGCGCTTGTATGGTGGCAGCCTCACGGCGCAGGCGCTCGCGGTGTTCCCGGACGACGACAAGGGAGAGAAAGATCGATGAAAAAGATGACCTACGAGAGTGGGATGGAGGAGCTGCAGGCCCTCGCCGACCGGATCGAAAGCGGAGAGCTGACGCTGGAGGAAACGCTCAAGGCCTACGAGAAGGGCTGCGCCCTGGCCGAAAAGCTGAGCGCCATCCTGCAGGAAGGCCGTGGCCGCGTGGAAAAATTGGAAAAAGATGGCTCCCGCACGCCGTTTGACGCCGAGGAGCAGGGGGAGGAGTAAAATGCGCGCGCAGTTGGAACGCTACCGGACGCTGGTGGAGGAGGCGCTGCCCTTGGCCTTGCCCGAGGATGCGGGTTGGGGCCGGGAGATTTCGCAGGCCGCTCGGTATTCGCTGCTCGCAGGCGGAAAGCGCTTGCGGCCTTGCCTGGTTCTGGCTGCGGCAGAGCGCGTGGGAGGGGGTCGGCGAGATCCTGCCGCCGCGGTGCAGGAAGCCCTGCCGGCCGCCTGCGCCATCGAGATGATCCACACCTACTCCCTGATTCACGACGATTTGCCCGCCATGGACAACGACACCCTGCGGCGCGGCCGGCCCACCAACCACGTCGTCTACGGCGAGGCAATGGCGATTTTGGCAGGGGATGCGCTCCTGACCCACGCCTTTGCACACATGGCGCGCGCGGCACAGGCCCATCCCGACCACGCGCTCCGGCATCTTCGGGCGATTGGCCGCTTGGCGGATGCGGCGGGGCTTTCGGGCATGGTCGCGGGTCAGGCGATGGATGTGCTGTGCGAGAAACGGGGCGCAGACCCCGAACGTCGCGAGGAGCAGCTGCGCTACATCCACAAGAATAAGACGGCCGCCATGATCCGCGGCGCGCTGCTGGCCGGTGCAGAAATCGGCGGCGCGAGCGAAGCGGAACTGTCGGCGCTCTCCCAGTACGGCGAAGCCCTGGGGCTGGCGTTTCAAGTGGCGGACGACATCCTGGACGCCACCGCAACCACCGAGGAAATGGGAAAGACCGTCGGAAAGGACGAAAAAGAGGGCAAGCTAACCTATGTAGCCCTCTACGGCGTACAGGGTGCCCGGGAAAAGCTCGCCAGCTTGACAGACGAAGCCGTCCGGTCGGTGCAGCCCGTGGACGCCGACGGCTTTTTTTCCGAACTTGCGCGGGAATTTGCCTCGCGCAGAAACTGAGGAGGAAGCCCCGTGACCAACAACATCCTGCTCGTCTTTCAAAACCCGTGCCTGATGCCCGCGATCGTCGGCTGGGTCAGTTCCCAGATCATCAAGGTGCTGCTGAACCTCTTGCTCCTGCGGCACCTGGACGTGACGCGCTTTGTGGGTGCGGGCGGAATGCCCTCGGCGCATTCGGCGTTCGTCACGGCCTTGGCGGCCTCGATGGGCTTGAACTATGGGTTTGACAGCGCCTATTTTGCGATCGCTGCGGCCTTGGCCACGGTCGTGATGTACGACGCGGCAGGCGTGCGCCGTGCCGCCGGCAAGCAGGCCGCCAAGATTAACAAGATCATCAAGCACCTGATGGAGAAGCGCTCCGGCTACCAGGACACGGAAAAGCAGCTGCGCGAGCTGCTCGGGCACACGCCGCTCGAGGTCGTCGCCGGCGCGCTCCTTGGAATCATCATCGCCATACTCTGGGTGTTGTAAGCCGGGCGCCCCTGCCGCCCGCTCGCCGAACGGGCGGCATTTTTTTGCACGAACAAGGGCTTGTATCTTTGGGGCGACCGGCACAGAAAAAGAGAGAGGGGTTTCATGTCGATACTCGAACAAATTCAGGGCGGCGCGGACATCCGGCGCTTTTCCATGCGGGAGCTGGAACAGCTCTGCCAGGAGATCCGCTGGGAGATCCTGCGCGTCGTCGCGCGCAACGGCGGCCACCTTTCCAGCAACCTGGGCGCGGTGGAGCTGACGGTGGCGCTGCACTACGTCTACGATCTTCCGCAAGACAAACTCCTTTTTGACGTGGGGCATCAGTGCTATGCGCATAAGCTGCTGACCGGCCGCCTCTTTGACTTTCCCTCGCTGCGCAAGCAGGGAGGGCTGAGCGGATTTCCCCGGCGGCAGGAGAGCGAGAGCGACGCCTTTGGCGCGGGACACAGCGGCACGGCGGTCTCGGCCGCGCTGGGCTTTGCGCGCGCAGCCAAGATCCTCGGGCAGGACTACCACAGCGTCGCGCTGGTCGGGGACGGCGCGTTCATGGACGGCCCCAACGTCGAAGCCCTGAACGACGCCGGGCGCTCCGAGCTTCCGCTGGTCGTCGTGCTCAACGACAACACGATGTCCATCTCGAAAAACGTCGGCGCCTTGTCGGAATACTTGAACCGCCTGCGCTCCAATCGCGGGTATTGGCGGTTCAAGAGCCGGACGGCCGGATTCCTCAAGCGGATTCCGGGCGTGGGGCCCGTGCTGCACGATGCGGTCTATACGGTGAAAAACTCCGTCAAGTACCTACTTGTGCACGGCCAGTTTTTTGAGGACCTGGGCTTTACCTATCTGGGCCCGATCGACGGCCACAACCTTTCCCTCCTCATTCGCAACCTCACGCGCGCCAAGAACCTCGGCCGCCCCGTCCTCGTCCATGCCGTGACGCAGAAGGGGTATGGCTATAAGCCCGCCGAGGAAAAGCCCGATAAGTACCATGGCGTCGCGCCGTACTTTATCGAGCACGAGTCCGCACCAGCGCCGGGCTATGACGCCTGCGCCGGCCAAACGCTCCTGGAGCTCGGGCGCGAGGACCCGTCGGTTTGCGTCATCACCGCCGCCATGCGGGACGGCACGGGCGTTGCAGGATTTGCCGAAGCGTTTCCGGACCGGTTTTTTGACGTGGGAATCGCCGAGGAGCATGCCGTGACGTTGGCCGCGGGACTGGCTGCGGGCGGAGCCAAACCCTTCTTTGTCGTGTATTCGACCTTCCTCCAGCGCGGTTACGACCAGATCGTGCACGACGTGGCCCTGCAGAACCTGCACGCGGTCTTTCTCGTGGGGCATGCGGGACTCGTTGGGGAGGACGGCGCGACCCACCAGGGGGCGTTTGACCTTTCCTACTTGTCGCACGTGCCGGGCTTGACGATCCTGGCGCCCTCCTGCGCGCAGGAACTCGAGATGATGCTCCGCTGGGCCAAGGACGCAGACGGCCCCGTCGTCATCCGCTATCCCAAGGCCGAAAGTTCGGCGGCGCACAACATCCTCCCCCTGCAAAAGGGGGATTGGCAGGTGGTCAGCGTTGCGCATCGGGCAAAGGCCGTGGTCTTTGCCGTGGGCTCGATGGTCAATCCGGCCATGATGGCCGCGGATACCTTGGCCCTGGAGGGGCTGGAGATCGAGGTCGTGAACTGCCGCAAGGTCAAGCCCTTGCCCGATCGCATGTTGGAAAAGTATGCGCGCCTGCCCATCGTCACCCTGGAAGAAAACGCGGCGATTGGAGGGTTTGGCGCGCTGGTGGCGGTGCGAAGCGCACAGCTGGGCCTGCCCGCGCGCGTTCTGCCGCTGGGCATTCCGGACGCCTTTGTTCCGCACGGAACGCGCGCGCAGCAGTTGGCGGCCTGCGGCTTGGACGTCGAGGGCATCTGCCGCAGCCTGCGGCATCTCCTGGGCGCGGAGGCGAACGAACAAGAGGAAGCAGGGAAAGAAGAGCGATGAAGAGAGAAAGACTGGATGAAGCCCTTGTGCGCCTGCAAGCAGCAGACACGCTGGAGATGGCGCGCGCCCTCATCATGGAGGGACGCGTCTTCCAAAACGGGCAGAGGTTGGACAAGCCGGCCCTTCCCTTGAAAACCGACGCGGGTCTGGTGGTGAAGGGGGATAAAATCCCCTATGTCAGCCGCGGCGGCCTCAAGCTCGAGCGCGCGATCCAAGCCTTTTCCCTCGATCTTTCCGGCCTTGTGTGCCTGGACGTCGGCTCTTCCACGGGCGGGTTCACGGATTGCATGCTGCAAAACGGGGCAAAGAGCGTCTTTGCCGTGGATGTGGGCTATGGGCTCCTGGATTGGAAGCTGCGCAACGATCCGCGCGTGACGGTGCTCGAGCGCGTCAACGCGCGGACGCTTTCGCCGGAGCTGCTCGGCGGAGAACACGCCGACTTTGCGTCCATGGACGTCTCCTTCATCTCGACGCGGCTGGTCTTGCCGGCGGTTCGCACCTGCGTGCGCGAGGGCGCGCACCTTGCCATCCTCATCAAGCCTCAGTTTGAGGCTCGACGCGAGCAGGTGGGCAAGGGCGGCATCGTCCGCGATCCGCAGGTGCACCGCGAGGTGCTGTTGGAGGCCATCGCCGCGGCCCCAGGCCTGGGCTTTACTCCCTTGGGCCTTGCGGTTTCTCCCATTCGCGGGGCGGAGGGAAACGTGGAGTTCCTTTTGCACCTGTGCGCCGGCACGGGCCAAGGCCTGGATGCGGAGAGTGCGGTGGAAGCCGTGTTGGCGGAGGTCCATTCTGTATAAATTTACAAAAAATATTGTATATTCTGATCGTTCCGTGTATACTGTAAGAGAAGAAAAGGGAGGGCCTCGAATGAAGATCGAACGTGTGGGCCTGATGCAGGGCCCTCACCGCGAAGTGGTGGACGCGGCGGTGCTTTCGGCGGCGGCGCGGCTGCGGAGCGAGGGCATCGAGGTGTGCAGCGACCGCGCGGAAATTTCGGGGGGAGCGGCGCTGTCCCGGGAAGAGGTCATCCAGCACAGCGACCTGTTGATCGTCTGCGGCGGGGACGGCAGCATCCTTTCGGTGGGGCGCCGCGCGGCGGTCTTTGGCGTGCCGGTGCTGGGGGCCAACTTCGGCCAGCTGGGCTTCCTCTCGGAGGTTGAGGCCTCTGGTCTTCCCGAAGCGCTGGACCGCGTGCTCCAGGGCGACTACGAGATCGAGCGGCGGCTCATGCTCCGGGCGACCTGGCAGGACCGGGAAGTGGACGCGCTCAACGACATCGTCGTGCGCAGGGAATCCTCCCTCGCGGTGGTGCGCGCGGACGTGGAAGTCGACGGCTTTAAGCTCGATCACTACGTCGCCGATGGCATTCTCGTCTCCACACCGACGGGCGCAAGCGCCTATGCCCTTTCCTGTGGAGGCGCGATCGTGCATCCCAGGCTCTCCTGTCTTTCTCTCATGGCAATCTGTCCCCATTCTCTGCGAGCGCGCCCCGTCATGCTCGCCCCGGATCAGGAGATTTGCGTGCGGATCAGGCCCCGGTCGCTTCCAGCCATGATCTGCGCCGACGGCCAGGAACTGATCTCCATGGGGTCGGACGAACCCGTGCGCATCCGCCG
>JBMNOF010000005.1:0-63724 GCA_050942925.1 Candidatus Spyradocola sp.
TCTCCCGCGGGGGCCTTTTCTATTGCGCCTCGCTTTGGGGAAAGAACTCCGGATGCGCCTTGCAGACGCGCTCCAACCCCTGGGGCAAGCGGTCGTTGACCATGATGTGCGCGTCCTCGCCGTTGTCCTCGTAGTACTTCTTGCGCAGGCCCGCCTTCTTAAATCCAAAGCTCTTGTAGAGCGCCAGCGCCGGCTCGTTGCTCACGCGCACCTCCAGCGTCATGTACTGCACCCCTACGTCCACCGCCGCCTGGATGAGCGCGTAGAGCACGCGCGTGCCATATCCCATCCCGCGCTTGTCCGGGTGTACAGCCACGTTCGTGATGTGTCCCTCGTCGATGATGAGCCATGTGCCGGCATAGGCGACGACCTTTTCGTCCTCCAGCACGACAAAGTACCGCGCCGCGGTGTTGGAGAGCTCCCCAATGAGGTCCTGCTTCGTCCACGGGATGGCAAAGGAGTTGTGCTCGATCTCCATGATCCCGTCGATGTCCTCCAGGCGCATCTCCCGCACGGTGATCTCAGCCATTCTTCTCCCCCTCTCCCGCCAAACCGAGCCGCTCGTTGCGCGCCCGCTCCGCCTGCGGCGCGCGCAGGTAGAGCGGCCGCAGCTGTGCCGCCGACACGTAGGTCTCCGGCCTCCGGGCCGCGATCTGCGCGGCAAAGGAGGCGCGCAATCCCCGCAGCGGCTCCGGCGCAATACGCGCAAACGGCTCCTCCCTCAGGCGCTCCAGGTTCGCCGCCGCACCGTCTCCGAGGAATAGGCAGGGCTCCCCGCGCCCGCGCAGATCCTCCAACAGCGCCTCCAGCTTGATGGGCGCATCGGGCGTCAGCCGCGCGCCCGCACCGTCAAAGATCGCGGCGTAGACCTGTCCCGCGCGCGCGTCCAAAATGGGGCAGAGCAGCCCCGAAAAGCCCGCTCCCTGTGCGGCAAGCGCCTCCAGGCCGTCCACGGGCGCGCAGGGCTTGTCCCCCGCAAGGCCCATGACCGTGGCAACGCCGATGCGCACGCCCGTAAACGATCCCGGCCCGACCACGCATCCAAAGACGTCCACGTCCGCAATCTCCAGTCCGGCGCAGCGCAGCGCATCCTCCACCATGGGCATGAGCACGGCGGCGTGCATGCGGCCGTTGTGCAGATAGCTCTCGTAGAGCAGCGCATCATCCCTCGTCACGCACACGGATGCCGTGCTGGACGAGGCGTCCAACGTCAAGAGTACCATGTATTCCCTCCACCAAAATTGTGCGCTCGTCCCCTTCGCCCTGAAGCGTCACGTGTATGACCGGCGCCCCATCAAAGAGCCCGCCGGCCACCTCGCTCCACTCCACCGCGCAGACGCCCTCGCCGCCAAAGAAGATCTCGTCAAATCCCAGGTCCAAGACCTCCTCCTCGGAGCCGAGGCGATAGAGATCGAAGTGAAAGAGCGGGATTCTCCCCTCGTACCGGTTCATCAGGGCGAACGTGGGACTGGAGACCTCGTCTTCGTCTCCCGAAAGGCCGCGCACCAGGCCGCGAACAAAGGCCGTCTTTCCCGCGCCCAAGCCCCCGTGCAGGAGGAGGAGATCCCCCTTGTGCAGCGTGGGGGCAAGGGCAGCGGCAACTTCCTCCGTCTGCTCGACGGAGCTCGTCTGTATCTCCATCACAGCTCGACCTTCTTTGCGCCCACGGGCCGGATGCCCAGCACCGTGCAGGCGCCCGCGCCAAAGACCGCATCCATCTTTTCGACAAAGGCCGCGAGCTTATAGTGCGGCACAAAGGCGAGAATGGTTCCGGCAAAGCCGCCGCCGTGCACGCGCCAAGCCCCGCTCCCGCGCAGCATCCTCTCGGCCAGGGCGCAGGCCAGGGCCAGGCTCTGCTCCGTGCTTCCCCCAACGTAGAGGTTCTGCAGCAGTTTCCAGCTGGACTCCCCGCTGCGCACGACGCCGTCCAGGAAGGCGTCCAGGTCGCCGTTTTCCAGGGCCGCGTACATCGCGCGGACGCGCTCGTTCTCGTCGTAGTAGTGCAGTGCGCGCAGCACCGCGCGATCCGAGGTCTTCTTTCGCACCTCGGGCAGATGCTCCAGCAGCTGCTCGACCTTGATGTCGCGCAGCACCTTTCCGCCCAGGGCCTCGGCCACATCCTTCATCTCGCGGGGAATGGAGGCGTATTCGTCCGTCAGATCGTCGTGGCTGGAGTTGGTGGCAAGGACCACGAGGCTGAATCCCCGCGCGGCAAAGTCAAAGGAATAGGCACTGATCTTGGGATCGGCGTGCTTAAAGTCGATGCCGACCAGGCCGCCGATGGAGCAAGCGCTCTGATCCATGAGCCCCGAGGGCTTGCCAAAGTAGTTGTTCTCCACCCACTGGCTGATCTTGGCTCGGGTGACGCCGTCGAGGATGGAGCCGTTGTACAGCCCGTCCAGAATGCAGACCAGCAGCACCTCAAACGCCGCCGAGGACGAGAGGCCCGAGCCGGAGAGCACGCGCGAGGTGACCGTGGCATTGAACCCGCCAATGGAATAGCCCATGTCGTGCAGCTTGCGGCACACGCCCCGGATGAGGGCATTGGTGGTGTTCTTCTCCTCTTCCTTCTTTTCCAGGTCGGCCGTATCCACCAAGAAGGGCTTGTCATACCCCTCCGAGTAGAGGGTGATGCGGCCGTCCGCGGTCGGGGCGGCGGCGGCGAGCGTGTCCAGCGTGACGGCCGCCGCAAGGACCAGGCCGTTGTTGTGGTCGGTGTGGTTGCCCACGATCTCCGTCCGCCCGGGGGACGAGAAGAACACGGGCGCCTCGCCCTCGCAGCCAAAGTGCGCCACATAGGCGTCCAGCAGGGCCTCGTAGCGGGCCGCCTCCTCGGAGGCTACGCTCTCCGCTCCCCCATAGAGCAGGTGAAATTCCTTCTTTGCCGCCTCGGACCGTAGGTTTGCGGCGATGGTGCGTTTGTCAAACATGTCCATGCCTCCGTTCCTTCCCGCGCAACGGAACTGCGCGGTCGTCTTCTTTCCCCTTTATTATGACCGCACCGGGGTTCGCCGTCAAGCCGTGGGTCCTTCATTCCCATCATTATTTCATCCCCATTCAACAAATTTCCTTACACTTTTGCCTACAACCGCGCTATAATGAAAGTAGAATCCAACGCACATAAGGAGGTCATCGGCATGGCGAACCATCCGCTGGAAGGATTACTGGCTTTTGCGCTGCATCATCACTTGATTGAGCGGCAGGACATTCCGTTTTGCCGGAATCTGCTTCTGGATGTACTTCATCTGGAGGCGCCGCCTGCGCCCTATTCCCCCTATGAAGCGGATGACGCCCCCCTCCCGCAGACGGTCACGCCCTATCTGCAGGCGCTCACCGAGGATGCGGTGTCCCGCGGCGTCTGCGCGGACACGACGGGCGAGCGCGATGCGTTCGGCGCCCGCCTGATGGGCGCGGTCACGCCGCGGCCTTCGGAACTTTGCACGCGCTTCATGCGTTTGTACAATCAAGAGGGGCCCAAGGCCGCAACGGACTGGTTCTACCGCCTCTGCCGCGACAACAACTACATCCGCGTGGACGACATCGCCCGCAACATTCAATACCGGGCCGACACCATGGTCGGGCCGCTGGACATCACCATCAACCTCTCCAAGCCCGAAAAGGACCCGCGCGACATCGCCGCGGCGCGCTTGAAGAAGAGCACGGCCTACCCGCCCTGCATGCTCTGCGTGGAAAACCCCGGCTATGCCGGCCGTCCCGGCTTCCCCGCGCGGCAGAACCACCGCTTTGTGGACGTGACGCTCTGCGGTGAGCCGTGGCACATGCAGTACTCGCCGTACCTCTACTACAACGAGCACTGCATCGTGTTCAACGAGGTCCACAAGCCCATGCACGTGGATCGCTCCTCGTTTGAAAAGCTCTTTGCGTTTGTGGACCAGTTCCCGCATTACTTCATCGGCTCCAACGCCGACCTGCCCATCGTCGGGGGGTCCATTCTCTCGCACGACCACTTCCAGGGCGGGGCCTACGTCTTCCCCATGACCGTGGCGCCCCTGTCCCTTCCGCTGCACAGCCCGGATGAAGCGGTCTCCGCCGGCATCCTGAACTGGCCCATGAGCACCATCCGCCTGCGCGGAACGGATGCCCGCCGCCTTCTGGACGTTGCGGAAGCCGTCCTCACGGCCTGGCGGCAGTGGAGCGACCCGAGTCTCAACATCCTGCACTACACGGACGCGCCGCACAACACCATCACGCCCATTCTCCGCCGGGACGGCGAGGACTACGTCTTTGATCTCGTCCTGCGCAACAACCGCACCACGGCCGAGCACCCGATGGGCATCTTCCACCCGCACGCGGACCTGCACCACATCAAGATGGAGAACATCGGCCTGATCGAGGTGATGGGCCTGTTCATCCTGCCCGGCCGCCTCAAAGAGGAGCTTCGCGCGCTGGAGCAGCTCCTCACGGGGAATCGCGAAATCTCCGTGGACCCGGACACGCCGCTCTACAAGCACATTCCCTGGGTCAACGCGCTGCGCAACAGCGTGCAGATCACCCCGGAGAACGTCCGCGCCGTATTGCAGCAGGGCGTTGCGGACAAGTGCGCGCGCGTGCTGATGGACTGCGGCGTCTTCAAGCAGGACGACGCGGGCCGCAAGGGCTTCCTGCGCTTCCTGGAATCCGTGGGCTTTGCCCGCACCTAAGGATTTTCCGTCTGTTTCGAAAGAAGGCGTTTCTATGATGAGAGGTCCCCGGCCTCCCCGTCCCGGCGGCGGTCCTCCTCCCTTTGGGGGAAGGGGCCGCGCGCCCTTTGGCGGTGGAAGGCGTCCCTTTGGGGGGCCGCGCGGTCCCCGGATGGGTGGACCGGGCATGCCCCCGCCCCCGCCGCCCGGCCGCCCGCCGATGTATCGTCGGGGCGGGTGCTTGGGGTGTCTGCTCCCCGTTCTCGGCCTGAGCGCGGCGCTTGTCCTGCTCCTCGTGGTTTTGCTCTGCCTGCTCTAGCCGTTCCCGCTCGGACGGCATACCGGAAAGGAGGTCGTTTGCATGGCCATCTACGCATCCAACGGCATTTCCTCTGTCGCCGCATCCATTGCGCGCCTGATGGGCTTTGCCCCGCCGCAGGGCGCCGGCGCGCCCAACCTCGCGCTGGAGCGCTACGCGCAGACCGCGCTGGGCGGACGCCCCGCCCGCCGCGTGCTTCTCTATCACCCGGACGGCATTGCGCACTACCTCTTCGCGCGCCACACGGAGGACTTTCTTCCCGTGCTGGAGAACGCGCCCTTGGCCCTGCCCATGCAGTCCGTCTATCCCCCGGTCACGCCCGTCTGCTTTGCGTCCATGTACACGGGCATGCAGCCCGAGCTCCATGGCATTTGCAGCTATGCAAAGCCTATTCTCCGCGTGGACACGCTCTTTGACGCCGCCCTGCGCGCGGGATTCCGCCCGGCCATCGTCTCGACCTCGGGCAGCACGCTGTCCAAGATCTTTCTGGACCGGCCGATGGAGTACTACATTTTGGACTCCCTCGACGAGGTCCACGCGCGCGCCGAGCAGCTCCTGCGCGAGGACAGCCACGACCTGATCGTCGTCTACAACGGCAACTACGACGCGGCCATGCACCGCTATTCGCCCGAGAGCGAGGAGGCGCTGCGCGCACTGCGCGCCAATGCAGACGCCTTTGCGCAGCTGGCCTCCATTGCGCGGCGCTATTGGAGCGCCTACGACTCCCTTCTGGCCTTTGCCCCGGACCACGGCTGCCACGAAATCGAGGGTGGTCTGGGCACCCACGGCCTGGACGCGGAGACGGATATGCTCATCCCGCACTTCTATGGCGCCTGGCCCCGCACGCGTTGACGCCGCCCCTTGAACCGCAAAAGCGCCCCTGCCGTCTGCATAGACGGCAGGGGCGCTTTTTTCTCTTCACTCTGCGCGAATCTCGTACCGCGAACCGTGGGAGAGCAGAACGCCGTCCCGCAAGCGAATGCGGAGGATGCAGATGTTCTCGTCCTGCAGGTCATTGTGCCCGTTGTCGATCCACGCGGAAAACGCCGCGCGCAGCCTCTGCGCGATCCCGGCGTTTTCCGGCTTGCCGAAGGCCCCCAAGTTTTCCCCTATGCCGTGGCCGGTAAACCAATCGCCGCAAATCGCCACGAGGGGATTTTCCGCGATCTGGCGCATCTTGTTCGACTGTCCGTGCGTGAGGACGTAAAAGGCGCCGCCGTCGTACAGCGCGTTGACGCTGCGCACATGCGGAATTCCCGCCTCCACCGTCGCCAGCGCGAGGACGGAATCCCGCCCAAAGCGCTCGACCAGGAGCGCCTCGGCTTCCTTGCTCCAGCCCGCCATGGCCGCTTCCCCCCTTCTCACAGGAGCGACGCGGCGTCCGCGTCCAGCAGGATGGTCGCGTGGCGGTGCATCTGCAGAATGGACGCCGGGACCATGGGGTCCACGGGTCCGCAGACCATGCTCCGGACCGCCTGCGCCTTCTTGATCCCGGTGGCCACGAGCACGATGCGCCGGGCCTGCATGATGGAGGCGATGCCCATGGTCAGCGCGTGCGTGGGCACCTGCTCGCCATCCTCGAAAAAGCGGTGGTTGTCGCGCCGCGTCTGCTCGCTCAGGCGAACGCAGTAGCTGTTGGTGGTAAAGCGCGGCGCGGGCTCATTGAACCCGATGTGCCCGTTGGACCCCAGGCCCAGGAGCTGCAAGTCCAGCCCGCCCGCCGCGGCGATGGCGGCGTCATAGGCGCGGCACTCGGCCTCCGGGTCCTGCGCCAGGCCGTTGGGGATGTGGATCTGCTCCGGCCGCATCTGCAGGTGGGAAAAGAGGTTCTCCTGCATGAACCGGCGATAGGAGCAGGGATGGTCCGGCCCCAGGCCCACGTATTCGTCCAAGTTATAGGTCGTCACGTGCTGAAAGTCCAGCACCCCCCGGTGCGCCATGGCGATCAACTCTCGGTAGATGGGCAAGGGCGTGGACCCCGTCGCCAGGCCCAGCACGCTGCGCGGATTGTCCACAACTTGCCCTGCGATCAGAACCGCCGCCGCAATGGCGGCCAGATCCCCGTTGGGATAGACTCGTACGTTCATGGTCACCCTTCCTTCTCCACGCATATTTGTTAAAAACGCGTAAGCTACAATTTGTTTGCGGGCCGCCGTGCATGTCCACGCCTTTTCCCTGCCTTTTCCACAGCGCCGCCCGCTTATCCACAGATGTTTTCCACTTATCCACAATGCCGGACGGCGGATGTGGATAAACTTTTCACAAAGCTGACAAAGTGTTTTATCCACAAAATCTGTGGATAACTTGTTCATAACTCCCCGGGATTGTGGGGATATTGTGGGTTTTTCGTCAAAAATCCCCTAAAACTGGCCTCCTTGCGCTACTTGTGGTACCGCTCGCCGGACAGAATGCGGCAGGCGCGGTAGAGCTGCTCCAGAAAGACCACGCGCATCATTTGGTGGGGAAACGTCAGCGTGGAAAAGGAGAGGCGCTCGTTGGCGCGGGCATAGACCTCGGGCGACAGGCCGAGCGATCCGCCGATGACAAAGATCACGCGGCCGCGCTGCGACAGCGCGTCCACGCGCTTGGCAAACGCGACGGAATCCAGCGCCTTCCCTTCGACCGCCAGAGCCACGACCACGTCGTCCGGGCGGATCTTGGCCAGGATGCGCTCCCCCTCGGTGCGGAGAACCTGCGCCTCGGCGCCGGGGCTCTCGTGCACGGGCTCCGGGGCGTCCGGAACCTCGATGACCTCCAGGGCGGCATAGCGCGTCAACCGCTTTTGGTACTCCGCGCAGGCTTCCCGCCAATACCGCTCCTTGAGCTTGCCCACGCACAGCAGGGCCGCGCGCATCATAGGCCGCCTCCCATCATCTGCACGGTGGAGAGCACGTACAACGCAAGGGAGCAGGCCAGCCCCACCGCCAACGGCGTCCAGGCCCAGAAGGGAGCGCGCGCTTCTTCCCGCCCCAGGGGCGCTTGCCTCTGCCCCCTTGTCGTGATGTACAGGAGCGAGAGGAACAGCGCCGTGCCCACGCCAAAGGGGAGCAGGAGCATCAGCCCGCCCGCCAACAGCGCCACCGGCTGCTGGGCGAGCGCCGCGCTCTGCGCAGTCCCGGCCGCCTCCAAAATCTCGGACGAAAGGGTGACGATGAGGACGGCGATTCCGTTCTGCAGAACGTGCCACAGCACGGTATACCAGATGGATCGCGTCCAGTACGCGACCAAGCAAAGGCCGATGCCGAGCAGGACGTGGCCGGGCAGGGCGGAGAGATCCCCATGCACCAGGCCGAACAGGCAGCCCGCCAGCAGCACCGCCGCGGTCGGGCGCAGGTTGCGGAGCAGGCGCGGCAGCAGCACGCCGCGGAAGAAAAACTCCTCGCACAGCGCGGGAACGACGGCGATGGTGAACAGCGCCAGCCAGAACTGCCCCACACCTTCCGGCTGGGGGACGGCGGAGGCGGCCGGGGTCAAGCCCAGCATCTGCAGGACCGCCAGCCAGCAGGCCGTGACGCCGTTGACAAAAAAATACGCGCAAAAGGCCAGCGGCACCACCAGAAGGATGGCGCTCGTCGGCTTTTGCGCAAAGAAATCCCGAGCGGAAGCGCGCCCAAACGGCGTCAGGAGATACGCCAGCGCGGGCACTGCGATGATCCCCGCCTCCATTCCCACCATGTACAGGACGTAGCCGGGGCCATACGCCTCCAGCTGCAGGCCGGCGAACAACTGCGGAATCCACAGCAGCAACAGGGGAACGAGCGCATACAGCCCGTTGACCGCCAACAGCCGCTTCGCCTCTCGATTCATCTTCTTCACCTCAAGGCCATTATACCCGATTGTTCGCGCGCTGTCGACCGCAAGATGGAAGGGGATCAGATTTCCTCCCCCGCGGCGGTGAGGGTGGGCGAGATCTGGAGCACCTCCCCCTCCCGCTGCACCTCGAGCGCAAGCGTTTCGCCCACCTTGTGGGAGAACAAAACGTAGCGAAGGTCCAGCAGCGTCTTGCACTCGCGCCCGTCCGCCCGCAGGAGGATGTCCCCCTTCCGCAGTCCGGCGGTCTGCGCGGCGCTGCCCGGCTCCACGTCGATGACGTACAGGCCCGTAGTCATGGTGCTGTTGGCGTCATAGTACCGGGCGATCTCGCTGTCAAAGAGGTAGGCGCCCATCTTGGGCGTGACGTAGGACCCGTCCGTCAAAAAGTGCTCGACAATGGGCTTGGCGATGTCGATGGGGATGGCGAACCCAATGCCGGCGGCCTCCTCCACGCGCACGGTGACGATGCCGATCACTTCCCCGCGCTGGTTGAGCAGCGGTCCGCCGGAGTTGCCCGGGTTGATGGCCACATCCGTCTGGATGAGCTGTTCCATGAACGCGGTGCTGCGGCCCGAGGGCACCTGCAGCGTTCGGTTGAGCGCGCTGACGATGCCGCCGGTGACGGTGTGCTGGAACTGCAGCGCAAGGGGCGTGCCGATGGCCACGACCTGCTCGCCCACGCGCGTGTTCTCCACGCTGCCCATGCTCGCGGCGGGATAGGTTCCCTCTTCCGCCTTGACGATAGCCAGATCCAGGGCCTGGCTGCTCCAGACCGTGTTGGCCAGCTCCTTGGTGCCGTCGGCGAAGATGAGGGTGACCTCCGTTCCTTCGGCGGCGACGTGGTGGTTGGTCAGGATGTAGCCGTTCTGGCTGACGATGACGCCCGATCCAATGCCCTGCTGCCCGTTCTGCTTGGTGGCGATTCCGACCACGCTTGCCGACAGCCGCGCAACCATGTCGGCCAAATCCTCGTCCCCGCTGGCCGCCTGGCTGCGAATGGTCACGGAATCCGGCGCTGCGGACGGCGCGGGATTCTCTTTTGTGCACGCAAAAAGGGCTGCCAGTGCGCACAGCACGGCCAGCAGCCCCATCGCCTTGTAGACGTTTTTCACTTTCGACCCTCTCCCCTGTAAGATTCTCCTCTCACAGGGAAAAGGCTTCCGCCGCGCGGTTGGGATAGGTCATGTGGATCTGCACATCCCTTCCCACGCGCGCGCCAAAATCCTCCACCATCCGCGCAACCGTCGAATAGGCGAGCTCCGGCACGTTGTTTTCCTCGCTCAGGTGCCCGAGATACACGTTCGGCACGCCGATCTGGAGCAGCTCCGTCAGCGCGCGGCCGCAGGCCTCATTGGACAGGTGCCCTTTGTTGGAGAGAATGCGGCGCTTGAGCCTCTCGGGATACGAGCCGTCCGTCAGCATCTGAATGTCGTGGTTCGCCTCCAGCAGGAGCACATCCGAGCCCTCCACCCTGGTCAGGAGTTCCCTCGTAGTATGCCCCAGATCCGTCATCACCGATACCTTTTTGCCTCCGCAGGAGAGGGCAAAGCCCGTGGGCTGCGCCGCATCGTGCGGGATGGAAAAGGGCAGAACATTGATGCGGTCGATGTAAAAGTCCTCGTCCGGCGTGAACTCGCACCGCTGGCGCGCGGGGATCTCGCCCACCTTGTCGGCCATGGCCGCCCAGGTGCCGGGGCTTGCGTACACCTCCATGCCGTATTTTCGCGCAAGAACCCCGACGCCGCGGATGTGGTCAATGTGCTCGTGGGTGATGAGGATGGCGCGCACCCGCCGCATGTCAAAGCCCTGGCTGCGCACAGCCTCGTCCAATAGCTTTCCCGTGCGGCCCGCGTCAATGAGCAAAACCGTGTCGTCAAACGCGGCCAGGGTGCTGTTCCCGGTCGAGCCGCTGAAGAGCGAGCGAAATTCCAAGTGCATCTTTGGTTCCTCTTTTTTCTACCGGCATCAGAGCTGCGGCAGAATCTCCTGCCAAACGCAGTCCAAAATGCCCTGCAAGTTCTTTTCCTCGTGCGAGGTGATCGCGATGACCGCGTCCTGATCCGGGCAAACGATGCAGTACTGTCCGTTTGCGCCGTCGGCACGGTAAATGTGCTCGGGCACGCACATCCAGAACTGGAACCCATAGCCGCAGCTCCAGTCCGGGGTTCCCGAATTTTCAATCTGCTTGGAGGTCGCCATGGCCAGGTAGTCCGCCGGAACGAGCTGCTTGCCCGCGTACTCGCCATGTTGCAGAAGCATCTGCCCAAAGCGGCTGATCTCCCTGGTGTTCAGGTGCAGGCCGGCGCCGCCCAGCGTGATGCCGTCGGGGCTGGTGAACCACTGGGGATTGCGGATGCCCAGCGGCGCAAAGATGCGGGGCTTGAGGTACTCCAGCGCCGTCATGCCCGCCTGCTTTTGCAGAATGGCCGAGCAAAGGAAGGTCGCGCCCGTGTCGTAGGCAAAGCGGGTGCCGGGCTCAAAGTCCATCGGATAGTTGAGGAAGTAGTGCACCCAATCGGTGTCCTCCAGCTCGTCGCGCACGCCGTTCATGAGCAGGGACTTGCTGTGGCCCGGCGACATGGTCAGAAGGTGGCGCACGGTGAGCTCCTGCAGCCAGGGGCTGGGCGCCGCATCCAGCTTCTCCGGGAAGTAGGAGATCACCTGATCGTCCAGGCCCATCAGGCCCTCGGAGATGGCGATGCCCACGCCGCAGGACAGGAAGGACTTGGACAGGGAGTGGACGTTGATCCGTTCGTCCGTGCGCCAAAAGTGCGAGCCGATTTCCGCATCATGCTGCCGGACGACCACGCCGTAAACCGTGAGATTGTTGTTTTGAATGGCCTCTGCAAAACTGTTGAGCTGCATCTTTCTTCCCCCCTGGCAAAAATTCTATCAAAATTATAGACCAATTTCAATAAACTTACAAGCGCCTGCCGGCAACCCGGGCCGTGGGTTTTCATTGACAAAGCGCACCCGGGACGGGTACAATAAAATGTGTACAGAATGCCGCCCGAAAACACATACATGCGGCGCGGCAAAAAATAGGGGGTAACCTTTGACCATGGAAAAAAAGTCCTTTGATATGATGTCCTTTGGGGAGATCATGCTTCGCCTTTCCCCGCCACAGAACGAGCGCATGGTGCGCGGCGAGATCTTCGAAAAGCGCGCGGGCGGCTCGGAACTCAACGTCGCTTCCGGCATTTCCCTGCTGGGCCTGCGCACGGGCATCATCTCCAAGCTGCCGGCGAATGACCTGGGAACCTACATCAAAAACCGCGTCCGCTTCGTGGGCGTTTCGGACGACTACCTGATCTACGACTCCACGCCCGGGGCGCGCCTGGGCGTCTACTACTACGAGAGCGGCGCGCACCCGCGCAAGCCCTCCATCGTCTACGACCGCATGTACTCCTCCATCAACAACATCTCCATGGAGGAAATCCCGGAGGCGGTCTACACCGACGCGCGCATCTTCCACACCAGTGGCATCTCGCTGGCGCTCAGCGCCAACACGCGCGCGGTCGCGATCGAACTCATCAAGAAGTTTAAGGCGGGCGGCGCGGCCATCTCCTTTGACATCAACTACCGCGCCAACCTCTGGAGCGAGGACGAAGCCCGCGAGACGATCCAGGCGGTCCTTCCCTATGTGGACATCCTGTTCATCTCCGAGGAGACGAGCCGCCGCATGTTCCGCAAGACGGGCGAGCTGCGCGACATCATGAAGAGCTACTGCGCGGAGTACGGCGTGCGCATCGTGGCCACCACCCAGCGCACGGTCATCAGCCCCAAGATCCACACCTTTGGCTCCATCCTCTACTCCCGCGAGGAGGACGCCTTCTACACCGAGCCGCCCTATGAAAACATCGACGTGGTCGACCGCCTGGGTTCGGGCGACGCGTACGTCGCGGGCGTGCTCTTCGGCCTTCTGCAGTACAACGACCCGCGCAAGGCGCTGGAGTTCGGCAACGCCTCCAGCTCCGTCAAGAACACGATCCCCGGCGACCTGCCCTCCTCCGACCTGCGGGAGATTGTCTCCATCATCGAGAGCCACAAGGCCGTCGGTCCGCAGAGCGAGCTGAATCGCTAAATCCACAAGAGAAAGGCGCGATGCACATGGATTACATCGAATCCCTCCGTCAAAAGATCGGCCACGAGGAGATCATCGCCGTGGGCGCGGGCATCTTCCCCGTCCGCGAGGGCAAGGTCCTTCTGCAGCGCCGCAGGGACAACGGATTCTGGTCCATGCACGGCGGCTCGCTGAAGATCGGCGAGACGCCCGAGGAAGCCGCCCGCCGGGAGTTCTACGAGGAAACGGGCCTCACCGCCGAAGAAATGACGCTGCTGGGCGTCTTCTCCGGTCCGGACACCCGCTACACCTACCCCAACGGCGACCACGTTTTCATCGTGGGGGTCTTCTACATCTGCACGCGCTTTTCGGGCGACCCGCTCATCGACCCGGACGAGGTCACGGAGCTGCGCTGGTTCCCCCTGGACGCCCTTCCCGCGCCCGAGGAGATCAGCCCCCCGGACCGCCGCGCCTTTGCCGCCTTTTCCTCGCACATGTGCGCCGGCTGAACCGAATGCGCGCAGGCGCGGGGGCCGTCGGAGGACCGTTCTCCTCCCCGGCCCCCGCGCCTTTTTCTATTCTCGCTCCTCCGGCAGGCCCGTCCAGACCTCGCGCAGGGACGGCGGGGAAAACCCCGCCGCCGAAACGCCTTCCTCGGACAGGACGACCGTCACCGCGCCCTGTTCGTCCGTGCGGTAGATCTGCGCGCCGGCTGCCTCCAGCCGCCTGCACACGCCGTCGTCCGGGAACCCATAGCGGTTGGGCGTCCCCACGGACAGGACCGCGACCTCCGGCTGCACGAGCCGGAGCATTCGCGCGGTCGTGCCGTTGGCGCTGCCATGGTGCGGCACCTTGAGCACGTCGCTTTCGGGCAGACCCAAGCGCGCCTCCGTCTCGCTGGGGATGTCCGCCAGAAACAGCGCGCTGCACCCGTTCGCCTCCGCGCGCAGGACCAGGGAGTCCGCATTCTCCTCCCCGGGCCGCACGCGCTCCGGCCAAAGCACGGTCAGGGTGAACGCCCCGACGGTCAGTTCGTCCCCGCGGGAGAGCGTGCGCACGGGAATCCCGCGCGCCTCGGCCACGACAAGAGCGTCCGCAACCGATTCGCGCGACATCCCCAGCGGAAGATAGACCGCCCCCACCTTCACATTCTCCAGCACGGTTTGCAGGCCGCCTGCGTGGTCGGCGTCCGCGTGCGTGACGATCACCGCGTCCAGTCCCCCGCCCTCCTGCTGAAGGGCGCGCACAGCCTGGCTTCCCGACCAGCCCGTGTCCACCAGCGCGCTCCCGCCCGCCGAGCGCAAGAGCGCGCAGTCGGCCGTCCCCACCGAGAGAAAGACGATCTCCGGGTCCCGTGGGCGCAGCGCCGCCGGAACCCACATCGCGAGGGAGGCCGCCGTTGCCGCCAGGACGATGCCCGCGATCCACCGCCTTCCCCGCCGGGAAAGCTCCGCCATGCAGGGCGAACACAGGCCGAGCAGCCCGAGGAAGCACACCAGCGGCAGGATGGGCGGCGCGGGCAGGGAGAGGACCGCAAAGGGCAGGGCGGCGACCTCCCGGCACAGGAGGAGCAGCACCTGCAAGAGGAGCCGCAGCACGAAGGCCGGCGCCGCCGCCAGCGCGGGATGGAGCATGTGCAGCAGCACCGTCGGCAGCCCGAGCACGGTGATGGCCGCCGAGAGCGGAACCGCCGCCAGGTTCGTCAGGATGGAGAGCGTGGGCAGCGTGTGGAAGGCAAACACCTCCGCCGGCAGCACGCCGAGCTGGGCGCAGACCGTCACGCCCACCGAGCGGCGCAAAAACGCCGGCTCGCACACGCGCTGGAGCAGCGCGTCCACCCGCGGCCCCAGCAAAAGCACGCCCAGCACCGCGCCCGCCGACATCTGGAACCCCACGCGCATGACCTCCATGGGCCGGACCAGCAGCGTCAGGATCACGGCGGCCGCAAGGGAGCTGAGCCCGTCCGGCCGGCGGCCAAACCGCCGCGCCAGGAGGCCCAGCGCCAGCATGATCGCCGCACGCCAGACCGAGAAGGCCGATTCCGCCACCCCCGCGTAGAGAACCACCACCAGCATCGTCAAGAGAATCTGCGGCCAGGCGTTTTTCCGCATCCACCGGAAGCAGAGCGCCGCCAGCCCCAGCACAAACCCGACGTGCAGGCCGGACACCGCCAGCAGGTGCGCCGTCCCGCTGCGGCGGAACGCCTCGGCCGTTTCGTCCGAGAGCGCATCGTCCGCGCCGAACAGGAGCGCCGACAACACCTGCGCCTCCTCGCGCTCGGGCAGGAGCGCGGCGATGTGCTCGGCAAAGGCCGCCCGTGCTCGCGACGGCCAATCCGGGTGCGCCGGGTCCTCGTGCTCCCGGACCTCGCCCTCCGCGCGGTAGATGGCGCCGTCCGTGAACAGGCGCGTCCGCTCGTCCCATCCGCCCGGGTTGTCCGGCGCCTCCAGCGGCAGCAGCACGACCTCTGCGCAGAGGCGGCTTCCCACCTCCAGAGGATGCGCATAGGCGCTCTCCAACTCCAGCAAGACGTTGCCCGCCAGCGCTTCCTCGCCCTCGCGGCCGCAAAAGACAGCCTCCCGCACGAGCAGCGTCTCCTGGTTGGCGTCCACCGTGGCCACCACGCCCCGGAGTTCGCCCATTCGCTCTTGCGTGGGCAGGGTTTCCAGCCGAAAAAGGCTGTAGGCGCAGCAGAGGGCGCACAAAACCAGGGCCAGCCACACGAGCGGCCGCCCGGGAAGGCGCAGGGCGCATCTTCTGCGCATGCGGAGTTCCTCGCTTTCGACGCTTTTCTCCAGTATATGCAAAAAATCGACGCCCGGCAAGTCAAAAAAATCCCTTCCTCCCGGACATCCGGGGGGAAGGGATTTTCGCGCTCAGCGCTGTTTGGCGTAGCGGGGTTCCTGCACAAAGGCCGTGCCGATCAGCAGGATGACGGGGAAGATCACGCCCAACAGCAGGCCGGACTTGAGCCCGAGCTGCTCCAGCGTAAGGCCGCTCTGCGCCGCGTAGTTCGCCAGCGCCGGCAGATCCTGCGCCGCATCGGAGACCGCGCCCGCGAGCCAGGGGCCGATGGAGCAGCCCAGGTCCCCCATCACCGCGAGGATGGCGAACAGCGCCGTTCCCCCGAGCGGGAATCGCGCCGCCGTCATCGAGAGGGAACCCGGCCACATCAGCGAGACCGAGAACCCACAGACCGCGCAGCCCATCAGCGCCAGGAACGGCACCGGCGAGAGCGCCGCCGTCAAATAGCAGACGACGCACAGCAGGGCGCAGCCCATCAGGCTCTTCTTCAGGGGCAGGCGGCTGCCCAGCCGGCCGTACAGCATCCGTCCCAGGCCCATGAACACCGCAAACAGGCAGGGGCCCAACAGGTCGCCCAGCACCTTGGTCACGTGCAGGCCCTTTTCGGCAAAGGTCGAGGCCCACTGGCTCATGGTCAGCTCGCTCGCGCCCGCGCACGTCATGATGACCATCGCCACGAGGAACAGGGGCTGCCGCAGCAGGTCGCGCACGCGCATCCCGCCGCTCTCCGCGCCGGACTCCGCCGCAAGCGGCGCCTTGGCCACCAGGGCAACGCTCGCCAAGGGCATCACGAGCCAAAGGATCGGGAGCACGCGCCAAGCCATGTCCCCCAAGACGAAGAGCAGGAGGGTCGAGATGAGGACCGTCGCCACCTGGCCCCAGCAGTAGAAGGAGTGCAGCATGCTCATGGCCGCGGCCTTTTCGTCCCCGGGCAGGGCGTCGATGACGGGGCTGACCAGGACCTCCGTCATGCCGCCGCCGATGGCCGCCAACAGGATGGAGATGGTCAGGCCCACATAGGGCGGCAGCAGGAAGGGCAGGATGGTCAGGCCCACAAAGCCCACGGCCGTGCAGAGCTGCCCAGCGATCATGCACGCGCGGTAGCCGATGCGGTCGGCCAGCTTGATGGAGACGAGGTCAATGCCAATCTGCGTCACGAAGTTGGTCAGGATCAAGCGCCCCAGCATCTCGTAGGTGATGCCGAACTGTTCCTGAAAGATCACGAACAGCAGGGGCGGCAGGTTGTTCTGGACGGCCTGCGTGATGATGGCCGCATAGCAGGCGAGCTTGGTGCGCTTATAATTCGGCTGCATAGATTGTCCTTCTTCTTCCCGAAAAAAAGGGAGGAATCCTCCCTTTAGATTTTGTTCATGAGGGTGAGCTTTTCGGCGCATTCCACGACGCGGCGCAGAACGATCTCCACCTGCTCGTCCGTGAGCAGAACGAGGTTGATGTAGATGCCGTTTTCGCAGTCCTCGTTGGAGGTGCGGCGCACGAGGATGGCGGGATCGCCCTTGGCCAGCATCTCCACCAGCGCTTCCGCGGAATAGGCGCCCAGAATTTCCAGCACCATGTAGGGATAGTTCTGCCCAAACGGTCCGGGGCACGCGCGCCGGCAGAGGAAGTAGCCCTCCTTTTCCATCCTGTGGCGAAGGTCTCGAAGCAGGTCCTCCGCCCGGCGGATCTTGGCGGCAAAGTCGTCCCCCGCGAGGTATTCCTCCAGCGCGACGTACAGGCCCACAACCTCCTCCCGGCCGATGTTGGCCACCGAGGCAATGCTGTGCTTGGGCGGCGCGATGGAGAGCACCGCATCCGTCAGCCACTTCTTGCCCACGATGAAGCCGCTGCTGGCCGGCCCACAGAGCGCGCGGCCCCCGGCAAAGACCGCCGCCTCTGCACCGGCCTTGGTAAAGCGCCACAGGCTCTCCTTCGGGGGGATTTGCGACATGGCGTTGACCACCAGGGGCACATGCGCGCGCTTGGCGACCTCGGCGACCTCCTCAAAGGTGAGGGTGTTCGGCGTGCGCACCACGGCGTAAAAGATGGCGCAGGTGTTGTCGTTGATGGCTGCGCGGAGCTTTTCCTTCTGGCGGGGACCGGCGTCCACGGGCACGAGCTTTGCGCCGACCAGGCTGGTCTCGCCCCCGAAGGCATCCATCTGCGCCTTGAGGACGAGGATCTCCCGCTTGAGCCCCGGCGCATCCGGCAGGCTCATCATGCGCTCGTAGTCGCCGCCGGTCATCAGGGCCGCGGCGCACATCATGAGCCCCGCGGCCGTGCCGGCGACCACGGCCGCGCCCTCGTTCTGCGTCATCTCCGCGATGCGCTCACCCACGGCGCGGTGCAGGTCCTCCATGCGGACAAAGGAGCGGGAGGCTTCCTCCATGGCGTCCAAGACCCCCTCGGACAGGAGGTTGCAGCCGTAGGATGCAAGCGGGTCCACGGCGTTGATATAGGTTCGAATGTTTAGCGTCTCATACACGCTCACGCCGTCTTCCCTCCCTTTGCAAGCTTTTCATAGCAGGTGAGAATCCCCTCCACCAGCTGCGGAACCTCCTCTGGGTTCATGTTGAGGGGATTGATCGTGATGCCGTTGTGCCATTCCCAGTTTCCCACCACGATGCCGGGGTCCAGGTCCAGAAGGGCTTCGGAGAGCTCCTTGGCCGAAACGCCGCCGAGCACCTCCACGCCGAGCCAGCTGTAGGTCTGCCCCGAGGGCCCGGGATAGAGCGTCGTGGTCTTAAACTGCATGGTCTTGTCCAGCGCCTCGGCGATCTGCTCGCGCATGACGCGCATCTCGTGGAGGCGGTCCTCCATCTGCCCGGGCTGCAGGAAGCGCTTGAGCGCCGTGTAGACGCTGATGATCTCCTCGCGGCCCTGGCTGGCCGTGTAGGCTAGGCCGGTTCTTGGCGGCATGGCCATGTCCATCAGGTCGATGAGCGCGCGGCGGCCCACCATCACGCCGCTCTGCTGCGCGCCGCGGATGGCCTTTCCGCCGGCAAAAATCGCCAGGTCCGCGCCGTTGTCCACGGTGTAGTGCCAAAGGTTTTCCTTGGGCGGCAGCTGGCCGGACGCCTGCACGACCATGAACAGGTCGTGCTTGTGCGCAAGGAGCGTCAGCATCCGCAGCGGCGGGCACTTCATCGCCAGCACCTGCGTGTCGCAGTAGACGATGGCGCAGGTGCGCGGGGTAATGGCCTGCTCGATGTCCGCAGTGGTCACGTGCTTGCCAAATCCCACGTCGATGACCTTGCCGCCGGCCGCCTTGATGGCATAGCCCACGCTGGTCTTCCGCTCCCTAAGGAGGAGAAACTCGTTGCGCAGCTCCCGCGCGTCGGGCAGCATGGCAAACAGCTCCGGTTCCGGGTGGCGCACCATGCACACGGCGCTGGCCATGAGCATGCCCGCAGCCGTGCCGGATACGACGTAAGCCGCTTCGTTTCCGGTCATCTGCGCGATCTCGCGGCCGACCGCTTGCTGCAATTCCCGAATGGGAACGTATTGGGATGCGGCGTCGCGCATGGCGGCGAGCGTTTCCGGTTCCATGCGCGAAGAGCCAAAGGCAGACACCGCATCCCAAGCATTGATATAGGTCTTTACTTTCAGCCGCTGATAGATGTCCATGGGCACTCCTCCCTCTCTCACCGCTATTTAGCATACCAAACGGTGGTGTATTTGTCAATCAAGCCCACAGCTTTCCTCTCTTTTTTCGACGTTTTCCTTCATTTTTTATTTTTCGCAAATGTTTTGTTGATTCTTTTCTACCGGCTTTTCATGTCCATGTTAAGTTTTTCCCGTTTTTGCTTGCTTATTGTGAATTTGTGTTGTATGCTAACAGTACCGAAAACCGTTTCACAAATTTAAGGGGGGTGTTTTTATGTGCTTTCGGGTCCTGTTGGATAAAATTCGCCTTCTGTGCGTCTGCCGTGGGCTGACCTCGGACGATGTTGTGGAGCTGCGGGCCATGCGCCACGAGCTGTGCAACCACCTTTGCGCCATCAGCGGGCTCGCCCAGTTGAACGACTGCGCGCGCATTTCTTCCTATGTAACCGACATGCTGGGCGCGTTAGCGCTGGACGCCCCGTATACCGGCACGGGCAACGCCGCCGTGGACGGGGCCTTGACCGCAGAGGTCCGGCATGCCAAGGACCGAAACGTGATCCTGACCTTGCGGACCGTTCCCCTTCCCGAGACAAACCTGCAGGACTGCGACCTGACGCGCCTCCTCTCCACGCTGCTGGACAGCGGCATCCGCAACACGGAGCGCCTCCTCGGCCATAAGCGCGAGGTGAGCTTTACGCTCTCCACCGAAAATGGATACCTTCTGCTCTCCTGCGTCTATCCCTCCGCGACGGAATCCGGAAACCGCATCATGGTCCGGCGCCTGCGCCGCACGGCGGCAAAGTATGGCGGCGTATGCCAGTTTTCCCTCAAGCGGGGCATCGTGCGCGCGGAGATCTACCTCCCCATGCGCTTCCCCGCTCCCTTGGCCACGGCCCAAGGCTAGAGCAGGAGCAAAAACGTCCCCGTCGTGAGCAGCACAAGCCCCGCCGTCGCCCTGCGGCTGAGCCGTTCTCCCAGGAATAGGCAGGCAAAGCCCACCGTCACCAGGATGCTCAGCTTATCCAGCGGCGCCACGACCGAGGCGGGGCCCAGCTGCAGCGCCCGGTTGTAACACAGCCACGACGCGCCCGTGGCCAGGCCCGACAGGGCCGTGAACCCCAGCGTCCGCCGGTCCAGGCTTCGGACCAAGCGCTGCTTCCCCCGCGCAAAGACGAGGGCCCAGGCCATTGCCAGCACCACTGTCGTGCGAAGGGCCGTGGCCAGGTTGCTCTCCACCGCCTCCAGGCCGATCTTGGTCAGGATGCTCGTCAGCGCGGCAAAGAGCGCGGAGAGAATGGCGTACAGCAGCCATCCCGCCGCGCGCGGGGCGCCCGAGGGCGCGCGGCTCCAGTCCAGCATGAGGACCGTTCCCACGGCCAGGATTCCCATGCCGGGGAGCTTCCACCCCGTGAGCGGCTCGCCCAGCAGGAGCGCCGCCAGCAGCATCGTCAGGACCGTCGAGGACTTGTCGATCGCCGCCACGCCGTGGACGTTCCCCTTCTGCAGCGCCCGGAAGTAGCACACCCAGGACGCGCCCGTGCACAGCCCGGAGAGCACCAGGAACACCGCCCCCCGCGGGGAGAGCTGCGCGATTCCCCCCAGCGAGTGCGTCAAGGCCGCCATGCCCCAGGCGCAGACGAGCACCACCCCCGTGCGCAGCGCGGTCACCAGGTCCGAATCCGCGTCGCGTATGCCGATCTTGGCCAAAATAGAAGTCGCCCCTGCGAACAGCGCAGAGGCGAGCGCAAGGGCGACGTACATTTTCTATTCCTCCATGGGCACGTTCTCCAGCGTGGCAAACGTGTAGCCCAAGCTTTTCAAGTAGTCGATGGCTTCCGGGAGCATCTCCACGGTCGCCTGTTTGCTGTTGGTGTCGTGCATGAGCACGATGATGTCGCGGCCGCGGTTGGCCTGCACGTCCACCGTTTCCACAAACCGCTCGTAGAGCTCGTCCGCGCTCTTCTTGGAAGCGCCGCTCTCCGCATCGCCGTTGAGGGCGTTCCAATCGAAATAGCGGTATCCGGCCGCACGGACGTCGTCGCGGTAATCGCGGCAGCGCCGGTTGGTGGAGCCGTAGGGGAAGCGCATGAGGTCGCTCGGCCAATAGTCCTCTCCCAGGATGTCGTGGATGGTCGCCTCGCAGGCCTCCAGGTCCTTCAGGAATGCGTCGGCGCTGGCGTAGATCTCATCCGTCTTATGGGTCATGGAGTGGTTGGCCACGACAGATCCTTGCGCGGCAATGGCCCGAATCGCGTCCGGACGGTCCTGCGCGTTCTCCCCGATGACGAAGAACGTGGCTGTGACGCCCTTTTCGCTCAGGATCGCCAGGATGTCCTGCGTGTGCTTGGACGGCCCGTCGTCAAACGTCAAATAGACGTACTTCTGTCCCTGGCTGCGGTCCGGCTCTTCCAAGGCGTGCGTGGGTTCCGGCGTCGCCGTGGGCTCCGGCGTAGCGGTCGGCACAGGCGTAGCCGGCGCGGTTGCTGTCGCGGCGGGCACGGGTGTAGCCGTGGGCGCCGGCTTGAGCGTCACGACGGCCTCGCTCCCCTTGTTGCCATCCACCGGGCGTAATATGATGATGTCGCTCGCGACGTCCCCTTGTGCACGGGCATGGGGTGCGGCGCAACCTGCCAATAGCATTCCCATCGTCAGGAGCAACACCCAAAGCAGCATTTTGCGCATAAATCTCCATCCTTCCCTGATAATTTACAGTATACCGCAAATACCCCGCTGTGCTCAACATCGCGCCGCGAAGATTTGAGATTTAACAATTATTTTACATATTTCCCCATCGATTGACAAAAGGCAATGTCTGCGCTATGATGGGAGCGCGAAAAATTTAAGAGGAGGACGTTTCCCCAATGAACAAGAAGACAAAGATCATCCTATCCCTTGTGGCACTGGTGGTCGTCGTCGCGGTGTTTGTGGGCGTGTACTTCGCCACGAGGCCGGAAACCTCTGCGGGCGACAAGCACATCACGGTGGAAATCGTGGGCAAGGACGACTCGCGCACGGTGGAGCTCGACACGGATGAGGAGTACCTCGGCCCGGCGCTCGAGCAGGAGAACCTGATCTCGGGCACGGAGAGCGAGTTCGGTCTGTACGTCACGACCGTGGACGGCTACACGGCGGATGAATCCGCGCAGGAGTGGTGGTGCTTCACCAAGGGCGGCGAAACCCTGAACACGGGTGTGGACAGCACGCCGATTGCCGACGGCGACGCCTTTGAAATCACGCTCACCACGGGCTGGTAAGCCATGCGGCTCACCGTACGGGAGCTTGTGTTTCTGGCGCTGTGCACGGCGGCGATGTTCGTGTCGCAGGTAGCGCTCTCGTTTCTTCCCAACATCGAGTTGGTGTCGCTTCTTGTGATCGTCTACACGCACGCTTTCCGGCGCAAAGTGCTCTACATCATCTACGTCTTTACCCTATTGGAAGGGCTGCTCTATGGCTTCTCGATGTGGTGGTTGACCTACCTGTACGTCTGGACGATCCTCGCCGGGCTTGCATGGGCGTTCCGCCGCATGGACTCCCCGTTGGGCTGGGCTGTGCTGAGCGGGGCCTTTGGCCTTGCCTTCGGCGCGCTGTGCGAGCTGGTCTACCTGCCCGTCATCGGTTGGCGCGCGGCGGTGGGCGCTTGGATCTCGGGAATCCCCTTTGACCTTGCGCACTGCTTCGGCAACTTCGTGGCAGCCTTGGCGCTGTTCCGGCCGCTGAGCCGCCTGCTGCAGCGCCTGACCGCCTCCCTCTCTTCTTAGAGTAAGACGCCCCGTTTCGACAAAAAGTTACGGCGGAACCCATGGGGTTCCGCCGTAACTTTTTTCCGATTTTTCCTGGGTTTTCTATGTTTCTTAAAAGTAATCCGCGAAATAGCAGTCTTTCTTGACAAAGACTGCGCGCAGCGTCTCCAGATTGCCGTGGATTTCCACGTCGGGCCGGTAGCGAAGGGTGTCCAGCGGGGCAAAGCCCAGCGTGAGCTGCGCCAGGGTCGTCACGTCCACGACCAGGTCCGCGGGCGCGTCCGTGCGCTCCACGCTGACCGAGCCCTGCGAAAAGCGCACGGCGTACACGCCGGTGTTCTCCGGCAGGAACGCATCCTTGACGCCAATGGTGTAGCGGCCGGTGGCCTCGGGGTGCCGCATCAGGCGCAGGGCCTGCGGCACGTCCACGACGCGGAACATGCCGTGCGTGTCCACGCGCTGCTCGACGTGATAGGGCTCCGGCAGGAGCGTGCGCATGTCAATCTGCGGGGGAAAGACCGCCTCGACATAGGTGTACTGCGCGGAAAGGCGGTACAAAAAGCCCAGGATGCCGTAAAACGCCTCGCGGCTGTCGTAGGCGAAGTCCTTGAGGACGGCCTTGCGCTCCTCGCCCGTGCCCTCGGCGCGCAGGAGGACGTAGGCGTGCGTGCCCGTTTCGTCCGCCAGGAGATAGCGGTAGACGCGGTCCTTCCAGGGGTCGCCCTCGATCCAATCCCACTGGGCTTCCGACCGGACGATGGCCATGTTCAGCCCCAGGATAAAGCGCTGGTAGACGTCCTGGAAGGGCTGGATGCACTCGCCGGGCTTGTGCATGCGCACCTGGTACGGGCAGGGGAAGGCGCGAAGATCCGCGACCGGAAATCTTTGGCGCAGGGGCCCGCACCCGTACTCATATCCAAACTTGCGGTAATATTCATGGGAAAAGGGGTACAGCGCAGAAAAGACAAACCCCCGCGCGCGCATGTCGGCGAACATGGCGCGGAAGATCTCGCGGATGCCGCCCTTTCTGCGGTATTCGGGCAAGGAGGACACGTTTCCAATCCCTCCCGAGAGCACGATGCGCCCGTCATAGAGGATGTGGTAGATGTTGTTGAGCAGGTGCGAGGTCATCGTGCCGTCTTCGTCAAAGGACCCCCAGTATTCCGTGGAGCCGTCGTTCTTTTTCCGCTCCTCCTCGATCTGGGCCGGTGCCTTTTCCATGTCCATCGTGCCGACAAAGGCGATGGTAGAAATTTTATGCGCCTCCAGGAATTCTTGGGCGGTTTGCAGCTTGCGTGCCTCCATGTTCTGCGCCTCCGTATTCCGTCGATTTTGCGGTTTTCTTCTCTCATGCTACCAGCCTGCGGGGGCACTTGTCAAGGTGGAAATATTTCACTTTCCCAAGTTCCCCCTTTGCAAATCGTAACAAATATGTCATAATATAGGGAGCTTAGGAATTGGAGGTGTGACTTCCCATGAAGAGAGTGATTTCCTCTGCGCTTGTCGTGGCGCTGACCTTGCTCCCTGCAAGTGCGTTTGCTTCAGAGAGCACGAATGTCTGGGCGTCCGTTGGGACCCCCAGCGCAAAACAGGAGTCCAGCAACGTCTGGGCGTCCGTTGGTTCTTCCGCAAAGAAGGAGGAGCCGACCAACGTTTGGGCTGCCTATGACCCCGATGCTGAGCCCGTCGTTTCGACGGATGCCGGCGCTTCCACCACTGCCTCGTCCTCCGCGGCTTCCATTGACTGGACCATCGGCCAGGACGACGGCACCCCCACCCTCAAGACGCCCGATTCGGCCAACATCGGCAAGGTGACGAGCGTCAGCAACCCGGCCGGCACGCTGCCCTCCTCGACCCAGGGCGTCGTGACCAATGCAGGCTACACCATGCCCTACGCCATCAAGGTGGACCTGACCAACCAGGTCATCACCATCTTCTCCGCGTCGGAGCCCGGCGTCTACAACGTCATTGAAAAGCAGTTCATCTGCTCCACCGGCACATCTTCGAATCCCACGCCCACGGGCGTGTTCTCCCTGCCGGACACCAGCCGCAAGGCCTGGCGCTACTTCAAGACGTTTGACACCTATGTGCGCTACGCCGTGCACATCAAGGGCAACTACTTCTTCCACTCCCTGCTCTACAGCGAGCCGGACCTGAGCACGCGCAGCAATACCTCCTATCGGAACCTGGGCAAGCCCGCCTCCCACGGCTGCATCCGCATGCTGGATGAGGACGTGAAGTGGATGGCGGAGAACTGCCTGGCCGACACGATGGTCTTCATCATGAACTGCGAGAAGGACAAGGCGCTGACCCAGTCCCTCCTGCCCCCGGCGCTCTAAAATTCGCAAACAAAAGGCCGCCCCTTTCCAAGGGGGCGGCTTTTTTCTTTAGGCATCCACCTGGCGGGTCAGCGTAATCCGGGAGATCTGCGGCGGATTGCACAGGCGGAAGTTCAGCGGCGGGCCGTACATCGTGCCTAGGCCCGTGCTGACGTACTGGTAGGTGGCGTTGACGCCGTGCAGGCCGGAGACATAGCGGTCGTCCGGGAACCATCCTCCCCGGGGCAGCAGGTCGTTTTGCGCATAGATCGCGCCCAACACGGGCAAACAGATCTGTCCGCCCAGGTGATGTCCGGCCAGGATGAGGTCCGCCTCGCTGAAGATGGCGGTTGTGCTCTCGGACTGAAGCGACGCGTCCAGGCAGGGCATGTGCGTGAGCATGAGGGTCAAGTCGTTCTGCTGGCGCTGGGCCATGGCGTCGGCAAAGGCCTCATACCGGCCCTTCCGGTAGAGAATGGACTGCACGGTTCCATCGTCCAGGTTGTCGTCCAGCAGCCGCGCGTCCAGGGAGGCGAGCGAAGTCTCCGTGTCCAGGACCAGCGTGGAGGCGGGCATGAGCCAGAGCTTGCGCTCGCCGTCGTTGAGGGCGATAGGGATGTCCAGGTAAATCGCGCCCTTGTCCATGGCGGTCTGGGCCCACTCGGTCCGGCCAAAGCTCCCGTCCGGCCCGATTTCGGTCACGGGCGGGTCCGTTTCGCCGGTGATGAAGTACACGGGCACCTGCCGCTGGGCGAAATAGTCCAGCGCCTGGTAAAGACCCGTGGCGTCGCCGTCCTCGGCCACGAGGTCGCCCGTCAATACCACGATGTCGTATTGGCTGTCGCCCAGCGCCTTGTCCAAGCTCTCCCCTTGGGCGCCGAATTTCCTTTCCCGAATGTCGGAGATCTGCAAGATGGTGTATCCGTCCATCTCCCGCGGCAAGGTGGGCATGGAGAACGTCACCTCGTCCAGCACGATGCGCGAGTTGTCGTAGATCACCGCGCAGACGAGCAGGACCACGAGAAGAATCGGAACCAGGACCGTCAGCGGCGTGATCTTTCGCTTGACCTTGAACAGCTTTTTCGTCTCCCGCGTCATCTTGATCTTCATCCCGCGCAATCCATCCTCACCGCCCTTTCTTTCCATCATTTTTCATTATAACATGCGCCCGGCGCAAGTTCAACCGCGCCGGAATTTCTCCGGCGCGGCGCGAGGTTTGACAAAGCGTTTACATATTCACCGCGCGCCTGTGCTATAATACTCCTGCATTTTGAGGGCTTCATGAAGGGTCATGGAGCGGAAAGGAGCGGCAGTACATGACGGCACGACGCATTTCGGACTTTGGGTTTTCCATCGGGAGGCTCCCGCACGGGCCGCGCAACGCGCTTACGGACGTGCCGGGCGTGACGGTCGGCCACTGCACGGTGCGCAGCGAGGCGTGGAACACGGGCGTTACGGTGATCCTTCCCGCACAGGACAACCTGTTTCTGCACAAGGTGGTTGGCGCCTGCCAGGTTCTCAACGGCTTTGGAAAGACCTTGGGCCTGATGCAGTTGGAGGAACTGGGCACGATCGAAACGCCCATCGCGCTGACCAACACGCTCAACGTGGGCCTTGTGCACGACGCGCTCGTGCAGTACAGCGTCGACGAGGGGAACGCGGCCGGCGTGGAAATCCAGTCGGTCAACCCCATCGTCTGCGAGTGCAACGACGGAGGGCTCTCCGACATCCAGCACCGCGCCATCGGGTACGAACAGGTGATGGCGGCCATCCGCTCCGCGAGCGCGGACTTTGAACAGGGCTGCGTGGGCGCGGGCACGGGCACGGTCTGCCACAGCCTCAAGGGCGGCATCGGCTCCGCCTCCCGCCTGCTGGAGCTGGACGGAAAGACCTACACGCTGGGCGCGCTCGTGCAGACGAACCACGGCATGCTCTCCGACCTTCGGATCGACGGCCGCCCGGTCGGGCGCGAAATCGAATCCGGCATCTTGCAGGAAAAGGTGGACAAGGGTTCCTGCATCGTCGTGGTGGGCACGGACCTGCCGCTGTCCGACCGCCAGCTCAAGCGCGTGCTGCGGCGCGCGGTCGTGGGCCTCGCGCGCGTCGGCTCCTACATCGGGCACGGCAGCGGCGAGGTGGTGGTGGGCTTCTCCACGGCCAACCGCGTGCATCGCGCGGAGCCGCGGGGCGTGGTGCAGCAGACGATCCTCAACGAAGAGCAGATCGACCTGCCCTTCCGCGCGTGCGCCGAGGCCGTAGAGGAGGCCATCCTCAACTCCCTTGCCGCGGCCGAGACGACAACGGGCCGCAACGGCGTCGTCAAGACGGCGCTTTGCGACCTTCTGGAGGCGCGCAATGGCTAGGACGGCGCTGGTCACGGGCGGCTCGCGGGGCATTGGCGCGGCGACGGCGTCCCGCCTGGCGCACGGCGGCTTTTCCGTGGCCATCGGCTACAACCGCAACGCGGAGCGCGCGGAGGCGCTCGCGGCGGCGCTGCGCGCGGAAAACTGCAACGCCATGGCGGTCCGCATCGACGTGTGCGACCGGGCCTCGGTGCGCGCGGCGCTGGAGGCCGTGCGGCGCCGCATGGGCGCGCCGGAAACGCTGGCGCTGTGCGCGGGCGTGGCGCAGCAGGCGCTGTTCCAGGACATTTCCGACGCGGACTGGGACCGGATCTTTGACGTCAACGTCAAGGGCGTATACCGCTGCATCCAGGAGGCGCTTCCGGAAATGCTGCGCCGCGGGCGCGGGTGCATCGTGACGGTGGCCTCCATGTGGGGCGAGGTCGGGGCCTCCTGCGAGAGCCACTACGCGGCGAGCAAGGGCGCGGTGATCGCGCTGACAAAGTCCCTGGCCAAGGAGCTGGGGCCGTCGGGCGTGCGGGTCAACTGCGTCTCGCCCGGCGTGATCGAGACGGACATGACGGTAGGTCTCGGTGAGGAGACCCTCTCGGCCCTGGCAGCGGACGCCCCCCTGGGCCGCAACGGCCGGCCGGAGGACGTGGCGCAGGCCATCGCCTATCTCTGTTCGGAAGGGGCCTCGTTTGTCACGGGGCAGGTGCTCTCCGTAAACGGGGGCTTTGTGATTTAGGCGAACGAAGAGCGGCTCCGCAGGGTTTTCTGCGGAGCCGCTCTGTTCTCACTTTTCGTCGTCGTTTAGGACCGTCTCGTCGTGGGCCCAGCCCAGGACGTCGTACTTGGCCTTGCGGTTGTTCTTGTCGTTGTGGAGCTCGCGGCTGGCAAACTTGGCCACGTCGCGCGCGACCGCGCGCGGGACCGCGATGACGCCGTCGCCGTCGGCCACGATCACGTCGCCGGGATAGATCGCAACGCCGCCAATGGCCACGGGCACGTTCTTTTCGCTGAAGCGGATGCGCGCCTGGTCCATCTTCTGGGAGACAAAGTACGACCAGACGGGCACCTTCTGCAGGATGCATTCGTCCGAGTCGCGGATGCCGCCGCCATTGGTGATAAAGCCGCGCGCGCCCTTAGCCACGCAGGCGAGCGTGTTGTCCGATCCCATGAGGCCCACGTCCACGCCGCTCATGTCCAGGACGATGACGTCGCCCTCCTCGATCTCCTCGATCCAGGGATAGGTCGCGACGTTGTTGTAGTACCAGTTGGACCACTGCGTGTACTCCTCGCCGCGCAGGTTCGGGGTCGGCCCCTCAAAGGGCAGGTAGCGCGCGGTCCGCGCGATGCCGCAGATGCGGGTCCGCCACAGCGGACGGATGTTCTTGTCCAGGGTTCCATAGAAGTGATAGCCCATCCAGTCCATGCCGTCGCGCACGTCGGCGACGCGCAGGGGCGCATAGAGCTGGAGCAGTTCGCGGTTCTCTTCCTGACGGGTCATGTTGGTCACACCCCTTTGTCTTTTTTCCGGATTCAGTATAGCGGATTTCGATGGATTTTTCCAGACCGATCTTGCAAAATGGCGGCGCACATACTATGATGAAATGGGTGTGTGGGCGCCAGAGTTCACCGCCTACAAACACTTGGGAAAAGAGGGGTATGGATATGCGCATCACGGACCTTTCCTTCATGCAGGGGTACATCCGCATGGCCACCGACGGCGCAAACATGGGTTGGCACGAGCGCAACGGCGGCAACCTCACCTACCGCCTGACGGCGCAGGACGCCAAGGAGGCCGCTCCCTACATGACCTTGGACAAGCCCTGGGAAGACATCGGCGTTGCGGTGCCCAACCTTGCGGGCGAATACTTTCTTGCGACCGGAACGGGCAAGTTTTTGCGCAACGTGAGCCTGGCGCCGCAGGACAACATCTGCATTGTCCAGCTCAACGAAGCGGGCACCAAGTACCGGATTGTCTGGGGGCTGGAGCAGGGGGGCAAGCCCACCTCGGAGTTCCCTTCGCACCTGATGAACCACTCGGTGAAGTTTGACGTCACCGGCGGCAAGCACCGCGTGATCTACCACGCGCACACGCCCGCGGTGATCGCGCTGACCAACGTCCTGGAGCTGGACGACGTCGTTTGGACGCGGGCGCTCTGGTCCGCCATGACCGAGTGCGCGGTGGTCTTCCCCGGCGGCGTAGGCGTCCTGCCTTGGATGGTCTGCGGCGGCGCGGAGATCGCGCAGGCGACCAGCGAACTCATGAAGCAGTACGACGTGGCGATCTGGGCCTTCCATGGCACGTTTGCCTCGGGCGAGAGCTTCGACTCGACGTTCGGCCTGATGCACTGCGTGGAAAAGGCTGCGGACATCTACCTGCGGGTTCTTGCGGCGGGCGGCGCCAAGCAGACCATGACCACGGAAAACTTTGTTGCCATCGCGGCGCTCTTTGGCCTTACGCTGCCGGAGAAGTTCCTCACGGACTGATTCTCGGCGCTTTCGCCCCCTTGCAAAAAATTCTCCGGAATTTTCCTTGCTTTCCGGCGAAAGCTGCTTTATCATAATAAAGTTGGATTTCTTCCCTTTACGTTAGGAGGTTTCACCATGGTTCGAGCGATTGTTGGCGGTAACTGGGGTGACGAGGGCAAGGGCAAGATCACGGACATGCTCGGCGCCCAGTCGGACGTCGTCGTGCGCTTCCAGGGCGGCGCCAATGCCGGCCACACCATCATCAACGAGTACGGGCGCGCTGCGCTGCACCTGCTGCCCAGCGGCGTGTTCAACCCCAATGCGGTCAACGTCATCGGGCAGGGCGTTGCGCTGGATCTGGACAAGCTCTTCCGCGAGCTGGAGGCCGAGGTCCTCTCCAAGGGCGCTCCCTACCCCAAGCTCCTCATTTCCGATCGGGCGCACGTGCTGATGCCCTATCACATTCAGTTTGACACGCTGGAGGAAATGCGCCTTGCGGACAAGGCGTACGGCTCCACCAAGTCCGGCATCGCGCCGTTCTACTCCGACAAGGTGATGAAGAAGGGCATTCAGGTCTGCGAGATCTTCCACGACGACCTGCTGCTCTCCCACCTGCAGGCGATTGCGGAGCTGAAAAACGCGCAGCTTCGGGACATTTACCACATCGACAGCCGCGTTCCCCGCAACGAGGACGAGAAGAAGCTCTTCTCCCCCATCGATCCCCAGGAGATGTTCGACTACCTCGTCTCCTTCCGCGACCGGCTCCGTCCCCTGGTTGGGGATGTGACTTCCTTCCTGCACAACTGTATCCGCGAGGGCAAGCAGATCCTGCTCGAGGGCCAGCTCGGCTCGCTCAAGGACACGGACAACGGCATCTATCCCATGGTGACCTCCTCGTCGCCCCTGGCGGGCTTTGCCTGCGTGGGCGCGGGCATTCCGCCCTACGCGATTCAGGACGTCATCACCGTGGTCAAGGCCTACTCCTCGGCCGTGGGCGCGGGCGCGTTTGTTTCCGAGATTTTGGACCCGGTGGAGGCGGATGAGCTCCGCCGCCGCGGCGGCGACAAGGGCGAGTACGGCGCCACGACCGGCCGTCCGCGCCGCGTGGGCTGGTTCGACGCCGTCGCCACGCGCTACGGCTGCATGATGCAGGGCGCGACCGAGGTCGCCCTGACCAACATTGACGTTCTGGGCTACCTGCCCGAGATCCCGGTCTGCGCGGCCTACGAGCTGGACGGCCGCCGCATTGACAGCTTCCCCGTGACGCCGCTGCTGGAGAAGTGCAAGCCCGTCTTCGAGAAGCTGCCCGGCTGGCAGTGCGACATCTCGCACATCCGCTCCTACAAGGATCTGCCGACGAACGCCCGCCGCTATGTCGAGTACATCGAGGAAAAGATCGGCGTGCGCATCTCCATGGTGAGCAACGGTCCCGCGCGCGAGAGCATTCTCTACCGCTAATTTGCAAAACAAAGCCCCTGGTCCGGCGGCTCGCCGATCCAGGGGCTTTGTTTCTTTTTGCGGTTTAGTTCTTCCAGATCAGGCACACGGGCTTGGGCAGGTCGTACTTCTTGTCCGTGAGGCGGAGATTGCCGTCCGCATCGGCCGCGAGCACCGTGATGTCGGCGCTGTCCTGGTTGCACACGAAGACGAACTTGCCGTTGGCGGTGTAGGCGAACTCGCGCGGGGTCTTGCCGCCGACCGGGACGATCTGCCGGACGGACATCTTGCCGCCGTCCACGTCCAGCAGCGCAAGGCTGTCGTGGCCGCGGTTGGAAACGACAAGGGTCTTTCCGTCGGGCGCAAAGTGGATCGCCGCGTCGATGTTCTGGCCCGCAAAGTCCTTGGGCAGCGTGGAGATGGCGGAAAGGAACGTCATGCGTCCGTCCGCATAGGCGTAGGCGCGCACGGTGCAGCCCATCTCCGTCACGACATAGGCGTACTTGCCGTCCTTGGAGAACTCGATGTGGCGGGGACCGTCGCCGTCGGGCGTGCGGACAAAGGAGCCGCGGCTCTTGTCCAGGCCGCAGGTCTCGCACAGGGGATAGAGCACCACGGCGTCGATGCCCAGGTCGCAGACGGCCAGGTACTTGCCGTCCGGCGTGACGCGCGTGATGTGCACGTGCGGGCGCTCCTGGCGGCGGGGATTGGCGCCCTGGCCCTGGTGCACCACGATCTGGGGATCTGCGCAGACGCGACCCTGCGCGTCCACGGCAAAGACCGTGGCCGTACCCTGGCCGTAGTTGGCCGCGTAGACAAAGCGGCCGTCCGGCGAAACGGCAACGTAGCAAGGCGCAACGCCCTGCGTGCCCTCCATGTTGAGGAGCGAGAGCTTGCCCTCGGGGTCCACGGCGCAGGCCGCGACTGCGCCGCCCAGCTTGCCCTGGAACGAGCCGGTCTCCGACGCGGCGTAGAGGTACTTCCCGTCCGGGGAAAGGGCCAGGTGCGAGGGGTTTTCGACGTCCAGCGTATCCAGGACCTTGAGGTCCCCGGTCTGGTCGTCGATCTCCACGCGGAAGATGCCGCCGTGTTCTCCCTTGGAGTAGGTGCCGATATAGGCGATGCACTTGGACATGATGTTCAATCCTCCCTTGTGACCTTTCTATGTTCTGTGGGTCTATGGATTCATTATAGCAAAAACCCTGCGAATTTCAACTGCCGCCGCCCTGTTGAAATCCCAAATTGACTTTGGGGCAAAGTATGCTATACTGAATTTGTACAACAAATACAAATCTGCTCACGGCAGGAGGTCGAATTTCACATGAACAAGACGGCATTGGTCACCGGCGGAAGCCACAACATCGGACAGGGCATCGCCATCGTTCTCGCCGAGCACGGCTACGACGTCGCCATCACCTACAATTCCCGCAAGGAAGGCGCCGTGGAGACGCAAAAGGAGATCGAAAAGCTGGGCCGCAAGTGCTTCATCTACCAGGCGAGCCTGGAAAAGCCCGAGGTCCCGCAGCAGATCGTGGATCAGGCGCACAAGGACCTGGGCGGAAGGCTGGACCTGATGGTCTGCAACGCCGGCAACGGCGGGTTCCGCGGCAGCGTCCTGACCGTGACCCCCGAGAGCGTGGACGAGGTGTACACCGTCAACTTCCGCAACTACATCCTGTGCGCCGGCGCTGCTGCCCGCCACATGGTTGCCGATAAGATCGAAGGCTGCATTATCTTCATCACCAGCTCCCGTGCGGAGATGGCCTACCCCGACGATTACCTCTACGGCGGATTCAAGGCTTGCGTCAAGCGCGCGACGGAGTCCATGGCGCTGGACCTTTCCGCCTACAACATCCGCGTCAACTGCGTGGCCCCCGGCGCAACCTGGGTGCCCAAGAACGACAAGGTTCTCTCTCCCTTTGTCAAGGAGTCTATCCCGCTGCACCGCGTGGGCACCCCGCGCGAGAACGGCGAGGTCGTCGCCTTCCTGGCCAGCGAGAACGCCTCCTACATCACCGGCATCACCGTGCGCGTGGACGGCGGCCTGATCCTGCCCGGCATGCTCGAGGGCTACGAGAAGATTCCGTGGGTCCGCGAGGACTGGAAGAAGGCCCAGTACGAAAAGGCCATGGAGATGGTCAAGGCGAACGAGGAAAAGGAGTAACGCCTCATGCACACCAAGGCCAGCCTGATCGCAGAGCTCACCAATCTGCTTCCTTCCAACGCAACGGTGCTGATGCACTCCTCGTGCAAGAGCTTGGGGCCCCTGGAAAACGGGGCCGACACCCTGCTGGACGCGCTGATGACGTACTTTTCAGACGGCCTTGTGGTGCTGCCCACGCACACCTGGGCGACCGTCAACCGGCGTCAGCCCGTTTACGACGTGCTGGAGAGTCCCGTCTGCGTGGGGATTTTGCCCGAGCTCTTCCGCAAGCGCCCGGGGGTATTCCGCTCCTGGCATCCGACGCATTCCGTGGCGGCGTACGGTGCGGACGCCGAGGCCTTTGTCCGCGGCGACGAAAACTGCCACACGCCCTGCGCACGCGATTCCGCTTGGGGCCGCCTCTATGACCGGGACGCCTACGCGCTCCTGGTGGGCGTGGAGCTCAACCGCATGACCTTCTTCCACGGCGTGGAGGAATGGGCGGATGTGCCCCAGCGCGTGGACGTGGAGCATCCGCTGCGCCTCGTCATCGTGCCGCCCGAAGGGCCCCGCGTGATCGGGGAGTTTGCCCCGCACATTGCGGACTCGTCGCAGCTCTTCCCCAAGGTAGAGGATCTCCTCCTTCGCGAGGGGGCCATGCGCAAGGCGCGCCTGGGCGACGCCACGGTGCGCATCGTCTCCTGCCGCAAGTCGGCGGACATCTTGCTGCCTGTGCTTCGGGAAGATCCCTTCCTTTTCGGCATGCCAAAGCCCTAACCCATAAAAAACCGCGCCTCTCCCCCCTCTTTTAGACGGGAGAGGCGCTTGTTTGTCTGTAAACAATCTTCAAACTTTTTTCTTTGTTCACATGCCCATCAAACTCGGAACGTATACTGACAGAGAAAAGATTTCTGCTAAAAGAGGTGGGAACATGCCCAAGATCCTGGTTGTGGACGACGAGGCACGCATCCGTGAGCTGATTCGAAAATATGCCGTCTATGAAGGATATCTCGTTGACGAGGCGGAGAACGGGGCACAGGCCATTGAGAAGTGCCGCCGCGAGTCCTATGACATGATCATCATGGACATCATGATGCCGGAGATGGATGGATTTGAGGCCGTGCGCAGCCTGCGCGCGTTTTCCTCGGCGCCGGTCATCATGCTCTCGGCCCGAAGCGAGGAACTCGACCGCATTCACGGCTTCTCCTTGGGCGTGGACGATTACGTCTCCAAGCCGTTTTCGCCCCGCGAGCTGATGATGCGCATTGCCGCCATCCGCAAGCGCACGGCCAGCCCCGCCGGTCCCGCGCAGCCGGATGTATTTTTGCACGACGGACTCTGCGTGGACTTTACCGCCCGCAAGCTCACCGTGGATGGCCAGCGCGTAGACCTTTCCCCCAAGGAGTACGAGCTGCTGTTCTTCCTCGTGCGCAACCGCAACATCGCCCTCACACGCGAAAAGCTGATCTGCGAGGTCTGGGGGTACGATTTTACCGGCGACGAGCGCACGCTGGACACGCACATCAAGCTGCTGCGCAAGCGCTTGGGGCCGTATGCGGGCTGCATCGTGACCATGCGCGGCGTCGGATACCGCTTTGAGGCATGAGCGCCATGCGAAAAAAAGGGAGGGCCCGGACGCCGCGGCGCAGCCGGACCAGCATTCGTTGGAAGACCCTGAGCGTTCTCGGGGTCTTTGCCTTGGTGATGATCGGGCTGCTCTGGGTGTTCCAGATCGTTCTCCTGGACGATTTCTACGTGGGCATCAAGAAGAACAGCGTCACCCATGCGCTGCACAACGCCCAAAACCTCTTGATCTCCAGCGAGGACCCGGAGTCGGCTTTGCGGGAACTGGCGCTGCGCTCCGATGTGTGCATCAGCGTCCTGGAAAAGGACGGCGCGTCGCTCTATCAAGCACACGTGACGCCGACCTGCATCATCCACAACGTGCCCGTGCAGGACCTGATCGACTATTACTTTGCCAACGTTGCCAAGCCGGGCGAACTGCTGGTAGACATCTTGAACCGCTTGGAAATCACCAAGCCGGAGGAGACCGCCGCGCCCGATTCCTCGTCCAGCGCGGAACCGTCCAGCGCGGAAGGCTCCGTCGTTCCCGCCCTGGAAACCACCGACAACATCCAATGGCACAACACAAAGGAAAGCGCGCGCTTTCGCGGCACAAACAAAGTGCAGTCCATGCTGTGCATGCAGTTCCTGGAAGATGCGCAGGGGCGCGAGGTCCTGCTCCTGGTCAACGCCATTTTGACGCCTGTTTCCGCCACGACGCAGACGCTGCGCCTGCAGCTGGCCCTCGTCACCGTTCTGCTCGCAGCGCTTGCCGTTCTGCTGGGGCTCTATCTTTCCAACCGCGTTTCCAAGCCCATCATTTCCATCAGCCGGGAAGCGGAAAAGCTCGCAAAGGGCGATTTTTCTGTTCACTTTTCGGCCTCGGGCTACCTGGAAGCGGCGCGGCTTGCCGACACGCTGAACTACGCCGCCGCGGAGTTGGGCAAGACCGAGGAGCTGCGGCGGGAGCTCATGGCGAACATCTCCCACGACCTGCGCACGCCGCTGACCATGATCGAGGGCTTTGCCGAGATGATGCGCGACCTGCCCAGCGAAAACACGCCGGAAAACGCGCAGGTCATTGTGGATGAGGCGCACTATCTGTCGGCCCTTGTGCGCGACATTCTGGACCTTTCCAAGCTGGAATCCGGCGTGCAGGAGATGCGGCCGGAGCCGCTGAACCTCACCGAAACCGTGCGCCAGATGGTTCAGCGCTACGGCGCGCTGTGTCAGAGCGAGGGCTTCACCATCCGCGTGGAGGCGGAAGAAGAGCTATGGGTACAGGCCGATGCGCTGCGCCTGCAGCAGGTGCTCTACAACCTGGTCAACAACGCGCTGGCCTACACGGGGCCGGACAAGCTCGTGCTCGTGCGCCAGGTGCGCAAGGATGGTCTTGCGCGCGTGGAGGTGCGGGATACGGGCAAGGGCATTGCCCCGGAGGACCTTCCCTACATCTGGGACCGCTACTACAAGGTTGACAAAAAGTCCCACCAGCGGGCGCTGGTGGGAACGGGCCTCGGCCTTTCCATCGTCAAGAAGATCCTGGTCGCCCACAGCGCGAACTTCGGCGTGGACAGCGGCGAGGGCGGCAGCACGTTCTGGTTCGAGCTGCCCCTGTGCGCCAAGCCTTAGGGACATTTTCGCGGTCGTTTCTCCCCGAACGGCCGCCTTTTTTTTGCAAAGAAACGGACGCACAGGACATCCCGTGCGTCCGGCAAGATCTCTTTTTTCCTTTGCGTGCATCAGCCCAGCCAGTGGCGGACCTCCTCCGCCATCTGCGCGGGCTCGACCACGTCGTTGTGGCGCTTTTCCTTGTTCCGAAGGTCGCGCAGCGACGCGGGCATGGGCAGGCCGCAGGCCTTTTCCAGGGCGTCGGCACAGGCGAACTCGTCCAGGTTCTGCACGGCTTCCGCGCCGCAGAGCGCGCTCAGCACGCTGCGGCTGAACTTATACGGGCTGGCCGTGGAGACGACGACCATGGGCCTTCTGTCGCCCGTGTGGGCGCGATAGGTCTCCGCGACGCTCCAAGCGACGGCGGTGTGCGGGTCCATGGTGTAGTCGCATTCCGCATGGACGCGGGCGATGGCCTCCATGGCCTTTTCGTCGTCCGCCCAGCCGGCGGCAAAGCTCTCGAGCAGCGCGCGGTGCACCTGCTCGCCCACGGCGTACTCCCCGCCGGACTTGAGCGCCTGCATCCAGGCGTTGACCTGCTCCCCATCCCGATCGCAGAGCTCATAGAGCAGGCGCTCCAGGTTGGAGGAGACGAGAATGTCCATCGAGGGGGAAGTCGTCTTGTGGAAGGGACGGTTCGCGTTGTAGACCCCTTGCTCGATGAAGTCGAACAGCACGTTGTTGGCGTTGCTCGCGCAGACGAGTCTGCCCACGGGCAGGCCCATGCGCTTGGCATAATAGGCCGCCAGGATGTTGCCGAAGTTTCCGGTGGGCACGCAGTAGTTAACCTCGTCGCCCAGGGCGATGGCGCCCGATTTGAGCAGGTCCGCATAGGCGGAGAAGTAATAGGCTACCTGCGGTACCAGCCGGCCCCAGTTGATGGAGTTGGCACTGGAGAGCTCCACGCCCTTGTCCGCAAGCTCGCGGGCAAAGTCTGCGTCGCCGAAGATGCGCTTGACGCCGGTCTGCGCGTCGTCAAAGTTGCCCTTGACGGCACAGACGTGGGTGTTTGCGCCCTCCTGGGTGATCATCTGGAGCTTCTGCGCAGGCGATACGCCGTCCACGGGGTAGAAGACGCCGACCTGCGTCCCCTCCACGCCGCAGAACCCTTCCAGGGCCGCCTTTCCCGTGTCGCCGGAGGTGGCCACGAGGATGAACACCTGCTTGTCCACGCCGGTCTTCTTCATGGCCAGCGGCATGAGGCGGGGCAGCATTTGCAGGGCCATGTCCTTAAAGGCGTGGGTGGGGCCGTGCCAAAGCTCCAGCACGTGCAGGTCGCCCACGGCCTTGAGCGGCGCGGGGTTGTCCCCGAAGCGCCCGGAGGCATAGGCCTGACTCGCGCAGGCGCGCAGCTCTTCCTCGGTAAAATCAGTCAAATACGCGCCCATGACCTCCCGCGCGCGGTCGGGATAGGACTGCTCCGCCATGTCCTTGACGCGGCTGAGCGCAAAAGCCGGAAAGCTCTCCGGCACATACAGGCCGCCGTCCGGGGCGAGCCCGGCGACGATGGCCTGCGCCGCATCCACCTTCTCGGCGGATGAACGGGTGCTGACGTACTTCATTTGCAGCGATTCCTCTTCCTGTCTTGTCCCGGTTTCCGGGGATTTAGTCCGCGATGTACTTCTTCAGGAACTCGGGCACGGTGTCGTCCTTGGCGCTGGCCGAGATGACCACGTCCACGCCATGGCGATGGGTGATGTCCTCGAGTTTGACAAAGAAAGGCTCCAGATCCGCCATCTCGCTCTTGACAAGGCGGAGGAAGCCATCGATGAACAGCTGCTTCATATCGTAGTTGCCGGCCAGGATGCCGCAAATGAAGCCCATGAAGGTATCGGGGCTGGACACATCGTATTCCGTGGCATTGACGAACCGAATCTCGTGACGCAGGTCATACATGTAGCGGTTATCGTCGTCGATGAACACCAGCTCGCCCGTGGAAGACTTGACTGCCTCGTTTGCCGCGTCGATGATCTTCTTGGTCTTGCCGGAGCCCTTCTTGCCGTAAATGATACGAATCATGTTTACCTTCCTCCTTTCTGTTGTAGTTTTCATTATACATGAAACGGCTGCTTTATTCCAGAGCTAAATGCGCACTTTCTTAAAATTCTTTTTTCACTCGAACCTTCTGTTTCCCTCTGCGCAAAAACAGCGGAGGCTGCCGAACAATTCCGTTTGGCAGCCTCCGCTTCTCGTTCTTTGTCCGCTTCTGCGCTTAGAGCACGCGCTTGTGGGCCATGAGCTCCTCGAAGAACTCGGGGTCCGCCTGGAAGACCATCTGCTCCAGCTCCTCGTCGCCCATGACGGTGTTGCGCCCGGCGGCGTATTCCGCGTCGACCTTCTCCTTGACGGCGGCGACGATGGAATGGCGCTTATCCAGCGTATTCTCCCCCTTGAGGTGGAAATAGCCGTTCATCCAGTGGGCAATGCCCGCAAGGCCGGAGTGGCTGTCCACGGCGACGGTGGCGGGGCGGTTGAGGATCTTGGCCGTGTCAAAGATGTTGTAGATCTCCTCGTCCTTGAGCAGGCCGTCGGCATGGATGCCGGCGCGCGTGCTGTTGAAGGCGCGGCCGACAAAGGGCGTGCGCGGTGGCACCACGTAGCCGATGTCCTTCTCAAAGAACTCGGCAATGTCGGTGATGGCGGTAAAGTCCATGCCGTCCTGCGTGCCGCGCAGCTGCGCGTACTCGATGGCCATGGCCTCCAGCGGGCAGTTGCCCGTGCGCTCGCCGATGCCCAGCAGCGCGCAGTTGACCGAGGAACAACCGTAGAGCCACGCCGCGTCCGCGTTGGTGACGACCTTGTAGAAGTCGTTGTGGCCGTGCCACTCCAGCCAGGCCGAGGGCACGTCCGCATAATGCCGCAGGCCGTACATGATGCCGGGCACGGACCGCGGCAGCGCGACGCCCGGGAAGGAAACGCCGTAGCCGAGCGTATCGCAGGCGCGGATCTTGATGCGGATGCCGCTCTCCTTGGCCAGGTTCATCAGCTCCGTGGCAAAGGGCACGACAAAGCCATAGAAGTCCGCGCGCGTGATGTCCTCAAAGTGGCAGCGCGGGCGAATGCCGTTGTCCAGCGCCGCGCGCACGATGGAGAGGTATTTGTCCATGGCCTGGCGGCGCGTCATGTGCATCTTTTTGAAGATGTGGTAGTCCGAGCAGGACACGAGGATGCCCGTCTCCTGCAGGCCCATCTCCTTGACGAGCTCAAAGTCCTTCTCGTTGGCGCGAATCCAGGACGTGACCTCCGGGAAGGGGAGCCCCAGCTCCAGGCACTTGCGCACGGCCTGTTTGTCCTTGTCCGTGTACAGGAAGAACTCGCTCTGGCGCACAATGCCCTTGGGCCCGCCCAGGCGCGCAAGGAGCTTGTAGAGCGTCACGATTTGGTCGACCGTAAAGGGAGAGCAGCTTTGCTGGCCGTCGCGGAAGGTAGTATCCGTGATCCAGATCTCTTCTGGCATGTGCAGCGGCACGACGCGGTGGTTGAACGCGATCTTGGGCACGGACGAGTATTCGTACAGCTCGCGGTAGAGGTTCGGCTCCTCCACGTCCTGCAGCCGGTACTTGTAGTTTGCCTGCTCCAGCAGGTTGGACTTTGCGTCAAATTCCAGCATGGGTTGCCCTCCTTTTTTGCGTTTTTTGAACGGCGCTGCGGGCGCAGCGCGGATCAGTCGGTCAGGCGGGAAACGAAGTCAGCGATGCGGGCAAGACCCTTTTCGATGTTCTCCATGTTCGTGGCGTAGGAGAGACGGACAAAGCTGTCCGCGCCAAAGCCGATGCCCGGAACGACGGCGACCTTGCTGTCTTCCAGGAGCAGGCGCGTAAAGGACATGGAATCCACGATCGCCTCGCCATGGAGCTTCTTGCCAAAGAGGCCGGAGATGTTCATCATCACATAGAACGCGCCCTTGGGCCGGATGCAGGAAAGGCCCGGGATGGCGTTGATGAGCTCCACGATGCGGCGGCGGCGGCGGTCAAACTCGGCCACCATGCTCTTGAGCTGCGTGTCCGGGCCGGAAAGGGCGGCCAGGGCCGCATACTGCGCGATGGAGTTGGGGTTGGAGGTCGAGTGGCTCTGGTAATTGGTCATGGCCTTGGCCACGTTCAGGGGCGAAGCCGTGTAGCCGATTCGCCAGCCGGTCATGGCATAGGCCTTGGACATGCCGTTGATGGTGATGGTGCGCTCCTTGATTTCGTCGCTCAGGGACGCGATGGAGATGTGCTTCGCCTCATCATAGACAAGGTATTCGTAAATCTCATCGGAGATGATGTAGAAGTCGTGCTTGATGGCGAGCTTGCCGATGTCCAGGAGCTCCTGGCGCGTGTAGACAAAGCCGTTGGGGTTGTTGGGCGAATTCAAGATGATGGCGCGGGTCTTGTCGGTCACGGCCGCCTCGATCTCGCAGGGCAGGAGCTTGAAGCTGTTCTCCTCCCTCGCCTGCACGATGACGGGAACGCCGTCCGCCATGCGGACCAGCTCCGGGTAGCTCACCCAATAGGGCCCGGGCACGATGACCTCGTCGCCCTCGTCCAGCAGAGCCTGGAACGAATTGAACAGGGAGTGCTTTGCGCCGTTGGAAACCACGATCTGGCTGGGCTCATAGTGCAGGCCGTTGTCGCGGAGGAACTTCTCGCAGATGGCCTTTTTGAGATCCATCGTTCCCGAGGCGGGCGTATAGCGCGTCATGCCCTTGTCCAGCGCCTCCTTGGCGGCCTGGCGAATGTGCTCGGGCGTATCAAAGTCCGGCTCGCCTGCGCCGAATCCCACCACGTCCAGGCCCTGGGCCTTCATTTCCTTTGCCTTGGCGTCGATCTCCAGCGTAACCGATCCCTTGATATTTTGACAGCGCTTGGATATCCTCATCTTGTATGCATCGCCTTTCTCATGATATATGCAGCCCCATTGCAGCAGTTTTTGCATCTGGACTCCCGCCGCGCATGTCCCTGTCGCGGCGGACGATATTCGCATTGTACTCCTTCTCGCGCAGATTTGCAAGAGATTTCATTCAAAAATTCAAAAGAATCCGTTAAATCCGCCGCACCGCGTGCAGATTTGCAAAACGAGGCTTTTCTTCTTTCAATTCTTTTTTCTGCGCACGGGTGCAAAAAAGGCAGCGGCCCGCTGCCTTTATGGCACTGCGGTCCGCTGCCTGCATGAAAATACATTCGCCGTTCCGGGTTCCTGCAAAACTCAGCGGGGCTCGCCCAGGAAGAAGAGGGCGATGGTGTCCGGCCCCGAGTGGGAGCCGATGACGGGCCCAATGGTGTGAATCTTGATGTCCTTGACGTTCCACTGCTGGCGAATGCTGTCGGCCAAGGCCCGCGCATCCGCCTCGCTGTCCCCGTGGGAAATGAAGATCACCTGCTCCTCCGGCCGGATGGCGGTGGCCTTCATGTGGTCCAGCAGGGCGCGGATGGAGCGCGCGCGACCCTTGACCTTCTCCACGGGGATGAGGCGTCCGGCGTCGTCGACGTGGAGCACGGGCTTGATGGAGAGCATGGTTCCCAGGAACGCGGCCGCAGCCGAGACGCGGCCGCCGCGCCGCAGGTGGTTGAGGTCATAGACGGTGAACCAGTGGCAGAGCTTGCCCTTGTTCTCCTCGAGCCAGGCGACGCTCTGTTCCAGGGTCATGCCCTTGTCGCGGTTGTCCAACGCGTGGTGCACGAGCAGGCCCTGCCCCATGGAAGCGCACAGGCTGTCCACGACGGCGATGGTGCGGTCGGGGAACTGGCTCCGGAGCTCCTCTGCGGCGAGGTTTGCGCTCTGATAGGTGCCCGAAAGCGCCGAAGAAAAGGCGATGTAGAGCACGTCCTCCCCGGCCGCCAGAACCGGCGTAAACGTCTGGAGGAACTGCTCGGTGTTGATCTGGGTCGTTGTGGAGGTCGCGCCTGCGCGCAGCTTGCCGTAGAACTCCTTGCAGCTCATGGACTGGCCAAAGTCGTCCAGATAGTCCTTCCCCTCCATGTGAAAGCGGAGCGGAATGACGGAGAGCTCGCGTTCGATTGCATACTCCTTAGGCAGGTCGGAGCAGCTGTCGGTAAACACTCTATATGCCATGGCAGTCTTCCCCCTTTTTCGGTTCAAAACTTTACTTTTACTTTACCATCAACCAGGGGCACTTGTCCATACTTTTTCCCGGCTTCTGTGCCCCCTTTTCTCTCTTGAAAAGCGGCCCAGGCTTTGCTATCATCTAAGCAAGACCCAGATACAATTCCATGAGGGGGGACGCGCATGCGCTTTTCGCTCAACACCATCGGCCTTTTCCCCGGCCTAACCTTTGACGAGATCTTTCCGCAGATGCGCCAGAGCGGGTTTGACACCTTTGAGCTTTGGTCGCTGGACAACACGGACACTTCCGCCCTGCGGGAGGCCATGGACCGGCACGGCGTGCGCCTTTCCGCCTTCTGCCCGTCCTTCTTTATTCTCAACGACCGGGCCCGGCAGGACGAATACATCGACTCCCTGCGCCGCGCCCTCCAGACGGCCCGGGCGCTGTCCTGCCCGGCGCTCATCACGCAGGTGGGCCAGGACACGGGCGCGCCCCGGGAAGAGCAGCACGCGGCGATCCTCTCGGGCCTGCGCCGGGCCGCGCCGCTGCTGGAAGAGGCGGAGGTCACGCTCCTTGTCGAGCCCCTCAACAGCGTCAAGGACCACAAGGGCTATTACCTGACCGATTCCCTGGAGGGCTTTGCGCTGGTGGAGGAGACCGGCTCCCCGCGCGTGCGCCTGCTCTACGACGTCTACCACCAGCTGCACATGGGCGAGGACGTGCTGGAGCGCATCGAGGCGCACTTGCCGCTCATCGGGCACTTCCACATTGCTGGCTTCCCCAACCGGGACGCGGCGCTGTTTGACGGCGGGTTTGACTACCGAAAGCTGTTCGATCTGCTGCGGCGGATGGACGCACAGGCGCCGGTGGGCGTAGAGCTCTTCCTGAAGGACGCGGCGCAGGCTCCGGCGCTGCTGGCGCAGCTTCTGCCCTTTGCGTAAAGTTCTGCATTGAATCTCGCAGGAAAATGGACTATACTTATGCTGAAATTTAGACGACAGGAGGTTGTCTGAACACATGGATATCAAGCTTGGCTACCAGATTTATTCCGCCCGTGAGGAGGCGGAAAAGGACCTCGCCGGCGTGTGTGCAAAGCTCAAGGAATTCGGCTATGACGGCGTGGAATTCGCGGGCTTTTACGGCTACACCGCTGCGCAGATCAACGAAATTCTCCGCAACACGGGCCTTGTGGCCGTTTCCTCGCACGTGCCGTATGTGAGCATTGTGGAGGACATGGAGGGCACCATCGCCTTCCACAAGGAGATCGGCTGCAAGTTCATCGCCGTTCCTTATCTCGACGAGGCGACCCGCCCCGGCGCTCCGGGCTTTGCCACGGCCATTCGCAACATCTACAAGTTCGGCGCCCTGTGCAAGGCGGCGGGCATCCAGCTGCTCTACCACAATCACGACTTTGAGTTTGTCAAGCTCTCCGGCGAGTATGGCTTGGACTTCCTCTACGACGCGGTTCCGGCCGACCTGCTGGCGACGGAGCTGGACACCTGCTGGGTCAACGTCGCGGGCGAGGACCCCAGCGCCTACATCCGCAAGTACGCGGGCCGCTGCCCGGTCGTGCACCTGAAGGACTTCATCGGCTCCAAGAAGGAGGGCGAGGTCCTCTACGCGCTGATCCAGGCCGACGGCTCGGACGACGTCAAGGTCGAGGCCGAAAAGGAGCCTGCCTTTGACTTCCGCCCCGTGGGCTACGGCAAGCAGAACATCCCCGCCATCATCCAGGCCGGCCTGGAGAGCGGCGCTTCCTGGTTCATCGTCGAGCAGGATCGTTCCTCCGAGCGTCCCGCCCTGGATGCTGCCAAGATGAGCTGCGACTACGTGCGCGGGCTCTAATTCCTCTTCCAGAACGCAGAACAAACAAAAAAAGGGGGCCATCCTCATGACCATGAAGCCGTTTCCCCGCACGACGGTGGCGGGCGTTTCCCTGCCCCGCATGCTGATCGGAACCAACTGGATCTACGGTTACTCGCACACAGGCGCCGCCGCGGACAAGAACATCGTCCGCATGAACTCCAACAAGGAGGCCATGCAGGCCATCCTGGAAGCCTACCTCGCCTACGACATCAACGCTGTGATGGGCCCCATCTCCGACAAGCCCTTCACCTATGATGCGATCCACGCCGCCGAGGACAAGACCGGCAAGGGCATCATCCAGATCGACACGCCCACGCTCGTCATGGACGACAACGCCCAGGCGCGCAAGGAGAGCGAGGCCATCCTGGACAAGAGCCGCAAGGGCGGGGCGACCTTCTGCCTCATCCACCACTCGGCCGCCGAGCAGCTCGTCAACAAGAACAAGCGCACCATGGACCGCCTGCCCGACTACCTCCAGATGATCCGCGACCGCGGCATGATCCCGGGCCTGTCCGCCCACATGCCCGAGCTGATCCTCTATTCGGACCTCAACGGCTACGATGTGGAAACCTACATCCAGATCTACAACTGCATGGGCTTCATGATGCAGGTCGAGATCGAGTCCGTCAACAAGATCATTTGGGAAGCCAAAAAGCCCGTGATGACCATCAAGTCCATGGCGGCCGGCCGCTGCTCGCCGTTTGTGGGCATCACCTTCTCCTTCAACACCCTGCGTCCCTGCGACATGGTCACCGTTGGCGCGATGACCCCGGACGAGGTGCACGAGGATGTGGAGATCGGCATGGCCGCCATCGAGCATCGCCGCCCGGACCTGGAAGGCCGCAACAGCCCCAACAAGACCGACATCATCAAGTAAGCGCCAAAAATGCGGAGCGGCGCACGGGAAACCCCGTGCGCCGCTCTTTTTTTGCCCTCATGCTTCCTCGGCCTCTTCGGCTTCCTTCTGCGCGTCGCAGGGCTTTTTGCGTCCCCAACCCTGTACGCGGTCGATCAAAAAGGAGGATAGCGTCACCGTGATGACGGAAAAAAAGATCTTCGTCAGCGGAATGTAGCTCAGCGAGAGCCCCAGCACCAGCAGGTCCGTAAACAGATAGGAGAGGGACAGGCGCCAGTGCGTGACGTGGGAGATCGTCAGCGCCAGCGCGTCGTCCCCGCCGCTGGAACCGCCCTGCCGCACGATGATGCCGACGCCCACGCCCACAAACACGGCGCCGAGCAGCGCCGCCGCCAGCGGATAGGGCGCCAGGCTCGGCAGCATGGGCGGAAAGCACTCCCAAATCTTGTAAAACAGCGAAACGCTCAGCGTCGAAACCACCGACGTCCCGATGAAGCTTCCCCCCAGATAGTGGAAGGCCAACAGGTAGCAGGCGAGATCCAGCACCGGCGTGATGTACGCCGGCGAAAAGCCCAGCCAGTGCTCCACAAGCAGCATCAGGCCGATGATTCCTCCCTCGGTGATGCCCGCCTGTTGATGGATGTTGTGTACCCCAAACGAGCAGATCGCTGCGCCTAGAAGGATGCAGAGCACCTTGCGCAGGGTCATCTCCGCCCGAAACTTTGCCCAAAACGCCTGGATTCGATTTGCAGCCATATGGTTCCCCTTTCCCTTGCCTCTTCCTCTTGTCATTTCTCAGGATAAGGGATATAGTAACTATAGTGTCAAGGGGGGGAGTCCATGGAAGATTATTTTTCGATCGGCGAGGTTTCCCGGTATCAGAACATCTCCAAGCAGACGCTCATTTTTTACGATAAAATCGGCCTATTCCGGCCCGCCTATGTGGACCCGGCCAACGGCTACCGCTACTACAGCGCCAGCCAGATCGACCGCTTGGATACCATCCTCATCATGAAGAAAATCGGGTTCTCCCTCAAGGAAATCCGGGAGCATTTGCAGCACTACAACATCGACAGCAGCCTGGAGGCGTTCCGCCGGCAGGTGGCGAGCATCGACCGCCAGATCGAAGAGCTGCGCCTGATCCGCAGCCGCGTGCTGAACCGCTGCGCACAGATGGAGGCCTCCAAAGCCCGCTGCGGCGCGGACAACGCCGCCTTCCTGGAAGAGGTTGGCGAGCGCCATCTTCTGTGCCGCCCGGTGCAGGCGCCCTATTCGCTGCGGGACATCAGCATTGCGACCAAGCAATGCTTTGCGGACTCCTTCCAGCAAAAGCTGCCGATCTTCTTTCAGTCCGGGGTCATCGTCCCTTTGGCGCACATTCTCCAGGGGCGCTTTACGGAGGCCACCGTGGTCTTTCTGCCGATTGAGAACACCGACGCGGCATCCATCCGCCGCCTTCCGGCGGGAACCTGCGCTTGCGTGTACCACGTGGGCGACTACCTTTCCATCGGCCGGTCCTACCAAAAGCTCCTGCGCTACTGCGAGGACAACGCCCTAAGGATCACCTCGGACTCGTATGAGTTCTGCATCAACGACTACATCACCTCGCGGGACGAGGCGGAGTTCATCACCAAAATCGAGTTCTATGTGGAGCCGGACGCAAGCTAACGCGCCCGGCCCTTTTCTTGGAACCCTTTTTCCCCTTTCTGCATACAGTACAGATGGGGTCACCCCCCACTTTTCGCGCAGAAAAGGAGGAAACCGCATGGACAATACCTGCACCGCGTACGGCGCTCGCGCCGCCGTGCGCTTTTCGATCGATGCGCCCCTTGCCATGGCCTATGTCCCCATGCAGATTTGGCGCAACCTCTACAGCGCGAGCGAAGGGCTCGCGCGCGGCACGCTCTTTTCCGAGCTAGACCTTCCGTTTTTGGGGAAAGGAGGCGTGTGCCGTGTCTGCTGAACAGCAAGCCAGCCTGCTTTCCGTGATGACGGAGGGCTTTGCGCTGGAGGAGGCGCGCCTCTTCCTGGACACCCATCCCGCAAACGCGGAGGCGCTGCAGTTTCTCGCGCAGTGCCGCGTGGCCTATCAGGCCGCCTATGCCGCCTACACGGCGCAATTTGCGCCCCTGCAAATCGATGATGCCTCGCCCGTTGGGCCGGACGCCTGGGTCTGTCTGCCCTGGCCGTGGGAAATGGAGGGTTAGCCATGTGGAGATATGAAAAGAGACTGCAATTCCCCGTGCGGATTCAGACGCCCAACGCCCGCCTGGCCAAGGCTGTCATCAGCCAGTTGGGCGGCCCGGACGGCGAATTGGGCGCTTCGCTCCGCTATCTTTCCCAGCGCTACACCATGCCCACGCGCCAGGGCATGGCGCTGCTGACCGACATTGGCACCGAGGAACTGGCGCACATGGAGATCATTTCCGCCATCATCCGCCAGCTCACGCGGGGCCTGACGGCCGATCAGCTTCGCGCGCAGGGCTTCGACGACTATTACGTGGACCACACCGCGGGCATCTGGCCCCAGGCCGCCAGCGGCGCCGCCTTCACCTCCGCCTATTTCCAGTCCAAGGGCGATCCGATCACGGATCTGAGCGAGGACATGGCAGCAGAGGCTGCATGTGCGCAAGAACAACCCGCTAAAAGTTCCAGTATAGGGTGATGGGCACGCTCCGCGTGCCCGCCTCGCGGCAGCCGACCTCGATGTGGTCCACGAGGATCTCGACCGCCTCGCGCGTCAGCTTCGGCAGGCGCAGGCATTCCCGCAGGAAGGCCGCGCGGTCAAATCCCTCCCGCTCCGCCTCGACCCGCGCCCGTTCCGCCCGCAGTGCCTCTCCCTGCGCCTCCAGGCGCTCCCGCTCCTGCGCAAAGTCGGATTGCAGGAGCGCAAAGTCCGCCTCCGCAAGAAGGCCGCGCAGCCTGTCCGCGTACAGCGCGCGCATCCCCTGGACGCAGGCCGCAAGGCGGCGCTCCAGGGCCGCTTCCTCCCGGAGAAGGCGGGCGCCTTCCTCCTCCAGCGCCCGCTCCGGGGAAAGGCCGCGCGCCACCGCTTCCGGGGAAAGCCACTGCGCAGCCAGGCGGTTGAGCTCGGCCAGGACGATGCGCTCCAAGCGCGCAAGCGAGATGCAGGCGCCCGCGCAGCTCGACCGGGAGACCTGCCGCGTCGGGCAGTGCAGGTACCGGACCTCGCCGCTCTTGTGGCTTCGCAGGACGTGCCCGCAGCCCGCGCAGACCGCCATCCCCGCAAAGAGCCCGACGCGTCCGCTCGTGAACGGCTTGGTGCGCTGGGCTAGCCGCGCCTGCACGCGGTCCCAAAGCGCGCGCTCGACGACAGGCTCGTGCGTGCCCTCCACCCGAATCCACTGCGCCTTGGGCCGGGGCTTGTTGATCTTGGTCTTGTAGGAGGCGCTGCCGTACTTTCCCTGCACGAGGTTGCCGATGTAGACCTCGTTGGTCAAGACATAGCCGACGGAAAAGGGCTTCCAGAGGGAACCGGCCCGCGGCGGCGCGCCGGCCCCCTCCCTGCGCAGGCGGTAGGCCGTGGCGTTCGGGATTCCGCGCTCGTTCAGCCGGCGGGCGATGCCCGCCTTGCCCATCCCCTGCGCATAGAGCCGGAAGATCTCCCGCACGACGGCGGCGGCTTCCTCGTCCACGAGTAAGTGCCCTTTGCGCGCGGGGTCCTTGCGATAGCCATACGGTGCGAATGCGCCGATGTGAAAGCCGTTCTGCCTCCGGCTGGTGAGCACGCTGCGGATGTTCTCCGACATGTCCTCCAGGTACCACTCGTTGACCAGGCCATTGATCTGCCGGGCCTTCTTGTTGCCCCGGTTCTCCGTGTCCGCGTTGTCCACGACGCCGATAAACCGGATTCCCCACGCCGGAAACAGGCCATGGAGGTATTTCTCCACGAGCTCCATCTCGCGCGTAAAGCGCGACTGCGTCTTGCACAGCACGACGTCGAACCGGTGCGCCTGCGCGTCCTGGAGGAGCTGGTTGAAGGCCGGACGATTGCGGTCCGCGCCGGCATAATCGTCGTCGCTGTAGACGCGATAGATCTCCCAACCGCGCTCCCGGGCGTACTGCGTCAGCATGTCCCTTTGATTCCGAATGCTGCCGCTCTCGTCCAGGGGCGACGCCTTTGCGCGGTCCTCCTCCGAGAGCCGGCAATAGAGCGCCGCCTTCATCGCTGCTCCCCCTGCGCCGCCCGGTCCGCGCGGGAGGGCGGCGTCTTTTCCTCCCGCGCCTGTGCGCGCAGCGCCTCTATCCACTTTTGCAAAAAAGCCGGGCCGGGCGCAGGGCCGCCCTGCACAAACCGATGGGATACCTTTGCGCACTCCTTCATGCTGCTTCCCCCTCCTCCCCCCCATCCTTATTCCCGGGGCGCGGGGGAATAGAAGCCGCGGTTTTGCGTTGACTTTTTCCAGCCTGCACCGTACAATCGAAGACAGGATTCGATTGCAGAGGGGAGGGAGACGAGGTGCGCACGCGCTGCATCGCCAACGAGAGCCTGGGCGAGACGGGGTTTCACTACACCCTCTCGCTGATCAACGGCAAGTACAAGATGACGATTCTCTACACGCTGATGGAATTCGGCGTTGTGCGATTCAACGAGATGAAGAAGTACATCGGGGGCATCTCCTACAAGACGCTGAGCTCCGCGCTCAAGGAGCTGGAGGCAGACCGCCTGGTGCACCGGGAGGAATACCCGCAGATCCCGCCCAAGGTCGAGTACAGCCTCACCGAGCGGGGAAAGTCCCTGATCCCCATCCTGGACGGCATGTGCGAATGGGGCGACAAGCACCGTCTGTGAGGGCGGCCTCCCTGCCGGGACACACAAAAGCGGTCGGCGCACGCTCGTGCTCCGACCGCTTTTTCACGCGTGGGTTGCCTGGTAGGATTCTCCCCAGCTGCGCATGGCGTCCAGAATGGGCGCCAGACTTCTACCCAGCTCCGTGAGGCTGTACTCGACGCGCGGCGGGACCTCCGCATAGGCCTTCCGGGTGAGGAGGCCCGTTTCCTCCATGTCGCGCAGCTGGGCCGTCAGCACCTTCTGCGACACGCCTCCGAGGGATTTTTTGAGCTCGCCAAAGCGCTTGGTCCCGGTCAGCAGGTCGCGCAGGATCAGCACCTTCCACTTATCCCCAATCAGCATGAGCGTCGTCTCCACCGGGCAGGCCGGCAGTTCTTTCGTCGTCTGCACGCGCAAGCGCCTCCTCGCAATCCCCGGGCCGAAGGGCACGGCCGTCCGCCCTCTCTGCCCGTCTTTTGCCAAGAGTATACCACCCGGGGGCCCCGCTCCGCAAGGGAATGCCGCGCGCGCCTTGCCAGCGTGCAACGCATATGCTATATTTTTTTCGCAAGGGACAGATCGCGGCACGGACCTTCGTGCGGCCGGTCCTTCAAAGGAGGAAACGCAATGGAAACGAACGCGCTGGGCTTGGTCCATCTGTACTGGGGCGAGGGCAAGGGCAAGACAACGGCGGCCATGGGGCTCGCGCTGCGGGCGCTGGGGCACGGCTGCCGGGTGACGGTGGTGCAGTTCCTGAAAAACGGCTCCAGCGGCGAGCTTGCCCCGCTGCGGACGCTGGGCGCCGCGGTGTACGCGGGCATGACCGGGACGAAATTCGTCTTTCAGATGACGCCGGAAGAGCGCGCCCAGGAGCGCGCGGCGCAGGACGCCTGTCTGCGCCGTGCGCTCGACGAACCCTGCGACCTGCTCCTTCTGGACGAAGCCTGCGCCGCCTGGCAGCTGGACATGGTGGACCGCACGCTCCTGCAGCAGGCGGTTCTGGAGCGGCCCGAGGGCCGGGAAGTGGTGCTGACCGGCCGCGATCCCGCGCCCTGGATGCAGGAGGCGGCGGACTACTCCACGGAGATGCACTGCCACCGCCATCCCTACGACCGGGGCGTTGGCGCGCGGGAGGGCGTGGAGTTTTAAGCAAAAAGGCGCCCGTGCCGTCGAGGCACGGGCGCCTTTTTTGCGCGTCAGCGGATGAAGTCCGTCTGCTGGAAGGGTTCCTTCTCCGGCAAGCCGTACTCGGCCTTGCCCAGGGCAATGCTCTTGAGGAGGAAGGACATGTTCCGCGCGAGCACGCGAAGGGTCTGCAGGCCCTCCGCATCCTGGGCGGCCTCGCCCTTTTCCCGTCCGTGGATGCTGTTCCAGTACTGGCTGGAGGCCACCGGCATCCCACAGATGGTGAAGTACTTGTTGAGCTCGTCAAACGTGGCGGACAGCCCGCCGCGGCGCGCCACGACGACGCTGGCGCCCACCTTCATGGTCTTGTCAAAGGACGTGCTGTAGAACAGCCTGTCCAGGAACGAGACAAGGGTGCCGTTTGCCGAGGCGTAGTAGACGGGGCTGGCCACGACCAGGCCGTCGCATTCCGCAAACTTCGGCGCGGCCTCGTTGACCAAGTCATCAAAGACGCACTTTCCCCGCGTACGGCACTGGCCGCAGGCGATGCAGCCGCGGATGTCCTTGTTCCCGACCTGCAGGGTCTCCGTCTCGATTCCCTCCTGGCGGAAGATCTTCTCCATCTCCTGCAGGGCGAGCGCCGTGTTCCCGTCCTTGCGGGGACTGCCGTTGAGCATGAGCACTTTCATGCGGGTTTCACCTCATTTCTGCAATCTCCCCTCATTGTAGGTCTTCTCTGCCCAAAAGTCCAGCGCGATCCCCGGTCAATAGAGCGCCTTGAGAATGCTCTCCAGGCTGCTCTCCTCGATGCGGATATCGCGGACGCTGTAGGTCCCGGAGAGGAAGGAAACGGCCTGCGCGATGGGCAGTTCCGCCTTGCTGCCGGCCAGGGTAAAGCGCCCCTCCTGCGCGTCCACGATCTGCAGGTGCGGGTGCTGGGGGCGCTCTCCCGGCTGCAGCGTGACGTAGAGGCGGTACGGATCGCCGTAGCGCGCCTGAAATTCCGCAAGGCTCCCGTCGTATCCCAGCCGGCCGTGGTTGATGAGCATCAGCCGGCCGCAAATCTGCTCGATGTCGTCCATGTCGTGCGTGGTGAGCAGGAAGGTCGTGCCCTTGCGCCGGTTGATCTCCTTGACAAAGTCGCGGATGCGGCTCTTGGCCACGATGTCCAGGCCGATCGTCGGCTCGTCCAGGAAGACGATCTTGGGATCGTGCAGGAGGGCGATGGCGATGTTGGCGCGCATCTTTTGTCCCAGAGAGAGCTGGCGCACGGGCTGGTTCAGGAAGCTTCCCATCTGCAGGACCTCGATAAAGAGGTCGACGTTGCGCTTGTACGTCTCCTCCGGGATCTCGTACATGCGCCGGTGCAGGCGGAAGGTATCGGTCATGGGCAGGTCCCAGTAGAGCTGCGAGCGCTGGCCGAACACGACGCCGATGTGCTTGGCGTTCTCCTGGCGCTGTTCATAGGGGATGCGGCCGTCGACGAGGATCTTTCCCGAGGTGGGCGTGAGGATGCCGGAGAGCATCTTGATGGTGGTGGACTTTCCCGCGCCGTTGGGACCCACGTAGCCCACGAGTTCGCCGTCCCCAATGCGGAAGCTGACGTCGTCCACCGCCCGCTTGATCTCGTATTCCCGCGCAAAAATCGAGCGCAGCTTGTGCTTGGAGTCCTTCGTGCTCTTGTAGATCTTAAACGACTTGGAGATCTGCGTAACTTCAATCATCGAAATGCCCTCCTTAAGACCCGGTGCTCTTGTAGTGCTTGGTCGACGCAGAAAAGACCGCGTAGGCGATGAGCAGAAACACAATTCCGACCGGCAGCGACAGATGCCGCACCACCGGCGGAAACAGGCCGAAATCCTGCCGGCCGCTGATCTCCTGCACCGGATAGAAGCTCACAAATGCCAACGGGATCAGGGTCGTGAGCACGAACTGGAAGAACTTCGGATAGACGGAGATGGGATACTCGATCAAGGGCCGGATGTTGGTGTAGAAGTTTCCCGTAAGCGGGTTGTTGATCAGAAAAAATGAAGCAGAGGCGAAGAGCAGCAGCACCCCGCCTTGCACGCAGGCGCCGCCCAGGATGCCGCAGGCGATCTGCAGGACCGTCAGCGGCGTCACCTGCACGTGCAGCTGCGTTACGCCGATGGCGATCATCCCCACGGCCAGGAAGAAGTGCAGAAAGTAATAGGGGGAAAACCCGGTCACAATCTCGTAGGCAAGGGGCGCCATGGGCTTTGTCAGCGTCTGGTCAAAGTCTCCAGTGCGGATGCGCCGGGAAAGGCTCCACATGACGTCGCTCAGCAGCGCGTTGGCCAGGGTATAGGAGGCCAGCGTGTAGGCGTAGAGCAGCATGACCTCAAAGGGCGTCCAGCCGTTGATGGTGTCGAACTTCTGCGTCAGCAGGATCATGAGCAGCGCCTGCGCGCCGTAGCCAAAGATAAAGCTCAGCGCATCCAGCCAAAAGGCGGCGCGGTATTCGTACTCGCCCTTTGTCTTAATGCGCATGTAGAGAAATAACACGGACAGCGTTTTTTTCATGCTCAGCCCCCCTGTACCAGAACTTTTTTGCAGGCGCGGCGCCACAGGACGCGCTCCACCGCGTAGAGGACGACGAACCAAACCGCCTGGATCAGCAGCACGCGCGGGATCTCGCTCGCGGGCGTCTTGCCCAGATAGATCGCCAGCGGCTCATACGTAAAGTAGCGGAAGGGCAAAAACTCGGTGATCGCGCTCAGCCAGGCGGGGTAGAGCCAGATGGGAAAGAACTGGCCGGAAAAGATCTGCTCCACGTTACGGAAATGCCAGCGGAGAAAGGGATTCCTGATGAGCCAGAAGGACAGAAGGCCCAGGATATAGCTGTAGTAGAACGTAAGCAGCGCGCCGAGCACGAGGGAAACCAGGAAGGCGGCTCCCTGCGCGGGCGTCTCCGGCAGCAAGAACCCGTAGCTCAGGCCCGCGATGACGCCGATGGGCAGAAACACCACCAGAACCTTGAAGAAATTGTTTCCCAGGTCGTTGCAGAGCAGGTAGAGCTTGAAGTTGAGCGGGCGGACAAAGTCGTTGGCGATGGAGCCGTCGTTGATCTTATCGCTGATCTCGTTGCCGGCCTGCGTGGCAAAGAGCGTGGAGACCACGCGGGTGAGAATGAGGTACGTCACCATCTGGGAAAGCGTGGTGTCAAAGCGCGCCCCGCTGCCCAGCAGCGCCACCCAGATCAGGATCTGCGCGAAGACCTCCAGGAACTTTCCCAACAGCTCGAACACGGAGCTGAGCCGGTAGGTCAGCTTGGACTTGAGCCCATACCACAGGGCAAGGGAGTACAGAGCGATTTGGCTCACAGGCATCCTCCTTTGCGCGCAAAAATCAAAACGCACTCCACGGAAGTCCCATGCCCGGTGGAGTGTGCGTTTTTTCCTTTTTTGTCTTTCTGACTATAGTATAGCAGAGTTTTTCTTCCTCCGCAAGCGAAAAAAGGAGGATTCTGTCCTCTCATTTTGTGATATTGGCTTCTTTGATGCAGCGCTCTCGCAACGGCGTGCGGCGAGGTTGTGCATGGGCAGATGCAGCAGAGCAGAAAGCGCGCACAACGTATGACAACCTGATCCGCCTAGCGGACGATCCCGATGTGCTCACGCCCCTGCGCTTCCTGCGGGAGCGGGAAATTGTGCACTACCAGCGATTCGGCGAGGCGCTGCGCAGCATTGCCGACGCCATGGGCGCGCCGAATTACTACGCCGTCAACCCCTCGTTCGACTGATTCCTTCCGACAAAAACAGCGGGGGATTGCCCTTCCAAATGGGAGGGCAATCCCCCGCTTGCGTTTGCCGCCCGCGGCTCACCGGAGCGGTCCGCCAAACTGTCCCGCCTTTTCGCGGAACTCCCGCCGGAAGCGGAGCAAGACCCCGGCCGACAGGGCCGCCGCCAGAACCGCGGTGCCGGGGAAGTTCAGCCACAGTCCCGTCAGCCCCAGCGGATAGAGGGCCAGCACCAGCAGCACCGGGAAGACCAGCGCCGTGCACACGGAGATGCAGGCCGCATACAGGGACTTTTCCACGGCGAGCATATAGCTCTGGGCGGCAAAGGAGAACCAGCGCACGACATAGGTCAAGCTGAAGATCCCCAAGGCCCCCACGGCAATGGGGAGGATCTCCACGTCCCCCTTGCGGACAAACAGCCCGGCGATGGTCTCCGGGAACAGGAAGATCACCAGCGCGGAGAGCAGGGAGACGACGGCGCTCGCCGCAAAGCAGCACCGTTCGATGATTTTGACGCGGTCGAGCCGGCGCGCGCCCCAGTTGTAGCCCACGGCCGGCTGCAGGGAATCGCACATGCCGTACAGCAGGGGCTGAATGAACCCGTCGACGTACATCAGGATGCCGTAAACGGAGACGGCGGCCTCGCCGCCCATGCGCACGAGCAGGATGTTCATCAGGATCGAGGTGATGCGCCCAGCGATGTTGTTGAGGAAATTGGGGCTGCCGCAGGCGATGATCTGCCGGATCATGTGCGCGCTGAAGCGCGGCCGCGTCAGGCGGAGCAGCATTTTGCCCCGGGCAAAGGGCACAAACGCCACAATCGCGCAGATGGCCATGCCCAGCGCCGAGCCCAGCGCCGCCGCCCAAATGCCCCAGTGGAACACGGAGAGAAAGACGAACTCCAGCACAACGATCAGAACGGACATCAGGATGTTCAGGAGCATGCTGCCCTTGATCTTTCCGCTGATGCGCAGGTAGTTGTCCATGGCAAAGACGATGGTGGTTATGGGAGAAGAGAGCGCATACGTGCGCATGTACTGCACGGCCATCTCGGCAAACTCCCCGGTCGCGCCCATGAGTGAGATCAGCAGCGGCGCCGCAACAAAGAGGATTCCGCCGATCAACACGCCTGCGAACACGATCAGCAGGCAGGCGCACGTAAAGTAGTTGTTCGCCTTTTCCCGCTGCCCTTCGCCAAGGCCGATGGAGATGGGCACCGAAGACCCCACCCCCACCAGGTCCGCGATGGAGAAGTTGATGATGACAAACGGAAAGGCCAAATTCAGCGCGGCGAAGGCCGTATCGCCCAAAAACTGCCCCACCAGGATGCCGTCGATGAGCTGATACAGCGCCGAGGCCAGCATGCTGATCGCTCCAGGCATTGCCGCGGTGAAAAACAGCCGCAGCGGCGGGGTTTTGAGAAACAGCTCATCGGACTTCAAGGTCGCTCCTCCTTTTCGTTGTGCCTTATCTCGTGGCCGCCCTCTGGGCCGAGTTCTGCAAGCAGGCATTCGGCAAAGTAGCCAAATGCCTCCACAAATTCCGGGGAATAGCGGCTGCACGTACGCTCCATCGCCGACCGCTCCGCGGCATAGACCTTCTGCAGCACCTCCCGCGCCCGCCTCTGCCCCGCCTCCGTCAGGACGATTCGCTTTTCCCTGCTCCCGGCCTGGGGCTGCAGCTCCGCATCCCCGGACCGGACCAGCGACTTTACCGCGGTGTTGACCGTGGTCTTGGGCAGGAGCCAATCCCGGACGATCTGCTGCTGCGTGTGCGGTTGGTCGTCGTCCATCGCATACAGGACGTTGAGTTCGTTTTCCGTGACGCCGTGCCGGGTCGAGAAGAAATAATAGGCTTCCCCAATCCGCACGTCCGCCGCCATCAGGCTCCGGATCTTTTCTTTGTTCGCATCCATTTCCCCGCCTCCTCTTAGTACGAAATCGTACTATGTGCAGCCTTCCCCATCATAGCCTGCTTTCCGGAAAATATCCACGGGGGAAATGTTAAATCTTTTCTTTCACAAAAAACGTCCCGCCGCGCTCGCTGTCTTGCGAGCGCGGCGGGACGTTGGCCGTTGTCTGGCCTATCCGCGCAGGGGCACGATTTCCCGGACGCGAAGCCTATCTCCCTCGACGACAAAGCGCACGTCGAAGCCGGCGAATTCCATCCCGTATGCGCGGGTGGGATCGTGCTGGTAGCCGGGGCGGGGGTCCTGGGCGAGCACGTCCAGCAGGGCCTGCCGCCGGTCCTCGGGGATGCGGCGCAGGAGCTCCGGGGGGATGTCCACCTGCAGCGTCCCCTCCCGCCGCTGCAGGGCGATGCCGCCGGTGGCTTCCGGATGCGCGTCGACATAGGGCAGGTAGGGCTTTACGTCGAAGATGGGGCTGCCGTTCAGGAGATCCGCCCCGCCGACGCGCAGGATCGGTCCCTCGGGCGCAGACAGATCCACCTCGAGCAGGCGCACGCAGGAGAGCCCGATGGCGTTGGGCCGGAAGGGCGAGCGCGTGGCGAACACGCCCACCCGCTCGTTTCCGCCCAAGCGGGGTGGGCGGACCGTTGCCGACCAATTCTCGCGCACGGCCTCGTTGAATCCCCACAAAAGCCAAATGTGGCTGTAGAGGGACAGTCCGCGGAAGGCGTCCGGGTTTCGGTACTCCGGCGCAAAGACGACCTCCGCGCGAAGCGATTCCACGAGCCCGCTCTGCCGCGGAATCCCAAACTTCGCCGAAAAATCGCTGCGGATGCGGGCAATGATCTTCATTTCCACCGTCTCGGCCATGCGCCCGCCCCCTTTACCGGTTCAGGGCCGGGCCGACGCCCCGGCGCCACGCGTCGATCATGGCGCTGGCGATGGAGATGCCCGGCGCGGTGACGGGCATGTTGTCGCGGGTGAACCAGCGCGCGTCCCGCAGTTCCTCTTCCTGCAGCCGGATGGGCTCCCGCTCGTCGGCGTGCGCGAAAAAGCCCACCATCTGCGTATCGGTAAAGGGCCAGGGCTGGTTGCCGAAGTAGGTCAGGTCGCGGATGTGCAGGCCCGTCTCCTCCAGGGCCTCGCGGCAGGCGGCCTGCTCCAGGCTTTCGCCGATCTCCAGGTATCCCGCGATGAGCGAATAGAAATTCCCCACGTAGTGCTTGCCCTGGGCCAAGAGGATGTGCTCCCCGCAGGTGATGAGCACAATCACCGCCGGGGAAATGCGCGGATAGACGGTATTTCCGCAGGCAGGGCAGACCATGGCGCGCTCGGTCTGGCTGTGGCGCATCCTCGCGCCGCAGCAGCCGCAAAAGCGCGTCCGGGCATACCAATCGGAGAGGTGCTGGGCCGTTCCGCCCAGGAAGGCGTCCGGCTGCGCGAGATCGCGCAGGGCGCGTAGGGGGCGCAGCACACAGTCCGCGGGCGGTTCCGGAGAAAGGTAGACGCCCGCGCCGTCGTAATCGAAGAGATAGAGCGTCTCCGCCTGGGCGGGATACTCGCACCGGACCGGAAAGGACCCGTCCGGGTGCAGGTAGACACCTCCTTGCGCAAAGCAAAAGGTCTTGTCCCCCGGCTGAGCGGGGTGGGGATGGAAGGCGTTGGAGTAGACGTGGGGAGCGATATCGTGCAGCATGTTGTTCTCTGTCGGCTAGTGCAGCAGCGAGCGCACCAGCTTCTCCTTTTTCTCTGTATAGGGGTGGTAGCGCGCGTCCAAGTCGAGGAAGGTTCCGCGGTGGACGACGCTCTTTTCGTGGGTGAAGGTATCGAAGCTCTTTCGGCCGTGGTAGGAACCCATGCCCGAGGCGCCCACGCCGCCAAAGCCCATCTCGGTGGTGGCCAAATGGATGATGGTGTCGTTGATGCACCCGCCTCCGAAGGAGAGCTTGCGCAGGACTTCGCGCTGGGACGCGCGGCTGTTGGTAAACAGATAGAGCGCAAGGGGCTTCTCATCCGCCTGCACAAAGCGAATCATCTGGGGGAGGCCCTCCATGGTGAGGATGGGGAGAATGGGCCCGAAGATCTCCTCGCGCATGGCGGGGGCGGAGCGCCCTTCCGTCAGAAGGAGCGTCGGCTCCATGCGCAAGCCCTCCGAGCGGCCGCCGAAAAGGATTTCTCCCCCGGTGAGCAGGCCCTGCAGGCGCGCAAAGTGCTTTTCGTTGATGATGTGCGGGTACTCCGGATTGTTGAGCGGATCGTCGCCCAGCATGCGGCGGATCTCCCGCTTGAGCGCCTCGACGAGCTTTTCCCGCACGCTGCGCTGCACCAGGACGTAGTCCGGGGCGACGCAGGTCTGGCCGGCGTTCAGGATCTTGCCAAAGGCAATGCGCCGGGCGGCCAGGTCGATGTTGGCGTCCTCCAGGACGAGCACGGGGCTCTTCCCGCCCAGCTCCAGGGAAACGGGCGTGAGGAACTGCGCGGCCTTCTCCATCACCAGGCGTCCGACGGTCTTTCCCCCGGTGAAGAAGATGGAGTCAAACCGCGTGTCGAGCAATTCGGCATTCTCCGCGCGGCCGCCCTGCACCACGCGCACGAGTTCCTTGGGCAGCGCCCGGTGCAGGAGCTCCTCCATGGCGCGCGCGGTGTGCGGCGCGTAGTTGGAGGGCTTGAGCACGACGCAGTTGCCCGCGGCAAGCGCGCCGATGACCGGCTCCATGGAGAGCTGGAAGGGATAGTTCCAGGGCGCCATGACCAGCACCAGCCCGTACGGCTCCGGGTATACGCGCGAGACGGCCGGAAAGTGCGACAAGGGCGTGCGCACGCGCCGCGGCCGCGAGAACGCGCGGACATGGCGGATCTGGTAGCGCAGCTCCTCCAGGACCATGCCCACCTCCGTCATATAGGCTTCCTGCGGCGCCTTGCCGAGATCGGCCTCCAGCGCCTGGAAGAGGCTTCCCTCCGATTCCCGGATTGCTGCCTCCAGCGCGCGAAGGTTTTCTATGCGCGCCTCCGGCTCCCTCGTCTTCCCCTCGTCAAAATAGGTTCGCATGTCCGAAAAATCCATGCGTCGGTTCACCGCCTTTCCATTTTTCCTTAGTATACCAAATCTTACCGCGCGATACAACGCCGCGTCCGTTTCATTTGTTTTGCATTCATAACAAAATTCCCGTCATTTTTCGATGAATTTCTGTTTCGCCTCTCTTGCAAGACGGGGGAACTCAGCGTATAATGTGGGTATTCCAAGCATGCAATGAAAGGGAAAGGGGGAATCCGATGCGAACCAAAATCCTGACGGATACGACGTGCGATCTGTCCAAAGAACGGCGGGATGCGCTGGACATTACGGCTTTGCCGCTGCACGTGATGCTGGGCGGCGTAGACCACCGCGACGGCGTGGACGTGACGCAGGAACAGCTCTTTGCCTATGCGCAGGAGCACAAACAGCTCCCGAAAACGGCCGCGCTGAGCGTTGCGGAGTTCCAATCCGTTTTCATCGAAACGTTTGAAAGCGGCTATGACGAGATGGTCTACACGGGCCTCTCCTCCAAGCTCTCCTCGACGTTCCAAAACGCGTTGCTGGCGCGGGACGGCTTGCGGGAGGCGGGGTACGACCCGGCGCGCGTCCACATTGTGGACTCCAAGCAGCTCTCCTCGGGCATTGCGCACCTGCTGCTGCGCGGCGCGGAGATCCTACAGCAAGGCGGCAGCGCGCAGGAGGTCGAGGAAGACATGCTGCGCACGGTGCCCAAGCTCTCGACGCACTTTGTCGTGGACACGCTGCAATACCTGCACATGGGCGGGCGCTGTTCCTCCGTGGCGTACCTTGCGGGCTCCATGCTCAAGCTGCATCCGCAGATCAACATGGTGGACGGCGCCATGATTGCCGGCGAGAAGTTCCGCGGCAAACTGGACCACTGCATCCAGCTCTACAAGCAGCGCGTGGTGCTCGATCAGCTCGATCACATCGAGCCGCACCGCATCTTCGTCACCACCACCATGGCCCCGGAACGCGCCGAGCGCTTGGCCGACGAGATCCGCGAACTCCACTTTTTCGACGAAGTCCTGGTAGAAAGCGCCGGGGCGACCATCTCCAGCCACTGCGGGCCGGACACGATGGGCTATTTGACCATTCATAAGGACTAATCTTCCTACTTCATTCTTATTCGCTTTCCGTTTCGCTCTGCGGCAGCGTGCACGTGCTCTGCCGCAGGGCGTTGTCTTTTCTCCGGCGCCGCACGGCCCGGATCTCCGCCCGCGGGGAATTCTTCCCAAAAGCCCTGCGCATCCGCGGAATTTTTAACAAAAATCGGTTCCGGAAGCATGGGCAAACGCCTATTTCTTTGGTATAATGGTTCGCGGAGGGATGAACACATGATGTTTGAAAAGCAGATCCTGAGCGTTCTTCGGAACGAGGTTGGGCCGGATTCTTGCAACACTGTGCTGCTTGCCGGCGATATGAACAATGACGGTTGGAACGACATCGTGGTCTGCGGCAAAAACGGCCGCTTGGCCTGGATGCAGAATGGCGAGCGCTACCGCCGCTGGGAGCGGCACATCCTCGACGAAAACGTCGAGGGGATTGGCGGCGCGGCGGCCCTTTGCGATCTTACGGGAAATGGATACCTGGACATCGTCCTTTGCGGGGACGAGACGAGCGACCAGGTCATTTGGTATGAAAATCCCGGCGCGAATGGCGGTGAGTGGGTCAAGCGCGTTGCCTTTTCCACGGGAAACTGCGGCTTTGCGGACATGGTTCTGGCCGACAACCTTCTGGGCGACGGCCGCCGCTGCCTGCTGATGACCAACCTGTGCCAGGACGGCACGCAGGTGCTCTGCGCACCCCTGCCCGCGGATGCGAAGTCCACCTGGCCCGCGCCCTTGATTCTGGCCTCCGGCCTGATGGATGAGAATGCCGAGTACGGCATCAACGCCCCCTCCACGGGTCTTGCGGTGGGCGATCTGGATGGCGACGGCCATCTGGAGTTCGTCTGCGGCAACTTCTGGTTCAAGCGCGAGGGCGAGGAGTTCGTGAGCCACCGCTATTGCAGCGACCGCATTTCCTGCCGCGTCGCGCTGGGCGATGTGGACGGCAAGGACGACCTGGAGATCGTGGTCTGCGAGCGTGCGGCCGTCTCGGAATACGAGCTCTCCGGCGCGACGCTTTCCGTCTTCCACCAGGGCGTGGATATCTGCGCGCCTTGGGAAGAGCAGGTTCTCTCCGACAACATCAACGACTGCGGCGCGCTGATCGTGGGCAGCTTCACCGGCAGCCGTCTGCCGGACATCATCGTGGGCGAAATCGGCCAGGAGGGCTTGACCCGCGTGCTGTGCTCCTCCGGAAAGCCTGCGCATCTGGGCGGCTTCAACTTCAGCCAGCCCACCACGCGCTACCTCAACCAGGGTGCGCAGCCGACCGTTCGCATCTTTGAAAACATCAGCGGCGATGTGTTCATCGAAAACGCCATCGCCAAGGACACGGGTCTGTTTGCCGCGGCTCTGTCGGACGTGCTCCACATCGGCCGTCCGTCGCTGCTGGGCGTGCCCAAGATCGGTCCCGAGCGCTGGGGCATCCTCTGCTACACGGCCAAGGACCGCTAACAGACGAAAATAGAGAAATTTTACCAGATTTAGGGGGGTACGAGACATGAAAAAATACGCCATCGTTTTGCTGGACGATTATTGGCACCCGGCAGACACCATTCTGCCCGTTCTGCCCAAGATTCTTCCGGATGCGGAGTGGAACGTTCGCGTGACGGACGACCCGAACTACATTGGCGCCGTTCACGCTGCACCGGATCTCCTCATGAACTTCAAGGACGGCATTGCCAACACGCAGATTCCCACGCCCAACTGGTACGCTGCAGGCGCCTGGAGCCCCTGGACGCACAAACTGCTCGTGGAGATGGGCGGCGCCGGGTACATCGGCGTGCACTGCGGCCTGGCCAACATCCCGGAGGACAGCCCGGTCTATACCGAGCTTCTGCGCGGCCGCTTTATCACCCATCCGCCCATGTGCCCGGTGACCGTGCACATCACGGCCCAGCATCCTGTGACCGAGGGCGTGACGGATTTCACCATCACCGATGAACACTACCAGATGGAGGGCATGTGGGACACGACCAACGTGCTGGCCATGACGCAATCCCAGCACGGCGAGCAGGTCGGTGTCTGGGCGCACGAGTGCGGCAAGGGCCGCGTCGTGGGCATCACCCCGGGCCACACCACCGAGGTCCTCAGTTCGGACGGCATGCTCCGCCTCCTCCGCAACGCGGTGAACTGGGCTGCCAAGCGCTAACCGCCACCTATGCAGCGGGGCCGCAGAATCAAAGATTCTGCGGCCCCGCTTTTTCTGCCTAACCTCCCCCCTCGCGCGGAAGGCGCCCCTGCGCGTCGGGCAACGCCCGACTTTTTGCGGGCTTTGCCCGCAAAAACCGTTT
>JBMNOF010000171.1:0-2553 GCA_050942925.1 Candidatus Spyradocola sp.
GCGCGGCTCGTCTACCTGATCCCGACCTACCACAACCCCACGGGCCGCAACATGAGCCTGCAGCGGCGGCAGGAGGTCCTGGCGCTGTGCCAGGCGCGCGGCGTGCCCGTGCTGGAGGACGGCTTTAACGAGGAACTGCGCTTCCGCGGGGAGTGCCATCCCGCCATCAAGGCCCTGGCCGGGTCCGAGGACGTGATCTATGCCGGGAGCTTTTCCAAGGTGCTCTTTCCGGGCCTGCGCGTGGGCTGGGTCGTGGCGCCCGCGGCGCTGACGCGCTACCTCGTGCACGAAAAGTACAACGCGGACATCCACACGCCGCCGCTTTTGCAGGCCGCGCTGCGGCAGTATTGCCTGGACGGCAGCCTGGACCGGCACATCAAGCGCATCCGCGCGCTCTACCGCGAGCGGATGGACGCCCTCTACGACGCGCTGGAGCGCCGCTTCGCGGGCCGCGCCCGGTGGGAAAAGGTCGAGGGCGGGTTCTCGGCGTGGCTGGAGTTCCCGGAGGGGATCGACCTTCGGGAGGCGCTGGCCGGCGCGCGGGACCGGGGCGTGCTCTACGCCCCGGGCGACGCCTTTTATCCGGACGGCCGCGGCCGCAACTGCATGCGCCTGGGCTTTTCACGCCTGGAGCCGGAGCAGATCGCCCGCGGCATTGACATCCTATCCGACTACATCGAAACGCTGGGGGGATAACATGGATTGCATGATTGGCGGCGTGCGCTGCCATTACATCCAGCAGGGCCAGGGAAGGGACGTCCTGCTCCTGCACGGCTGGGGCGGCAGCACGGAGAGCTGGCTGCCCGTGACCGAGCACCTTTCGGGGCTCTGCCGAGTGACGGCGCTGGACTTTCCCGGCCACGGGGGGAGCGGCAACCCGCCCGAGAGCGGCTGGTCCGTGGATGCGTACCGCGATTTTACGGCGGAATTCATTGAGAAAGCCGGCATCGGCCCGTGCGACATCGTCGCGCACAGCTTTGGCGGGCGCGTGGCGCTGCTCCTTGCCGCGACGCGGCCGGAGCTCGTCGGGCGCATGCTTCTGACGGGCTGCGCCGGGCTCCTGCCGCGCCGCAGCGCCGCGGCCCGGGCCAAGAGCTCGGTCTTTCACGCGCTCAAGTCCGCGAGCGACCACATCCCCGGCGGCAAGGCCCTGCGGGAGAAGGTCGCCGGGCACCTGGGCTCCACGGACTACCGCGCGCTCGCGCCCGGCATGCGCGCCACGTTTGTCAAGGTCGTCAACCAGGACCTGGCGCCGGTCCTTCCGGCCATCCGGGCCGAGACCCTGCTGGTCTTTGGACGCAACGACCAGGAGACGCCGCTGTGGATGGGCGAAGCGCTGCGCGACGGCATCCGCGGCTCCGCGCTCGTTGTGCTGGAAAACGCCGGACACTTTGCGTATCTGGAGCAGTGCGCGGCGTTCCTGCGCATACTGGACGCCTTCTTCTTCCCCAAGGGGAAGGAGAATCACTAGAGAGGGAGGAACACATGCTGGATTGGATCAATCGGCTCGTGCCCGCGCTCCTGCTGACAGGTTCCACGGTTCTTGGGACGCTGGAATACCTGCACATGCTGCAGCTGGAGAGCTACCAGCTCGACGGCTATCGCCGCTGGATCGCGGCCAACAAGGAGCGCGCCTACGTCAAGGGCTTTGTCAGCGCGATCGTCTCGCTCCTGGCGATGACGGCGCTGAGCTTTTTTGCCGGCGTCTGGACGTATTTTCTCACGGCCGTGGTCGCGCTGCTGTGCGGCCTATGCTGCTTTTTGCTCTCCCGCCGGCACCCCGCCAAGAAAAAGCTCGTCTTTACCAAGCGCGTTTGGCGCCTGATCGCCGTGCACGCGGTGCTGTGGCTCGTCGTCTACCTGCTGTTGGACGTGGCGGGCGACTTCGTCGTCCAGGTCCGCGCCCTGCCCTTTGCGGTCCCGGCGGTCTGGGTCTGGACGCTCGCGCTCTCCGCGCTCCTGGCCCAGCCCATGGAGAAGGCCATCAACCGCCACTTCTTCCGCGACGCGCAGAAAAAGCTCCAAAACGACCCGAACCTCATTCGCATCGGCATCACCGGCAGCTACGGCAAGACCAGCACCAAGTTCATCCTGGCCACCCTCCTTCGGGAGAAGTACGTGGTCCTTGCCACGCCCTCGTCCTTTAACACGCCCATGGGCCTCACCCGCGTCGTGCGCGAGCAGCTGCGGCCCGAGCACCAGGTCTTTCTCGCCGAAATGGGCGCGCGCCACAAGGGCGACATTGCGGAGCTGGTGGACCTGGTCCATCCGCAGTACGGGGTCCTGACCTCCGTCGGCCCCCAGCACCTGGAGACCTTCGGCACGATCGAGACGGTCGCGCAGACCAAGTATGAGCTCATCGAGGGCCTGCCCGCGGACGGCGCGGCCTTCTTTGCCGGCGACGGCGGCATCTGCGAGGCCCTGTACGCCAAGACCACGATCGACAAGACCCTCGCCGGCCTCACGGAGGCCTGCAGCGTCCGCGCGGAGGACATCCGCGTCACCACCGAGGGCTCGACCTTTGTGCTCGTCACGCCGCAGGGGCGCGTCGAG
>JBMNOF010000172.1:0-2546 GCA_050942925.1 Candidatus Spyradocola sp.
GTGCACGGGCGGCTCGGCGCTGGCGGGGGAGGACTCGCGCACGGCCGTGCGGCGGGAGCTGCGGGAGGAGACCGGCCTGGACCTCGGCAGCGCCGAGCCGGAGCTTCTCGGCACGACAAAGACGGAGACGCGCGCCTTCGTGGACACCTACGCGGTCGTTCTGCCGTTCGATCTCCGCGACGTGCGCCTGCAGGAGGGGGAGACCATCGACGCGCGGCTCGCGGAGTTTGACGAGGTGGAGCGCGCGATCCTCGAGGGTGCGGCCTGGCTCGCCGGCCCGGTCCGGGAGCGGGCGTTGCCCCTGCTGCCCAAGCTGCGCGCGGTCCGGGACAAAAGATAGGAAGTCGGGAGGAGAACAGCGCATGGCGGAACTTTGGGACGTGTACGACGAGAACCGGAACAAGACCGGGGCGCTCCACCGGCGCGGGGAGCCGCTCGGCCCAGGGGAGCATCACCTGGAGGTCGAGATCTGGACGCTGGACGAACAGGGGCGCGTGCTGCTGACGCGGCGCGACCTGCGCAAGCACTACGGGGGCCTGTGGGAGTGCACGGGCGGCTCGGCGCTGGCGGGGGAGGACTCGCGCACGGCCGTGCGGCGGGAGCTGCGGGAGGAGACCGGCCTGGACCTCGGCGGCGCGGAGCCGGAGCTGCTCGGCACGGCAAAGACGGAGAAGCGCGCGTTCGTGGACATCTACGCTGTCGTTCTGCCGTTCGATCTCCGCGACGTGCGCCTGCAGGAGGGCGAGACCATCGACGCGCGGCTCGCGGAGTTCGACGAGGTGGAGCGCGCGATCCTCGAGGGCGCGGCCTGGCTCGCCGGCCCGGTCGGGGAGCGCGCACTGCCCCTGCTTCCCAAGCTGCGCGCGGTCCGCGCGCGGGCAAAAAAATAAGCGGGTCCGGGAAATCCGGACCCGCGCGGGGGCGTTATTGGACGCCCTTGGACGTCAGGAAGTCGTAGCTGATCTTCAGGCTCTCGAAGGGGTCGCGGCCGCGGCAATCGTCCTGCTCGACGAGGTACCACTTGACGCCGATGTCCCGGCAGGCGGCGAGAATGCCGTCCCAGTTGAGGTTGCCCTGGCCGATCTCGGCCATGACCTGCTCGGAGCGGTCGTCCAGCGCCATGTCCTTGAAGTGGACGACGTCCATGCGGCCGCGGACCTTCTCGATCCACGCGCGCACGTCCGAGGCGCCCTTCTGCACCCAGAAGGTGTCCAGCTCGAACTGGAAGTTCGGGCTCGTCTCCTCAAACAGGATCTGCATGCCGGTCTTTCCGCCGAAGGAGCGGAATTCGAAGTTGTGGTTGTGGTAGACGAACTTGAGCCCTTCCTTGGCCAGGGCGTCGGCGATGTCCGAGGCCTCGCGGGCAAAGCGCGCAAACCCGGCCGCGTCCGCGCGGTAGGCGTCCGGCATGGAGCCGATGCCCACGTATTCGCAGCCCCAGGCGCGGTGCTTTTCCACGACCGCGGCAAGGTCCTTTTTGCAGTCGTCAAAGGAGATGTGCGTCGCCGCGCAGGTCAGGCCGTTTTCCTGCAGGCCCGCGGCCACCGCCGCGACCGGGATGTCCGCCCCGATGGCCGAGATCTGTACCGCCTTGTACCCGATCTCCCGCAGCTTGCGGAAGGTCACGAGCAGGTCCTTTTCCGTCTGCGTATAGGCGCGCACGGTGAACATTTGCGCTCCCAACTGTGTCATGGCAAGCCCTCCCAACAAATTGTAAGTGTTTACAATCAGTATAGCGCAAACGAACAAAAAAGAAAAGAGGAAATTGCGATGGAAAGCGGGATGAAGCTGGCGATCTACTTTTCGGCGCTGGGGGTTCTCCTGGGGATGAACCTCGCGGCGCTGCTGACGATGTGGGCGGACAAGCGCCGGGCCCAGCGCGGGCAGAGCCGCGTGCGCGAGCGGACGCTGTTCCTGCTGGCGCTCCTGTTCGGGGCGCTGGGCGGGACGGCGGGCATGTTCCTGTTCCGCCATAAGACGCAGCACCTGCAGTTCCGAATCTTCTTCCCGCTGCTGGCGGTCGTGCAGTTCGCGCTGGTGGTCTGGGGCAACGCGGCGCTGCTGGTGGCCTAGCGCGGCGCGGAGAACGCAGGAGGCCCGGGGAGGATTGTCAAGGAGGGGGTCACCCCGCCTTGACACCCCCGGCGCACGGAGTGGCGCGGGGGACGCAGGAGCCCCGGCCCCCCGCGGGGGAGGATTGTCAAGGAGGGGGTCGCCCCGCCTTGACACCCCCGGCGGCCGGTGTGGTGCGTGGAGCGCAGGAGGCCCGGCCTCCCGCGGGGGAGGATTGTCAAGGAGGGGGTCACCCCGCCTTGACACCCCCCGGCGTGCGGAGCGGTGCGGGGTACGCAGGAGCCTCGGCCCTCCGCGGGGGAGGATTGTCAAGGAGGGGGTCGCCCCGCCTTGACACCCCCGGCGCGCGGAGCGGCGCGGGGTACGCAGGGGGCCCGGCTCCCCGCGGGGGAGGATTGTCAAGGAGGGGGTCGCCCCGCCTTGACAGCCCCCGGGATGCTCGGACACAGGAAGAGGCGCCCCCGCCTTTGGCG
>JBMNOF010000048.1:0-14271 GCA_050942925.1 Candidatus Spyradocola sp.
CAAGGTGCTGCACAAGCTCTGCGGCAGGGAAATGGTGGAGTACGCGCTGCGCGCGGCGCAGGAGGCGGGCGTGGAGCGGCCGGTCGTGGTCATCGGCCACGCGGCGGAGGCGGTCCGGGAGCACCTGCAGGGCCGGGTGGACTTTGCGGTGCAGGACCGCGCCACCGGCTGGGGCACGGGCCACGCGGTGATGAGCGCGGGCGCGTACCTCAGCGGCGCGGGCAAGGTCTACATCCTGGCGGGGGACATGCCCCTTTTGACGGGTGCGGACCTCCTTAAGCTGGGCGAAGCGGTGGAGGCGGGCGCGGCCGGGGCGATGCTCACGGCGGTCCTACCCGATCCCACGGGCTACGGCCGCGTGCTGCGGGGCGTGGACGGCGCGGTGGAGCGGATCGTGGAGCAGCGGGACTGCACGCCGGAGCAGGCGGCCGTGCGCGAGGTGAACGCCTCGGTCTACTGCTTCCGGGCGGACGCCCTGCGGGCGGCGCTGCCCCTCCTTCGCAACGAGAACGCGCAGAAGGAGTACTACCTGACCGACGTCGTGGGCATCCTGCGCGAGGCGGGCGAGCGCGTTGCCGCGGTCGCGGCCCCGGCGGAGCACTGCATGGGCGTCAACGACCGCGTGCAGCTGGCCGCGGCCGAGAAGGTCCTGCGCCGCCGCATCAACGAGAACCTCCAGCGCGCGGGCGTGACGCTGATCGACCCGGAGCGCACCTACATCGACGACGGCGTCGAGATCGGCGCGGACACGGTCGTCTATCCCGGCTGCGTGCTCCAGGGCGCGACGCGCGTGGGCGAGGACTGCACGCTCCTGCCCAACTCACGCATGCAGGACGCGGTCCTTGCGGACGGCGTCACGGTGGAGGCCTCCGTGCTCCTGCAGTGCGAGGTGGGCGCGGGCACGACCGTCGGGCCCAACGCCTACCTGCGCCCGGGCACGCGCATCGGCGAGCACTGCCGCATCGGCGACTTTGTGGAGATCAAGAACAGCACGATCGGCGACAGGACGAAGGTCTCGCACCTGACGTACGTGGGCGACGCGGACCTCGGGGAGCGGATCAACCTCGGGTGCGGCGTGGTCTTTTCCAACTACGACGGGAAGAAGAAGTACCGCTGCACCGTGGGCGACGACGCCTTCATCGGCTGCAACGTCAACCTCGTGGCGCCCGTGACCGTCGAGGCCGGGGCGTATGTTGCGGCGGGCTCCACCATCACCAAGGACGTGCCCGCGGGCGCGCTGGCCATCGCGCGCAGCCGCCAGGGCAACCTCGCCGGCTGGGTTGAGGCGAGAAAGGCGGCGGGCAAGCTGTGACGTACGTGGTGGTGGGCCTGGGCAACCCGGAAAAGAAGTACGAGCACACGCGCCACAACGTGGGCTTTGACGTCTTGCAGGTGCTCTCCCAGAAATGCGGCATCCCCTTGAACAAGCTGCGGTGCAAGGCGCTCACGGGCGAGGGGCGGATCGGCGCGGAGCGCGTCGTGCTCGCCGCGCCGCAGACCTACATGAACCTGTCCGGCCAGAGCGTGGTGGAGCTCCTGCGCTGGTACAAGGCCGACGCACAGCACCTGATCGTGGTCTACGACGACGTGGACCTTCCGGCGGGCAAGCTGCGCGTGCGCGCGGGCGGCAGCGCGGGCACCCACAACGGGATGCGCAACATCGTGTACCTGACCGGCCGGGACGATTTTGCGCGCGTGCGCGTCGGGATCGGCAAGCCGGAGCCTGGGCGGGATCTTGCGGCCTATGTCCTGGGAAAATACCCGCCGGAGGCGCGGCAGGCGATGTTTGACGCCTTCTTGCGCGCGGCGGACGCGGTGCAGGCCATCGTCGAGGACGGCGTGGACGCGGCCATGGCCCGCTTCAACGGCGAAGGGGGGCGCGGCGCGTGATCTTCTACGCGGTGCGGCACGGGCAGACGGACTGGAACGCGCAGGGGCGCGTCTGCGGCCGGACGGACCTGCCCCTCAACGAGGCGGGCCGGCGCCAGGCCGAAGAAACGGCGCGCAAGCTCGCGGGCCTGCCCATCGAGCGGATCGTCTGCTCGCCCATGCTCCGCGCGCGGCAGACGGCGGCGTTTGCCGCGCAGGCGCTGCACCTGCCCGTGCGCACGGACGCGCGCCTCATCGAGCAGGACTATGGAATCTATGAGGGCGTGCCCGTGACGGACGAGGGCTTTCTGCGCGCCAAGCGGCAGTTCGCGGTGCGCTATCCCGGCGGGGAGAGCATGATGCAGGTCGCGGCGCGCGTCTACGCCCTGTTGGACGAGGAGCGGGCGCGCGGCGGCGGGCCGGTGCTGCTCGTCTGCCACGGGGGCGTGCTGCGCCTGATCCACACCTACTTTGCGGACATGGACAACGACGCGTTCTTCCACTATTCGGCCAAGAACGCGCAGATCGAGACTTACGAGGCGCCCTAAAGGGCAGGGGGCCGCTCCCTGCCGCCGGCGCGGGGAGGGGGGCCCGCTGTCCTCCCGCGTCGGGAACGACGTTCGTCGTCCCCGGCGGAAGGGCCGGGCCCCTTGGAAAAAATCCGCGCACGCCCAAGGGGCGCACACGGATTTTTTCAACAGGAAGCGATTTCCGCAGGGGCGGAAATCGCCGCGAAAGGAAGGAGGGGGAGAGCCCCCTCCTTCCAACCTCCCCCCAGGGCCTGGGGGGAGGCTTCTGCAGCGCCGTGCGGAGGAGAGGCGCGCGGGGAACGAGAGAAATCGGGAACGCAGGAAGGCGACCGCCGCAAGGGCGGGACGGAGAGGAGGCAGACCATGATCGCGGAGGTATTGCTCGCGCCGCTGCGCGCGACAAAGGGATTTCAGGACCTGCAGGAGGCGGTGGAGCGCTCCACCGGCAAGCCTGCCGCGGCGTTCGGCCTGGTGGAGGGCGCGCGCGTGGCGGTGGCCGGCGCGCTGAGCAGCGGGCGGCGGACGCTCATCGTCGCGCCGAGCGACCAGGCCGCCATGCACATGGCGGAGGACCTGACGCGCTGCGGCGTGCCGGCGGCGCACTTTCCGGCGCGGGAGACGGCGCTCTTCCGCGCGGACGCGGAGAGCCGCGAGCTGATCCACCGGCGCATCGCGGTGCTGGGGGATCTTCTGCAGGGCAAGACGCAGGTCGTGGCCGCGCCGGTCGAGGCGCTGTTGCTGCAGCTGATGCCGGTACAGGAGTTCCGCGACGCGATCCTGACGCTGCGCCCCGGGGACGAGGCGGACCTGGAGGAGCTGGGCAAGCGCCTGGCGGCCGCGGGCTATGCGCGGGAGGACGCGGTCGAGGGCCGCGGCCAGTTTGCGGTGCGCGGCGGCATCCTGGACGTCTACCCCGTGCAGGCGATGACGGCCTACCGCGTGGAGTTCTTCGGGGACGAGGTGGACTCCGTGCGCGAGATGGACGTCATGACCCAGCGCTCCACGCCCACGGACGCGCCGCTGACCGTCTACCCGGCGACGGAGGCCTGCGCTACCCCGGCGCAGATGCGCCGCGCGGCGGAGCTGCTCGCGGGGGAGCTCTCCGCGCTGCGCGCCCGCGCGCCGCGAAAGCCTGCCGCGCAGGACGCGCCCTGGCTCTCCGGCGAGGACGAGGACGAAACGCCCGCGCCCGCGCTGCGCGCGCGCAAGGCGCAGCCCCCGCAGGACCGGCGGCCCGAGCGCATCGAGGCCCTGCGCGAGGGGCGGCGCACCGAGGCGCTGGAGAACTTCGTGCCCTACCTCTATGAAAAGCCGGCGTACTTCAGCGACTACTTCGACCCGGAGCTGGTGATCCTGGAGGAGGTCGGGCGCCTGCGCGAGCGCGCGGAGAACGTCGGCCTGGAGTTCTATGAGCACGTCAAGAACGCGCTGGAGCGGCAGGAGGCCTTCCCCGGCCAGCAGCGGCTCCTGGACACGTGGGACAACTTTGTGCGCATCCTGGAAAAGCGGAAGGGCGCGGTGCTCGGGCACATGCAGGTGGGCGTGGGCGAGATGAAGCTCAGCGCGCTGTGCAACATCGAGACGCGGCAGATTCCGGACTTCCAGGGCCAGAACGCGCTGCTGGTGGAGGAGCTGAACGCCTACCGGCAAAAGGGGGCGGCGGTGGCGCTGTTCACGGGCGGGCGCGCGCGCGGCGAGCGCCTGCGGGATTCCCTGCGCGAGCGGGAGATTCCGGCGGACCTGGCCGAAGGGGACGCGCCCCTTGCGGCGGGGCGGATCGCGGTGATTCCGCTGGGCCTGGGCCGGGGCTTTTCCCTGCCGGAGGCGAACTTTGCGGCCCTGGGCGATGCGGACCTGTTCGGCACCACGCGCCAGCGCTCCCAGCGCCGGCGCCGGAAGGCGGGCGAGGCGATCCGGGCGTTTACGGACCTGAAGGTGGGGGACTACGTCGTCCACGAGAGCCACGGCATCGGCGTCTACACGGGCATCACCCGCATGACCATGCAGGGCAAGACGCGCGACTACCTGCACATCCAGTACCAGGGCACGGACGCGCTCTACGTGCCCACGGACCAGCTGGACCGCGTGCAGAAGTACATCGGCATGGAGAACAAGCCCCCGCGCCTGAGCAAGCTGGGCGGCACGGAGTGGGCGCGCAGCAAGGCCCGCGTCAAGGGCGAGATCCTGAAGATGGCCGACGAGCTGATCCGGCTGTACGCCTCGCGCCAGGCGGCCCCGGGCTTCGCCTTTTCGCCGGACACGCCCTGGCAGCGCGACTTTGAGGACGACTTCCCCTACGAGGAGACGCCGGACCAGCTCCAGTGCATCGCGGAGATCAAGCAGGACATGCAGCAGCCCCACCCCATGGACCGCCTGCTGTGCGGGGACGTGGGCTACGGAAAGACCGAGGTCGCCGTGCGCGCGGCGTTCAAGGCCGTCATGGACGGCAAGCAGGTCGCCTTCCTCGTGCCCACGACGGTCCTGGCCCAGCAGCACTTCCAGTCCATCCGCAAGCGCTTTGCGCACTTCCCGGTGCGCATCGAGATGCTCTCGCGCTTCCGCACCGCGCAGGAGCAGAAGCAGATCCTGCAAAAGCTCAAGGACGGGCAGATCGACATCCTCATCGGCACGCACCGGCTCCTGGGCAAGGACGTGCACTTCAAGGACCTGGGCCTGGTCATCATCGACGAGGAGCAGCGCTTCGGCGTGGCGCACAAGGAGCGGCTCAAGCAGCTCAAGACCCAGGTGGACGTTCTGACGCTCTCGGCCACGCCCATCCCGCGCACGCTGCACATGTCCATGGTCGGCATCCGCGACATGTCGCTTCTGGAGACCCCGCCGGAGGAGCGTTATCCCGTGCAGACCTATGTGTTGGAGTATTCGGACGCGCTGGTGCGGGACGCGATCCTGCGCGAGCTCTCGCGCAAGGGCCAGGTCTACATCCTCTACAACCGCGTGCGGAGCATCGAGCGGTTCTACGACCACATCTGCAAGCTCGTGCCGGAGGCGCGCGTGGCCATCGGCCACGGCCAGATGCGCGAGACGAGCCTGGAGGACGTCATGCTCGACTTCTACGAGGGCAAGTTCGACGTGCTCGTGTGCTCGACGATCATCGAGTCGGGCCTGGACGTGGCCGCGGCCAACACCATGATCGTCTGCGACGCGGACCGCTTCGGCCTGTCGCAGCTCTACCAGCTGCGCGGGCGCGTCGGGCGCTCGAACCGCCTGGCCTACTGCTACTTGACGGTGCCGCCGGGCAAGGTGCTGACCGAGGTCGCGGAAAAGCGGCTCTCGGCGATCCGGGAGTTCACGGAGTTCGGCTCCGGGTTCAAGATCGCCATGCGGGACCTGGAGATCCGCGGGGCCGGGAACCTGCTGGGCAGCCAGCAGCACGGCCAGATGGCGGACGTCGGGTACGACCTCTACTGCAAGCTCATGGAGGAGGCCGTAAACGAGCTGCGCGGCAAGGCCGGCCTGCAGGTCGAAATCGAGACGAAGGTGGAGATCCCGGTGGACGCGTATCTTCCGCAGGGCTTTGTCCAGGGCGAGGGCGTGCGCATGGAGGTCTACAAGCGCATCGCCGAGATCGAGACGCGGGAGGACTTCCGCGACGTGCTGGACGAGATGATCGACCGCTTTGGCGACGTGCCGCCGGAGGCCGAGCACCTGATGTGGATCGCGCTGCTCAAGGCGCTGAGCGCAAAGCTGCAGATCGAGCGCGTGTTCCTGCGCGGGGGGAAGATGGTGTTCCGCTTTTCGCCGAACGCCTCCATCGACGGCGCGCGGCTCGTGCGCGCGCTCAACGCGGCCAAGAGCGACCTGGTCTTGCAAAAGTCCGGGACCGGGACCGTGCTGGTCCTGAACCGCACCGGCGAGCCGGAACAGCTCCTGGAGATGGCCGTGGACGCGCTGGAAAAGGTCGTGCCCGCTGCGCTCGGGGAAAAATAGGCCATTGTTCAAAGAAAGGTCACAGAATAGTGTTTGCATCTAAAGCCATTATCCTGTATAATAGACGGGTGCAAACGGAGCAAAAGCGTCTGAGCAAGAAAGGAAGAGAACCAAAATGAAGAAGTTCATCAAGCTGCTGGCCGTCGCGCTGGCCGCCGCGGCGCTGGCGGGCTGCTCGCTGGTGAGCGTCAACACCGAAAAGATCACGGTGGCTACCGTCGGCGACGCCACCATCTCTAAGGCCGACTTTGACGAGGAGTTCAACGCCTTCCTCGCCCAGTACGGCTACACCCAGGATAGCACCGAGATCGCCGATCAGCTCCAGGACCTCAAGGAGCAGTACATCAACTCCATGGTGCAGAACCTGGTCCTCGAGCAGAAGGCCAAGGAGTACGGCTTTGACCAGGTGAGCGACGAGGAGAAGGCCGCCGCCGAGCAGAGCGTGCAGGATTGGTACGACGAGCAGTACGCCCAGCTGGTGGAGACCTATTCCGCCGACGACTCCGTCGAGGACCCGGACGCGGAGGCCGTCTCCACGATCGAGAACTACCTCGCCTACTACGGCACGACCCTGGACCAGATGAAGGAGCAGGAGGTCGCCGCCATCCCCACCCAGAAGCTCTACGACGAGGTCACCAAGGACGTCACCGTCACCGAGGAGGAGGCGCAGAGCCGCTTTGCCACCCTCGTTTCCGAGGCCAAGGAGAACTATGACTCGGACAAGTCCGCGTTTGTCTCCGACTACCAGGGCGGCGCGACGATCTACTACACGCCCGAGGGCATGTTCTTCGTCAAGCACATCCTCATCGGCCTTACCGACGAGCAGCGCGACGAGATCACGACCCTGCGCGGCGATGAGGACGAGACCGTCGCCGCCACCGCCGACGAGAAGCGCGACGAGTACCTGCTGACCATCCGCGAGGAGGCCGAGGAGGTTCTGGCCAAGGTCGACGCGGGCGAGGACTTTGACACCCTGATCCAGGAGTACGGCGACGACCCGGGCATGACCAGCGGCCTGTACCCGGACGGCTACCTCACCTACGTGGGCGACACCAGCTTTGTCACGGAGTTCTCCGACGCCTGTGCGGCGCTGACGGAGGACGGCATGACGACCGGCCTTGTCGCCTCGGACTACGGCTACCACATCATCCGCCGCGTCTCGACCCTTCCCGCGGGCGAAGCCACCTTTGAAGACGTGCGCGACGCGCTGATGGAGTCCATGCTCCAGGAGGCCAAGGACACCGCCTATTCCGATCAGATTGACGCCTGGGTCGAGGAGGCCAACGTCACCATCGACACCGGAAAACTCTGATCGATTTCTCCGGGAAAAAGAGCGACCGACGAAGAGCACTGCTTTTCCTCAGTCGCTTTTTTCCACCGATTCCCCAAGAGGTGAAGATCAATGAAGAAAGTTTGGATTGCGCTGCTGGTGCTGTGCTGCGTGGCGCTTTGCGCCTGCACGGCCCCGCACCGGAGCGATGCGTTCATCGTGGGCAGCGACGTCGTCCCCCTGCCGGAGGCCACGCCCCAGCCCACGCTCCAGGCGCCGCACACGCCCGCCCTGCCCAGCAGTGCGAGCGTCACCTCGAGCACCTACCGGCCGGAGGTCGTGCCCTCGGCCTTTGCGAGCAGCGAGAACTTCTCCACCGCGCTCTACGTGCTCCTGACCGAGAGCATCCGCGCCGGGGAGGGGGATGCGGACGCGAGCGCCCTCTCCGTCACGCAGGAGCAGTTTGACGGCGTGCGCGCCTTCCTGCTCGCGCGGAATCCCTGGGGCACGCTGACGGACATCACCCTGGACGACGTCGAGCCCGGTCGCATCGTGCTGACCTACTCCCTGGACGACCCGGACGAGTGCGCCGCCCAGGCCCAGCGCTTTGACGACGCCGCGTCCGCCGCGCTCTCCGCCTGCGTCCCCGAGAACGCGTCGCAGCTGACCGCCGCCTCCTCGCTCTACAAGTTCGTCTCCCAGGTCATCAGCCAGAACTACGTCGACGAGAACTTTGAGGCCGCCGACGACGGCCTCTACAGCGCCCTGGTCGACGGCGAGGGCGTGGACCGCTCGTTTGCCTACCTCTACAGCTTCCTGCTGGACCAGGTCGGCGTGGAGAACGCGGTGGTCCTGTCCGAGACCGGCGAGCACGCCTGGAACCTGCTCACCATCGACGGCCGCTCCTTCTACTGCGACCCGCAGATGGAGGCGGGCCTCTCCGGCGGGCAGTCCCTGCGGGGCTTCGGCCTCTCCGGCGAGGACATGGCCGCCTTCAACGGCTGGGAGACCTGGACGCTCGAGAACGGCGCCGCCCAGCCCGAGACGGAAACGCTTTTCCCCGCCGTGGCCCAGGCGAACTTTGCCGACGTCAGCCCCTCGGAGGGCGCGCTCTACTTTGACGCCATGGACGGCCGCGCCGGCGTGTTCCGCATGGACCTGGCCTCCGGCGAGGTGCTCGACATCGTCGAGTGCACGCCCAAGGCGCTGGCCGTGCTCGGCGAAAACGTCTACTACCTGGACAGCGCGGACAACCTGCTCTATAGCTACAACACGGCCGACGGCGCCATCCTCCAGGCCGTGGAGGGCGTGCCGCTGCGCTCCATGCGCCGCGTCGGCTCCGAGCTGCGCTACGTCACCCAGGAGGACGAGAGCACCGAGAGCGTCATCTCCCTGAACTGATTTTGCCGCGCAATGCGCTTCAACAGGGGAACCCATTCGCTGAATTGCGAAGAAAAAGGGAACGGAAAGCAATTTCCGTTCCCTTTTTCTTGACAGGAGGGCCAATCGGGTTTACACTGCAGGTACCGAAAGACAATGGAAAGAGGGAGATCCCCGTGCAGACAGAGACCGCGGATCGGAAAAGGAGGATCGACGGAGAGGAGGAAAAATCGTGAGCAAAAAGAAGCGGCTATTGGGAAGTCTGTTGTTGCTCCTTCTGACGCTGCTGGCGCCCTTGGCACTGCGGGCGCCGGGCGCTGCGGTTTTGCCGCTGCGGCTGCTGGTGGCCGTAGGGTCCTCCCTGGCGCTGCTGGCAATGGGCGTGCTGCGGGAGGAGGACCGCCCCCTGGAGCTGCTCCCGGCGGCGGTGATGGCTCTGGCGCTCCTCGGCAACGGCGCAGGCTCGACGGCCGCGCAGTACGCCTGGCAGACCTTCCCGGCGCTGGGGCTGCTGCTGCTCGCGCTGTGCGGGGTGCAGATTGTGCGCACGCTCTGGCTGCGCCGCGGAACGGGCCGCTTTGATGCCCGCCGTGCGGCGGGCTGGTTCGCCGTGGTGCTGCTGGCCTGCCTGCATTCCTATGCCGAGCGCGCCCTGCTGGACCAGCGCATGAAGGCGGATTTTTTCGGAACCGCACTGGCACTGGTCCTGGCCCTTGGCTGCGGCTGTTTGCTGCTGCCCTTCCTGCGGCGGGAACGGACCGCTGGACCGTGGCTTGTCGGCCTGGGCGCGGCGCTGCTGGCGGTATGGGCCACGGCAAACCATTTGCCCAAGGACTTGGGCGCGGCGCAGCGGTACCTGACGGACCTTGCCGGCGCGCAGAGCCTGACGCAGGTGTTTGCGTTCCTGGCTGCGGGCGTCTATTGCCTGCTCCCGAGCCGGGAGAGCTGAGTAAAAAGAGAACGAGCGCGGACCCGCCGGGGTCCGCGCTCGTTTGCGCTTTGCGGAATCACACGCCGCTGTAGGCGGAGAAGCCGCCGTCGATGGGCAGGACGACGCCCGTGATGAAGGACGCGGCCTCGTTGTTGAGCAGGAAGAGCACCGCGCCGGAGAGCTCCTCGGCCTTGCCGAAGCGGCCCATGGGCGTCGCGGCGAGGATCTTGCCCGTGCGGGCCGTGGGCTTGCCCTCGTCGTCGAAGAGGAGCTTCTCGTTCTGCTTGGTGACGAAGAAGCCCGGGGCGATGGCGTTGACGCGGATGCCGGCCTTGGAGAAGTGCACGGCCAGCCACTGCGTGAAGTTGGAGATGGCGGCCTTGGCGCCGGAGTAGGCCGGGATCTTGGTCAGCGGCGTGAAGGCGTTCATGGAGGAGATGTTGAGGATGTTGCAGCCGGGGCGGCCGAGCATCTGCCGGGCAAAGGCCTGCGTGGGCAGGAGCGTGCCCAGGAAGTTCAGGTTGAACACGAAGGAGACCCCGTCCGCGTCCAGGTCAAAGAAGCTCTTGACGTCCGCCTCCAGGTCGCCCTCGAAGTAGTATTCCTTGTCCGTGGTGGCGCGGGGGTTGTTGCCGCCGGCGCCGTTGATGAGGATGTCGCAGGGGCCCAGGTCGGAGAGAACCCGTTCGGCCACCTCGCGGCAGGCCGCCGACGAGAGCACGTCGCAGCGGTAGGCGCGGGCCTGGCCGCCCTCCGCGGCGATCGCCTGCGCGACCGCGTCCGCCGCGGCTTCGTTGATGTCCAGCAGCGCGACCTTTGCGCCCGCGCGCGCCAGCACCGCCGCAAACTGCGAGCAGAGCACGCCGCCCGCGCCGGTCACCACCGCGACCTTGCCCGTAAGATCCGTGTTGAGTACGTTTTTCATGGGGATTCCCTCCTTAGTTCTTGGCCGCCTTGGCCTTTTCGCAGGCCTCGAACAGACCGTTGAGGTAGGCCGCGCCCAGCGCGCGGTCGTAGAGGCCGTATCCGGGGCGGCCGGTCTCCCCGAAGATCATGCGGCCGTGGTCCGGGCGGACGTAGCCGTCAAAGCCGTTGTCCACCAGCGCCTTGACGATCTCGTACAGGTCCAGGCTCCCGCAGGCGGAGTAATGCGCCCGCTCCTCAAAGGAGCCGTCGGGGAAGCGCTGCACGTTGCGGATGTGCATGAAGGCGATGCGGTCCCGCGCGGCGTACTTGCGCACCAGGGCCGTCACGTCGTTGAAGGCCGCGCAGCCCAGGCTCCCCGTGCACAGCGTCAGGCTGTTGGCCGGGCTGTCCACGATGGCCAGCATCCGGTCCAGGTTCGCCTCGCAGGTGATGATGCGCGGCAGGCCGAAGATCGGGTAGGGGGGATCGTCCGGGTGGATGGCCATGCGCACCCCGCACGACTCCGCCACCGGGATGACCTCCTTAAGGAAGGTCTCCAGGTTCTTCCAGAGCCCCTCCTCGCCAAGCTCTCCGTAGGCCGCGAAGAGCTCGCGCATCTGGTCCTTTTCGTAGGAGGCGTCCCAGCCGGGCAGCGACAGGCCGTCCTTCAAGGGGTCCAGGCCCCGAAGCTGGTCCATGTACATCACAAGGCTCGTGCTGCCGTCCGGCGCGACCTTGTCCAGCTGCGTGCGCGTCCAGTCAAAGACCGGCATGAAGTTGTAGCACACGCACTTGACCCCGTGCCGCGCCACGCGCCGGATGTTTTCCTTGTAGTTTTCGATGTAGCGCGCGCAGTCGCCCCGGCCGAGCTTGATGTCCTCGTGCACGGGGATGGACTCCACCACGTCAAAGACCAGGCCGTTGTCCCGGCTGGCCTGCGCGATGCGCGCAATGCTTTCGTCGCTCCACACCTCGCCCGGCGGCACGTCGTAGACGGCGCTGACGACCGAGTGCATGTTCGGAATCTGCCGGATGTAAGAAAGCGGCACGGGATCATCCGCGCCGTACCAGCGGAAGGAGAGTTTGCTCATCGGTTTTGCACCCCCAAAAGAGTTTCCACAAGCGTGGGTTCTTGTGTAGGGTTTCGACGGTAAGTGCTTACATTCCTGCCAAAACCGGAGAAAGCGCGGAATTTCTTTGCAGGCGGCGCGGGAAGAGGAAAATGCGGCGCGGGCTTTTCCATCCGAAAAAAATGTGCTATCATGGAAGGGAAAAAAGAGGCGTCGCCCGCGAGGCGGCAGAAAGGAGGGCGAGCATGGGCAACATTTGGCACGACATTCATCCTTCGCGCATCAACCCGGACGATTACATCGCCTTCATTGAGATTGAGAAAGGTTCTAAGAACAAATACGAGCTGGACAAGGAGACGGGCCTGCTCATTTTGGACCGGATTCTGTATACGTCCACGCACTATCCGGCGAACTACGGGTTCATTCCGCGCTCCTACGGCGACGACGGCGACCCGCTGGACGTGCTGGTTCTGTGCAGCGAGAACATCCTGCCGCAGTCGCTGGTGCGGTGCTATCCCATCGGGGTGATCTCGATGCTGGACCAGGGCAAGAACGATGACAAGATCATCTCGGTGCCCTTTAACGATCCGCTCTACAACGCCTATCACAACATCTTTGAGCTGCCGCAGCACGTGATGGACGAGATGGCGCACTTCTTCACGGTCTACAAGTCCCTGGAGAAGAAGGAGACGGTGATCGACGAAATCCGCGGCCCCGAGGAGGCACGGGAGATCGTCCGGCGCGCGCTGGACAGCTACGTGAACAACTTCTGCCGATAGGCGGACACAGGGGCGCGTGCCGGCGGGCGCGCGCCCTTATGGCGAGACGAAGGAGGGTTTGTGCATGAGAGAGGCGGGAAAGGCGCTTGCGGTGCTCTGCGCGGCGGCCTTGGCGCTGTGCCTTGCGGGGTGCGCGCAGCAGGAGAGCCCATCGGCGTCGTCCGCGGCGACCGCGACGCCCGCGCCGACCGCGTCGCCCGCGGCAACGCCCACGCCCACGGACCCGGAGCCGGACGGCGACCCCTACGACGAGTCCGACTACTACTTCGACTTCGGGCAGGATGACCGCATCCGCCTGGACTATGCCGTGACCTGGCCCAAGGACCAGATGCCCGGCTGGACCGAAGTCGAGAGCGACCGCGTCGCCGCGCTGCTCACGCTAGAGGGCGAGGGCGGCACGATCACCGTCCTTCTGGAGGACGCGCCGGAGAGCCCGGACCTGTCCGCCTTTGTCGAGACCGCGCGCGAGCTGCTGACCTTCAACTACGAGGGCATTGCGCTGGAGGACGGCGTGCAGGCGGGCGACTACCTCCTCGTGCGGGGGAGCCTGCCGGACGGCGGGATCGTCGAGAGCGCCTACCGGCAGGTGGACGGCCTCTACCTGACCGCGGAGCTGCGCGCGGACGCCCAGGCCGCCGGGAGCGCGGAATCGGTTTTCACCTCGGTCTTTTTGCCGGGGCTGCAACTCACAAGAGACGCAACGGAGGATTGAGAGAACATGGAGAGCATTGTCGAGCGCTTTTTGCGCTATGTATCCTATGACACGCAGTCCAGCGAGGAGTCGGACACCTTCCCCAGCACCCTGAAGCAGAAGGAGCTGGGAAAGCTCCTGGCAAAGGAGCTGTACGACATGGGCGCCGAGGACGCGCACATGGACGAGTGGGGCTACGTCTACGCCACCATCCCCGGCAACGCGCCCCAGGCGCCGACCATCGGCTTCATCGCGCACATGGACACCGCGACGGAGCTGACGGGCGCGGGCGTCAAGCCGCGCATCGTCCACTACGAGGGCGGGGACATCGTCCTCAACGAGGAGAAGGGCATCGTGATGCGCGCGGACGAGTTTGAATGCCTGCAAAACGAGATCGGCAAGGACCTCATCGTCACCGACGGCACGACCCTGCTCGGCGCGGACGACAAGGCCGGCGTTGCCGAGATCATGGAGATGGCGGAGCACTTCCTGTCCAACCCCGCGATCCCGCACGGCACGATCCGCATCGCCTTCACCCCGGACGAGGAGGTCGGCGGCGGCCCGGAGCACTTCGACGTCCCGGCCTTCCACGCGGACTTCGCCTACACCATCGACGGCGGCGAGGTGGGCAGCCTGAACTACGAGAACTTCAACGCGGCCTCGGCCACGGTCGACGTGCGCGGCAAGGCGATCCATCCGGGCTCGGCAAAGGGCAAGATGATCAACGCGAGCCTTGTGGCCATGGAATTCGACGCGATGCTGCCCGTCGGCGAGGTCCCGGCGCTGACGGAGGGATACGAGGGCTTCCATCACCTGACGGACATGCAGGGCAGCGTCGAGGGCGCGCGCCTGCACTACATCCTGCGCGACCACGACCGCGCAAAGATCGAGGAGAAG
>JBMNOF010000049.1:0-13804 GCA_050942925.1 Candidatus Spyradocola sp.
TGGAGGAGGAGACGCGCCTGATGTACGTGGCCGTCACCCGCGCGCGGGAGCGCTTCACCGCCCCGGCTGCGGAGCGGGCCTTTGGGGAGGCGCGGCCGGAGTCCAGGTTTCTGTCGCGGCTGCTGGACGAGCGCCCGGCGGCGGCCTCCAAGCCCCGCGCGCGCTCGGGGCGGACGGAGGCGGCACCGGAGCGCCCCCGCCGCAGCGCCGCGCTTGTGCAGGCGCTCTTCCGGGCGCGGCCGTTTCCCCGGCATGCCCCGGAGGAGGTGCGGAGCCCGGAGGAGATCCGCCCGGGGATGCGCGTTTTGCACCTCGTGTTCGGGGAGGGGGAGGTCGTGTCCCTCGGGCCGCGGACCCAGATGCGCGTCCGCTTCGGGGAGCAGGAGCGCACGCTGGACGCGGGGGTCTGCGCCCGGGGCGGGCTGCTGTGGAAGCTCTAAAGGGCGCGGGGTTGACGGACGCCGCCGTCCGCCCTACAATGGAGGCAGGAGAATCGGAAAAGGAGGGGATATAGAATGTCCAACATCCCAACGCCCCACATCACCGCCAAGGCGGGCGACTTCGCGCGGACGGTGCTCATGCCCGGAGACCCCCTGCGCGCGCGCTTTATCGCGCAGAACTACCTGGAAAACGCGGTCCTGGTCAACGACGTGCGCGGGGTACAGGGCTACACGGGCCTGTACAAGGGCAAGCGCGTTTCCGTCATGGCCAGCGGCATGGGCATGCCGTCCATGGGCATCTACAGCCATGAGCTGTTCCAGTTCTACGGCGTGGAGGCGATTGTGCGCATCGGGTCGGCGGGCATGCTCCGCCCGGACCTCCGGCTGCGGGACATCGTGGCGGGCATGAGCTGCTACACGAACTCCAACTTCGGCGCGCAGTTCGGGTTTGCGGGGAGCCTGGCGCCCTGTTGCTCGTTCGAGCTTCTGCAGGCGGCGGCGCGGGAGGCCGGGCGCGTGGGCGCCCGACTCGTGCCCGGGGCGCTCTTTTCCTCGGACACGTTCTACGACGAGAGCAACCCCAATGCCGCGCTGCAAAAGCTCGGCGTGCTGGCGGTGGAGATGGAGGCCGCGGCCCTCTACCTCAACGCGGCGCGCGCAGGCAAGCAGGCGCTGGCCCTGTGCACGATCTCGGACAACCCCTTTACGGGCGAGGGCCTCTCGGCCCAGGAGCGGCAGGAGAGCTTCCACCAGATGATGGAGATCGCCCTGGAGATCGCCCCGTGAGCGGTGCGGAGCTCCTGGAGCGGGCCCGCCAGGCGCGGGAGAACGCCTACGCGCCCTACTCCGGGTTTGCCGTGGGCGCGGCGCTGCTGGGCGCGGACGGGCGCGTCTACGCCGGCTGCAACGTGGAGAACGCGTCCTATTCCGTGACCTGCTGCGCGGAGCGGGCTGCGCTGTTCGCCGCCGTGGCCCAGGGCGCGCGGGCGTTTGCCGCCATCGCCATCGCGGGTGGGCCCGCCGGGCAGGCCGCCGACGAGCCCTGCCCGCCCTGCGGCGTCTGCCGCCAGGCGCTCGCCGAGTTCTGCGACCCGGAGGCCCTGCGGGTATACCTGGCCGCGCCGGGCGGCGGCGTGGAGGAGACGACGCTGGCAGCGCTGCTGCCCCGCGCCTTTGCAAAGGGCAACCTGGACGCCTGAGAACACAGAAGCGCCGCGCGCCCTTCCCTTTTTGGGGGAGGACGCGCGGCGCGTTTTTTTGTGTTGCGTGCGGCAGGGGGATCAGCGCTTGCGGGGGTCGGGCTCGCGGGCCTCATCCGGGCGCTTGGGCGATTCGGGAACGGCGAAGGCTCCCGGCGCGCCAAAGGGCGAGCCGCCCATCGCCGGGCCGCGGCCGCCGCCCGGGCTCACGCCGAGGAAGTTGCCGTTGCCCAGGGCGTCGCGCGGGGGCTTCTTCTTGCCGCGGTTGCGGATGGCGGAGACGACGCTCCAGGTCACCACGCCCAGAAAGAGCAGCGCCACACCGGCGTACACGAGCACAACGGGCCACTGCAGCGAGTGGGAGCCGAAGGAATTGTACATGCGAAGGCCTCCTTTCCGAGAGGGTCAGCGCTTGCGCGGGTCCTCGGGGGGCGAATCGTCCCCGTAGGGACCGTAGGGGGACTTGCGGCCGAAGAGGGCGAACGCGCCGGGGCTGGAGCCGGGCGGGCCGCCCTGACCGGGGCCGCGTCCGGAGTAACCGGCCATGCCGCCGAGGTTGCCGTGGCCGAGGCGCTCGGGCTTGGGCTTGCCGCGGTTGCGGATGGCGGAGACGATGTAGATCGTGAGCGAGGCGACCAGCAGCACGGCAAAGACCACGAGGAAGGCGGTCATTCCCGCGCTCGGGTGCGGGAGCAGCTCATTGGGGGAGCGAAGGGGAAGAAGAAGGACGGAAGATGCCATGCAAAGGCCTCCTTTCCGGGAGGGTCAGCGCTTGCGCGGGTCCTCGGGGGGCTGGTCGTCCCCGTAGGGACCGTAGGGGGACTTGCGGCCGAAGAGGGCGAACGCGCCGGGGCTGGAGCCGGGCGGCGTGGCGGAACCGGCGGGATTCCCCTGACCGGGGCCGCGGCCCGAACCGGCCAAGCCGCCGAAGTTGCCGTAGGAGAGGCGCTCGGGCTTGGGCTTGCCGCGGCTGCGGATGGCGGAGACGATGTAGATCGTGAGCGAGACGACCAGCAGCACGCCCGCGCCGGCGATCCAGAGCAGGATCTCCCAGTCGGGGTGCGGGAGCAGCTCGCTCGGCCGGGCGGGAGCGAGAAGGACAGGGAAGAACACGGCAAAGGCCTCCTTTCGGCGGGGATGGCGTGCCGGGCCTCAGCGGCGCCGGGGGTCGGGTTCGTGGTCGGCGTCGGGGCGCTTGGGCTTGGGCGGCAGGGCGAAGGCGGCGGGCGCGCCGCCCGCGGGGCCTCCGGCGGCCGGGCCGCGGCCGCCGCCCGGGTTTGCGCCGAGGAAGTTGCCGTTGCCGAGGCGGTCGGGCTTGGGCTTGCCGCGGTTGCGAAGGGCCGAGACGAGGTAGAAGGCGAGCGACCCGACGAGGAGCAGTCCGAGGGCGAGGAGCAGGAGCGCGACGGGCCAGTCCATGGGACGGCCGTAGGGGAGCGCGAGGAACAGGGGCCGCATGGAAAATCCCTCCTTAATTAATTGGAAAGCGGCGCGCGGCCTCAGCGGCGGCGGGGGTCGGGTTCCAGCTCGGTGGGGGCGTTGACGTCGCGGCGGCCGGGCAGGGCGGAGACGCCGGGGGTCGGGTCGCCGAGCGTCAGGGGCCCGCCGAGCCAGCCGTCCAGGAGCGAGTCGCCCAGGTGGAGCGTGCCGCGGCGGCGGACCGGGGGCTTGCCGCGATCGCGCCAGGCCTGCCAGGCGTAGAGGCCGCCAAGGATTGCTAGAGCCGCCCCCACCAGCAGAAAGGCGATTGCGGCGTTGGAGATGCGGGCGAGAAACAGGGGGGACGTCATCGGGAATCCTCCTCTCCAAAGGGAATTCAAGCGGTCGTGCAGTTTCTTCTTCGTTAAAGAGAGTATAACACAAAACCGGCCCATTTGTCGCGCTTTTGTGTTGCAACACCGCGTTTCTTGGGTTAAAATATACATGCGCTCCACGGCGACCCTGCGGGGAGTCGATGCGGGCCGGATTTTTTTCATGCGCCCCGCCGCGCGCTTCGCGGCGGATTGTCGTCAGGTATCCCCAAACTGGAACTTGAACGGAGGAAAATTGAATGAAAACCATGCGCAAGACGCGCGAGAAGACGCGCAAGCTGGTCGTGGCAGGCATGCTCTCGGCCGTGACCATGGTGCTGGGGCTCACGCCCCTGGGCATCATCCCCATCGGACCGCTCAACGCGACGATCCTACACGTGCCGGTCATCATCGGCGCGGTGCTGGAAGGGCCGGTCGTGGGCTTCATCATCGGGTTGATCTTCGGACTGTTCAGCCTCTACCGCGCGGCGGTGGGCGGGTCCGTGCTCTCGCCGCTGTTCCTCAACCCGCTGGTCACGATCCTGCCCCGCGTGCTCATCGGGCCGGTCGCCTATTTCGTCTTCCGCGGATTTACGCATCTTACGAAAAAGCGCGCGCTCTCGGTGGGCGTCGCGGCCGTCGCCGGCACGCTGACCAACACCATCGGGGTGATGGGCTTGATTTTTATACTCTATGCGCAGCAGTACGCCGACTTGATGGGCCTGAGCCGCGAGGGCGTGGGCCTTGCCATCCTCTCGGCCTCGGCCGTCAACGGCGTCCCCGAGTGCATTCTGGCCGCCATCGTCTCCATCGCCGTGGTGGTGGCCGTTTGGAAGCTCACCGGCGGGCCCCGCACGGGTCAACCGCACAGCGGCGAACCGCACAGCGGCGAACCGCACAGCGGCACCCCCGACAGCGGCGAACCCCACAGCGGCCAACCGCGCTGAGGCTGTGCCGCAGGCGGCCGGAAGCCGCCAACCCCAGGGTAAGGAGGATTCCGACATGATACTGACGCTGGACATCGGCAACACGAACATCAAGTGCGCCCTTTACGAGGACGAGGAACTGAAGAAGGCCTGGCGCATGTCCACGGACCGGCACAAGACGCACGACGAATACGGCGTGCTGCTGAGCATGTTCCTGGCCAACGCGGGCTATGACAAGCGAGACGTCGAGGGCGTGATTCTGTCATCGGTCGTGCCGACGATCAACTACACCATCGAGCACATGATCGACGACTACATCGGCCGAACGCCCATCCAGGTCGTGCCCGGCATCCGCACCGGCATCAACATCCGCTACGACAACCCGCAGGCGCTGGGCGCGGACCGCATCTGCAACGCGGTGGCGGCGCAGCGCTACTACGGCGGGCCCTGCATCTTCATCGACTTTGGCACGGCCACGACCTTCGGGGTGATCTCGAAGAAGGGCGAGTTCCTGGGCGGCGCGATCTGCCCGGGGCTCAAGCTCTCCTCGGAGGCGCTGACCGAGCGCGCGGCCCAGCTGCCCAAGGTCGAGCTCATCAAGCCCGAAACCGTCATCACCCGCAACACCATCTCCAACATGCAGGCGGGCATTGTCTACGGGTACGTGGGGCAGGTGGACTACATCGTGCGCAAGATGAAGAGCGAGATCGGCGGCACGGACCACATCCGCGTCATCGCGACCGGGGGCCTGTCCCGCATGATCGCCTCGGAGACGTCGACCATCGACATCATCGACGGCCTGCTCACGCTCAAGGGCCTGCGCCTGCTCTACGAGCGCAACGCGCGCTAGGCGGGCCAGGGCTTTCCCTATAACCGACGAGAAAGGCGGCGCAACATGCCCAGGAGCTTTGACGATATCTACCAAATCGCGCCCCCCGCGGCGGTCCGGCGCTTGACCGCCTTCCGCGAGGCGCATCCCTACCGCACCCACGAGCGGGAGGGGATGCTCTACCGCGTATGGGACCTCGGGCAGCCGGAGGAGGAGGCGCTCCTCTTCCTGCCCAGCGGCATGGGCGACGGGGAGGTCTACTTCCCCTATCTGCTCGAGATGAGCCGCAGGCGGCGCTGCATCGCGGTGTCGCTGCCCGCGTGCAAGCACATGGCGGACTTTGCCCGCCAGATCCACGGCATCGTGTCCGAGGACCTGGGGGTCCGGCGCGTGACGGTGATCGGCTCGGCCATCGGCGGGCTGCTGGCGCAGGTCTACGCCCGCGCCTATCCCAAGGAGACCGCGGGGCTGATCCTTCTTACCACGGGCGCGCCCTGCAAGGAGCTGCCGGACGAGGACTGCCTGCGCTGGACCAGCCGCCGCAGCCTGGCCCTGCGCTACCGCATCGCGCCCTTTGACGTCATGCGCGGGCAGATGGGCTACCAGACCTTCCACCAGATGTGCCCGGAGGAGCTGCAGGACAGCATGACCTTCTGGCGCGCCTTCATCTCCGAGACGTACGAGCACAGCGTCTACAAGAGCCAATACATCAACCTCAACTGCATCGCCCTGCCCGAGATCTACCGCAAGAAGCCCTTTTTCCAGGGCGACATGGCGGGCTGGGACGGGCGCGTGCTGATCCTGGAGTCCGCGGGCGACCAATACTACGGCGAGCGGGAGCGGGCGCTGCTGCGCGGGCTCTACCCCGGCGCGGTGGTGGAGGACATCGGCCCGAACGGCCAGTTCGCCCTCATGGCGGACGAGACGCGCCTGATCGCGCGGATGGAGGCCTTCCTGGACGGCAAAGGAGGAGCAAATCCTTGAGTGACATCATCCGCGTGCAGGACGCGTGGTACGAATACGAACGGGCGGACGACGAGGGAGAACTCGCCGTCCGCGGGGTGAGCCTGTGCGTCCGCAAGGGCGAATGGCTCTCCATCCTCGGGCGCAACGGCTCGGGGAAGTCCACCCTCATCAAGCTCCTGAACGGCCTGTTCCTGCCCACGCGCGGCAGCGTGACCGTCGGCAGCTACGACACCCGGGACGAGACGCACATCTGGGACGTGCGCCAGCGGGTGGGCATGATCTTTCAGAACCCGGACAACCAGATCGTGGCGACCATCGTCGAGGAGGACGTGGCCTTCGGTCTGGAGAACCTGGGCGTGGACCCCAAGGAGATCCGGGAGCGCGTGGACGCGGCCCTTGCGGCCGTGGGCATGCAGGAATTCGCCACCTGCGCGCCGCACATGCTCTCCGGCGGACAGAAGCAGCGCGTGGCCATCGCCGGGGCCCTGGCCATGGAGCCGGAGGTGCTGCTCATGGACGAGCCCACGGCCATGCTCGATCCCGGCGGACGGCGCGAGGTCATGGAGACCGTCGAGCGCCTGCACCGGGAGAACGGCCTGACGGTGGTGCTCGTGACGCACTTTATGGAGGAGGCGCTGCGCGGCGACCGCGTCATCGCCATGCAGGACGGAAAGGCGATCCTGGAGGGCGCGCCGCGGGAGGTCTTTGCCCGGCACGGGCAGGAGCTGCGCGACGCGGGCCTGGAGGTGCCGGCCATGGCGGACCTGGCGGAGCGCCTGCGCAGGCGCGGCCTGGAGATCCCGGGAATGCCCATGACCGTCCCGGAGATGGCCGAGGCGCTCGCCCTGCTGCGCAAGGGAAAGGGGGCGGGCGCACATGCCGGTTGAGGTCGTAAATCTCACCCACACCTATAATCCGGACAGTCCCTTCTCCGCCGCCGCGCTCAAGGGCGTGAGCTTCACCATCGACGACGGCGAATTCCTCGGCATCATCGGCCACACGGGCAGCGGAAAGTCCACCCTCATCCAGCACCTGAACGGGCTCATCCGCCCGACGAGCGGCACCGTCGTCGTCGACGGCATGGACATCTCCAGCAAGAGCACGGACCTGCGCCGGGTTCGCCGCCGCGTGGGCCTGGTCTTTCAGTACCCGGAGTACCAGCTCTTTGAGGAAACGGTGCAGAAGGACATCGCCTTCGGCCCGCACAACCTGGGCCTGGACGGCGACGAGGTGGAGCGGCGCGTGGAGGAGGCCTGTCGGCTCGTGGGCCTGCCCTACGAGGCCGTGCGCGACAAGTCGCCCTTTGAGCTCTCCGGCGGGCAGAAGCGGCGCGTGGCCATCGCCGGGGTGCTGGCGATGGAGCCCAAGGTCCTGATCCTGGACGAGCCCACGGCCGGGCTGGACCCCGCGGGGCGCGACGCGATCCTCTCGCGCATCGAGGAGTGGCACGCCGCGGGGACGACCATCGTCATGGTCTCCCACTCCATGGAGGACGTGGCGCGCCTTGCGGACCGCATCCTCGTTCTGGACCACGGAAATCTGGCCATGACGGGCACGCCGCGGGAGGTCTTTGCCGACGCGGAGCGCCTGACGCAGATGGGCCTGGACGTTCCGGCGGTGACGCGCCTTGCGATGGAGCTCAACGCGCGGGGCATCGGCGTGCCGCGCGATCTCTACACCGTCGAGGAGATGGAGGAGGCGCTGTGGCGCGCCTTCGGAAAGGGGGAGGCGGAATGCTGAAGGACATCACGCTCGGGCAATACTACCCGGGGGATTCCGTCGTGCACCGGCTGGACCCCCGCGTCAAGCTCATCCTGATGATCGTGTACATCGTGATGGTGTTCCTGGTCCAGGGCTTTTTGGGGTATGTGTGCCTGGCGGCGTTCTTGGCCGTGTCGACCGTGCTCTCGCGCGTGCGGATCAAGTTCCTGCTCCGGTCCATCCGGCCGGTGCTCTTCATCGTGGTGTTCACGTTCGTCTTGAACATCCTCTTCACCCGGGGCGAGAACCCCATTTTCGAGTGGGGCTTCCTGCACATCTACTGGGAGGGCGTGCGCTTTGCGGTGTTCATGAGCCTGCGGCTCGTGTTCCTGCTGGCGGGGACCTCGCTGTTGACGCTCACGACCTCGCCCATGGCCCTGACCGACGCGCTGGAGCGGCTGCTCAAGCCCCTCAACGCGCTGCACTTCCCCGTGCACGAGATGGCCATGATGATGACGATCGCCCTGCGCTTCATCCCGACGCTCCTGGAGGAGACGGACAAGATCATGAAGGCGCAGACCGCGCGCGGCGCGGACTTTGACACGGGCAACCTGCTCCAGCGCGCAAAGGCCATGGTGCCGCTGCTGGTGCCGCTGTTCGTGGGCGCGTTCCGCCGCGCGGACGAGCTGGCCATGGCCATGGAGGCCCGCTGCTACCACGGCGGGCGGCACCGCACCCGCATGAAGGTGCTGCACGTGGGCCGCGCGGACGGCAAGGCCTGCGCGCTGACCGCGGCGACGCTGGTGCTGATCCTGCTGGAGCGGCTGCTGTGAGCCGGCGCATACTGCTGCGGGTGGCCTATGACGGCACCGCCTACGCCGGCTGGCAGGCGCAGGACAACGCCCTGGCCGTGCAGCAGGTCCTGGAGGGCGCGCTTTGCCGGATCACCGGCGAGGCGATCCGCGTGACCGGCGCCTCCCGCACGGACGCGGGCGTCCACGCGCTCTCCCAGGCCGTGCACTTTGACACGGACGGCCGCATCCCCGCGGAAAAGTTTGCCCTGGCGCTCAACACGCGTCTGCCCGGGGACGTGCGCGTCACGGCCTCGCGCGAGGTGCCGCCGGGGTTCCACGCGCGGTTTTCCGCGTGCGGAAAGGTCTACGCCTACGTGTTTTCTAACGCGCCGGCCGCTTCGGCGCTCTACAGCCGGTTCAGCGCGCACTGCCCCGTGCCGCTGGACGAGGCGGCCATGGACCGCGCCGCCGCGACGCTCGTGGGCCGGCACGACTTCACCGCCTTCCAGGCGGCGGGCGGCACGGCCAAGAGCTTTGTGCGGGAGATGCGCGCGGCTCGCGTGACCCGGCGCGGCAGCCTCGTGTGCTTTTTGATCTACGGCACGGGCTTCCTCTACAACATGGTGCGCATCTGCGCGGGAACGCTGGCGCTCGTGGGGCAGGGAAAGCTCGGGGAGGACGCCTTCCTGCGCGCGATGGACAGCGGCAGCCGCCTGGACTTGGGCTATACCGCCCCGGCAAAGGGCCTGACGCTCGTGCGCGTGCTCTACCCCGGGCAGGAGGCCCAGGGCGAGGCGCTGGCCGCCGCGGGCGCGCTCTTCGGCGGCGCGGACGCGGCCGAGGCGATGGGCGATGGCCCCGAACTTTTGCCGCCAAAACCCCTCGATTTAACGGAAAAACTGCTTGACGGGGAGCCGCCTTTGCGGTAAAATTATGGTTGCGTTGAACTGTGACCATTAGCCCCGGTTACCAGAACGACATGCCAGCGGCGCCTGACCAACGCGCGCGGGCGAATAACTTCAAATTTGGAGGGAATCCCTGTGAAAACGTATATGGCTAAGGCCGAAACCGTACAGAGAAAGTGGTACGTCGTGGACGCCGAGGGCATGGTGCTGGGCCGCCTGGCCTCTCAGGTTGCCGCCATTCTTCGCGGCAAGAACAAGCCCACCTTCACCCCGCATGTCGACACCGGCGACCATGTGATCGTTCTCAACGCGGACAAGGTCGTCCTCACCGGCGACAAGCTCAACCAGAAGTTCTACCGCCGTCACTCCGGCTATCCCGGAGGACTGAAGGAGACCTCTTACAAGGACCTCATGGCCAAGAAGGCGGATCTCGCCGTCATCGAGGCCGTCCGCGGCATGCTCCCCAAGAACGCCCTGGGCCGCCAGATGATCAAGAAGCTGCGCGTCTACAAGGGTGCGGAGCACGACCACGCCGCCCAGAAGCCCGAAGTTCTCGAGCTGGTCAAGTAAGAGGGAAGGAGAATTACAATGGCAGCATTAGCATATCAGGCCGTCGGCCGCCGCAAGAAGTCCATCGCCCGCGTGCGCCTCGTGCCCGGCGAAGGCAAGATCCTCATCAACAATCGCGACATTGAGAACTACTTTGGTCTCGAGACGCTCAAGATGACCGTCCGTCAGCCCCTGGTTCTGACCGACACCGGCGCGCGCTTTGACGTGCTGGTCAACGTCTACGGCGGCGGCACCACCGGCCAGGCCGGCGCCATCCGCCACGGCATCGCCCGCGCCCTGTGCAAGGCCGACGCCGAGCTCCGGCCCTCCCTCAAGAAGGCCGGCTTCCTCACCCGCGATCCGCGCATGAAGGAGCGCAAGAAGTACGGTCTGAAGGCCGCTCGTCGCGCGCCCCAGTTCTCCAAGCGTTAATTTCGCTTCGAAGTGCAAAACCCCTGGAACGGCATGGTTCCGGGGGTTTTTTCGTTTCAAGGAGGAGGGGCGCCCGGGAGCGGGGTTCACGAGACCTTCTCCCGGGCCGCCTCCGCGTCCAGGGGGTTGCGGAACGGTTCGCCGGGGAACGCCCGGTTTTCCTTGGCGGTGCGGGCGGCGTGGAGGCGGTGCGGCGCATCCGGGAGAGGGACGAACGCATCCCCATCGCCTTCACCACCACCAGCACCGAGCACGCGCTGGAGGGATACCGCCTGTCCGTCCTGAAACACCTGGAAAAGCCCGTGCGGCAGAAGGAGCTGGACGATCTTTTGCGCCTGGTGCAGCGGCAAAGGGACAGCGCGCCCGGGCTGCCCATCCGGCAGGAGGGCGGGGAACGGCGGGTGAACCTGTCCGACCTCCTCTGCCTGGAACAGCGGGCGCACCATGTGCTCCTCGCGACGCGGGACGGGAGCGTCCTGCAGGTCTACGGAAAGCTGTCGGCCCTCCTGCCCCAGTTGGAGACCCGTCCTAGCAGGCCTATGAGGACGCGCTGTTTGCGCGCGCAAGGGGGAAGGGGTAGTGGGAAGCGCTCTTGTATCTCTTCTGCACGACACTGCCCAGCCACATCCTCCCGTTTGCGCTGTTTTGGGACTTTTCCTGGCGGTCGCGGAGGGCGGCGCTGGTGGCCTGCAATGTGCTGTGCAAGATGGCGGCAGCCGCGCACTTCCTTGCAAACGGCATGAACTTCCGGAATCTGGAGAACCTGAGAAAACAGGTGGAGCGGGAACAGCGGCTCAAGTTTGAACAGAACCTGCAGGACAGGTAGATCGAGGAACTTGCCTTTTCCGCCCGGATGACCGTCCCGAGCCAAAATCCCCGCATGCCGGACAGCGCGCTGTGCGTGCTCTTTGCCAACCTGCTGGAAAACGCGGTGGAGGCATGCGGGCGCATGGACGGGGGCGCGCGGTTCATCCGGCTCCACAGCGCGCTGGAATACGGCGTCCTGACCATTGCGATGGACAACAGCTTTGACGGGAAGGCCGCCGTGCGGGACGGGATCTTTTTCTCCAGCAAGCGGGTGGACGCGCCCGGGATCGGGCTGAACTCCATCCGCGCGGTCGCCAGGGCCTACCAGGGCGACGCGCGGTTTGCGGCGGAGGGCACCCTCTTCCAATCCTCGGTCTATGTGAAGCTGTGAGAGACGCGAACCGTTCGGCCCGAATCAAACAGCCCCGGAATCCATGGGATTCCGGGGCTGTTTACGTCTATGGGCGGGGGAGAACGGGATTACCAGAGGCGCTGGACCTCCGCGGGCGCCTCGGCAAAGGGGCCGGGGAGGATGGAAGCGCCGCGGTGCGCGCCGAAGTAGTCGCGGTCGAAGGTGATCGGCGTGCCGTCGGGGTTCTCGAAGGGCTCCTCCGGCTCAAAGGCCTTGCCCAGCACCTCGGTGTTGACCATGCGGACGCGCAGGTCGGCGAGGAAGCGGTAGAGGTTGGTGGAGAGCACGGGCTTGCCGTCCTCCAGGGAGACGTCGACGCGGACCTCGTGCGCGCCGTCGACAAAGGGGCTCTTCTCGTTCTTGCAGGCCTTGGCGCCGTTGAAGTAGGCGTTGCCCTCCACCCAGACGGGGAGGTGGCCGGCGTGGGCCGGCTCGAGCTTGGCCATGTCGGGCGTATCGGAGTCCATGTCGAACTGGGCGATCCACTCGTCGTAGGTGGGGTACTCGTCCATGACGTGGGTGCCGACCTCGCGGTTTTCCTCGTCCGAGCCCTCGCGGCTGTCGCGCAGGACGGTGAAGGCCTCCTTGGGCCACTTCTGGACGAAGATGTTGTTGTAGAAGCGGTCGTCGCCGTGGAGGATGGTCATAAAGCCCATGACCTCCGTGCGGTGCGGGATGTGGTAGGGCGTATAGCGCGGGCCCGTGCCGCCGCCCACGCACGTGAACGCGCCGCAGATCAGGTTGTGGACCAAGGCCACGCCCTGGGTCGCCATGCGCAGGGTGACGTCGGAGAGCAGGATGTTGTTGTCGATCAGGGTGGGGCCGTGCCCGACCTCGACGAAGATGTCCTGGCTCATCATGCCGCCCTTGAGCTGCGTGGCAAAGGCGGGGCGCTGGTTGTCGTGGAAGAGGTTCTGCGTGATGCGGGTGCCCTGGGCCTCCCAGTCGCACCAGATGCCCATGGTGCAGTGGTGGATGTGGTTGCGGCGGTAGAGGACGTCGATGGCGGCGTGCATCTTGATGCCGGCGATCTCCGCGCCGCCCAGCTCCATCATGTTGTTGATGTGGTGGATGTGGTTGTCCTCGATGACGGAGAACACGCCGCCCATGCGGCCGATGATGCCGCCCTGCTCGCAGTGGTGGATATTGCAGCGGCGGACGATGTGGCTGCCGACCTTCTCCTTGAGCCAGCCGTGGTACTGGCCCCGGCAGACGGCGTCGCGCTCCATCTGCGTGGGGCTCTTGACGTGCTTATAGGTGAAGTAATGGTCGTTGTCGGGGTCCAGGTACTTGCCCAGGCTGATGCCCGCGCACTTGCTGTTGGAGATCTCGCAGTCCTCGATGATCCAGCCCTTGGACCAATGCGGGCCGATCATGCCGTCCTGGTAGGCGGCGGGCGGCGCCCAGGTGGTGGCGGCCTTCTCGATGCGGAAGCCCTGGACGGTGATATAGCCCACGCCCGTGCGCGAGGGCAGGAAGCACTCCCGGCGGACGTTGATCTCGACCTTTTCCGCGTTGGGGTTCTTGCCCTGGAAGTTGGCGTAGATCACGGTTTCGTCGCCGTCCTGCTCGGCATACCACTTATAGACGGAGCCCTCGGGGTCCCAGGAGGGGGCCCAGACCTCGCCCTTGCGGCAGGCCTCGAGGCTATCGGCCTCATAGAGCATTTTGTCGTTGAGGTACACGGCGCCGGTATGCTTGGAGCGGCCGGCGAAGTACCAGTCGCCATAGACATAGGTCGTATAGGGATTATAGGCGCCGAAGAGGCTGTTGGGGACGCGGCAGACCCAGACGTTGTCCGCGTAATGCGTCCAGGTCTTGATCTCCTCGGCGCCGGTGATCACAGCGCCGAGCGGTTCGACGCTGCGGTAGGTGATGCGCCGGGTTTCCTCGCCGGCATGGGCGGGATTGACGTATTCCCGGTAGACGCCGGGAGCGACCAGGACCTCGTCGCCGGGCTGGGCGATGCGGGCGGCATCCTGGATGTGGCGGAAAGGACGCGTCTTGCTGCCGTCCCCGTCCCGGAAGGCAGAAGCGTCGACATAGAACTGCAT
>JBMNOF010000050.1:0-13788 GCA_050942925.1 Candidatus Spyradocola sp.
ATTTGTGTTTCAAGATCGTATTCAGTTGTCAAGGTACGGAAAATGGTTGCTATAATGTCAATGAGGTGTCATTTTCTACTTTTGACACCCGCATCATAGTATACCTGTCAATTTACAAACCGTCAATGCAAAGGCCATTTCCGCCTGATAAACTTAGACAGTGAAGGAATGGAAGGAGGAACAGGCGCATGTTTCAGGCTGTTCTGTTTGACCTGGATGGAACGCTTCTGCCCATGGTGCAGGAGGAATTTGTAAAGGGGTACTTTGGCGCGCTCTGCTGGCGCTTTGTGCCCAAGGGATACGACGCCAAGCAGATCGTCGATACGGTTTGGAAGGGCACGGCGGCCATGGTCCGCAACGACGGAACCTGCTCCAACCGCGACCGGTTTTGGAACGCCTTTGCCGAGGTGTTTGGCCGGGAGCGGCTCGCGGACGTCCCGGAGTTTGAGGACTTTTACGGCCGCGAGTTCAACGAGGCCAAGGCCTGCACACAGCCAACGCCCTTGGCCGACCGCTGCGTCAAGACCCTGAAGGAGAAGGGCTATCCCGTGGTTCTGGCCACAAACCCCATCTTTCCGCGGGTGGGAACGCTCTCGCGCATTCGCTGGGCGGGCCTGGATGCGGAGGACTTCGCGCTGGTGACCACGTATGAGAACTCCACGCACTGCAAGCCCAATCCCGCGTATTACGCCGACATCTGTGAAGCGCTGCACCTGGACCCTGCGCGCTGCCTCATGGTCGGCAACGACTACACCGAGGACCTGGCCGCCTCGGCGCTCGGCATGACGGTCTACCTGCTGACGGACTGCCTCATCGCGCCCGAGGGCGCGGACCTTTCCGGTGTGGCGCACGGCTCGATGGAGGACCTGCTCGCCTATCTGCAGGCGCTGCCGGACGCAAAGAACTAAAAAGAGAAGCCCGGCAGAGATGCCGGGCTTCTCGAAAGTTGCTCCTGCGTTACGCCTTGTGCCAGCCCATGGCCTTGGTGAACTCCAGGATCGGGACCGAGACGAGCGAGCAGCCGAGGCCCACCAGGTAGAGCCAGGCCGGGAGCATCGTCAGGCCGAAGATCGAGGTGATGGGCGGGATGAACAGGACGATCGCCATCAGCACGAGGCTGACCAGGGCCGCCTGGTTCATCTTCCGGTTGGAGAAGGGCCCAACCTGGAACAGGCTCACGTTCGTGCGCATGTTGAAGGCGTGGAACACCTGGGACAGGGCCAGGATCATGAAGGCCAGCGTCTGGCCGCCGACGAGGGCGCCCGTGACCTTCTGGCCCAGCCAGAAGCCGAAGAGCGTAAGGCCGGAGAAGAGGATGCCCTGCAGCGCGATGCGCACGCCCATGCCATGGGCGAAGATGCTCTCGTCCTTGGGCTTGGGCTTGCGGTCCATGACGTTGCGCTCCACCGGCTCCATGCCGATGGCGATGGCCGGCAGCGAGTCCGTGACCAGGTTGATCCACAGCAGCTGCATCGAGAGCAGCGGCGTCTGCCGCCACAGGATCATGGCGAAGAACACCGTCAGGATTTCGCCGATGTTCGTGCCGAGCAGGAAGCCCACGGCCTTCTTGATGTTGTCGTAGATGCCGCGGCCCTCCTTGACCGCGTCGACGATGGTGGCGAAGTTGTCGTCCGTCAGCGTCATGTCCGCGGCGCCCTTGGCCACGTCGGTTCCGGTGATGCCCATCGCGCAGCCGATGTCGGCGGCCTTGAGCGCGGGCGCGTCGTTGACGCCGTCGCCGGTCATGGCGACGATCTGGCCCTGGCGCTGCCAGGCACGGACGATGCGGATCTTATCCTCCGGCGAGACGCGGGCGTAGACCGAGATGTTGGCGACGCGCGCATCCAGCTGGCCGTCCGTCATCTTCGCAAGCTCGGCGCCGGTCACCGCTTCGTCGCCCTCCCCGAGGATGCCCAGATCCTTGGCGATGGCGCTGGCGGTCACGACGTGGTCGCCCGTGATCATCACGGGCTTGATGCCGGCGCGGCGGCACTGCTTGACCGCCTCGCGCGCCTCGGGGCGCGGCGGGTCGATCATGCCGACCAGGCCCAGGAAGGTCAGGCCGTTCTCCAGCGCGGCGGAGGTGACGTCCTTCGGCTCGGCGTCGAGCACCTTGTAGCCCACGGCCAGCACGCGCAGCGCCTGGCGGCTCATCTCGTCGTTGACCTGGCGGGCCTTTTGCAGGTCGCCCGCGACGCACAGGCTCTCCATGACGTCCACGGCGCCCTTGACGATGACGACGATCCGGCCGTCGATGCGGTTGACGGTGGTCATGAGCTTGCGGTCGGAGTCAAAGGGCAGCTCGGCCAGGCGCGGGAACTGCGCGTTGAGCGCGTCCTTCTCCATGCCGTTCTTGTGCGCGGCCACGATGATGGCCGTCTCCGTGGGGTCGCCCATGTGCTTTTCGCCCTCGGACGTGAAGTCCACCGAGCCATCGCAGCACAGGGCGGCGTATTGCAGCAGGCGGCGGACCGGCGCGGAATTGTGGTCCGAAATCTCTTCCTGGCCGCGCTCGCCGTCGACATAGGCGTGGGTGAGCGTCATGCGGTTCTGGGTGAGGGTGCCGGTCTTGTCCGAGCAGATGACGGAGGCGGAGCCCAGCGTCTCCACCGCGGGGAGGCGGCGGATGATGGCATTTTTGCGGACCATGCGCTGCACGCCGATGGCAAGGACGATCGTCACGATCGCGGGCAGGCCCTCGGGGATGGCCGAGACGGCCAGGGACACGGCGGTCATGAAGATCTCCATGACCGGGATGCCGTCAAACAGGCCCAGAACGAAGATCACGGCGCACGCCGCCAGCGCGACGATGCCCAGGTACTTGCCCATGTTCGCCAGCTTCTGCTGCAAGGGCGTCTGTCCATCCTCGCTGGAGTTGAGGAGGTTGGCGATCTTGCCCATCTCCGTGTTCATGCCCGTGTTCGTCACGACGGCCACCGCGCGGCCATAGGTGATGGAGCAGCCGGAATAGACCATGTTGTGCCGGTCGCCCAAGGGGGCGTCCGCGGCGACGACGGCCTGCGCGTCCTTTTCCGCGGGAACGGATTCGCCCGTCAGCGCGGATTCTTCCGACTTCAGAGAGGAGGATTCCAGCAGGCGCGCGTCCGCCGGAACGAAGCCGCCCGCTTCCAGCAGGATGATGTCGCCCGCGACCAGCTGGGTGGCGTCCACAATGGACTCCTTGCCGTCGCGCACCACGCGCGCATGGGGAGCCGAGAGGTTCTTGAGCGCCTCCAGCGCCTTTTCCGCCTTGCTCTCCTGCATGACGCCCATCACGGCGTTGGCGATGACGATGGCCACGATCAGCAGGGGCTCGAAGAACTCCGAGGCCTCGCCCGTGGAGCACGCCACGACAAAGGAGACCACGGCGGCGGCCAGCAGGATGAGGATCATCACGTCCTTGAACTGTTCGGCAAAGCGCTGCAGGGTGGTCTTCTTCTTGCGTTCGCGCAGGCGGTTTTCCCCGTCGCGGGCAAGGCGCGCCGCCGCTTCCGATGCGGTCAGGCCGACCTTGGCGTCGGTTTGCAGTTCCTGAAGCAGTTCAGGCAGGTTTGGATCATGCGGTGTCAAGGCATACACACTCCTTTACTTGACTTATCCTTATTCTAGCCGATGAGAGGATATCTTGTCATCGGACAAAAGGACGCAACTGCCCAAAAGTTACCCAAATTGCGGGAAGTGTCGTCTTTTTGGACACATCGGGGAATTTGTCCCTATGGAAACGGCATGGGGATGGATAAGATAAGGAAATAACGGGGCGCGTTGCGCCGTGATGAAGGTTAGGGTGGGATACGATTTGGATGGAATGGAGATTCGGCGGGCAATCATCCGCTCCGCCATTGCGCGGGGCATTCAGGAAATTCAGGATAACCCGCAGCGCGGCGCGCGCAAACTGGTGGACCTGGGGTCGCATTTCTCCCGGGGCCGGTTTCAAAAGAGGGTCTTCCGGGAGATGCAGGACGAGCTCGTCAACCCGGAGAGCGCCTATTTCGCGCTGGTGACGAACCTGGTTCAGAGGGTGGACGCGCCATACATTGAGCGCCTGGGCATCAACATCGGCTTTAACAGCTGGACCCATGGCGCGGCCATGATCCGGGAAAACGAGCGGAAAAAGGGATACAACATTCCTTGGTGCCTGGTCCTCAACCAGACGCAGGAAATCCGCTACGATTTGGACGATCTGATGCGCCAGGGCGAGGCGCTGGGCATCTTCTGCTACTGCGTATTCGCCGGGGACTTGGAGCAGACCGAGGCCCTGTGCGCGGCGTTTCACAAGCACCGGGACAGCGCGGTGCTGCTGCTGCTCCCGGACGCCCAGCTGCCCCGCGTCAACATCGAAAGCCTGGACAACGTCATGCTCTTCCTCCCGCAAAGCGACGCGCGAACGCAGGAGAGCGCGCAGGCGCTGGCCCAGCACCGCTGCCTATACGGGCTCTGGACGCGCTACGGCAGCGCAAAGCCCATCGTCGACGGCGGCCTGGAGCGCGCGGCCGTGGACCTGGGCGCGCCGATTGCGGTGGCCGTGCCCGAGCGGGAGGCGGACCCGGAAACCCGGGAGGCGGTGCGCCGCTACGCCTGCTGCGCCCGGGAAAAGAAGACCATCCCCGCGCTGCTCGTGGACCTGTACCCCACCATCGAGGAGGTCGACCGGATCATCTCCGTGGAGCCGTGCATGCTCGGCGTGGAGCCGGATGGAACGGTCTTTACCGCCAAGGGCCGCAACGAGAAAATCGACGTGTGCCGCATTTCCCTGGACGACGTGCTCCTGTGCACCATGCCCCGGGTGACCTATACCGCGGAAGACGAAGACCATGAGGAAAAATCCATATAGCAGGCAAGATCCCTGCAAAAGGAGTGAAAACGCTTGAAGGAAGTCAAAACACCAAAGAAACCCATCATCTTCTACTATCTGTTGGCAATGGTGGCCCTGCTGCTGCTCAACGCCTTCCTGGTCCCCTCGCTGTCCAAGGGAACGATCCGCGAGGTCAATTACTCCGAGTTCCTGCAGATGCTGGAGGAAGGGAAGATCCAGGAAGTCCAGGTGGAGCAGGACGTCATCCTCTTTGCGGACAACGCCGAGCGCCCCACCATCTATGAGACCGGGCGCATGGACGATCCCGAGCTGGTCGACCGCCTGGAGGACGCCAAGAGCAAGTATGGGCTGGAGTACGGCAGCGTCATTGTCGAGGAGATGTCGCCGCTGATGTCCTTCCTGGTGTCCTGGGTGCTCCCCCTTGTCGTGATGGTCGTCGTCGGGCAGCTCCTGATGCGCCTGGTGCTCAAGAAGATGGGCACGGGCGGCGTCGGCGGGCCGGCCATGACGTTTGGCAAGAGCAACGCCAAGGTCTACGTTCCCTCGACCACGGGCATCAAGTTTTCGGACGTGGCGGGCGAGGATGAGGCCAAGGAGATCCTGACGGAGATCGTCGATTTCCTGCACAACCCGCAGAAGTACAACGCCATCGGCGCAAAGCTGCCCAAGGGCGCGCTGCTGGTCGGCCCTCCGGGCACGGGCAAGACGCTGCTGGCCAAGGCCGTCGCGGGCGAGGCCAACGTCCCCTTCTTCTCGATTTCCGGTTCGGAGTTCGTGGAGATGTTCGTGGGCATGGGCGCGGCCAAGGTCCGCGATTTGTTCAAGCAGGCGGCGGAGAAGGCGCCCTGCATCGTCTTTATCGATGAGATCGATACCATCGGCAAAAAGCGCGACGGCGCCTCCGGCATCGGCGGCAACGACGAGCGCGAGCAGACCCTGAACCAGCTTTTGACCGAGATGGACGGCTTTGACAGCACAAAGGGCGTCATCATCCTCGCCGCGACCAACCGCCCGGAGAGCCTGGACCCGGCGCTCCTGCGCCCCGGCCGCTTTGACCGGCGCGTGCCCGTCGAGCTTCCGGACCTCAAGGGCCGCGAGGACATCCTCCGCGTGCATGCGGCCAAGATCCGCCATGCGCAGAACCTGGACTTCTCCGCCATCGCGCGGGCGGCGGCCGGCGCCTCGGGCGCGGAGCTGGCCAACATCGTCAACGAGGCGGCGCTGCGCGCCGTGCGCCAGGGCCGCAACGAGGTCATCCAGAGCGACATGGAGGAGAGCGTCGAGGTCGTCATCGCCGGATACCAGAAGAAGAACAAGATCCTTTCGGACAAGGAGAAGCTCATCGTCGCCTATCACGAGACCGGCCATGCCCTGGTCGCCGCGCTGCAGAGCCACTCCGCGCCCGTGCACAAGATCACCATCATCCCGCGCACCTCGGGCGCGCTGGGCTACACCATGCAGGTGGAGGACGGCGATCACTACCTCATGAGCAAGGAGGAGCTGGAGAACCGCATCGCCACGCTCACCGGCGGCCGCGTCGCGGAGGACCTGATCTTCCACTCCATCACCACCGGCGCCTCCAACGACATCGAGCAGGCCACGCGCCTGGCCCGCGCCATGCTGGCGCAGTACGGCATGAGCGACGAGTTCGGCATGGTCGCCCTGCAGACGCAGAACAACCTCTACCTCGGCGGGGACGCCTCGCTGGCTTGCTCGCCGGAGACGGCGGCGGAGATCGACCGCAAGGTCATCGAACTCGTGCAGAAGCAGTACGACAAGGCGCAGACGCTCCTGCGCGAAAACATCGCCCGCCTGCACCAGCTCGCCAAGTACCTGTACGAGCAGGAGACCATCACCGGCGAGGAGTTCATGAACATCCTCAATCAGCCGCTTCCCGAGCTGCAGGCGCCGCAGACGGAAGACGCCCCCAAGGCCTGATCCCAAAGAACAAACGAGCAGGGCGGCAAGCACAATCGCTTGCCGCCCTGTTAGTTTGTTTCGCCGCCGGCCGTGTCGATCGGGATGGCGATCTGAATCACGTAGTCGCGGCTGTCCGAAAAGACGGTGTATCCCAGCAGCTCGGTTTCATAGGCGTTGCCGCGGATGCGCCATCCCTGCCGGGCGATGTAGGCCTTGAGCTGCCGGTACGATTCGTCCAGCGTCTCGTAGGGCCCCTTGTGCTCCACAACGGCGTAGGTCCCGCCCGGCTGCTCGAGGATGTCCGGCCCGGAAGAGCGGCTGGACGTCCGGCAGCAGAAGTAGTCCTTGTCAAAGCGGTCCTCCAGCAGGTGCTCCTTGCGCACGATGCCGTTGCGCAGAAAATCCTCGAAGGAGGCGTGCTTCTCCCGGTTGAGCAGGTTCTTGCGGATCTGGGACATCCGCAGGTAGCGGTCTGCCAGCATCTCGGGCGTGGCCTCCAGAACGAGAAAGCGAACCGGGTCCCGCTCCTCGACGCGCGGCACGCCGCACTCCACGTGCAGGCCGTGCTCGATCGAGGAGATCGTGTTGCGCAGCCGCTGCTGAATCTGCTGCAGGTTCGCGATCTGTTCGGAGAGGAGCTGGGTCTGGGTCTGGAGCAGGGAGAGCAGCTCCTCCGGCTGCTGGTGCCGGAGGCACCGGTCGATCTCCTCCAAGGGCAGGTTGGCCGATCGGAGCATCCGCAGCAGGTCAAACTGGTGCACCTGGTCCAGGGAGTACAGCCGGTAGCCGTTTTCCGCGCGCAGCTGTGGCTGGAACAGGCCGATCCGGTCGTAGTACAGCAGCGTGTCCCTCGAAATGCCAAACAGCGCGGCAAATTCACTCGAGTACAACCCCTTGCGCTTTCGCTTTCCGGCCTCTGCCATGCCGCTTTCCCCCCGTTTCTTGCCCGTTCTACACGGCTAGTATAGCAGATTGCCCCGGCCTTTTCCAGACTTTGGCCGGGGCGCAATTTCTCTATTGACCCGTGAGTTCCTCCATACTTTATAATGGAGATAGTGCGGGCGGCGGGGGAGACCGCCGCGCGGCAAAATCGGACGCATCGATCAGGAGGCGGCAGCATGCACAGCATCAAACCCTATCTGGGAAATGCGGCGTTCTACAAGGAAATCGCCAAGATCGCCATACCCATTTCCCTTCAGCAACTCATCACCGTCGGCATCAACCTGATGGACACAATCATGCTCAGCAGCATGGGCGACGTACAGCTTTCCGCGTCCTCGCTGGCCAGCCAGTTCATCAACATCTTTCAGATCTGCTGCATGGGTCTGGGCATGGGCGCGTCGGTGCTGACCTCGCGGTTCTGGGGCATGGGGGACCTGGGCAACCTCAAAAAGGCGGTCACCATCGTCCTGCGCATCTGCCTGCTGTTTGCGGGGCTGTTCACGGTCGCGACGGCGCTGACGCCGGATGGGATTATGCGGATCTACACCAGCGACGTCCAGACCATTGCGCACGGCGTATCCTATCTGCGCTGGCTGCTGCCCACGTATTTCTGCATGGGCTTTTCCCTGACCTGCACCATCATCCTGCGCAGCGTGGGCCAGGTCAAGATTCCCCTGTGCAGCTCGATCGCCGCGTTCTTCATCAACATCTTCTTCAACTGGGTGTTCATCTTCGGCCGGCTGGGCGCGCCGCGGATGGAGATCGCCGGCGCCGCCCTGGGCACGCTGATTGCGCGCGTGTTCGAACTGTGCTTCATCTGCGGCTACTTCTTCTTCCGCGACGAGCGGATTCGCTACCGGGTGCAGGATCTCTTTCAGTCCTGCGGGGATCTGCTCAAAGAATACCTCCGCATCAGCATCCCGGTCCTCATCAGCGACACGCTCCTGGGCCTTGGCAACAACTCCGTGGCCATGGTCATGGGCCGCATCGGGACGACGTTTGTCGCGGCCAACTCCGTGACGATGGTCGTGCAGCAGCTCAGCTCCGTCTTGACGCAGGGGGTGTCCAACGCCAGCGGCATCCTGACCGGCCACACGCTGGGCAGGGGCGAGTACGAGAAGGCGCAGAGGCAAGGGTATACCTTCCTGGGCCTGGGGTTCCTGGTGGGGTGCTTTGCCGCCGTCGTCATCCTGCTGCTGCGCACGCCGATCATCCAGTACTACCAGGTCTCGGCCGAGACAAAGGAGATCGCCTGGCAGCTCATGGATGCCATCAGCTTTATCATCATCTTCCAGGCGATGAACTCGATCCTGACCAAGGGCGTGCTGCGCGCGGGCGGGGACACCAAGTTCCTGATGGCGGGGGACATCCTGTTCCTCTGGATCGCGTCGATCCCGCTGGGCGCGCTGGCGGGGCTCGTGTTCCATTGGCCGCCGTTCTGGATCTACTGCATGCTGAAAATCGACCAGGTCATCAAGTGCGTTTGGTGCGTTTTCCGGCTGCGGAGCCGGAAGTGGCTGAAAAAGATACAGCCGGCCGCGGCGGCAGAGTGAAGCGCGCCCCGGAGGCCGTGCCAAGCGCCAGCTGCGACAGAAGAAAGGAGGGCAAGTGCCCATGTACATTCAAAACCGCAACCTCTATGTGCCCGAAATCCGCATGGATTTTGAAGACCAGCCGTCCATTGGCCCCGAACCCCAGCTGGTGGAGGTCCGCGAAACGCTCTATGCGGACCGCGTCACGACGTGGTATGCGTACGTGCCCACCTGCTATCGGGAGGGAACGGCGCTCCCCCTGGTTCTGCAGATGCACGGCGGGGGTGGGGACGGGCTTGCCGACGCGCTGGGCACCGATTGGGCCCGGCTGGCCGAGGAGCGCGGCTTCCTCGTGGTCTTCCCCAGCTCCAACCGCTATGGCCGCTGGGAGTGCGATGAGGCCGACATCGAGACGCTGCGCCGGCTGATCGAGAGCGTCTGTCGGCGGTATACCGTCGACCGCACGCGCATCTACATGCAGGGCATGTCCAACGGCGACATGATCACCACGGCCTTTGCCCTGGAGCATCCGGAATTGCTCGCGGCCGTGGGGTACATCGCGGGACCGCTGCCCAAGGAGATGCTGCCCCACATGCCCAAGGCGCCCCTGCCCTGCATCCAGATCCGCGGCGAAAAGGACGTGCGCTTTGGCCAGAAGATGGAGTTTGAGCGGGGCGACGTCTACGCCCCGAAGTCCGCGATGAACGACTTTAGCCGCTGCATGTGGATGCAGGCGAACCATACCGCCCAGGTCCCGCAGATGTTCTTGCAGGGAAAGGACAACTTCTTCGTCTACAGCGGCCCCTGCGACGTGCTCTATTGGGAGGTCAAGGACATGGGGCATCGCTATCCGGCCAACGTCGCCGCCGTGTTCTGGGATTTCTGCTACTCCGGTTGGGCCAAGGTGGACGGCAAGAGCGTGCGGCTCTCGCCACGCCGCACGTTCTCCCCGCCGGATTTGCAGTTCGCCGTCGCGGTCGGCGGGCAGGGCGTGTTCCGGGACGGCGCGGTCGTTCCGTTCACCGTCGGCAGCGAGCCGGACTGCCTGCTGGTGCACCCCGCCCGCCGGGAGGAGGACCCCTACTACGACGTGGGCGAAATGCAGTTGACACCGGCGGTCTACGTGCCGGTGGAGGCGCTTGCCATCGGCTTTGGAGGCACGTATGCGCTGGAGGAAAACGGCCGCAGCGCCGTGTTCCACACCGCGGACAACCGGACGGTTCGCTTCCTTCGGGGGCGCGCGGCCGTGTTCGTCGACGGGGAACTCCTTGCGCTCAAGAAGCCCTGTTTTGCCCGCTTTGGCCTGTTCTTTGTGCCGATTGTGGAGGTCGCTTCGGAGGTGTTCCAGTGCTTTACGGCGGAAACGGACGGCGTGGTCGCGGTCTCCAGCCGCCCGGTGGAGCTGACGAAGGGCGCGGCCCGCATCCTCGCCCACCAGCTCCACGCCCCGGCTCGCTACCCCGAACCGGACCCCGAAGCGTATTTTGCGCAAAGAGAGGCAGCGGAGCGCTGAAGACGAACGAGCGAGAGGAGGCAATCCCATGGCGTTTTACCAACTGATCTTCCCTTCCCAGGTCCTTAAGCGGCAGGCAGACGTGCGCATCGCCGCGCCGGACGACCAGGAAGCGGCCCGAAAGACCGTGTACCTGCTCCACGGGGGCGGGGGCGGCGGAGGCGTGGACAACACCGCCTGGCTCGGCCAGAAGGAGCGGCTGCAGGAATGGGCGGAGACCTATCAAACCGTGTTCCTCATGCCCAGCGCGCCGGACAGCTTCTTTGCCAACACCTGCACGGGGGTGCGCTATCAGGACTATGTCCTGGAGGAACTCTGCGAGATCCTGCCGAAGCGCCTGCGCATCCCCTGCGGCCGCGAGCGGACGGCGGTGGCGGGCATGTCCATGGGAGGCACCGCGGCCTTTCGGCTCGGGATGGCCGCGCCGGAACACTTTGGCGCCATCGCCTGCCTGTGCGCTGGGAACCTCTGGATGTCCCCGCTGTCCAACACCGTGCACGCCTACGCCGTCCAATCGGTCTTTGGCGTTGCGCGCATTGAGGACATCGAGGGCACGCCGTACGATTTCTTTGTCGACGCCCTGCGCAACGTGCGCCAGGGGCGCCCGCTGCCCAAGATCTTTCACGCCTGCGGCCGGCAGGACCACGCCCTGGTTCACGCCCGCGCCACGGCCGAGTGGATGAAGCAGCACGCCCCGGAATACGACTACACCTATCTGGAACCGGAGACGGGGCGGCATGACGACGCCTTCTGGAGCGCCTGGATGCCCAAGTTCCTGGAGGCGTTTGCCGCCATGTGATCCCGCAAACAGGCGGTTCCCGCGAAACGAAACGGCGCGCGCTGAATCAAGCGCGCGCCGCGAGGTATTGGAGGATTTCTTCCACGGCGGGTTGTATGCCGGCGGAGGAATCCACCACGAGGTCGTAGTTGGCGGGGTCGCCCCAGCGCTTTCCGGAGATGTGGCGGTAGTACGCGGCGCGGGCCCTGTCGGCGCGGCGGATGTTTTCCTCCGCCTCCTCGCGGGTGTCCCCGTAGACCGCCATGGCTCGAGCGATGCGGGTTTCCCGGTCCGCGCGGATAAAGATCTTGACCACGTCTTTGTGCTCCCGCAGCACGAAGTCCGCCGCGCGGCCGACGAGCACGCAACTGCCGTTCTCTGCGATCTTTTCCAGGATTTTTTGCTGGGCAATCACCGCCAGGCGCACGACCCGGGTGCTCAGATACAGGGTGTAGAGGGCCTTGGGCGCGTTGCGGTTGAGGTTGGAGAGAAATTCGCGGTCCAGCCCGCTCTCCTGCGCGGCCAGGGCCGTCATCTCCTTGTAGTAGAAGGGGATGCTCAGCCGCTGCGCGACCAGGCGGCCGATCTCCTTGCCGGAGGAGCCGTGCTCGCGGGCGATGGTGAGAATCACGCCCGGATGGGAGGGCTGGAGCACCGGCGAGGGCTGGCTGGGGTCCATCAGGAGGGCGTCCTTTCCGTAGGGGTGGTCGAGGAACTGCCGGAGAAACAGGAACCCCAGGAGACTGGTCAGCGTCTCGGTGACGGGGAAGGTCATCCAGAACCACGTCAAGCCGAACTGCGCAAACAGGAAGCCCAGCGGTACGAACAGCACGACCGTCCGCACGACGGTCAGCAGGGAACTCCGACCCGCAGACCCCACGGCCTGGAAAAAGACGGGGAAGACCAGCGAGGTCACCATGGGCAGGAAGCTGATGCCAATCCAGTGGAAGCCCACGCGGCCGATCTCCACCACGCGGGGATCGGAGGTGAACACCCGGAGCATGGGCGCGGGGATGGTCTCAAAGCAGAGGGTCCCAATCGCCATCAGCGCCAGGCCGAACCGTATGGCGGTCAGCAGGGTCACCTTGCAGCGGTGAATCCGCCTTGCGGCGTAGTTAAAGCTGACGATGGGCACAATGCAGGTCTGCATGGCGCTCAAGGGGATGAAGAAGAACGTCTGCCACTTATAGTACAGGCCCAGCGCGGTGACGGCCTGGTCGGAAAAGCCGGAAAGGATCAGATTCAGACCGAAAATGTAAACGGTATAGGCGGACTGCATGAGGATATTGGGAATCCCCAAGCGGAAGATTTCCGCAATGCGCGGCAGATAGACCTTCCAGGGGGGAGAGACCCGGTAGCCCTTTCGCATCACCACCAGCGCGGCCACCGTCTGGCCCATCACGGTGGCCACCGCCGCCCCCGCAATGCCCATCTGCGGGAGGCCAAACAGCCCAAAGATCAGGAGCGGGTCCAGCACGATGTTGGTGAGCGCCCCCAGGATTTGGGCCACCATGGGGGTCTTCATGTCCCCTTCCGACTGGAGGATTTTCGTCCAGACGCTCTCGAAAAACAGCCCGAAGCTGAACAGGCACACGATGCGCCCATACGTCACGACCTCTTCTACGACCTTGGGCGAGGGGGAGGACAGGCGCGCGTAGGCGGGCAGGATCAGCCACGTGACCGCGGCGAACACGGCCCACAAGAGGCCAGCCAGCGGCGTCCCCACCCCCGCAAATTCCTGGGCGTTCTTCCCCTTTCCCAGGCCGAACTGGGCGGACATGGCGGTGTTGATTCCCACGCCCGTGCCCACCGCCAGTGCCACCATCAAAAGCTGGATGGGGTAGAGGATGGAGAGGGCCGTCAAGCCGGTTTCCGCATACCGGCCCACAAACAGGCTGTCCACGATGTTGTACAGCGCCTGAATCAGCTGGGCCAGCATGACGGGCGGGGCAATCCGAAAGAGGATCTTCCAGATCTTTTCCTCTCCGAAGAATTGTGCTTCCGAACTCGTCGTTTCCATCGTCGTTTTCCTCCCTACGCCTCTTCCATGACGGCCTGCAAGGCTTGGTCATACGCGAAGACCGTTTGCACCATGGAGCGGATGTTCTCTCTCCCAAAGGCTTCCGCGGCCTGCGCCTCCAGTTGGTTCAGCGCGCGCAGCAGCGGGGCGGCGGACTGCTCGCCCCGCGCGGTGAGCACAAAGGCCTTTTCCCGGCCCGCGCTGTGTTCCGGGCTCAGTTCCAGGAGGCCGCGCTTCTGCAGGTCCAGGATCACGTGGTTCATGGTCTGG
>JBMNOF010000051.1:0-13449 GCA_050942925.1 Candidatus Spyradocola sp.
AACTCCGTTTTCCCCCCTCGCGCTCCCCCCTCTGCGGCCCTTCGGTCCCGCTCTTGCTCAGACGACGCGGTGGCCGAGTGCGATGGCCACCTCGTTCAAGTGGAGCAGGCCGATGCCGAAGAACACGGCCACGACGATGTGCTCGCCGCTGCGCGCAATGCCGATCTTGCCGCCGATGTTCAGGCCGATGGCCTTGTCCACGATCTGCGTCAGGGCCTCGTGCGTCGCGCCGGCGACGCCGCCCTCCTCCAGGTGCGACTCGAGGATCAGTCCCTCGCGCTTGGCTGCGACCACGGCGCGCTCCACGATCCGCGTCACCGACAGGATGAATTCCCCGCCGCAGTCCACCGCCGCGCAGCTCACCTCCGGCAGCAGCTCGGCCTTGAGGGACTTCTCCTCCTCGCGGGAGCGCGTCAGCGCCATCAGCACCGCGGCGCGCGCCACGTTCCGGCTATCGCTCTCCAAATGCTCGCGCTTGTCGCGTGCATCCACCATATCCCCCATCCTCCCCTCATATCTCTCCTCCGCTCGCGCGGCGTGTTATTTCATTCTTGTGCTTCTTGCGCGCCCCGTCCTGCTGCGCTGCGCCCCGCGCAGTAGCCGGTGGAAAAGGCCGCCTGCAGGTTATACCCGCCCGTGACCCCGTCCACGTCCAGCATCTCGCCCGCAAAGTACAGCCCCGGGACGAGCTTGGACTCCAGGGTCTTGGGATCGACCTCCTTGACCGCGACGCCGCCGCGCGTCACGATCGCCTCCTCCAGGGGGCGGAAGCCCGACGCGTGCAGGGGCAGGGCCTTGAGGCACTCGGTCAGCGCCTCGCGCTGCTGCCGGGTGATCTGGCTGAGCGGCGTCTCCAGCGGAAGGCCGGCAAGGCGCGCCATCACCGGCACGAAGGAGCGCGGCAGCAGCCCTTCGAGCAAAGCGCGCGCGTGGCCGCGGGGCTTCTGCGCGATGTCCCGCTCCAGGCGCCGCTGCAGGGCCTCGCGGTCCAGGCCGGGCTTAAGGTCCAGCCGGATCTCGATCGCGTCCAAGTCCTGGCCGGAGATCGCGCTGCTCAGCGACAGCGCCAGCGGGCCGGAGATGCCAAAGTGCGTAAAGAGCATCTCGCCCAACTCCGAAAACAGGGTCTTCTTGCCCTTGTGCGCCGAGAGCGTGACGTTCTTGAGCGTCAGGCCCTGCAGCTCGCGGCACCAATCCTCGCGCGTGACGATGGGGATGAGCGCCGGACGGATCTCCGTCACCGTGTGGCCAAAGGCCCGGGCCAGCGCATAGCCGCCCCCGTCCGAACCGGTCGAGGGGTAGGACGCGCCGCCGCAGGCCAGGACGAGCGCGTCGAAGCACTCGCTTCCAAAGTCCCCCTCCACGGCAAAGCGCTCCCCCTGCTTCTGCGCGCTGCGCACGCGGGCGCGGAGCCGCACGTGGGCCCCGCTGTCGCGCAGGAGGCGCTCCAGGGCGCGGGTGATGTCCGAGGCCTTGTCCGAGGTGGGAAACACGCGGCCGCCCCGCTCGACCTTGAGCGGGACGCCCGCGCCCTCGATCCGCTCCATGAGCTTCTCGTTGTTCAGCGCGGCAAAGGCCGAGTAAAGGAAGCGCGGGTTCCGAACGTACCCGCGCAGAAATTCCTCCGGCGGGGCGGCGTTTGTCAGATTGCAGCGGCCCTTGCCGGTGATGTAGAGCTTCTTGCCGAGCTTCTCGTTCCCCTCCAGGAGGAGAACTTCCGCCCCGGCTTCCCCCGCGGCGATGGCCGCCATCATGCCCGCCGGGCCGCCGCCGACGATCCCGACGCGGCTCATGCGTTCTCCTTTCCCACATAGACGCGGTTCTTCTCCCAGAGGGATTCGAGCTGCGCAAAGTGCTTGGACACGCTGTCCCGCTTGCGCAGGGACAGCGCCACGATCAGCGCGTTGATGAGGGAAAGCGGCGCGACCAGGGAGTCCACGAACGAGGCCATGTCGCTGCGCGCGGTCAGGCACAGGTCCGAGACCTCCCCAAGGGGCGACAGCGGCGTGTCCGTGATGGAGAGCACGCGCGCGCCGCGGTCCTTGGCAAAGCGCATCGCCTCGATCGTCCGGCGCGAGTAGCGCGGAAAGGAGATGCCCAGCACCGCGTCCGCCTCGCCCACGCGGGAGACCTGCTCGAGCACGTCGCTGATGCCCGAGGTGATGACGCTGACGTCGTCCCGGATGAAGCCCATGTAGTACCCCAGGAATTCCGCCAGCGGCGCCGAGGAGCGAACGCCCACGACGTAGACGCGCTTGGCCTCGTCCAGGGCGTCGACAACGCGGGTAAAGACCTTTTCGTCGATGTCCTCGATGGTCTGGCGGATGTTCTGCATGTCCGCCTTAAAGACCATGCCCAGCACCGCGCTCTCGGACATGTCGCCCGTCATCTCCACGCGCTGCACGGCCGTCAGGCGGTTGCGGATCATCTCCTGCAGCGCCTTCTGCAGTTCGGGGTAGCCGTCGTACCCCAGGGCGATGGCAAAGCGGACCACCGTGCTCTCGGAGACCTGGACCTTTTCGCCCAAGCGCGAGGCCGTCATGAAGGCCGCCTTGTCGTAATGGTTGACGATAAATTCTGCAATGCGCTTTTGCCCCTTGGAGAGCTTGCGCCCGGTTTGGTTGATTCTCGCGAGCAGTTCCTGCCGCTGTTCCATAGTTTCCGTCCTCCGTGGTGTTGTGTCCTATCTATTGTACCACAGAACGGATGGAATGCAAGTCCATTCCTGCAATCCTTCATTTTCCCCTGGAAAGCCTGCCGGTTTCGGGGTCCGGACGCGCCGCTTGCAGCTTTGCCGCCGGTTTTACGCGCCTCAGCGCAGGCGGTCGGCGATCTCCAGCGCCGCGGCAAATCCCGCCGTCGCGGTCGCGTCCCAGGAGACGGGCGTGAGAGTCGCCCGCCCCAGGCGGACGCGGTTGCAGTCGAAGAAGCCCGCCTCCAGGCGCTGCTCCTTGCTGTAGCCGGGCGTGAAGATCCACTCGTCCGGCTCCGCGCCAGGGCGCCGCGTGAACTCCCGCTCGTAGACGAACCAACCCAGGGGCGCGGTCTCCACGGGCACCGCCTCCCCCCGCGCCGCGTTGGGCAGGTTGAGGTTGAGAAAGGTCCCCGCGGGCAGGGGCCGCTCCGCCAGGACCTCGGCCACGCGCACCGAGATCTCCGCAAGGTAGGCGGCGTCGCGGAACGCCTTCCCCCAGCAGGAGGCGGCCAGCGCCGGCTTTCCCTGGATGGCGGCCTCGCGCGCGGCGGCCGCGGTGCCCGAGTAGTTCGTGTCCACGCCCAGGTTCGCGCCCTGGTTGATCCCGGAGACGACCATGTCGCAGTCCGGCGCGAGGAAGCGGATGCCGATCTTGGCGCAGTCGGCGGGCGTGCCGTCCAAGCTGTAGCCGGCGGGACGCCTTCTGGCGCGCAGGTCCCGCTGGAGCGTCACGCCGTGCCCCGCGCCGCTGCGCTGCTCCTCGGGCGCCACGACCGTGACCACATGCCCGCGTGCCTCCAGCGCGCAGCGCAGGGCTTCGATGCCCGGCGCGCCGTATCCGTCGTCGTTGGTGAGCAAAATCTTCATCGTTTCCTCCTCCTCTTTTCCATTGCCTTGCGTCCTTCCCCCTGTCCGCGCGGGGGGAGCGGGGGGCGCAGCCCCCCGCTCCCCGGTGCCCCCGAAGCGCGGAGCTCGCCTCCGCGCGCTGGGGGCGCCAATCCTCCCCTTCCCCGCGCACAGGTCATCCGCTTGCCTTGTGTCCTTCCCCTGTCCGCGGGGGGAGCGGGGGGCGCAGCCCCCCGCTCCCCGGTGCCCCCAAAGCGCGGAGCTCGCCTCCGCGCGCTGGGGGCGCCAACTCTCCCCTTCCCCGCGACAGAGAAAAATCCCCCGCGCAGGGGAATCGCGCGGGGGATGAAAACTCGCTTAGACGGGATGGGTCGCGCCGTCGAGCACCGTGGAGTCGATGCCGTTGTCGCGCGCCTGGCGGTACTGGAAGAACTTCTCCGCGACCTGCGGGAACAGGGCGTAGGAGAGGACGTCCTCGTCGCTCTTGGCGTACTGGCGGCACTCCTCGCGGTACTTCTCGATTTCGGGCTCGAGCAGGTCCGCGGGACGGCAGGTGATGACCTCCTGGTCACCGATGGCCTTCTTGCGCACGTCCTCGTTGACGGGGGCGGGCAGGCGGCCATACTCGCCGCGGAGCAGGCCGCGGCTCTCCTTGGTGAAGGTCTTGTAGCGCTGGCCGGACACGACGTTGAGCACGGCCTGCGTGCCGACGATCTGGGAGGTCGGCGTGACCAGCGGCGGATAGCCGAAGTCCTCGCGCACGCGCGGGACCTCCTGGAGCACGTCCATGAGACGGTCGCTGGCGTTCATCTGCTTGAGCTGGTTCATCAGGTTGGAGAGCATTCCGCCCGGCACCTGGTAGAGCAGGGTGTTGATGTCGATCGACAGCACCTTGGGATCGAGGAAGCCGTCCTTCTTCAGGCGCTCGGCGACCTTCTTAAAGTGCTTGGAGATGTCGGTCAGCAGGTTCAGGTCCAGGCCGGTGTCGTACTTGGTGCCGGCCAGGGTCGCGACCAGCGGCTCGGTGGCGGGCTGGCTGGTGCCGTTGCCCAGGGGCGACAGCGCCGTGTCCACGATGTCCACGCCCGCCTCAATCGCCTTGAGCAGGACCATGTCGCCCGTGCCGGAGGTGTTGTGCGTGTGCAGGTGGATCGGGACCTTGACCTTGGACTTGAGGGCCTTGACCAGGTCATAGGCCTCGTAGGGCAGGAGCAGGTTCGCCATGTCCTTGATGCAGATGGTCTTGGCGCCCATCTTCTCCAGCTCCACGGCGAGCTTGACGAAGTAGTCGTGCGTGTGCACGGGGCTCTTGGTGTAGGACAGCGCGACCTCCGGGATGCCGCCGTACTTGTTGGTGGCGTCGATGGCGGTCTTCATGTTGCGCGTGTCGTTCAGCGCGTCGAAGATGCGGATGACGTCGATGCCGTTTTCGATGGACTTCTTGACGAACAGGTCCACCACGTCGTCGGCGTAGTGCTTGTAGCCCAGGATGTTCTGGCCGCGCAGCAGCATCTGCAGCTTCGTGTTCGGGATGGCCTTGCGCAGGGCGCGCAGGCGCTCCCAGGGGTCCTCGTTGAGGAAGCGCAGGCAGGTGTCGAACGTGGCGCCGCCCCAAGCTTCCAGGGAGTAGTATCCGACCTTGTCCAGCTTATCCGCGACGGGGAGCATCTCGCTCAGGCGCATGCGGGTCGCGGCCTGGCTCTGGTGCGCGTCGCGCAGGATCGTTTCCGTGATTTGAACCTTAGCCATAGGGAAAGTTTCCCTCCTTTTTCTCTCGTTACTTCATGAACATGGACAGGAACACGCCCGCCGCAACTGCGGAGCCGATGACGCCCGCGACGTTGGGGCCCATCGCATGCATGAGCAGGAAGTTCCTCGGGTTCTCCGCCTGGCCGACCTTCTGGCTGACGCGCGCCGCCATGGGGACGGCGGAAACGCCGGCCGAGCCGATGAGCGGGTTGACCTTGCCGCGCGTAACCCAGTACATGACCTTGCCCAGCAGCACGCCGCCGGCCGTGCCCATGGCAAAGGCGAACAGGCCCATCGCCACGATGGTCAGCGTCTGGGTGGTCAGGAAGATCTCCGCCGTGGCCGTCGCGCCGACGGACACGCCAAGAAAGATGGTGATGATGTTGCACAGCTCATTGCTCGCGGTCTTGACCAGGCGCTCCACAACGCCGGACTCGCGCAGCAGGTTGCCCAGCATCAGCATCGAGATCAGGGACGCCGCCGAGGGCAGCAGGAGCGAAACAAAGACCGTGACGATGATGGGGAAGCAGACCTTCTCGGCCTTGGAGACCGGGCGCAGCTGCTCCATGACGACGGAGCGCTCCTTCTTGGTCGTCAGCAGCTTCATGATCGGGGGCTGGATGACCGGCACCAGCGCCATGTAGGAGTAGGCGGCAACCGCGATGGGTCCCAGCAACTCCGGCGCCAGCTTGGACGTGACCAGGATCGCCGTCGGGCCGTCCGCGCCGCCGATGATGCCGACGGACGCGGCCTGCTGCGGCGTCATGCCGAAGATCAGCGCGCCAAAGAAGGCCGTGAAGATGCCCAGCTGCGCGGCCGCGCCCAGCAGCAGGCTCTTCGGGTTTGCAATCAAGGGGCCAAAGTCCGTCATCGCGCCGACCGCAAGGAAGATCAGCGGCGGGTAGACGCCGAGCTTAACGCCCAGGTACAGGTAGTCGATCAGGCCGGCGGTCTGCGAGAAGTTCTCCCAGTGCACGTGGCCGCCTTCAAAGAGCTCGGAGTGGTACATTTCCGCCCCGGGCAGGTTCGTGATCAGCATGCCGAAGGCAATGGGCAAAAGGAGCAAGGGCTCGTACTTCTTGTGAATCGCAAGGAACAGGAAGAAGCACGCCACCAGGATCATGATCCACTTGCCGCTGGTGATCACCTCTGCGAACATCATCTCGGAAAGAAACTTCTGGATGGTTTCGCCGATATTCAAGTTGAGCAACGCTTCCATTTTCTCTCTTCATTCCTTTCCGCGGTGTGCCAAATTGGGGGGAGGGACCCTCCCCCGTGCGCGATCCGATTACTGAATCGCGCAGAGCACGTCGCCGGAAGAAACGGTGGCGCCCTTCTGCACGGACACGGCGGTGACGGTGCCGGCCTTGGGGGCAAGGATCTCGTTCTCCATCTTCATGGCCTCGAGGATGAAGAGCACGTCGCCCTCCTTGACGGCCTGGCCGTTGGCGACCTTGACGTCGTTGATGGTGCCCGGCATGGGCGAAGTCACCTTCTCGGCGCCGGCGGGCGTCTGCACGGCGGCGGGAGCGGGAGCGGCGGCCGGAGCCGGAGCCGCGGCGGGAGCGGGAGCCGGGGCCGCAGCGGGGGCCGGGGCGGCGACGGGAGCGGGGGCAGCGGGCATGACGGGCATGGCGGCGCCGTCCTTGATCTCCTCGGCGTAGACTTCGTAGGACTTGCCGTTGACGGTAATCATGAACTTACGCATTGCGAAAGCCTCCTAAAAATCTTCGTTTTGTGTTCTGCGTCTATCCTCTTTCGGGGATCAATAGCGGGTGTTGACGTATTCCTGACGGCCGGAAACGCTCCAGGCAGGGGCGTTGGCGCCCACGCGGCGGATGGAGCGCACGACAAGGCCGTTTGCGCTCTGCTGCGCAAGGAGCGCGACCGCCGCGGCGATGACCACCGCGATCTCCTCCTCGTCGTCCGCCTGCGGAGCCGCGGCGACAGGGGCGGGAGCGGGTGCGGGCGCCGGAGCGGGCGCTTCCGCCTTCTTCTCCTTGGGCGCGTGCGAAGCGCTCTTAAAAATTGCCGCCTGGATGTAGAGCAGGGCGATGATGACGATCAGTCCGAGAAAGACGATGCACAGACCGACCAGCATCACGATCCCCGCGCCGGACATAACCTGCGGGTCCAGATTCATATGCTTTCGGAACCTCCTTTTTTGCGCATTCGATTCCGTTTTTTACAGCGGAAGGTTTCCGTGCTTGCGGGGAAGGGCGACCTCGCGCTTGCCCAGCAGCATCTCCAGGGCGGAGGCGACCATCTGGCGGGTCGCGGTCGGATCGATGACGTCGTCGGCAAGGCCTGCCTCGGCGGTCGCAACCGCGCCGCAAGCGTCCTCATAGTCGCGGATGAGCGCGCCAAGGTCCGCGCCGTCCTTGAGGTCCTGCGCATTGAGGATGCGCACAGCCGCCTCGGCGTTCATCGGGGCGACAAAGGCCTTGGGCCAAGCGTAGACGATGTCCGCGCCGTTGCCCTTGCTGCCCATGGCGGCATAGGCCGCGCCGACGGCCTGTCCGCACAGGACGGAGACCTTGGGCACGACGGCCTCGGCATAGGCGTAGATCAGGTCCGCCGCCGCCGCGATGGAGGCCGCGTTGTTGTTCTCGTCCACGGTGGTCTGGCCGGCGGTGTTGACCAGCGTCACAACCGGGATGTTGTAGCAGTCGCACAGGCGGACAAAGCGCGCGGCCTTCTTGCAGGCGCCGGCGCAGAGCACGCCCTCGTCCTTGGCGGGGTTGTTGGCCACGATGCCGACCGTGCGGCCGCCCAGGCGCGCCAGGGCCGTGACCATGTTCGGCGCAAAGTCGCGGCTGAACTCCACATAGTCATAGAAGTCCGCGACGCGGGAAACCAGGTCGTGCGCATCGGCGTAGGCGTCGATGTCCAGCTGGCGGTTGAGGTCGTCGCTCGCGGCAAGGGGCGCGTCCTCCTGGTTGTTGCCGGGCAGGAGCGAGAGCACCTTGCGCGCCGCGGCCAGGGCCTCGTCCTCGGTGTCCACGACGATCTGCGCCGCGCCGGTCTCGCCCAGCTTCTTGCCGCCGCCCAGGTCCTTGGCGGTCAGGTTGCGGCCGGTGCGCGCGGAAACGACCTGCGGGCCGGTGACGTACATCTGGCCCACCTTGTCCGCGACGATCACCACGTCCGAAATGGCCGGAACAAACGCCGCGCCGCCCGCGCAGGGGCCCAGGATCAGCGAGATCTGCGGCACGACGCCGGAGAGCTTGGCCGTCTCCTTCATGATGCGGGCATAGGCGTTCAGCGCCTCCACGCCCTCGTTCAGGTTTGCGCCGGCCGAGTCGCACATCGCCACGACGGGCGCGCCGGTCTTTGCCGCCAGCTCCATCACGCGGACGATCTTATCAGCCGCGTTCTTGCCGACGGCGCCGGCCTTGACCGTAAAGTCCTGCGCGTAGGCGTAGACCGGGCGGTCCTCCACGGTGCCGTAGCCCGTGACGACGCTGCTGGCCTGCTCCTTGCCCGCCGCAAAAACCCCGGTCTCGACGAAGCTGCCCTCGTCAAAGAGCTTGGTAAGCCGCTCGCGAGCGGTCATCTTGCCGGCTTCCCGCTGCTTGGCCACGCGGTCTTTGCCGCCGCCAGCCAACAGCTGCTGCCTGCGCTCATTCAGTTCAACACTCATTGCGCTACCTCCAAACCAAATTTTGCAACTTTTCACCCGCCGAAAACACGGCGGAATGATTCATTGTCGAATTCCTAACGGACAAGGCCATCCTTGCCCTCTTCTAACTTCTTCAAGTTTCCATTTCAATCCTGCCCGCTTTCGACAAATCACGGATTTTTAACATTTCTTTTCCGAGGGCTCGTCCATCGCGCGCTGCACGAGGAACAGGTGCGGCGCGTCGGCGCGCTGGTTGGCAAACCGGGCCTCCAGCACGTTGTAGCGGCGGATGTCCAGGCCCTCGAGCGACGTGCGCAGCGCGGCGAGCTCCCGCGCGCCCTCCTCGTGCCCGGGATAGCAGCAGATGGACGCGGCCCCGCCCGGCGCGAGCAGGCGCAGCGCGGCGTCCACGGCCGCCAGCGTCGAGGGCACGCACGTGGTGATGCCGTGGTCGCCCGTGGGCAGCCAGCCCAGGTTGAACAGGACGCAGCGGACCGGGCCGGGGACGTGCTGCTCCATGTTCGCGTGGCTGTCCAGGATCAGGTGGACGCGGCCGTCGAGCACGCCGTTTTGTTCGAGCAGGGCCCGGGTCGAGGCGAGGGCGGCCTCCTGCACGTCAAAGGCGTAGACAGCGCCGGCGGGGCCCACGGCCTGGCACAGGGCGAGGGTGTCGTGGCCGTTTCCGGCGGTGGCGTCCACGACCGCGTCCCCGGGGCGCACAAAGCCCGCGAGCAAATCGCGGGAGAGATATCGCGCGTTTCTAAGTTGCATCGTGTGCGCCCTCCCCTGCGAGCTTTTTGAGATAGAGGACCTCGCCCTCCGTCAGGTGCCGGAAGGCGCCGGGCTTGAGGGACCCGAGCGTCAGGCTCCCGATGCTCTCGCGCCGCAGGAAGGTCACCTGCGCGCCCACGGCCTCGAACATGCGGCGGACCAGGCGGTTGTGGCCCTCGTGCACGGAGATGAGCAGGTTCTTCTGCCCGGGGAAGGCCGGGTCGTCCGGCAGGAGCTGCACGCGCGCGGGCGCGGTGCGGTGGCCGTCGTCCAGGGTGACGCCGCTCTCCAGGCGGCCGAGCGCGCGCTCGGACAGCTCCCCGCGCGCGCGGACGCGGTAGCGCTTTTCCACCTCGTGGGAGGGGTGGGTCAGGCCCTGCATGAGCGCGCCGTCGTTGGTCAGCAGGAGCAGGCCTTCCGTCTCATAGTCCAGGCGGCCGACCGGGAACACCCGCTCGTGGATGTCCGGGATGAGGTCGCGCACGGTGCGCCGTCCCTGGGGATCGGACAGCGTGGTCACGACGCCCTGGGGCTTGTTGAGCAGCAGGTACTGCTTGCGCTTTTCCGGGTGCAGGGGCTTGCCGTCGAAGCAGACGGCGTCCCCCTCCTCCACCTGGACGCCCATCTCGCGCACGGTTTCGCCGTTGAGCGTGACGCGGCCCTGGGAGATGTATTCCTCGCACTTTCTGCGGGAGGCAAGGCCGCAGGAGGCCATGTATTTTTGCAGTCTCATGTCTTTCCCTCTTTTGTCGCATACTTGTCTTTGGGGGCGCCCGTCAGCCCGCCGCCATCCAGCCCCGCAGCACGCGCAGAAGGCTCTGGCCGTAGTCCCATTGCGGGCGCACGACCTGTTCCGCGGCGCACAGGGGGATGCGCGCGAGCTCCTCCTCACCCGTCCCCAAAATAGCATACCCCAAAACCTGCCCCTGTGCAACGGGGGATTCGACACTTTCCGGCAGAACGAGCCGGACGAAGGCTTCCTCCTGGCTCTGGAGCGGCAGGCGGCCGGCCCGGGCGGCGCAAACGGCGATCTCCCCGTCCTCGGCCTGCGCGCAGGGGACGCTGCCCACGACCGCGCCCATGGGGACGACCTCGCGCATCTCGTACTGCGCAAACCCATAGTCGAGCAGCGCCGCGGCGTCGCCCCACATGTCCGGGGCGTTGAGCGTCACGGCGATCAGCTGCATGCCGTCCCGCTCCGCGCCGGAGACGAGGCACCGGCCGGCGGCCTTGGTATAGCCGGTCTTGACGCCGTTTGCGCCCGGGTAGGAGGCGAGCAGCTTGTTCTTGTTGCGCATGGCGCGGTCATAGTCGTGCCCGGTCCAGGGGATGACGGCGTACTGCGTGGAGACGATGCGGCGGAAGGGCTCGTAGGCATAGGCCGCGCAGGTGATGGCCGCAAGGTCCAGGGCGCTGGTGTAGTGGCCCTCGGCCGGCAGGCCGTGGGGGTTGACAAAGTGGGTGTGCGCAAGGCCCAGCGCGGCGGCGCGGTCGTTCATGATCTGGGCAAAGCCCTCCAAGCTCCCGCCCAGGGTGAGCGCGATGGCCTCGGCCGCGTCGTTTCCCGAGCGCAAGAGCAGGCCATAGGTGAGCTCCTCGACCGTGAGGCGCTCGCCCGCCTCCAGGTAGATGCTGCTGCCCTCGACGCCGACCATGCGGCTGTCGATTTCGACCGTCTCGTCCAAGCGCCCGCTCTCGATGGCGCACAGGGCGGTCATGATCTTGGTGGTGGAGGCCATGGGCAGCTCCTCGTCGCCGTTTTCCGAAAAGAGCACGCGGCCCGTGGACTGCTCCACGAGCGCGGCGGCCCGCCAGGAGCCCTGCGGCGCGTCCTGCGCGCGGGCCTCGACCGTCCAAAGCGCCAGCAATAGCCCCAGCGCCAATGCCAGTGCCGCTCGTCTTCTTCTCAAACCCTTCCCCTTCTTTCCCCGCGTCTTGCATGGCTTCTTCTCTGGGGGATTCCTATGCGGCGGCGCCCTGCGGATATGCAAAAGCCGCCTCTGCCGGAAAGCTCCCGGCAAAAGCGGCCCTTGCGCGCTAGGGATCAGAGGGGGATGTGCGTCTCCTTTTTGCAGGGGAGCATGCCCTTGATGTCGTCGAGGATCTGGGGAATCATCTCGATCAACCGGTCGATGGAGGTGTTGTTCTGCGCGGGCAGGAGGCGGACCTGGCCATTGCCCACGATGAGGAAGGCCACGGGGTTGACGGTCACGCCCGCGCCCGTGCCGCCCGCAAAGGGCAGCGGGTCGTCGGTGACCTCCAGCGGGACGGGCGTGCCGTTGACGGCATACTCGCCCCCGCCGGCCACAAAGCCGAAGCTAACGCGCGAGACCGGGATGATGGTCAATCCCTCGCCGGTATGGACGGGGGTCCCCACGACGGTGTTGACGTCGATCATGTCCTTTAGGTTTTCCATGGTGGTGCGCATGATGGTTTCAATCGGGTGCGCCATTTTCGATAAGCCCCCTTTGCAGATTTCCATAGGATTTTGCTGCTTACGCGCATACCTTTCCCGACAGATGCGGAGAGTATGCACCTTGCATCCAAAAAGAGGATGTCCCGGGTGCGGTCGGGCACGACCCGCAGGCAGAGCGGGGCGCGGGGGTCGCGCGCGTGCAGCAGCGCGAGGGCCGCCTTCCCGCCGGAGAGCAAGGCCCCGCAGAGCTGGGCGGTCTGCGCGGCGTCCCCGCGCACGCCCGCGCAGAGGCGGATATGCAGCGCCTCCACGCGCAGCAGGGGGAGGAGCGCGCGGCCGAGCTCGCGGCCCAAGGGGCTGCCGCCGCCCTTGGGCAAGGGAATCTCCCGCCCCTGGACGGCGAGGTGCAGGGCGAGCGCGCCCGCGGCATCCCGGCGCAGGGCGGCGGAAGCGCGCAGCGGACCGATGCGCGCCTGGACGGAGGCGCCGTGGGCGGTCAAATCGATGCGGACCACGCGGCACAGGAGGACCAGGCCGGCCGCCGCGCCCAGGAGCGCGCCCCACTGGCTGGTGGAGAGGCCGCCGGCGAACCCGCGCACGGCGTCGCCGCGCAGGGTTTCGAGGAAAAAGCGCTCCCCGGCATAGAGCAGGAGGTAGAGTCCGGACGTGCGGCCCGCGGGCGGCGCAAGGCCCTTGCGCCCGCGCTTTCTTCCATAATATAGGAGGAACGCGCCCAAGGCGAGGTTGCACGCGGCCTCGAGAAGCTGGACGGGAAACAGGGGGACATCCCGGGGCGCGCCGAGCGCCTGCGGCAGGACGATGCCCAGCGGCGGGGGCATGGGCCGGCCATAGCAGCAGCCGGCGAGGAAGCAGCCCACGCGGCCGATGCCGTGTCCGATGGCGATCGCGGGTGCGGCGGCATCCAGGAGCGGCAGGCAAGAGAGGTGCACGCGCTTTGCGGCGAGACCGCCCGCGGCAAGGCCGCCCGCGAGCCCGCCGTAGAAGACAAAGCCCCCGAGGAGCTTTTCCCGCCAAGAGAGCCCGGCCGGGCACGTGAGCAGATACAGTCCCTTTGCCCCGAGGAGCGCGCCGAGCAAGGCGGCGCCCGCCACGAGGAGTGCGCGCCGTTTGGCGCCCGCCTCCACACGCCCAAGGAAGAGGGTCAGCGCTGCGATTGCGCCCAGCGCGACGAGCGTTCCATACGCGGGGATGCGGAGGCCCAGGATCTCAAAAAACGGATGCATCGTCCTTCCCCCCTTTTCTCCCAGCGTGTCCAATTTCTTCCGGTTTCATGCGCGCGTCGGGCAATGTCCAGTGGGAAAGGAAGGGCAAAGCCCCTCCTTTCCCACT
>JBMNOF010000052.1:0-13350 GCA_050942925.1 Candidatus Spyradocola sp.
TGCTATAGGCAAATGGAAAGGGAGGTGACGCTCGTGGCACACGATGTACTGCACGACTGCCCCGTCTGCCACAAGCCTTTGCACATCACAAAGCTGCACTGTCCCGCTTGCGGCACCAGCATCGAGGGCGATTTTCAGGCGGAGCGGCTCCTGGCGCTGACGCCGGAACAGCGCGGGTTCGTCTTTTCGTTCCTGCGTAATCGTGGCAACATTCGGGAGATGGAAAAGGAGTTGGGCATCAGCTACCCGACGGTGCGGGCACGGCTCGACCAAATCCTTGCGGCCTTGGGGCTGGAGCCGAATGCGAGCAAGGAGAAGCCCACGCGCAAAGAGGTACTGGAAATGCTCGCCCAGGGAGAGATCTCGCAAGAGCAAGCCATGGAACTGTTGAAAAAGCCCTGACGACAAGACAGGGGGAAGGGAGACCAGCATGAAACGGAACATGGAGGAAATCCTGGCCGCCGTGTCCGCAGGCACGCTCACTCCGGACGAGGCGGAGGCGGCCATCGCAGCGCTGGAGGCCGAGCAGGAAAAGGCCGCAGAATCGGCGGACGCGCAGGCAGAGGCCCCGGCAGAAGCGCAGCCGGAGGAGCCAAAGGAGGAGCAGGCGAAGGCGTCGTCCTCCCCTGCCGCGGACGAGCAGGAGGCGCCGCATTCCGATGCGGAATGGAAGGAGGGCCCCAACGCCTGGGCCACTTTTACAGAAGAGAAGCTGCAAGACAATGCCGATCGCATAAACCAGTGGGCGCAGGACGTGGAGCGCAGCGCGACGCGCTGGGCGGAGCGCTTCACCCGCCGGGTGGAGCAGGCGCTGAACGGTCCGTTTGGGGAAAATACCGGCTCTATTGAGGGGGATGTCCCCGCGAGCGCCCCCATCCGCGGCTCGGTCCGCGGTTCGGTCCGCGGCTCCGTTCTGCCGGGCGCGCAGATCCAGGGCGACGTCACGGGTTCGGTGGACGGCGACATGTGCGGCAGCATTTCGGGCGATCTCTGCGGCGGCATCGGCGGCAGCCTGGTTTCGGGCGCCTTTGTGGGCGGAGACCTGCACGGTGGGGTGGGCGGCGCGCTCGCGGGCGCCGTGCGCGGGGACCTGGAGGGTTCCATCGGCGCAGACCTTTCCGGGCGCGTCGGCGGCGACGCGCGCGCCGACGTCGGCGGCAACCTGTCCGGCGAGGTCCGTGGCGACTTCCGGGGCACCATCGCCGGAAGCCTCTCCGGGCGCGTCGGCGGCGACTGCATCGCCAACATTGGCGGGGACCTCTCCGGCCGCGTCGGCGGCGACTACCGCGGCATCCTTGCCGGAAGCCTGACGGGCCGCGTCTCCGGCGACGTGGACGGCGACATCCGTGGAGACCTTGCCGGCACCGTTTCCGGCGACGTGCGCTGCGAGATCCAGGGCAGCCTCACCGGCGCCGTTTCCGGCGACGTGCGGGGCTGCATCCACGGCTGCGTCGCCGGATCGGTTGACGGCGACGTGCAGGAGATCCTCGGCGACATCCTGGAGGGAGCGGTGATCCGGGGCGACGTGCACTGCCTGCATGGCGCCAACAAGGGCAAGGTCAGCGGCACGGTCGGCCGCCCATGAGGAGGAAATCGATATGTATGCAAGCATGAAGGAGATACTGGACGCGGTCGCCTCCGGTGCATTGACGCCGGAGCAGGCAGACCGGGAGATCGAAGCCCTGCAGGCCAGGGCCCAGGCTGCCGGGGGAAGCGGGGCCTCCGGCGGAGCGCGCGCGGCAGGCGCGCATCGGAGCATCTCGGGCCTCTATGGGGGCGACATCGGCTCCGATGTCCACGGAAGCGTGCGCGGAATCGTGGGCGGCAGCATCGCGGACGGCGTGCAGGTCGCCGGCGACGTCTCCGGCGTGCTCGGCGGGTCGATCGGAAAGTCCGGCGGAAAAACGCACATCAGCGGCGGCGTGCACGGCATCGTGGGCGGCGGGATCGCGGAGGGTGCGCAGGTGGATGGCGACGTGACGGGCATCATCGGCGGGCCCATCGGCCGTAACGTCCGGATTCTGGGCAACGTGCGCGGCCCCGTGGGCGGAAGCATCCGCCAGGGCGCGCACATCGGCGGCAGCATTTCCGGCCCCATCGGCGGATCGATCGAACGGGACGTGGAGATCGAGGGCGACATCGTGGGACCGGTGGGCGGCCGCATGGAGGGCCATGTGCGGGGACACGTCCGCGGCCCCATCGGGGACGACCTCACCGGCGAGGTCAACGGCGACGTGTCCGCGCCCATCGGCGGCGACCTCTCCGGCCGCGTCGGCGGCAACGTCGGCACAACCTTGACCAAGAACCGCAAGATCGTGCGCGGCAACCTGACCGGGACTGTCGGCGGCAGCGTGTTCGGCAAGGTCGTCGGCGACGTTTCCGGCCGCGTGGAGGGCGACGTCTCCGTCATCTGCGGGAACATCCTGCCGGGCGCCTACATCGGCGGCAGAGTCGGCACGCTGTACGGAAAAAACGAGGGCACGGTCGTGGGCGGCGTGCAGAACCAAAGGTAAACGGCCGCTCCCGCCTTTGCTGTTGACAACGGAATCCACCTCCTGTACCATTAAGGGGAAGTAATGCAATGGACGGGAGGTTTTTTTATGTCGGAAACCCCAAAGTACTTGGACGAATCCCTCTCCTTTGCGGAGCGCGCAAAGGACCTCGTCTCGCGCATGACGCTGGAGGAAAAGGCGAGCCAGATGGTCTATACGGCCCCCGCCATCGAGCGGTTGGGCATTCCCGCCTATAACTGGTGGAACGAGGCGCTGCACGGCGTGGCGCGCGCCGGGACCGCCACCATGTTCCCGCAGGCCATCGCCATGGCCGCCATGTTCGACGCGGACATGGTGGAAACCATCGCTTCCATCATCTCCACCGAAGGCCGCGCCAAGTACAACGAAAGCGTTCGTCAAGGGGACCGCGACATCTATAAGGGGCTGACCTTCTGGTCGCCGAACATCAACATCTTCCGCGACCCGCGCTGGGGCCGCGGCCACGAAACCTACGGCGAGGACCCCTACCTCACCGCGCGCCTGGGCGTGCGCTTTGTCAAGGGCCTCCAGGGAAGCGACAAAAAGTACCTAAAGGCCTCCGCCTGCGCCAAGCACTTTGCCGTGCACTCCGGACCGGAGTCCTTGCGGCACGAGTTCGACGCGGTCGTCTCCAAGCAGGACCTTTGGGACACCTATCTTCCCGCTTTTGAGGCGCTGGTCAAGGAAGCCAAGGTCGAGAGTGTCATGGGCGCCTACAACCGCGTCTATGGCCAGCCGGCCTGCGCCAACGACCTTCTGACGGACATCCTGCGCAACCAGTGGGGCTTTACCGGCCACTTTGTCTCCGACTGCGGGGCGCTCAACGACTTCCACCTGCACCACAAGGTCACCGATACCGCGCCCGAATCCGCCGCGCTCGCGGTCAAGCACGGCTGCGACGTCAACTGCGGCGTGGTCTACCTGCACATCTTGACCGCCATCCAGGAGGGCCTCCTGACCGAGGAGGACATCACGCCCTGCGTCGAGCGCCTGATGGCCACCCGCATGAAGCTGGGCATGTTCGACAAGGACTGCCCCTTCGACTCGATCCCCTATGCGGTCAACGACTGCCCCGAGCACCGCGCCGTCTCCATGGAAGCCGCGCGCCGCTCGCAGGTCCTGCTCAAGAACGACGGCTTGCTGCCCTTGGACGTGGACAAGCTCACCTCCATCGCGGTCATCGGCCCCAATGCCGACAGCCAGGAGGTGCTCAAGGGCAACTACAACGGCACGGCTTCCGAATACGTCACCATTCTGGAGGGCATCCACCGCATCTGCGACGGCAAGGCGCGCGTGTTCTACGCCGAGGGCTGCCACCTGTACCGCGACCGCACGGAGGGCCTTGCCCTGCCGGGCGACCGCCTGGCCGAGGCCGTTGCCGTCGCCAGGGAAGCGGACGTGGTCGTCCTCTGCCTGGGCCTGGATCCCCGCATCGAGGGCGAGGAGGGCGACGCCTCCAACGAATACGGCGCGGGCGACAAGGCGACCCTGGATCTGCCCGGCCTCCAGGAAAAGCTCCTGGAGAAGGTCGTCGCCGTGGGCAAGCCCACGATCCTCCTCCTCTCCTCTGGCTCGGCCTTGGCGGTGAATTTCGCCCAGGCGCACTGCAATGCCATCGTGCAGAACTGGTACGCTGGAAACTACGGCGGTCTTGCGGCGGCGGAGCTCCTCTTTGGCAAGTTCTCGCCCAGCGGCCGCCTGCCGGTGACGTTCTACAAGGATCTTCAGGACCTCCCCGCGTTCACGGACTACTCGATGGAGGGCCGCACCTACCGCTACCTCAAGGCGGAGCCGCTGTATCCGTTCGGCTACGGCCTCTCTTACGCAAAGTTCTCCTTCTCGAATCTCGTCCTCTCCAAGACCGAGCTCCCCGCGGGCGAGGGCCTGCGCGCAACGGTCACGGTGAAGAACGAGAGCGAGATTTCCGCCGCCACGCCCGTGGAGTTCTACGTCCGCGACGAGGAAGCCTCCACGCGCGTGCCGCACTTCTCCCTCTGCGCCTTTGCGCGCGTGGACCTGGCTCCCGGCGAGGCCCGCGAGGTCTGCGTGGACATCTCGCCGCGCTCCCTCTGCGTCGTGACCGAGGCGGGCGAAGCGGTGGAAGAGCCCGGCGACTTCACGCTGTTTGCCGGCGGAACCGCGCCGGATGCACGCTCCATCGCGCTGACGGGCTGTGCGCCGCTCCAGGCGCGCTTCCGCGTGCTCTAAACCCCCGGCCTTTCCGGATTTGCAGCGCAAATCAGCGCCCCCGGTGCGGATCGTCTCCGCACCGGGGGCGCTGTTCTATTCGTCCCTGTCCGCGTCCTGCGCACTGGGGACCTCGCTTTGCAGTTCCTCGTCATCCGCGTAGATCTGGCGTGCGGCGCAAAGAACGTAGACCGCCTCGGCGCCCGCGGCCAGAAGCACCTGCGCGCACTCCTCCACCGTCGCGCCCGTGGTCATGACGTCATCCACGAGCAGGAGCGTTTTCCCGGCGGCCCGGGCGGCGCCGCGACCCGCGCGGATCGTGCCCCGAACGTTTTGCCGCCTCTCCTCCGCGCCCAGTCCGACCTGCGAGCGCACGCGCCGGTCCTTTCGGAGCGTCCCGCGCAAGAAGGGCAGATTCGCCTCCCCCGCCAGGCGGCGTGCCAGAATCTCCGCTTGGTTGTATCCCCGCGCGTGCAGCGTCCGGGGCGACGCGGGCACGTGCACAACGGCCTCCACGCGCCAGCCCTCCTGCGCAAGCCGCCCCGCCATGGCGCGGGCGAGAATCCGGATGGGCAGGTCAAACTCCCCGCGGAACTTCATGCTGTGCACGAGCTTGCGCACAGCGCCCTCGTAGAGAAACGCCGCCCGGGCGGCCGCATAGGGCGGAGGCGCCGCGACGCACCGCGGACAAAGCCCCTCCGCCTGGACGGCATCCCCGCAGCGCGGGCAAACGCGCTCGGGCGCCGGCGTCAGGTGCGCCGCACACCGGGCACAGAGGCCCTCGCGCACGTCCGCAGGGCTCCCGCAAACCAGGCAGCGCCGGCGCGAAAAGAAGAGGTCCAGCGCCGCGTCCCGCAGGGCAAACGGCCTCATGCCTTTCCCTCCCCGATGGACTGCAGGCGGTCCAGGGCCTGCAAGCGCTCGCCCAAGGCGCTGTAGCGGTGCGCGGTCTTGTTGTTCTCCACCATGCGCCGCAGGACCGCCTCGCTTCCTACCATCACCACCCGCTGCTTGGCGCGGGTGACGGCCGTGTAGAGAAGGTTGCGCACCATCATCTGCGGCGGGCCGGGCAGCAGCGCCAGCACGACCGTGGAAAACTCGCTGCCCTGGCTCTTGTGGATGGTCATGGCATAGGCCAGTTCCAGATCCTGCAGCATGGTTTCGTCGTAGGTCACGCGGCGGTCGTCGTCAAAGTAGACCAGCACGCCGTCGTCCGCGATGCTCTCGATGACCCCGATGTCCCCGTTGTAGATGCCGACGCCCTCCTCCTCGCGTTCGACGTCGCCACGCGTCCACTCGGCTTGGTAGTTGTTGCGCACCTGCATGACCTTGTCGCCCTCTCGAAAGCGCGTGTCCCCGCAGAGGCGCTCCTTTTTGTGCCGGGACGGGGGATTTAGGCGCTCCTGCAGGAGGCGGTTGAGGGCAAAGACCCCCGCCTCGCCCTTTTTCATCGGCGCAAGGACCTGAATATCCCGCACGGGATCGATGTGATAGTAGCCGGGCAGGCGGTGTGTCACCAGCGCGCAGACGCTCTCGGCAATGGCGGTGAGGTTCTCCTTCCGCTCAAAGAAGAAGTCCGTGTCGCGGTTGTGGATGATGGGCATCTGCCCGCTGTTGATGCGGTGCGCATTGACGACGATGTGGCTCTGCGCGGCCTGGCGGAAGACCTCCGTCAGCCGCGCAACGGGCAGGACGCGGCTCTCGATGATGTCGCGCAGGACGTTGCCCGCGCCAACGCTGGGGAGCTGATCCGCGTCCCCCACCAGGACCAGGCGCGTGCCCGGGCGCACCGCCTTGAGCAGCGAGCGCATGAGCAGCAGGTCCACCATGGACATCTCGTCCACGATGACCACGTCGGCCTTCAGGGGGTCCTCCTCCGTCTTGCCAAAGAGCGGGGCGTCCTCCTCGTCGCCCGCGGCGTATTCCAGGAGGCGGTGGATGGTCTTGGCCTCCTGGCCGGTGGCCTCGGTCATGCGCTTGGCCGCGCGGCCGGTCGGCGCGGCCAGGGACACGGTGAGCCCCGCCCCCTCCATCAGGCGGATGATGCAGTTGATGACCGTGGTCTTGCCCGTGCCCGGGCCGCCGGTGATGACCACGACCGGGGACTCTGCCGCCATGCGGATGGCGGCGCGCTGTCCCGCCTCAAACCGGATCTCCTGGTCGCGCTCAAAAGCGTCCAGGTCCGCGTCCGAGACCGCAACCGTCTTTTTCTGCGGCGCGCGCTGGAGCAGGACGAGCTGCAGGGCGACCTCCTTCTCCGCCTCGAGCATGGAGCGGTGGTAGACGGCGGTGCAGTCCGCGCGCTCCTCCAGGCGCACCTCCCCGCAGAGCACGAGCGCGGACAGCTCGTTTTCCACCAGCTCTGCCGGCGCCTGCAGGATGCCCTGGGCCGCCTCGCACAGCTGGTTGCGCGGCAGGAAGACATGGCCCGCCGCGCCGGCCGCGTCGCGCAGGACGTAGGTGATCCCCGCGCGCAGGCGGTTGCTGTCCTGGGGGCTGACGCCCATGGAGAGCGCGATGCGGTCCGCCGTGCGGAAGCCCACGCCCGGCACGTCGCGGATGAGCTGATAGGGGTTGGCCTTCAAAACCGTCACCGCATTTCCGCCGTAGATCTTGAGGATGCGCATGCACAGGCTCGGCGGAATCTGGTATTTCTGCAAAAAGAGCATGACCTCGCGCGTTTCCTGCTGCTGGGCGTAGTTTTCCGCGATGATGGCGGCGCGCTTGGGGCCGATGCCTTCGATCTCGCGCAGGCGCTCCGGCGAATGGGAGAGGATCTCCAGCGTCTCGTCGCCGAACGCCTCCACGATCGCCTTGGCGGTCATTTCACCCACGCCCTTGATGACGCCGCTGGCCAAGTAGCGCTCGATCTCCTCGGCGTGCGTGGGCGGAATCGTCTCATAGGAGGACGCCTTGAGCTGCCGGCCAAACGTCGGGTGCGTGGTCCAGGTCCCCAAAACGCGCACACGCTCCCCTTGCTTTATGAAGGGGAGCGTGCCGATCACGGTCTGTTCGGCGCCGCCCTTGCCAACGGTCAGCACCGTGTAGCCGTTTTCTTCGTTGCGAAAGATGATTTCCTCCACGATGCCTTCGATTTCATCCATGCGTTTTTCCTCTTTCTGCGGGTGAAGCCAAAGGCCGGGTCCCGCGTATCACTTGCCCGCCGCCGTGCGAAGGGCCTCGACCATGTCCGTGCGCTCCCAGGGCAGGTCCACGTCCGTGCGCCCGAAGTGGCCGTAGGCCGCGGTCTGGCGGTAGATGGGCTTGCGCAGGTCGAGCTTTTCGATGATGGCCGCGGGGCGCAGGTCAAACACGCGCCGGACGATCTTTTCCAGCTCCTCGTCCGGAAGAACGCCCGTGCCAAACGTATCCACCAGGATCGAGACGGGCTGCGCGACGCCGATGGCGTAAGCGACCTCGATCTCGCACTGGGAGGCCAGGCCCGCGGCGACGATGTTCTTGGCGATGTAGCGCACCATGTAGCAGGCGCTGCGGTCCACCTTGGTCGGGTCCTTGCCGGAGAAGGCGCCGCCGCCGTGCGGGGCGTAGCCGCCGTAGGTGTCCACGATGATCTTGCGGCCCGTCAGGCCCGAATCGCCCTCCGGTCCGCCCACGACAAAGCGGCCCGTGGGGTTGATGTAGTACTTGGTGTTTTCGTCCAGCAGGTCCGCCGGGATCGTGGGCCGCACGACGTGCTCGATGAGGTCGCGGCGGATGGTCTCCTGGTCCACATCCGCGCTGTGCTGCGTGGACAGGACGATCGTGTCCACGCGCACGGGCTTGCCGTCCACGTACTCCACGGTGACCTGGCTCTTTCCATCCGGGCGAAGGTAGGGCAGCTCGCCGTCCTTGCGGACCTTCGCCATCCGGCGGGTGAGCCGGTGCGCAAGCGCGATGGGCATGGGCATGCACTCCTCGGTCTCATTGCAGGCAAAGCCGAACATCATGCCCTGGTCGCCCGCGCCGATGTCCATCTTGCCCTCGGCGCGCCCCTCCAAGGCGTTGCTCACGCCCATGGCGATGTCCGGGGACTGGCGGTCCAGCGCAATGATGACCTTGCAGGTCGCGGCGTCAAAGCCGCAGGCGTTGTCCCGATACCCGATGGAGGCGATGGTGTCGCGCACGATCTTCTCGTAGTCCACGTTCGCGCGGGAGGTGATTTCTCCCATGACGAGGACGAGGCCGGTGGTGGCGATCGTCTCGCAGGCGACGCGGGCCATGGGGTCCTGGGCCAGGTGGGCGTCCAGGATCGCGTCGGAAATCTGATCGCAGACCTTATCGGGATGTCCTTCCGTAACGGACTCGGAGGTAAAAAATCTCTTTCCCTGTTGCAGCATGTTCTTCTTCCTTTCCGTGTTGCCAATGGATAAGAACGCCGCAAGATCTGAAACCATGGAAAAAAGCCTTCCATCGCGCGTGTTTTTGCGGTAGAAGACTTGGCAATCCCACTTCCACCTCATATTTCAGCGCTGGGCAGCGCTGCGGGAATTGGCACCACTGTCGCCGTGCGACCGGTTGCCGGGTTTCATCGGGCCCGTCCCTCAACCACTCTGTATAAGGCGTTCTTATTTGGTTGTCACTACAGGAAAGGATACCATATGCGACAGCTTTCGTCAACGGCTGTTAATCAACATCTAACAATCTTGACGCGCTCAGGCGTTGCGCAGGAGCGCAAAAGCGGTATAATGGAATCTGAAAAAGATGCTACGGAGGGAAACCATGAAGAAAGTGCTCGGCTGTATCCGCAAGGCCTGCGAGGATTTCGACTTGATCGCGGAAGGGGACCGCATCGGCGTGGGCGTGTCCGGCGGAAAGGACAGCCTGCTCCTGCTCTACGCGCTGGCTCTTTACCGCAAGTTCTCCAAGGCGCACTTCTCCCTTGTGGGGCTTACGCTGACGATGGGCCTTTCCCCCATGGACACCAGCGGCATCCGCGCGATGTGCGACCGCCTCGGCGTCGAATACATCGTGCGGGACACGCAGATCGGCAAGGTGATCTTTGAGGAGCGCAAGGAGAAAAACCCCTGCTCCCTCTGCGCCAAGATGCGGCGCGGCGCGCTCAACGAGCTCGCCAAGGAGGTCGGCTGCAACAAGGTCGCCCTGGGCCACCACCGCGACGACGCGCTGGAGACGCTGCTCCTCTGCCTGCTGCACGAGGGCCGCATCCACACCTTCCACCCCAAGTCCTACCTCTCGCGCATGGACCTGACCGTCATCCGGCCGATGGTCTACCTGCCGGAAAAGCACATCATCCATGTCGCGCGCGAACTGCAGCTGCCGGTCGTCGCCTCCACCTGCCCGGCAAACGGCAATACGCAGCGCGAGGAGATGAAGGAGCTGTTGGACAGCCTCTGCAAGCGCTATCCCAACGCGCGCGAGCTCATGCTCTCCGCACTGCAAAACGAAGCGCAGTACGGGCTGTGGAACCGGCCGCACAAGTCCTGAACGCACGACAGCCCGGAGGAAGGTTTCCTCCGGGCTGTCGTTTATTCCTCGTCCTTCTCGCTGTAAAAGTTTTCAATGACCCATTCCTTGAGCGCCGTTCGATCGGGAATCCAGTAGGAGTTCTGCTCCGTCTCGTTTTCGTAGCCCTCCAGGATCTCAAAGGTGTGCAGGCGGTGCGTCTCGCTCGTCCAGTCCAGCACATCCTGCGCGGTCATGTCCGTGCGCAGGCAGGCGGCGATGTTCCCGGCCAGCTCCTCCTTCTCCTCCTGCGAGAGCGTCTCCATCTGCTCGGAGAACCCCGTCAGGAACGCCTCGATGAGCTGCTGGTGCCGGCGCAGCTTGTAGGGGTCCGTGCCCAAATAGTCGATGCCGCCGATGTCGTTGAGGTAGGAATAGGAGGCAAAGCCCGTCAGCACCGGGCGGATGTCCTGATAGCCGCGGTAGACGTTGAGCTCCGAGATGTCGTCCTCGACGTCCAGGAAGATCTCGCCCTCCAGCAGCTTGGAGAGGTCCTGGAGCTGCACGACGTTGAGGAACGCATAGCGCTCGATCTCCACGCCGCCCAGGAGCGTCGACACCGCTTCCACCGTCTCCTGCTCCGCAAGGCCCGCCGCTTCCGCCGCGTGATAGACCCCGCTGATGGACCCGTAGCCGCTGTACGTGTAGCCCTCCTCGTCGTAGTGCCGGATCAGGACGCGCGTGTCCTTGGGAATGGTGAGCAAATCCACCTGGCCTTCCGCATCCCGAACCAGGACGTGCAGCGAGGTCAAGAGGGAATACCCATCCCGGTCATAGGACACCGCGCAGATGAGCAGGGAATGGATGCTCTCGTCGCGCAGGATCGTGTTTTCCGAAAACTCCATGCCCTCCGGCTCCGGGGTCGCGGAAGCGTCCGGCGCATCCGGCGCGGCGCACCCCGCCAGGAGCAGCAAGCACAGCAGCGCTGCGAAAAATAACCGCCAAGCGTTCCTCATGCGTCCCTCCTGTTCAACGGAAGTCGTACCGCACGGGCTTGCGGTAGTCGTGTACCAGATCGCCGTACAGGTCCATGTTCTCCATCGCCATGCCGGTTCCGCGCACGACGCAGTCCGCGGGGTTTTCCGCCAGCATGCAAGGAATGCGCAGCTCCGTCTGCACGCGCCGGCAGAGACCGCCCAGCAGCGCGCCGCCCCCCGTGAGCGTGATGCCGTTTTGATAGATGTCCGAGGCAAGCTCCGGCGGCGTGCGCTCCAGGACCGAGTGAATCGTCTCGATGATGGCGGTCGCGACCTCCTCCACCGCCTCGGAGATCTCCGCCGCCTCAATGTGCGCCGTGCGCGGAAGCCCCGAGAGCACGGACCGGCCCGTGACGTCCATGGCGCCCATGGGCGGCTCGGGCGCCACGACCGCGAGCTGCATCTTGATGCGCTCGGCCGTCCGCTCGCCGATGAGGAGGTTGTGGGAGCGCCGCATGTGCTTGATGATGGCCTCGTCGACCTTGTCGCCGGCGATGGTCACGCTCTCCTTGACCACGGCGCTGCTCATGGAGATGACGGCGATGTCCGTCGTGCCGCCGCCGATGTCCACGACCATGCAACCGCCCGCCTTGGTCACGGGCAAGCCTGCGCCGATGGCCGCGGCCACGGGCTCCTCGATGAGCTTGGTGTCCATCGACCCGGCGTCCGCCGTGGCCTCGACGACGGAGCGGCGCTCCACCTCCGTGACGCCGGCGGGCACGCAGACCACCACGCGTGGGCGCGCGAAATTGAACCGCCCCATGACGAGGCGGAGGTAGTAGTGGATCATCCTTTCGGTCAGTTCGTAGTCGGAGATGACGCCGTTTCGCAGCGGGCGGATGGCGGAGATGCCCTTGGGCGTCCGGCCCACCATGCCCAGCGCCTTCTCCCCGACGGCAAGAATCGTGTGGCTGTACTCGTCCACCGCCACAACCGAGGGCTCGCGCAGCACGATGCCCTTTCCTTTTATATACACAAGCACGGATGCCGTGCCCAAATCTATTCCAATATCGCGCGTAAAAAAGCCCAAGAGAGATCGCTCCTTCTCTCGGCGGCGGACAAATTTCCGCTGCCATCTATATAAACCCGCCAAAGCACTGGACGGGAGTAAAACGCAGGCGCAAATTGGCCTGCACACCTTGGGTATATTCTCGAATCCCCCTCCTTTTTCCTGCCATACGGGACAAAAGAAGACAAATTATTTTCTTCCACTTTTCTCCATGCACGCAAATTTGCGCATGGTGGCCCTGCCTCCGCGCAGATGCCGTTCGGCCTTATTCTGGTCCAGCACGCTGCGCGTCTGGCGGAAGAGCGCGCGGTTGAGGTGCGGCAGGCGCTCCACCAGGTCCTTGTGGACGGTGGACTTGGACACCCCAAAGTGCTTGGCCGCGTCGCGCACCGTCGCGCCGTGCTCCGAGATGTAACGGGCCTCCTCTAATACGCGCAGGTCAATCCGGTCTATCATCAAAAGAGATCCCCCTCTCCACGCTTTTTCTAAGCTTATGAAGAGGGGGATTGCCCTGAGAACCGCGCGGCTCTCTATTGGAATTCAAACGTATAGGCCGTCAGCGCGCCGTTTCCGTCCCAGCCCTGCAGATAGAGTTTTTGCAAATCCGGGGAAAAGTACATCGTGTCCACCTGGATGCCGATGTCCTTATAGGTCAGCCGGTCGTTGATGATGCGGCTTCCGCCCCAGTATCCGATGCGGATGTCCACGGACCCGTCCTCGTTCTGCACCGCGTAGGCGATGTGCATGCCGTCCGAGCCGATGTCAAAGGCGGTGATGTTGGCCTGCACGAGCGTCGCGCCGTCCTCGCCCACCAGGTAGAGGTCCCCATCGTAGACGAGAAGCCCGTCCCCAGAGGGCAGAATGTAGGCCGCGCCCGCTGTGCCGTCCGTGAGCAGCCCTTCTTTCGTCCCCTCGGCGGAGGCGTATCCCACCTCCTGCTTGCCCTGGGACAGCAGGCAGAAGAGCATTCCCTTGTCGCTTACGGCAAGGGGACGATAGGCCATGCCCGGCAGGATCACCGTCACCTCTCCGGTCTCGGCCTGGATGGACTCCATCTTGCGGTCCTCGCCCGCGGCCGTGAAATACAGCTCGTGTCCCTCCTGGGAAAAGACCACTTGGGAGGCGAGCACGTCCCGGGTCAGCGTCTGCATCCTCCCGCCGTTGTGCAGGCTGTAGATGTCCA
>JBMNOF010000053.1:0-13107 GCA_050942925.1 Candidatus Spyradocola sp.
CCTGCCGTGCTCTGAACGTCCGCTCTACCGCTTCCACCAAGCTGGCTGCTCTGGACATCATCCATCGCGGCGATGTCGTGAAGGTTGTTGAGATCGACGAGAACAACTGGGCCAAGATCGCTCTGGACAACGACACCTACGCTTACGTGTACGCTGCGTACATCGCGAAGGTTGCCTAATTCCTTTCGTTTTCGCAACCCGTGGGACGAGCCGTTTGGCTCGTCCTTTTTTCCTTTTGTATAGAGCAAAACTGTGCTATACTGAAGAAGGCAAGTCCCGAGCGGACCTGCCTTTTCCATGTCGGACAGGATGGAGGTCGATGAACCCATGCCCATGGACGGACTTACGCTCGGCGCGATGGCGCGCGAGCTGAACCGCACGCTGGAGGGCGGCCGCGTGGACCGCGTGCAGCAGACCGAGCGCGACGAACTGATTCTGACCCTGCGCGCCCAGGGCGAAAACCGCCGGCTGCTGCTCTCCTCCAGCCCGAACAACGCGCGCATCCACTTGACCGCCGCTTCCAAGCGCAGCCCGGACACGCCGCCCATGTTCTGCATGCTGCTGCGCAAAAACCTGGGCAACGCCCGCTTCCTCGGCGCGGAGCAGCTGGGCGCCGATCGCGTGCTCACGCTCCGCTTTGAAGGGTTGGACGAGCTCGGGGACGTGGCGGAGCGCCGGCTCATCATCGAGATCATGGGCCGCCACTCGAACCTCATCCTCGTGGGGCAAAACGGCCGCATCATCGACAGCGCGCGCCACGTCACCGAGGACATCAGCCGCGTGCGCGAGGTCCTGCCGGGGCTCCCCTATGAAACGCCGCCCGCGCAGGATAAGCTCAACCCCTACACGGCGCAGGCGGCAGACTACCTGCGCGCGCTCCGCCCGCTGGTGGGCCAGCGCCTGGACAAGGCGATCCAGCAGAGCGTGAGCGGGTTTTCCGCGCAGGCCGCGCGCGAGCTCGCCTTCCGCATCGCCGGCAGCGAGACGGCGCCGCTGACGGATGTCCTGCTTCCGACGGCAGCGGGCAAGCTCGCGGCGTTCTTCCACCTGCTGGAGGACGTCCCGACGCTCCTCGTCGACGAGGAGGGCTCCCCGTTGGACGTGACCGCCTTTCCCTACCTCTCCCGTGACCCGGAGCGCCAAATTCCCTACCCCTCCCTCTCGGCGGCCATGGACGCCTACTATCTCCAGCGGGACCAGCGCGAGCGCATCCATCAGCGCGCGCACAACCTGCGCAAGTTTCTGCAAAACGCGCTCGAGCGCGATGAAAAGAAGCTCGCCATTCAGCGCCAAACGATTCTCGACGCGGAAAACATGGACGAACTGCGGAAAAAAGGCGACCTGCTCACCTCCTCGCTGCACTGCATCCCGCGCGGCGCGACCAAGGCCATTGTCCCGGATTACTACGCCGAGGACATGCACGAGGTGGAGATCCCCATGAACCCCGCCCTCTCGCCCGCGGAAAACGCACAGCGCTACTACAAGCAGTACAACAAGCTCAAGGCGGCGTCCGACCTGGTGCTGGACCAGATGTCCGCCAATGAGGAAGAGATCGCCTACCTCGAGGGTCAGCTGGAGAACCTGGATCTCTGCACGACGTTTGACGAGCTGGGCGAGATCCGCCAGGAGCTCATCCGCGTCGGCCTGCTGCGCAACCCCGACAAGGGCCGCAAGCCGCAGAAGATCCCGGCCTCCAAGCCGCACCACTTTGTCTCGGACGAGGGCGTCGACATTTTCGTCGGCAAGAACAACGTCCAAAACGACCGCCTGACCGGCGCGGCGCTCGGCGACGAGCTCTGGCTCCACGCCAAGGACATGCCCGGCTCCCATGTGATCGTAAAGTCCACCGCGCCCGGCAATGCGACGATTCTGCAGGCCGCGCAGCTGGCGGCCACCTTCTCCAAGGGCCGGCAGGCGGACAAGGTCCCCGTGGACTACACACTGCGCAAGTACGTCAAGAAACCCGGCGGCGCAAAGCCCGGCTTTGTCATCTACACGCACCAGCAGACGCTCTTCGTCTCGCCGGACGAAAAGCTCGCCAAGCGCCTTTCCGCCGAGGACAAGGCCGACCGCGCCTGACGCCCCTAACGCCGTGAACCCCCTTCGCACGAAGTGTGCGAAGGGGGTTCACTTTATTTTCTCCGCTTCTTTTTCCAAATCGCAAAGGCCAGTCCCGCCGCTGCGGCCACCGCGAGGAGGACCAGCGCTCCCACCAGTTCCGAAGCGTTTGAAGAGACGAGAATCGTTGTCGGGCCGTCCGCCCCGCCGATGAGGCCAATGTCCACGCCGCTCGCCTCCCCTTTAGTCGAGGCGCAGCGCGCCGATCAGCTCGCGGATGTCCTCCACGCCGTACTGCTCACAGTAGGCCTCCATGCCGCGGATCACATCCGGGCACGCATACGGGTTGTGCAGGTTCGCGGTGCCCACCTGCACGGCCGTGCACCCGACCAGCAGGAACGCAATGGCGTCCTCGCCCGTCTCGATGCCGCCCATGCCCACGACCGGGATCTTCACGGCCTTGGCCGCCTGCCAGCACATGCGCAGCGCGACCGGACGCACCGCCGGGCCGGACATGCCGCCCACGACGTTGGCCAGCACCGGCCGGCGCGTGCGCACGTCCACCGCCATGCCGGTGAGCGTGTTGATGAGGGAAATCGCGTCCGCACCCGCCTCCTGCGCGGCAAGGGCGACCTCGGCGATGTCCGCAACGTTGGGCGAGAGCTTGACCATCAAGGGCTTGGTGCAGTGCGCGCGCACGGCCTTGGTGATCTTGTAGACGGACTCGGGCTTCGTGCCAAAGGCCACGCCGCCCTCCTTGACGTTCGGGCAGGAGATGTTCATCTCCAGGATGTGGATACCGGACTTCGAGAGGCGCCCGGCCATGTAGCAGTAGTCGTCCTCCGTGCTTCCGGCGGCGTTGGCCACGACCACGGCGCCCTTTTCCAGCAGCCAAGGCAGGTCTTTCTCGAGGAAGGCCTCCACGCCCGGGTTCTGCAGGCCCACGCTGTTGAGCATGCCGGAGGGGGTCTCCGTGATGCGATGGGGCGGGTTGCCCAAGCGGGGCAGGCGCGTCAGGCCCTTGACCGAGATGCCGCCCAGCGTGCCAATGTCGTAGAACTCGTCGTACTCCCGGCCGAACCCAAAGGTTCCCGAGGCCGCAATGACGGGGTTTTTCAGCTCCACCCCGCAGAGATTGACGCCCATCTTCATCCGAACACGACCTCCTTTGCCGGGAACACCGGTCCGTCTGCGCAGACGCGCTTGTAGCCGAACTCCCCGTCCTTGGCCTTGACCTTGCAGTTGCAGGTCAGGCACGCGCCAATGCCGCAGCCCATGTGCTCCTCCAGGGAGAGCTGGGCCTCCACGCCGTACTGCAGGGCGAGCGCCTGCACCGCGCGCAGCATGGGCGTGGGCCCGCAGGCCATGACGCCGTCCACTTCCCCGCGGCGGAGCATCTCCTCCAGGGGGCCGGTGACGAGGCCGTGCACGCCTAAGCTGCCGTCATCCGTGCAGACGGTGACGGGCGCGCCGGTCTTTTCGCATTCCTGCACGGCGTAGAGCAGGTCCTTGTTGCGGAACCCAAAGATCGCGCGGCAGTTTGCGTCCGCAAACTTCTCCATGGCATAGCGCAGCGGCGCGACGCCGATGCCGCCGCCGACAAAGGCGATGCGCGTCATGGCGCCTTTTGCAAACCCACGGCCCAGGGGGTAGAGCAGGTCGATCTCCTCGCCGGGCTTTGCCGCGAGAATCCGGCGCGTGCCCTCGCCCTTTGCCGCGATGCCCAGCTCCAGCACCCCGTCGTGGACGGAGTAGAGGCTGATGGGCCGGCGCAGCAGGTGCGAGCGGTCGCCGGGCACGGCGATGTGCGCGAACTGCCCCGGGATGGCCTCCTCCGCTTCCGCCGGCAGCGCGAGCTGGAGCAGGCCCATTTCCGCGTTCAGCGCCTCGCAGGACAGAACCTTTGCCGTCAATCTCTTCATGCGCGGATTCCCTCCATGATGTCCTCGCGCATGCGCACGGCCTCGTTGTAGGCGGCCTGCGCAAAGTCCACGCCCGGCTGCTTGCGCCAAGCCGTCAGGATCGAGCGGGAAGCGTTGACGACCGCACCGCGGCCCTTTTCGTCAAAGCAGCCGCGCAGGTCCTTGCCGGTCGCGCCCTGCGCGCCGTAGCCCGGCACGAGGAAGAAGGTGTGGGGCAGGCGCTTGCGCAGCGCCGCGCCCTGCTCGGGATACGTCGCGCCAACCACTGCGCCGACGGAGGAATAGCCGTATGCGCCGATGGAGTCCTTTCCCCAATCGGACACGAGGTCGCCCATGACCTCGTAGACCGTCCGGTCGCCGATCTTGAGGTCCTGCAGCTGCACGCCGGAGGGATTGGAGGTCTTGACCAGCGCAAAGATTCCGCCGCCGCGGACGGAAGCGGCCTTGCAGAACGGCTCCACGCCGTCCAGGCCGAGGTACGCGTTGACGGTGACAAAGTCCACGGGGAACGCGCTGTCGGCCGTATCGCCCAGGGGCGTCACCCCCAGGTACGCGTTGGCGTAGGCGGAAGCCGTGGCGCCGATGTCGTTGCGCTTGGCGTCCGCGATGACGACCATGCCCTTTTCCTTCGCGTAGTCGATGGTCTCGCGGAAGGCCTGCATGCCGGGCACGCCGTACATCTCGTAGTAGGCGATCTGAACCTTTGCACAGGGCACGATGCCGCAGAGCGCGTCCACGATGGCCTTGTTATAGCGCACAAGCGCTTTCGCGGCGTCGTCAAAGCTCTCCACCTTGCCGGCAAACCCTTCCGGCAGGTGCGCCAGCTGCGTATCCAGTCCCACCGTCGTGGGGTTGCCCATTTTCTCGATTCCCTCGATGAGCGCGTCGATGGCCAGTTTCATTTCCGCTCCTCCTTCTTCGCTTTACTTTTCGTCCCGATAGATGCACTTTCCGCCGACGAACGTCGCCTTGACGCGGCCGTGGACCATGTGCCCGTGGAAAGGCGTGTTCTTGCCCTTGGAGAGGAACTTGCGGCTGTCGATGCACCACTCCTCGTTGGGGTCGACGAGGATGAAGTCCGCATCCCGGCCGACGGCCAGCTCGCCGCAGTTCTTGTGGAGGATGCGCGCGGGATTCGTGCTGACGACCTTGACGTAATCCTCCAGAGACATGTGGTGCGCATGGACGAGCGTCTCCAGCCCGAGCGCGAGCGCCGTCTCAAACCCGGAGATGCCGGAGAGGGCGATGTTGTACTCGACCTCTTTTTCGTCGCGGTGGTGCGGCGCGTGGTCGGTGGCGATGGCGTCGATCGTGCCGTCGCACAGGCCCTGGATCAGCGCCTCCTGGTCCTCGGTCAGGCGCAGGGGCGGATTGACCTTGGTCACGGCGTTGTAGCTCTGGACCATGTCGTCGGTTCCGGCGAGGTAGTGGGGCGCCGTTTCCGCGGTGATCTTCACGCCGCGGGCCTTGGCCTCCCGGATGATGCGCACGCCGCCGGCGGTGGAGACGTGGCAGATGTGGATGGGCAGGTTCAGGGTCTCGGCAAGGACCGCGTCGCGGGCGATCTGGACTTCCTCGGCGGCACGGGTGATGCCCCGCAGGCCCAGGAGCGTGGAATTGTAGCCCTCGTTCATGACGCCCTTGTTGACCAGGTTGATGTCCTCGCAGTGGTCAAAGACCGTCATGCCAAAGGCCGCGCCGTACTCCATCGCGCAGCGCATGAGCTGCGCGTTCATGACGGGCTTGCCGTCGTCGGAGATGGCGACGATGCCGGCCTTAGCCATCTCGCCGATCTCGGCCATAGTCTCGCCCTTGAGCCCCTTGGACACCGCGCCGATGGGGTAGACGTGCACGCCGCTGCCCTCGGTCGCCGCCTTGTTGAGGATGTAGCGGGTCACGACCTCGTTGTCGTTGACGGGATTGGTGTTGGCCATGCAGCAGACGGAGGTGAAACCGCCCGCAGCCGCGGCGCGCGTGCCGCTGACGATGTCTTCCTTATATTCATAGCCGGGGTCGCGCAGGTGGCAGTGCAGATCCACCATGCCGGGCAGAACGTACTTGCCCTGCGCGTCCACGACCTCCGCATCCGCGGCCTCGATGTTCGGCGCAATCTTGGCGATGTAGCCATCCTCCACGAGCATGTCACAGGCGCCGACCTCCGGCAGGATTCCGTTCTTGACAAGCAGCTTCATACTCATTGCACACCCTTTCTGGTCAGCAGGTAGAGCAGCGCCATGCGCACTGCCACGCCGCTTGTGACCTGTTCATTGATGACGGATTGCTCGCTGTCCGCCGCGTCGCTGGTGAGCTCCACCCCGCGGTTGATGGGACCGGGGTGCATGATGAGCGCGTCGGGCTTGGCGTACTTCATGCGCTCCTCGTTGATGCCGAAGAACTCCGCGTACTCCCGCAGGGAGGGGAAGTTGCCCTCCTCCTGGCGCTCTTTCTGGATGCGCAGGCCCATCACGACGTCGGCGCCCTCGACGGCCTCCTCGACGCGGGTATAGGTCTTGACGCCGAGCTCCGCCATCTGCGCGGGCATGAGCGTGGGCGGCGCACAGAGCGCGACCTCCGCGCCCATGGTGTGCAGGCCGAAGATGTCGGACCGGGCTACGCGGGAGTGCAGCACATCGCCGACGATGGCGACCTTGATTCCATCCAGATGGCCCTTGTGGCGCTTGATGGTGAACATGTCCAGCAGCGCCTGGGTCGGGTGCTCGTTGATGCCGTCGCCGGCGTTGATGACGGCCGCGTGCACGTGCTGCGCCAGCAGGTGCGGCGCGCCGGACATGGGGTGGCGGATGATGATGACGTCCGTGCCCATGCTGTCCAGGGTGCGGCCGGTGTCCAGCAGCGTCTCGCCCTTCTGCACAGAGGAGGCCGAGGCGGAGATGTTCGCCGCTGCGGCGGACATGTACTTGCTGGCCAGTTCAAAGCTCATGCGCGTGCGGGTGGAGTTTTCGTAGAACAGCGTCACGATGGACTTGCCCTGCAGGTGCGCCGTCTTCTTGGTGGGGCTGTCCAGCAGCTGGCGCATGGAAGCGGCCGTGGACAAGATCATCTCGATTTCTTCCCGCTCCACATCGCGCAGGGAAAGAAGATCCTTGTGTTTGAAAGCCATGTGCATTCTCCTTCTCTTTAACGGGCCTTATTTCTGTGCGTAGAGCTCCACGCTCTCCTTGCCGTCGATTTCGTTGACGCTGACGGCGATCATCTCCAGGTGAGAGGTCGGCACGTTTTTGCCCACATAGTCCGCGCGGATGGGGAGCTCCCTGTGGCCGCGATCGATCAGGACGGCGAGCTGAATGGTCTTGGCGCGGCCCATGTCCATGACGGCGTCCATCGCGGCGCGCGCCGTGCGCCCGGTGTAGAGCACATCGTCCACGAGCACGACGTTTTGGTCGTTGACATTGGCGGGGACGTCCGTGCCCTTGACCTGGGGATGCTCGTCCAGCAGGGAGAGGTCGTCGCGGTAGAAGGTGATGTCCAGCGTGCCCACGGGCAGCTCCGTCCCCTCTTCCTGCGCGATCAGCGCGCCGATGCGCTGCGCCAGCGGCACGCCCCGGCGCTGGATGCCGATGAGCATCAGGTTTTCCGTTCCCTTGTTGCGCTCAATGATCTCGTGCGCGATGCGCTTGATGGCGCGGCTCATCGCCACCTCGTCCATGATCTCAGCCTTTTTCCGGAATTCCATGGCTGTTCCTCCTTTTGCAAGAGAAAAAAATAAACGCCCTGAAGGTTTGCATTCCTTCAAGGCGCATCAGCGCTGCGCGCATGTTGTGCTGTTCGTTTGCCAGACGCACCTTGCCGTCCTCACGGGAACGAATTAAAGGAACGCTTCAACCTTTGACACTATAGCACAAAAAGCTCCCCCTGTCTACACGGACTGCGCGAGGGGGATGTTAAGTTTTATCTTTGCCTCTCGAGCACGCGGAGAAAGTCTTGCGGCGGTTCCGCCACAAAGTTTTGCTCTTCCCCCGTTCGCGGATGGCGGATGTGCAGCTCGCGCGCATGGAGCATGAGCGGGCAGGGCGCGGCGGCGGACTTGGCAAAGCCGTAGAGCGGGTCGCCGCAGACCGGATGGCCCAGGCTGGCCATGTGGACGCGGATCTGGTGCGTGCGCCCGGTCACCAGGCGGCACTCGATGAGCGTTGTGCGGGAGAAAGCCTGCAGCACGCGGAAGTGCGTCACCGCCGGGCGGCCATCCGGCACGACGGCCATCTTCTTCCGGTCCCGTGGGTTGCGGCCGATCGGGGCGTCCACCGTGCCGTTCTCCTCCCGGATGCGTCCCTCCACCAGCGCCCAATAGACGCGGCCCGCGCTGTGGACACGGATCTGCTCGGCAAGGTCCAGGTGGGCGGCATCGTTTTTTGCCACGACCAGCAGGCCCGTCGTGTCCTTGTCCAGGCGATGGACGATGCCGGGGCGGAACTTGCCCCCGATGCCGGACAGGTCGTCGCAGGCAAAGAGCAGGGCGTTGACCAGCGTGTCCTGCGCATGGCCGGCCGCCGGATGCGTGACGAGATTCCGCGGCTTGTTGACGACCACGATGTCCGCGTCCTCGTAGACGATGGGGATGTCCATCTCCACCGGCACGGCCGCAAGCGGTTCCGGGTCGGGGATGGACAGCGCGATCTCATCCCCCGCTTCGACGGCTTGCCCCGCCTTTTTGGGCGCGCGGCCGTTGCAGGCGACATGCCCCTCCTTCAGCAGGTTCTGAATGCGGGAGCGCGTCTCCCCACTCTTCTGCGCCAAAAAGGCATCCAAACGGATGCCTTCATCTTCCTTTGTCGCCGTCCACTGCAAATTCTTCATGGGTTTCTCCGCCCTCCTCCGCCTTTGCCTCGCCATTGCCCTGCGGCAAGGGCTTTTTGCCCCAACGGCGGTCTCCGCGGCGCTTGTCCTTCTCCTCAAAAAAGACCATCCAAATCGCCAACATCACGACCCCGATGTTGACAAAGCTGTCCGCCACATTGAACACCGCAAAGTTGATGAGGCAGAAGTCAAACATGTCGATGACGTAGCCAAACACGACGCGGTCGAAGAGATTGCCCAGCGCGCCGCCCAGCGCCAAGGCGATGGCGATGCTGGGAAAGGCCGGCAGCCTTCTGCGCGAGAAGAACAGAAAATACAGCCCCGCCAGGCAGATGGCAACCGTAAGAACGATCAGCAGCCAGGTCCGTCCCTGAAGGATGCTGAACGCGGCGCCGCGGTTTTCGGCATAGGTGAACTGAAACACGCCCGGAAACAGGGGCTTCACCCCTCCGTAGACGTCCACCAGGGGGCCGGCGGCCCAGTTTTTCACGACGCGGTCCGTCAGAAACGCAAGGACCATCACGGCAATGTAGAGAATTGGCATTACTCGTCCTCCTGGGGAATGGGCACAATGCGTCGCGCCGCGCTCAGCGGCTGATCCTGCAAGCCCTTTTTGCTTTCCGCCGCGCCCTCTGCGCGGCTATCGGTCAGGTTGATGCGCGGCATGGCCGAGACGCGCGCCGTCGCCCCCTCCTCCGACCGCTCCCGCTCTTTTCCCAGGCCGGACTCCTCCAGCAGCTGCAGCTGCGCGTTGAGGAGCATGCGGAAGCTCTGGCGGTAGGTGGAGGCCTGCTGCTGCAGCGTGCCGAGCTGGCGGCGGATGGCGTCGGCCTCCGCATTCGCCTCGGCAACGACCTTTGCCGCCTCGGCGTTTGCGCTGCCGATGATCTCCTCGGCGCGAAGGCTCGCGTTGCGCGTGGTCTCCTCCGCGCTGCGCTGCGCCGTGACCAGCGTGTCCCGCAGCGTCGTTTCCAGGTTCTTCATGTACGTCAGCTGGTCCGCCGTGTTCTTGAGACGCTCGCGCAGCTCCTTGTTTTCCTTGGTCAGATTGTCGATGAAGGCGGCAAGCTGGTCAAGGTACGCGTCCACTTCCGCGTCGTTGTACCCGCGCAGCTTATAGGTAAATTCTTTTTCGTGAATCTGGTCCGAGGTAATCATGCGCACACCGTCCCTTCTCATCGGCTATGGCCGCAGAAACGTCTCCACCTCGAGGAAAAGCCGACCCTTTCGGCTCTCCCCCTGCACGCTGTGGACGCGGATGCGGCCGTACCCGCGGATGGAGAGCACATCCCCTTCCGCGATCTCCGCGTCCGTGCGGTCGGTTTCCTGCCAATTCCTCTGCACGGCCCCGCCGCGCACGAGCATCTGCGCGCGCGCTCGGGAAAGGTGCAGCGTCTGCGCGAGCACCGCATCCAGCCGCAGCGAGGGCACGTTTACAACCGCGCGCTTTCCGCTCTCGGCGGCGGGGAGCTCCCCTGCAAAGTGCGACGTGCGCACGGACGCGCGCCCCACCTCGTGCAGATTTTCCACGAGAAAGTCCGCAATCGCAGGCGTCGATGCGACGTAGGCGCAATCGCCCTGCAAGCGGATGTCCCCCATCGTCTCGCGCTGCAAGCCCAAACCCAAACAGGCACCGAGCACATCCCTGTGCTGCGGTGCTGCATAGCGCCCATCCCACTCGATGGCGACGACGGAAACCGGCGCCTCCTCCGGCTCGCAGCCCGGCTGCCAGAGCCCGACAACGGCGCGCTCCGGGTCCTCGCATCCGCCAAAGCAGCCGCTCTCCAAGCCTTCCCTGCGGGCCAGAGCGAGGAGCCTGGACCGAGCGTCCGGCGTCAGAAATACAGAAAAGACGGGGCGGACACCCCGCCCGGCGCGGCGGACAAGGTCTGCAAACCGCGCCGTCTCCATGCGTTGATCCGTCTCGTTCATATTCCGTACAGAACATACACCATGCCATAGGAGACAAGGCGCATCAAAATCATGAGGGCAATGTAGGAAAACAGCGGCGCCAGGTCGATGGGCAGCCGCCCGTTTGTAATCCGGTACGCCAGCGGGCGGAACGGGGCGATCATCGGCTCCGTGACGCGCAGAAGCAGGTTATAGACCGAATTGTCCGGGCGCAAAAACCAGGAGAGAATGGCGCGCAGGACGATCGCCCAGGAGCAGAGGTTCAGCACCCAATAGATGCCGCGAAAGACCTGGTAGAATATGGTGTTGAGCACCTCGTCACCCCTTAGCGATGGCCGTCCTCAAAGATCTTGCTGGTGCGGTTGTCGTCGGCATAGGTCCCGGCGACCTCCACCGTCTCCGGCGCGAGCAGGTAGGTCTGGGCCGCCGCCTTCTTGATGGTGGCGTTGATGGCATAGCATGCACCGATGAGCGTGTCGATGATGCGCTGCGCTTCCGGAAGGTCAAGCGCCTCGAGGTTGATGAGGACCGAGTGTCCCTCGAGCAGGTCGTCGATGACGTCCTTGCTGTCCTCATAGCTGTCGAGCTGGTAGATCATCGTGCGGTGACGGGCGGCCACGGCGGGGTGGTTGATGATCTTGGAGGACGAGCCGTAGGTCGTGGTTCCCTGCGGCTGGGGATCGCGGTAGTCGTCTTCGTACCCGGAATCGTAGCCGTAGTCCGAATCCTGGACCGGGGCTTCGTTGCGCTGATAGCTCCTATTGCTGGAATAATTGTCGCGTCTATTGTTCACCACGGGGGCTTCCTCCTCGTCATACATTTCTTCTTCCGCCGGCTCTTCTGAAGATCCCAAACCAATGAAGTTCAGGAAATTTAAGCCCTTCTTCTTTGCCAACTGGCTCACTCCTTACTTTCCTTCCGTTCCCGTATTTTCATACCCGGCGCGCCTGCCGAACAAGGACGTTCCCAAGCGCACGAGCGTTGACCCCTCTTCCAAGGCGATTTTGGCATCCTGGCTCATCCCCATGGAGAGGATGTCCACGTTCTTGTCCTGCGCGGCGAGCTTGTCAAAGAGTGCGCGCGCCTGCGCGAAGGTCCTGTGAACCACGTCTTCCTCCGGCGTATTGGGCGCCATGCACATAAGTCCCCTCACGCGCACGTTCTCCAGCCCGAGGCAAAACTCGTAAAGTGCTGCAAGCTCCTCCGGCGCGACGCCGCCCTTCTGCGCCTCGCGCGCGGTGTTGACCTCCAGCAGGATGTCCACACAGCGGCCGTGCCGTTTGGCTTGCTTGTCGATGTCCTGCGCAAGTTCTTGCTTGTCCACAGAATGGATCAGGACGACATGGTCTATTATATACTTTATCTTGTTGCTTTGCAACCGTCCGATTTGATGAAAGCGAAGACTTTGGTCAATTTTTTCCCGCTTTTCCACCCACTCCTGTACGCGGTTTTCGCCGTAATCGTAAATTCCGACCTGCGGCAGGAGGTTGATAACCTCCGCGCTCTGCGTTTTTGTCGCTGCCAGCAGCGTGTAGGGCCTTCCCTGCGCGGCACTGTCCAGCTCCTTGCGCACGCGCGCGACGCGCGCAAAGAATTCTTGCACTTCCCGTTCCGTCGCTTCCATGGATTGTTCCTCTTTCTTCTTACTTTCTGATCCGGTCTCCGCGCGTAAGCGCGCCGTCCTCCAGGGGCATGACGAGCGCGTTCTTGGAGTCCTGTCCGACGACGCGGACGGGGACGAACGTGTTGTCGTCCGCAAGGTAGACGCCCTGCTGCGAGTTCTCCGTGCGCAGCGCGCTCAGCGGAACCATCATGCCCTCCACGCGGCCGCCGATGACCGCGCGCACCTTGCGCGCGTTGATGAGCGGGGAGACGTCCTCGTTCATCTCCAACACCACGAGCAGGTCGTTTCCGGTGCTGGCCAGCGTCCGGACCGTGGCGGTGTAGGTGATGTCCTCATACGATTCAAAGTAAATGGCGCAGGTCTCGCCCTTGCCGATCTTCCACTGAGAAGCCTGGGTCGTGAACGCAACGTACCACTCGTTGGGCTGAACCAGGCGGTAGAGGTTTTGCTGGCTGCGCAGCTCCTCCGGAACGGCGGGGTTGCTCTCCTGCAAAAGGCTCTTTACGGTGGCCGCATCCAGCGCATCCAGCGTATCCATGTTGAGGTAGGGCTCCAGCTCGTCAAAGGAGAAGCTGATCAGCCCTTCGCCCGAGGACCGGTACTGGGTCTTCCAGGCGTCAATCTGGGATTCCAGCTGGGTCTCGTTTGCATAGTACTGGTTCAAGGTGCTGTCGGAGGTGGCCTCCGTCATGGTTTCGATGTAATCCTGGCGCGCGTCCATGAGCGTGATGAGCTGCGTGTTCAGCGCGTCCAGCTGCGCGGGATTGTCGCGCATGG
>JBMNOF010000054.1:0-13055 GCA_050942925.1 Candidatus Spyradocola sp.
CACCGGCCCCTACAAGTTCGTGGAGTGGCCCGAGCACCAGTACATCCACATCACCCGCAACGACGATTACCAGCCCTATGGTACCGAAGGTGAGTTCGACGGCTGGGCCGGCTACAAGAACGCGTATACCAAGGACATTTACTTTGACATCGTTAGCGACAGCGCTACGATCGTAGCGGGCATGCAGACCGGCGAATACGATGCGACCACCGCCATCACCGCCGACAACATCGCCATGTTCCAGGACAACGAGGACTTCAACGTCGTCGAGCAGGAATGCGAGATGTCCTTCCTGATCTTCAACAAGGCGGAGGGCCTGGGCGCGAACGAGAAGATGCGCCAGGCGATCCAGGCGGCGATCAATGCCAGCGACGTCATGCTCGGCGTCTACGGCGATGAAAGCATGTACACCCTCTACTCCAGCTACATGTTCTCCAACATCACCGATTGGTACACCGAAGCGGGCAGCGAGTTCTATAACCAGAACAACGCCGAGCGCGCGAAGGAGCTCCTGGCGGAGGCCGGATACACCGGTGAGGAACCCTTCCGCATCCTCGTTGCTTCCGACAGCCCGGACTTCTACAGCATGGCCGTCATCCTGCAGAACCAGCTGCAGGCCGTGGGCATCAACACGGAGATCCTCTCCTATGACTGGGCGACGTTCGTCAGCGTCCGCAACGACCAGCCGGAAAACTACGATGCCTTCATCACCAGCTTCTCTCCCAAGATCCTGCCGACGATGAACCTCTACCTGTCCTCGACTTGGGCGGGCTGGGTCAACGACGAGCGCATCCTGAACGACTTGGCCGCGATCTCCGCGGATACCTCCAAGGAGAACGCGATCCAGACCTGGGTCGACCTGCAGCAGTACATGTACGAAACCAGCGTGCCGGTGGTCAAGTTCGGTTCCACCAAGACCTTCATGGTTTCCGCCAAGAACGTGGAAGGCCTCGAGCTCTTTGAGCACATCGTCTACTCGAACGCGAAAGTGAAGGAATAAGGGGTAACCCCGAAAAAACGGAGAAACGGGAGGGGAGGAGATTCCACTCCTCCCGTTTCACTTTTTCTGCATAGAATCCGCAGAGAAAGGGAGGGAATCCTGTGAAGCTGTTACTCAGCGCAGATATCGAAGGAACGGCGGGCATTGCGACGTGGGAGGAAACCACAAAGGGCAATGCGGAGTACGCCTACTTCCGCCAGCTCATGACCGAGGAGGTCTGCGCAGCTTGCCGCGGTGCACTGGCCAGTAAAAAGGTGACGGAGCTGCTCGTGCGGGACGCGCACGGCAGTGCCTGCAACTTGTTGCCGGACCGGCTGCCCAAGGAAGTGAAGATCCTGCGCGCCTGGGCGGGAGAGCCGGCCGGAATGGTGTCGGGCCTGTCCGAGGGATTCGATGCGCTGGCCATGACGGGCTACCACTCGGCAGCCTACACGGACGGCAATCCCCTGGCGCACACGATGAATACGCAAAACCAATTTATCCGCATCAACGGGGAGTTGGCCAGCGAGTTTCTGATCAACGCCTATGCCGCGGCCCTGCACGGGACGGCCGTGATCTTTGTCAGCGGCGACGAGGCCGTCTGTGAGAGCGCGAAGGCGCTTTGCCCCACGATCGTCACGGCGCCGGTTTGCCGGGCCTTTGGGGGAGCGAGCCTATCCGTCCAGCCGGTGCAGGCCAGGGAGAAGATTTACGAGGGAATGCTGGAGGCGGTCAGCCGGAGCGACAATTGGAAGCCGGTTCCACTGCCCAAGCATTTTTCGGTGGAAGTCGAGTTTCGCTCGTACGCCAAGGCGCATCGGGGAAGTTTTTACCCCGGGGCCAAGGCCATAGGCAAGATGGGCCTGGGCTTTGAGAGCGACGACTTTGACCAGGTGTTGCGATTCCTGTTGTTTACATTATAATTTCGCGCGCTGCGCGGAGCGGGGGAGAGGAGAACGCATGCGAAAGTATATTTTGAAGCGATTGTTGGCCATGATACCGGCCGTATTCGTGGTGTCGGTGGTCATCTTTTTGATCATCCACCTGACGCCGGGCGATCCTGCGGCCGTGATGTTGGGCGACCAGGCAGACCCGGAGGCCATCGCCGCACTGCGGGAGGCGCTGGGCTTGAACGATCCCCTGCCTGTGCAGTACCTGCGCTGGCTGAGCGGCGTGCTCCACGGGGACCTGGGCCAGTCGCTCTACAGCGACGAGAGCATGATCAGCATGCTGCTCAGCCACATGGGACCGACGATGTCGTTGACGGTGTTGGCACTGGCCATCTCCTTGATTGTGGCGGTTCCGCTGGGCATACTTGCCGCGAAGAAGCGCGGAACCCTTGTGGACAACACGATCTCCGTCTTTTCCATGATCGGCATTTCGATGCCCAGTTTTCTTCTGGGGTTGTTGCTGATGCTCGTCTTTGCAGTGACGCTGCGCTGGCTTCCGGCGGCTGGGTATAAGTCCATCGCCGAGGACGGCCTGGTCGAGCACTTGCGCTACTTGGTGATGCCGGCCGTCGCCCTCGGGTTCATGGAAGCGGGCTTGATTCTGCGCATGACGCGCTCCTCCATGTTGGAGGTGCTGGGCAGCGATTATATCCGCATGGCCAAGGCCAAGGGCGAAAAATCCATCACCATCACGCTCAAGCACGCCTTTAAGAACGCGCTCATCCCGATTGTGACTACCGTTGGGCAGACGTTCATGGGGCTCCTGTCGGGCGCAACGGTTGTGGAATCCATCTTTAACTGCCCCGGCATCGGCAAGATGACCATCACGGCTGTGCAGCAGAGAGACTACGAGGTCGTACAGGCGGTGGTGCTGTTCATCTCCATGATCAACATCGTGATCTGCCTGCTGATTGACCTGGTCTACGCGGCGATCGATCCGCGTGTACGACTGAGCGCGTAGGAGGGAAGAACGTGGAAATCGTGAAGGAAAAGCCCATGGAAACTCTGAAGGATATTGGCCGCCGCCTGCGGCAGGAGCAGCGTGCGCTCACCCGCCGCCGCTTCTGGAAAAACCGCCTGGCCGTGCTTGGCGGCATCATCACGGTCCTCATGCTGTTGATCGCCATCTTCGCCCCCTTGATTTCTCCGTACGGGCCGTATGACATGGTGGTTGCGGACCGCTTGAAGGCGCCCAGCATGGCGCACATCTTTGGCACGGATTCCTATGGACGCGACGTGTTTACCCGCGTGCTCTACGGTGCGCGCGTGTCCATGTCCATCGGCGCGGCGGTCGCCGTCGGCGCCATGGTCGTGGGCATGACCGTCGGCATGCTCGCCAGCTATTACAAGGTGCTGGACAGCATCCTCATGCGAATCTGCGACGGATTGAGCGCCATCCCGTCGTCCCTGTTGGCCATCGCCTTTATGGCGGCGCTGGGAGCCAGTGAACAGAACGTCATCATCAGCCTTGTGACGGTGTCCTTCCCGGCCGTAGCGCGCGTGGCGCGCGGCGCCGCCATGGTCGTCAAGGAGCAGACGTACGTCGAGGCCATGCGCGCGGCCGGCGCCAGCTCCGCCCGAATCCTGCTGCGGCACATCGCGCCGAACATCCTCTCTCCGGTTATCGTGCAGGTGTCCTTCGTGTTCGCTTCCTCCATCATCACGGAGGCTGCGCTCAGCTTCCTGGGCGTGGGCGTGCCCGTTCCGGACCCGAGCTGGGGCAATATCCTCAACGAGGGCAAGGAAGTGATCTATAAGGCCTGGTGGATGATCCTGTTCCCCGGTCTGTTCACGGCCCTGGCGGTGCTCGGACTGAACATCTTCGGCGACGGACTCCGGGATTTCCTGGACCCGCATACGAACTGACAAGGAGGACGCGGAGCATGGAAGCGGAAAAAATTCTTGAGGTCAAAAACCTGAGCACCTCATTCCGGACCGAGCGCGGCATCATGAAGGCCATCGACGGCGTCTCGTTCTACATCAACCGCGGGGAGATCCTGGGCATGGTTGGCGAATCCGGGTGCGGCAAGTCCGTCACCTCCCAGTCCATTCTGCGGCTTTACGATGAAAAGCGCCAGGTGAAGTACAGCGGGGAGATCCTCTTTGCCAACAAAAACCTGCTCACCCTCTCGGAAAAGGAGATGCAGAATGTCCGCGGCAACGACGTGGCCATGGTCTTTCAGGACGCGCTCAGCTCGTTGAACCCGGTCTTTACCGTCGGCCACCAGATCATGGATACGCTGCGAATCCATCAGGGCATGAAGAATGCGCAGGCGCGGGAAAAGGCGATTGAAATGCTGCGCCTGGTTGGCATTCCTTCGCCGGAAAAGCGCGTGGATCAATACCCGCACGAGCTTTCCGGCGGCATGCGCCAACGCGTGATGATCGCCATCGCCCTTGCGTGCCAGCCCAAGCTCCTCATCGCTGACGAGCCGACCACGGCCCTGGACGTCACGATTCAGGCCCAGATCATGGACCTGATCTTGGAGCTCAACCGCAAGCTGAACATGGGCGTGATGCTCATCACCCACGACCTTTCGGTCGTTGCAGAGGTTTGCAGCCGCGTAGCGGTGATGTACCTTGGCCAGATCGTGGAGGAGGCCAGCGTCAACGACATCTTCGACAACCCGGGCCATCCCTACACCATGGGGCTGATCCGCTCGATTCCCAAGATCGAGGGCGAGCGGGAGAAGCGCCTCTACCAGATCAAGGGCACGGTTCCCATGCTGAGCCAGATTCCGCAGGGCTGCCGCTTTGCGCCGCGCTGCCCGCGCGCGACGGAGGAGTGCCGCAAGCAGATGCCCGATCTGGTTTCCGTCAGCGACACGCAGCGCGTGCGCTGCTGGCATGCGGGCAAAGAATCGGCCTGACGCCGGGGAAGGGAGAAAAAGCAGATGCAGGCAAAAAGAGAAGTCGTTCTCCAAGCAGAAAATGTGAAAAAATACTTTCCCATCCGCGGAACCATGGGCCGCGTGGTCAATAACGTCAAGGCGGTGGACGGCGTTTCGCTCTCCCTGCTGCGCGGGGAGACGTATGGTCTCGTCGGAGAGACGGGCTGCGGCAAGTCCACGCTCGGGCGCACGCTCATCCATCTGACGCCCGCAACGTCGGGCAGTATCACCGTCGAGGGCAAGGACCTGACAAAGCTCAAGCCCAAGGAGCTCCGGCAGATGCGCCGCAGGGTCCAGATGGTCTTTCAGGACCCCTACACCTCGCTGGACCCGCGCCAACGCGTCGGCGACATCCTTCTGGAGATGCTCGAAATCCAGAAGATCGGGGGAACCAACGAAGAGCGCCGCGCGCTCGTGATGGAGATCCTGGACAAGGTCGGGCTGCGGCCGGAGCACTTCTACCGCTTCCCGCACGAGTTCTCCGGCGGGCAGCGCCAGCGCGTGGGTCTGGCCCGCGCGCTGATCCTCAATCCGGATTTGATCGTGTGCGACGAGCCGGTCTCCGCGCTGGACGTGTCGGTACAGTCGCAGATCATCAACCTGTTGCAGGATTTGCAGGAGGAACGGGGACTGACCTACCTGTTCATCTCCCACGACATGAGCGTCATCCGCTACACGTCCAACCGCGTGGGCGTGATGTATCTGGGACACCTGGTGGAAGAGGCGGCGACGGACGACCTCTTTGCCCTGCCCATGCACCCGTATTCGCAGGTGCTGCTCTCGGCCGTGCCCAGCGCAAACCCGCACACGAAGAAGCAGCGCATCGTCCTGGAGGGGGATCTGCCTTCTCCCATCAATCCGCCGTCCGGCTGCGTGTTCCACACGCGTTGTCCGTACGCCATGGGCGTTTGCGAAAAGCAGTGCCCGGAGATGCTGGAGGTCATGCCGGGCCACCGCGTGGCCTGCCACCTGCACAACCAGAACGCTAAGGAGGAACCCAATCATGGGATATAAAGATCTGCCGCGCGTTTCCCTCATCAACCTGCCCACGCCCCTGGAGGAGATGCCACGCCTGCGCAAGGCCATCGGCGGCCCTCGCCTGCTCGTTAAGCGCGACGATTTGACGGGCCTGGGCCTTGGCGGAAACAAGAGCCGCAAGCTCGAGTTCCTGCTGGGCGATGCCCTGCAAAAGGGCGCGGATACGATCATCACGTCCGGCAGCATTCAGACCAACCACGGCCGCCTGACCGCCGCGGCCTGTGCCAAGCTGGGTCTTGCGTGCTACCTCGTCTTTACCGAGGACGAAGACGGCGTGTACGAGGGCAACCGCATTCTGCAGACGATGTTCGGCGCAAAGCAGGTCTTCTGCGACAACATCGACCACAGCCTGCCCCCGGAGAAAATGGCCAAGGAGCGCCTGCGCGCCGGAGACGAGACGATCGCCAAGCTCGTCGAGCGCCTGCGCGCGCAGGGAAAGAAACCCTATGTCATTCCGCGCGGCGGACGCTCTCTCTACGGCACGGCCAGCTACGTCGCCGCCATGGATGAGATCAAGACCCAGCTGGACGAGAAACATCTGCACGTGGATTACATCATCGCGCCCTGCGCCACGTCCTCGACCATGACGGGCATCTCCCTGGGCAACCGCGTCAGCGGCATCAACGCCAAGGTGATCGGCGCGGCGCTCTCCCGCTCGCCCGAGGAGGGGAAGAGCATGCTGGAGGAGGAGTTCAACCGGGACGCCGCGTCCATGGGTTACGACTTCCGCATTCGCCGGGAGGACGTGGACATTCGCGGGGAATACATCGGCCCCGGCTACGGCATCATGACCGAGGCCGACAAGGAGGCCATGCTCCTCTTCGCCCGCAACGAGGGCGTGTTGCTCGACCCCGTTTACACGGGCAAGACCGCTTCGATGTACATTGACCTGGTCCGCCGCGGCTACTTCCCGGAGGATAGCACCGTGCTGCTCTTCCACACGGGCGGCACGCCCTTGCTCTTCCTCAAGGAGATGTCCGATTGGGTCAAAAATGAAGTGGCGGGAGGAACCAAGGAATGAAGCTGCTTGTTGTCGCGCACCGTTTGGACGAAACGGAGTTTTTTGAGCGGTTCAACCGGGAGTTCGGCTTTGAGATCGACTTTCGGGCGGAAAAGCTCACGCTGGAAAATGTGGACGTAGTCCGCGGCTATGAGGCCGTGGCCATCAACGCAAGCTGCAACGTGAATTTGGCGATGGCCCAAGCGCTGCAGGAACGCGGCGTGCGCTTCCTTTTGACGCGCACCGCGGGGTATGACCACATCGACGCAAGCGCCCTGGAAAAGGTCGGCATTGCAGCGGCCTACGTGCCCGCGTATTCGCCCAACGCCATTTCCGAGCACACGGTTCTGCTCCTGCTCATGCTCCTGCGGAAGATGAAATTGCAGCAGCGCCGCATCGACGACCAGTATTTCTTTATTGAAGGCTTGCGCGGCCGGCAGCTGACGAGCATGACGGTCGGTGTGCTGGGCGTCGGCCGCATCGGCCAGGCCACGCTGAAGGACCTGAGCGGCTTTGGCTGCAAGCTGCTGGCCTGCGATTCCCATGTGCGGGAGAACGTCAGCGCAATCGCAGAGTATGTGGACCGGCAGACGCTCCTCGCCCGGTCGGACGCCTTGATCCTGCACTGCCCCATGAAGCCGGGCAACCACTACCTCATCGGCCGGGAGGCGCTGGCGCAGATGAAGCCCGGCGCGCTCCTGGTCAACACGGCCCGCGGCGGCCTGGTCGATACGCAGGCGGTCCGGGACGCGCTGGTCGAGGGGCGCCTGGGCGGGTTCGCGATGGATGTCTACGAGCACGAGGGCGACACGCAGCGCCGCGACCTGCGCGGCAAGGAATTGCCCGATCCGCTGCTCAAGGAGCTGCTCGCCATGGACAACGTGATCTTCACCTCCCACACCGCCTTCTACACGGACGAGGCCATCGGGAACATCGTGGAGACCACGCTGCGCAACCTGCACGACCTTGCGGAAACGGGTTCGTGCGACAACCGCATCGCAGTGAGGAAGGGGGAAGCGCGATGAATCCCGAAAAGTACGCGGCAAAGCGCTTGAAGGGCGTGGAGATGTCCGCCATCCGCCTGATCTCGGACCGGGCACGCACCCTGCGCGCAGAGGGGCACGAGGTCGCGCTCTTCAGCATGGGGGAGCCGAATTTTGACACCCCCGCGCCCATCAAGGAGGCCACCAAACGCAAGCTGGACGAAAACCGCACGCACTACACCTCCAACCGCGGCGCGGCGCCTCTGCGCGCGGCAATCGCGGAGAAGATCCTGGCGGATACGGGAGTCCGCTATGACCCGGAGAAGGAGATCCTGCTCACCTGCGGCGGCGCGGAGGCCATCAACAACGGCCTTGCCGCCTTCCTGGACGCGGGGGAGGAGGCCATCGTCCTTGCGCCGGCCTTTGTCAGCTACCGCAACGGAATCCGCCTGTGCGGCGCGACGCCTGTGGAGGTCGCCCTTCGGACGGAGGAAGGGTTCCAGGTGCATGAGGAGGACCTGGAGGCTGCTGTGACGGAGCGGACCAAGATGATCGTTCTAAACAATCCCAGCAATCCCGCCGGGACCGTTCTGAACGTCCGCAGCCTGGAGGCCGTGCGCCGCGTCGCCATGCGGCATGACCTGCTCGTCTTCTCCGACGAAATCTACAACAACCTGGTCTACGAGGGGACTTGCGCCTCCATTGCGAGCCTGCCGGGCATGCGCGAGCGCACGCTGATGATGAACGGCTTCTCCAAGACGTACGCCATGACCGGCTGGCGCGTGGGCTATTTGGCCTATCCCGCGTGGATGGACAGCCTGCTCCTGCGCGTGCACCAGTACTCCACGACCACCGGCGTCACCTTCATCCAGGAGGCCCTTGCCGAGAGCATGAATCGTGCGGACACGATGGAAACCGTCGCACAGATGCGCGCAGCGTTTGACGAGCGGCGCAAGCTGGCCATGGCGCTGCTGGACGAGATTCCCGCGCTGCGCTATGTCCGGCCGCAGGGTGCGTTTTACATTCTGATCGATGTGCGTGGCACGGGCATGGACGGCGAGGCGTTTGCCCGCCGCGCCCTGGAGGAAGCGCACGTCGCCCTGGTGCCCGCCGCCTCCTTTGGCGGCGACTGCGCCGGATTTGTGCGCATGTCCTACGCCGCCGGCGAGGAGGAAATCCGCTCGGGACTTGCGCGGCTGAAGGCTTGGCTCGATCCGCAAAGGAGGGATTCGCATGTTGGATAAGCGCATCTGCGGGGCGCGCATCGTCGATGGCATGGGGCGTCCCGCATACGTGGGGGATGTCGGCATTCGGGATGGACGCATCGTCCTGAACCCGCAGGAGGAGGCCCGCGAGGTTTTGGACGCGCAGGGCCTCACCCTCACCCCCGGTCTCATCGACAGTCACTCCCACAGCGACCGCTACCTCGGCCTGGACCCGGAGGTCTACGCCCTTTGCAAGATCTCCCAGGGCATCACGACCGAAGTCGTCGGCCAGTGCGGGTCGAGCACGTTCCCCGTTCCGCAGGACGGCGAAGAGCTGCTGCAGGGCTTTTTTGAAGCGCCCATGGACGAAGCGCATCTTGCGGAAATCGCAAAATTCACCGATTTTTCCGCGTATTTGGAGTACGTCCGCTCGCACCCGATGCCGGGCAACGCCGCCTTTTTGCAGGGCCATGGGATGCTGCGTCTTTCCGTGATGGGACTGGAGAACCGCAAGCCCACGCGCGCGGAGATGGAGGAGATGAAGCGGCGCCTGCGCGACGCCATGGAGCACGGGTGCCTGGGCCTTTCCTCCGGGTTGATTTATGTGCCCAGCGTCTATGCCGACACCGAGGAGCTCATCGAGCTTTGCAGCGTGTTGCGTCCCTATGGCGGAATCTACGCAACGCACATGCGCAGCGAGTCCGACCATGTGATCGAGGCCGTGCGCGAGGCCATCGCCATCGCGCGGGCAGCGGGCACGCCGCTCTTTATTTCGCACCACAAGGTCTGCGGCGCGCGCAACTTCGGCGCTTCCAAGGAGACGCTTCGCCTTGTCGAGGAAGCGATCGCAGAGGGAATGCGCGTGACGATGGACCAATACCCCTACACCGCCTCGCAGACGGGCCTTGCCCAGTGCATGCCGCCCAAGTACTTCACGCACGGCGGAGCGGAGTTTGCCCGCCGCCTGCGCGATCCCGAGATGCGGCGCATCGTCAAGGCCGAGATGACCGAGGTGCCCCCGAAATACAACAGCTCCTACCAGAACGCGGGAGGCTTTGACGGCATACTGATCCTCAACTGCCCCGGCACGCCGGAGGCGGAGGGCATGACCGTGCGCGCCTACGCCGAATCCATCGGCAAGGACGAGTTTGAGACGTATTTCGACCTGATGGTCCGCAGCAACTGTGCGGGCAGCGGCGCGTTCTTCTGCATGGACGAGAAGGAGTTGGACGCCATCTACCAGAACGCGAACACCGTGGTCTGCACCGATGGCTGCTGCGGCAGCAAGAGCGGCCCGATCCACCCGCGCTCTTTCGGGAGCCTCGTGCGCGCGCTGTGCGTCTTTTCCAAGCAGAAGGGCCTGGTCACCTTTGAGGAGGCCATCCGCAAGGAGACCTCGCTGACTGCACAGCGTTGGGGCCTTGCGGGCAAGGGCGTCATCGCCGACGGCATGGACGCGGATCTCGTGCTCATGGACGTTGACAGACTCGCGGATCGCGCGGACTACCTGCATCCGCGCCTCCTCTGCGATGGAATCGAAATGGTGTTGGTCAACGGGGAGATCGTCTATCAGGATAAGAAGCTCACCGGCGCGCTGCCCGGGCGCGCAATTCTGCGAAAATCGTGAGGCGGATTGTATGACGGCTTTGGGAGATGTGTTGGAGCTGCAGCTCATTCTCTTCCTGGTCATGGGCGCGGGGCTGGTATTGACAAAACTCGGCGTGATCACGGCCAACGGGCGCAAGTGCCTGACGGACCTGCTCATCAACCTGATCCTGCCCTGCAACATCATCTGCTCGTTCCTGATCGAGATGAACCGAGAAATTCTGCTTGCGACGCTCTGGGTGCTGCTGATCGCCTGCGGCATACAGGTCGCGTGCTATCTCTTGGGCAAGGTGCTCTTCCAGTTTGTACCCGAACGGCAGAAAAAGGTGCTGCAGTACGCCACACTGTGCTCCAATGCAGGCTTTATGGGAAATCCCATCATCGAGGGCATTTACGGCGCGCAGGGTCTGCTCTACGGCTCGATCTATCTGATCCCGCTGCGCTTCTTCATGTGGTCGGCAGGGCTTTCCTGCTTTACGAAGAGCACCTTCCGGGAGACGGTGAAAAAGCTCGCCACGCACCCGTGCATCATCGCGGTGTTCATTGGCTTTGTGCTGATGTTCACGCAGTGGCAGATGCCCGCCTTCCTGGAGCGCACGCTCTCCTACTTTAGCGGCTGCACGCTGCCCGTTTCCATCCTCATCGTGGGCTCGATCCTCGCGGGCGTGCGCGTGCGGTCGATCTTCACGGGCATGACGGCGTATTACTGCGGCGTTCGCCTGCTCCTCATCCCGCTGCTTACGCTGGCCGCCTGCCGGCTGCTGGGCATGGATGCGCTGGTCACGGGCGTGTGCGTGGTGCTCTCCGGCATGCCTGCGGGCAGCACGACGGCCATACTCGCCGAAAAATACGACGGAGACGCGGAATACGCCTCCAAGTGCATCTTCCTGAGCACGCTGCTCTCCCTTGTGACCATCCCGGTGCTGTGCTGGCTGATGGCGGCACTGTAACGCAAAGAGAAAGAGGGGTTTACCGATGTATCATATCAATGCGAACTTTTTGAAATATCCCGGCGCGTACCTGTTCATTCAAGTGGCCAAGAAGCGCGATGCCTTTGCTGCTGCGCACCCGGACAAGCGCATCATCAGCTTGGGCATCGGCGATGTGACCCTTCCGCTGGCTCCGGCGGTGGTTTCCGCCATGGAAAAGGCCGTGCAGGAGATGGGCCGCCAGGAGACGTTCCGCGGCTATCCGCCCACGCCCGGCTACCCCTTCCTCAAGGAGAAGATCATCGCGGGCGATTTTGCGCCCTACGGCGTGCATCTGGATCTCAACGAGGTCTACATCAACGACGGCGCGAAGAGCGATCTGGGAAACCTGGGCGACATCCTCTCCAACGACAACGTCATCGCCGTGTGCGACCCGACCTACCCCGCCTATGTGGATTCCAACGTCGTCTACGGACGCTGCGGGAACTACGATGCGGCAAAGGGCCAGTGGGACCGCGTGATCTATTTGCCTTGCGTGCGGGAGAATGGCTTTGTGCCCGAGCTTCCCACGAAGCGCCCGGATGTTCTCTATCTCTGCTTCCCCAACAACCCCACCGGCGCGGCGATTTCGCGCGCCCAGCTGCAGCGCTTTGTGGATTATGCGCTCGAAAATGGCTGCCTGATCGTCTACGATGCGGCCTACGAGGGCTTTATCGAGTCGCCCGACGTGCCCCACACGGTCTATGAGTGCGATGGGGCGAAGCAGTGTGCCATCGAGGTGCGCTCCTTCTCCAAGACCGCGGGCTTTACCGGCAACCGCCTGGGCTACATGGTGATTCCCATGGAGCTGGAGGCGGACGGCGTCAAGCTCAATGCGCTGTGGCGGCAGCGCCAGGCCGTTAAATACAACGGCGCACCCTATGTCATCCAGCGCGGCGGCGAGGCCGTCTATTCCCCCGAAGGCCGTGCGCAGACGCGCGCGCAAATTGCCCACTACAAGAAAAACGCCGCCTACATCCGGGATGGACTGCGGCAGGCGGGATATGAGGTCTATGGCGGAACGGATTCTCCCTATGTTTGGCTGCACGCGCCGGGCAAGATGAGCTCGTGGGAGTTCTTTGACCTGCTGCTGGAGAAGGCCAACGTCGTGGGCACGCCTGGGTCCGGCTTTGGCCCCAGCGGCGAAGGCTATTTCCGCCTGACCGGCTTTGGCACCTGGGAAAATACCGTCGAGGCGCTGGACAGAATCCGCCGCCTGTAATTCAAGAGGAAACACACGCATGCAGTGGCAGAAAGCCCGCGGCGCGCATTGGCGCGCCGCGGGCTTTCTTTGCAGAGCGGCCGTTATCGTTCCAGGCGATGCCGGCACATGCCAGTCTTTCCGCAGGCGGGGCAGGTGAGTCTGCGCCTTGTGAAGGTGTGATAGCCCTTGACGTATTCGCGGAGCGTCGGGACAAAACGGGTTCCGCAGTGCG
>JBMNOF010000006.1:0-58573 GCA_050942925.1 Candidatus Spyradocola sp.
CCCAGCCGTTGGCGATGGACTCCACCTTAACGGTGGCGCCGTTCTTCAGGGAGCCGATCTGAGAGAAGTTCGTGCCGGCGCCGCTGCGAACGCGCAGGGAGGAAGCGGTCACCATGTAGGTCTTGCCAGCCGCGGTGTCGTCGGTAACAGTGCCCGAGGTGACGGTGATCTTCATCGTACCAAGAGCAGTGTACTTAGTGCCACCCACAGGCTGATAGGTAGCGGTGACGTAGGCAACGCCTTCCTTGGTGCCGATCACAGCGTCAACAACACCATCACTGTCGGAATCCTTGAAATCAACAACCTGCTTATCCGTGTACGCACCAGCAGAGATGTCGGCATTGACCTGCGTGCCAGTCGCGACGCCAAGAACAACGGGGCTGAAGGACTCGCCAACCTTGATGGTCTTAGAGGACTCCGCAAAGACGATACCCTTCGGATCAGTCTCCTTGATGTTCTCGCGAACAACAACAGTGTATGCATCAGTCTCGTAGATCGCAGAGGCAGTCTCAAGCTTGAAGACAACGTTGGTATAATAGCCGGAGGTTCCCGCAGCCGTGGCACCATTGATGTCGAAGAGCGCCGCCGAATCCTTCAACTTCAGACCGTCTTCCTTTTCGGTGCCCTTGTTTTCGGACAAGAAGATAACGGCCTGAGAATTGCTGACATCGCAAGAAGTACCATAAGCCCAAGTCGTGACATCGAACAGATCACCGTTGTTATCCTTAAAGGTGATCTTAATCATGTTCTCCTGGTTGCTAGCCTTCCCGACGTAGTCTACATAGATACGGTCGCCAACGATATAGGTGTTCAGGATCTGGCGATTCTGGGTCTTGATGCTCGCAATGGTTGCATCCTTTCCGTTCTTGTAAGAAGCCGTGTTGACCAGCTTGACGGTAATCTTAATGGTCTCCGTCACATCAACCACTTCATTCTGGGCATTCTTGCCCTTGCCAGTGATTTCAACCAGATAGGTGTCAGAGTAACCAGCCTTGGTCAGCTCGACAGGGAAAAGAATGGCTTCAGCATTACCATCCAGCGCCCACTTATAATTCGCACTGATGTCATCGACATAATCCGCATACTCGTTAACTTCCAGCAGCTTACCGTCGATGGTGATCTCGTCAACCTCAGTAAAATTGCCCTGGAGTCCGCCAATGCGAACAACGGCCATCTTACGGTTCTCAGTGAACTTACCAGTGGTCACTTCAGAAAGTTTTTCGTAGTTGTACTCGAACGTAATGGAATTCGAATCGTCCTTTTCGGCCCATCCGGGATTTTCAGCCTTGTTAGGATCAAAGCTCGGATAGTTGCCATTTGCATCCAGAGCCGCAACTGCCAGGTCATAGGACTCGGAAGAAACGCTGTAGGACGCAGCGAAGGACACGGGGATCATGCAGAGCACCATTGCCAGCGCCAGCACGATCGCAAGAGAATAAAACGCACTTGAACGTTTTTTGCAATGAAAAGAAGGACCTTGAAAGCGGGATTTGCGTAATTATTTTGAAATTTTATTGTAATAATTGATGAAAGAATTAAGAGAGAGCAATGTGCGAGAAAACGAAATAACGGAGACGAAAGCGGGAAACCCGATCCGCCTCCGCGTGCAATCGAAAGGGACGGCGCTCTTTGCGCTAGAGGGAAAGAAAGCGGTCTTCGCCAATGTGCAAGCGCTGCGCGAGCGCATTGGCTAGATGGATGTTCGCAAGATCTGCGACGGCGTGCGCATCGCTGCCAAGGGTGAACGTCACGCCGCAGTCCCGCGCGATGGCGAACATGCGCTCCTGCGCCGCAAGGCGCTCTTCCCCGCGCAGGCAAGAACCGTTGATCTCGATGGCGGCGCCGTGTTTGCGTGCGGCGAGAAAGCATTGCGCGAACTCGTCGTCAGAAATGCAGTCCAGAATGGCTTTCGCATTTTCGGACGAGCGGCCGACCGGGCAGAAGGGGTGCGCAATCGCCGTGGCGAAATCCTTCTGCACGAGGTCCAAAAAGCTCTCCACGAGATACGCGGCAACTTCCGCATCCGTCTTGCGGTCCGCGGGCAGCACCAATCCCACCATGTGGATGTGGGAATGCGGAACCAGAACGTAATCCAGCGCATCCCGGTGTGCCCGCGTCAGCGCGATTGTGCCGCCGGCAAACTCCGTTTCCGCGCCGATGCACACGCGCACCCCTTTGCAGTCGCGAGGAATCTGCTCGCGGATGCGAGAGATGTGCTCGAAATCCTGCGGGGCGTACCAATCACTGGCCCCGGGGATTTCTCGATCCCAAACATGGTTGGTGATGCCGACGGTGGCAATGCCGTTGCGCGCGGCATAGTCGACGATGGCCTCCACCGTCTGGGCGGGGTCCGTGGAGCAGGCGGAAAGACCGGTGTGGATGTGCAGATCGTAAAGCGGTGCGTGCATAGAAATTCCCTCCCATGCAGAAACGGTCAAGCCTTTCGGCGCCACTGTCCCGGCGAGATGCCAAAGCTCTGCCGAAAGGCGCGGATGAAGTTGTTGACGTCCGAAAAACCGGAGCGCGCGGCGATGTCCGCGACGGGATAGTCCGTCGTCTCCAAGAGCTCCCGGGCGTAGGACAGGCGCAAAAGGCGGATGTACTGCTTGGGGCTGTATCCGACCTGCGCGTGGAAGCTGTGCGCCAGGTGGCAAGGGCTGATGAAAAACCGCGTCGCCAGGTCCGTGACCGAAAGGGGCTCCGCGAAGTGCGCCTCGATGTACTGCTGTGCGTCCAGAATGCGCTGGGCAGCCGGCGTGGGGGAGAAGGCGAAGTTGCCCGGGCAAGCGCGATAGGCGAGCACCAGGAGCTGCCCGAGCAGGCTCTCCACCATCTGCCGACCAAAGGGCAGGGAATCGCCATACTCGGCGCAGAGGTGCGCAAAGAGCGCGTCTGCCTCCGACTTCTCCTTGCGCAGCGCCACGCAGTGGGAAAAGCCCTGCGGCCGGCTGCGAAAGACGGAGGTCAAGGGAGAGTGCGGAAATGCGCGGGAGAGCTCCGGCAGGCTCAGGATGGCAAAGTAGCGCTCATAGGGCTCGGCGAGCACGTGGACCTGGTGTTCCTCCAAGGAGGAGATGAAGACCAGGCAGCCCGGCCCCGCCGTGTAGTCCGTCCCGGCGATGGTGAACCGCGCCCGTCCTCGCCGCACGTAGACCAACTCGCAGGAGAGATGGGCGTGCTGGTGCGCGGGCGCCTGCGCGAGGCTGTGCTGCAGGTCGATCAGCAGGTTTTTCACGCCATCGTCTCCAGCATGGCCAGTGTGACGGCGTAGGGCGTGGGATCTCCTGCGAGCCAGCGCGCGCACTCCTGGGCCATGTACGCGCCCATGCGCTCCACCTCGCGGCCCTTGCTCCCGGCGATGTGCGGGGTCAGAAAGACGTTGGGCAGCGCGTAGAACGGGCTGTCTGCCTCCGGCGGCTCGGGGAAGGTCACGTCCAGAACCGCGGTGCGGTCCGGCTCCTCCCGGAGCGCCCGAATGAGGTCCGCCTCCACGACTTGCGCGCCGCGGCCCGTGTTGAGGAACGTCGCGGACTTGGGAAGCCGGGAGAAGAGCGCATAGTCCAGCATCCCCACGGTGGCGGGCAGGTTCGCCACGTGGTTGCTCACGATCTGGCAGGTGGAGAAGATCTCCTCCAGACTCGCGCGGCGCGCACCCAGGCCCTGCAGCACTTCGTCCGGCACGTAGGGATCATAGGCGAGCACCTCGTACGAGTAGGCGCGCAGGCGGTCCAGCACCATGCGCCCGATCATGCCCGCGCCCAGGATTCCCACCCGAATGCCGTAGTTGCAGGGCAGGGAGTCGGAGTAGGCGACCGAAGCCCCCCGGCCCTGGCGCTCGTAGCGGCGCACGGACTGGTAAAAGCCCTTGCCGGCTAGGACAATCTGCGCCACCGCGTACTCGGCGACGGGCACGGCGTTCGCAGCCCAAGCGGAAAACACGCGGATGCCGCGCGAGAGGAACGGGCGGGCGAAGGCCTGCACCGAGCCCGCGCCGTAGAACACGGCCTGCAGGTTCGGAAGGAATTCGGCGATTTCTGCCTCGGTCAGGGCCGGCATGCCCCAGGTCGAAAAGAGGACCTCGGCGCGCCGCAGATCGTCGCGCCGGGCCTCAAAATCCTTTCGGGAAATGACGCCCGGCGCGATCTCCACAAGCTGTGCAATTTCCGACCGCGTTTTTTCCGGATAGACCCGGGGCAATGCGTCGGAATCGCTCATCCATACCGCAAACTTTCGCATATTTTCGCTCCCCCTTTTCGGTTTTGTCCATTTATGGTATCATTATAGCAGACGGAATTCCACAAGGATAGATGTTCCCTGCGAAAAAATCGGCAAAACCTGCGCATCCGCCGGGATGCAGGAGAAACGCAAATTTTGCAGATTTTGCAAGGGATTTGTGCGACACAGGAGCCGAATGCAGCGCTACAATGAAAAAAACAAAGACGAGAGGGGAAGGATCGATGTTTTCCTATAAAACATTGGAAGAACTCCGAGCAGCTGCCGGAAACGCAGGCGTGGAGCTGCCGCTTGCAGAGGACGTCTCGTGCTTGGCGCAGAGATGGACCGCGGGGACGCATGCCGTCAAAAACCGCATTGTCATTCAGCCCATGGAGGGCTGCGACAGCGAGCCGGACGGCACGCCGGCTGCGCCCACGCGCCGGCGCTATCTGCGCCTGGCGGCCGGGGGCGCGGGCCTCATCTGGCTGGAGGCCTGCGCCGTCTGCCGGGAGGGCCGCGCAAACCCGCACCAGCTCTGGATTCGGGAGGAGAACCTGGACGCATTCCGCCGCCTTGCGGACGACATGCGGGAGGCCGCCGTGCGGGAGACGGGGGAGGCGCCCGTGCTCCTTCTGCAGCTCACGCACTCGGGGCGCTATGCAAAGCCGGAGGGCGTGCCTGCGCCGCGCATTGCCTACAACAACCCGTTGTTTGAAAAGGACGCGCCGCTGCCCGCCAGCTGCATCGTGACGGACGAGGAGATCGAGGCCGCAGAGGACAACGCGGCGCGCGCCGCCGTGCTGGCCCAGCGCGCCGGCTTTGACGGCGTGGACATCAAGGCCAGCCACCGGTATCTCGGCAGCGAACTGCTCTCGGCCTACACGCGGCCGGGAAAGTACGGCGGGAGCTTTGAAAACCGCACGCGCTACCTGCGCAACGCCCTTTCCAAGGCGCAGCAGGCGGTCACGGGGGATTTTTGGATCACCTCGCGCCTCAACGCCTATGACGGCTTCCCCTATCCGTACGGCTTTGGCGTGCGCGAGGACGGGAGCCTGGAGCCCGACCTCGAGGAGCCCATCCGCCTGCTTCGTCTCCTGCGGGACGAGCTGCACCTATCCATGGTCAACATCACCATCGGCAACCCGTACGTGAACCCGCACGTGAACCGTCCGGCGGATTGGCAGCCCTATCCTCTGCCGGAGGAGCCTCTGAGGGGCGTCGCGCGGATGCTCTCCTGCGTGGGAGGGCTCAAGCGCGCGGTTCCGGAGCTCCAGATCGTGGGCTCGGCCCTGTCCTATCCCCGGCAGTTCGCGGGCAACCTGGCCGCGGGCGCGGTGGAGGCGGGCCTCATGGACGCCGCGGGCTTTGGCCGGCTCGCCTTTGCCTACCCGGAGTTTGCGCGCGACCTGCTCTCCGGCCGTGGATTGGACCGCGGGCGCTGCTGCGTGACCTGCGGAAAGTGCTCGCAGCTCATGCGCATGGGCAGCCGGACCGGCTGCGTGGTCCGCGACCCGGAGTACACCGAGCTGTATAAGGAGTTGACGAAGAAATGAAGGGATTGAGCGGAACGGGCCGCGCCGCCCTGGTCACGGGCGCGCGCCGCGGCATCGGCCTGGGGATCGCCAAGGCCCTGCTGCAGGAGGGCTATGCCGTGCTGCTGTGCGGCACGACGGAGGAGCCGCAGGCCACCGCGGGAATTGCGGAGGACCTGAACCGGCTGGGGACCTGGGAATACCAGCGCTGCGACGTCTCCGATGCGCAGGATCGCGAGGCGCTCTTTGCGCGGATGCAGGCGCGCTTTGGACGGCTGGACGTGCTCGTCAACAACGCGGGCGTCGCGCCGAAGCAGCGCTTGGACGTGCTGGAGACCACGGTGGAAAGCTACGAGCGCCTGCTGCGCATCAACACGGAGAGCTGCTTCTTCATGTGCCAGGCGGGCGCGCGCAAGATGCTCGAGGGAAAGGCGCAGGGCCTTGCCGACTACAGGCCCCGGATCATCAACATCTCCTCGATTTCGGCCTATACCTCCTCGACCTCGCGCGGGGAATACTGCATCTCCAAGGCGGGGATCTCGATGGTGACGCAGCTCTTTGCCGACCGGCTTGCCGGGGAAGGGATTCCCGTGTTTGAGGTGCGGCCGGGCATCATCCAAACGGACATGACCGCGGGCGTTGCGGACAAGTACCGCCATCTGATCGAGGAGGAGGGGGTGACGCCCATCCGGCGCTTTGGGCAGCCTGCGGACGTGGCGGACCAGGTGCTGGCCGCGTGCTCCGGGCTCCTGGACTTTGGCACGGGCACGGTGCTCAACGCGGACGGCGGATTCCATCTGCGCCGCCTGTGAGAGAGGGGGAACCGGGATGAAGATCCTTCGCGCGGGCGCGCTCGTGGTGGGCACGGGCTGCGCAGGCTATTGCGCCGCAGACTGGCTCTGCACCTACGGCGTGCGGGACGTGTGCCTCGTGACCGAAGGCCGCGAAAAGGGCACCTCGCGCAACGCGGGCAGCGACAAGCAAACCTATTATAAGCTCTCCCTCGCCGCGGGGTCTGCGGACAGCCCCCGCCAGATGGCCCGCGATCTGTTTGCGGGCGGCGGCGTGCACGGCGATACCGCGCTTTGCGAGGCGGCCGGGTCGGCGCGCGCGTTCCTGAAGCTCAACCTGTTGGGCGTGCCCTTCCCCACGAACCGCTACGGCGAGTTTGTGGGCTACCGCACGGACAACGATCCCCGGATGCGCGCCACCTCCGTCGGCCCCCTCACCTCCCGCGCCATGACCGAGGCGCTGGAGCGGTCTGCACTCCAAAAGGGCGCCCGCCTGCACGACCGGATGCAGGTCGTGCGCCTGGTCGTTGCGCAGGGGCGCGTGCACGGTCTTTTGGCGCTGGATCTGGACCATCTGGAGGACGAGGACCGCGGGCTGACGCTCTTCCTCTCGCCGTTTGTCGTCTGGTGCACGGGTGGGCCGGCGCTGGTCTATGAGCGGACGGTCTATCCGCCCTCGCAGACAGGGGCGACGGGCGTGGCGCTCCTGGCCGGGGCGGAGGGCTGCAACCTCAACCACTGGCAGTACGGGCTGGCCAGCACGGCCTTCCGCTGGAACCTCTCGGGCAGCTACCAGCAGGTGCTGCCGCGCTACGTTTCGGTGGATGCGCAGGGCGTGGAGCGGGAGTTCCTCCCCGAGACGCTCGGCGGCGCGGCGCGCGCGCTGGAGATGGTCTTCCGCAAGGGGTATGAGTGGCCGTTTGACAGCGCACGCGCGGCGGCGTCCTCCCAGGTGGACCTGGCGGTCTATCGGGAGACGGTGGAGCTGGGCCGGCGCGCGTATCTCGACTACACGCGCGAGCCGGCAGGGTTTTCGCCGGAAGCCCTCGGCGCGGAGGCGCGGGAGTACCTGGAGCGCTCCCGGGCGCTCGTACCCACGCCCGTGGAGCGGCTGCGGCGCATGAATCCCCAGGCGCTCGCCCTCTACCGCAGCCACGGCATCGACCTAGCGCGCGAAAAGCTCGAGATCGCCGTCTGCGCCCAGCACCACAACGGGGGCCTTGCCGTGGACGCGGACTGGCAGACCACGATTTCGGGCTTGTACGCGGCGGGCGAGGCCGCGGGAACCTTCGGCGCCTCGCGGCCGGGCGGCTCGGCGCTCAACTCCGGCCAGGTCGGCGCGCAGCGCGCGGCGGAGCACATCGCCTTCCGCGCCGGCGCGCGGGAGCCGGATGCGGCTTTTGGCCGCGCAGAGGCGGCGCGCTTCCTCGAGGAACTGCAGGCGCGGATCGACCCAAGCGCGCCCGCGCCGGCGCAGATCCTGGGGCAGACGCGGCAGGAGATGACGCGTTGCGCCGCGCACCTGCGCGACGAGGCCGGCATGGCGGCGCTGGAGGCGCGAATTGCGGCGCTGCCGCCCGTGCGCGCGCGGCGGGCGCAGGAGCTTCCGGCGGCGCTGCGCGCGCAGGAGGTCCTGGCGGCGCAGGCGGCGGTGCTGTCGGCCATGCGCCTTTCGGCGGCGCGCAGCGGGAGCCTGGGGTCTGCGCTCGTCCGCGGCAAGGCGGCGGGCGATCCCCTACCAGGATGCGTACTCCGAACGCGGCGCGAGGGGACGGGATTTGCGAGCGACTACGGCCCCGTCCGGCCACTGCCGGAGGGAGAGGACTGGTTTGAGACCGTCTGGCACGAATACAATGCGGTACACCACATTGAAGAGGAGGAATCCCCATGAAGGACGCGACCATTCGATTGACGCATGAGGGCTTTTCGTGGACGAGGACGCCGGAGGGGCGGGAAAACTTTGCGGACGCGCCGGAGATTGCGGACCTGTTCGCGCACGAGGGAGGAGCGGCCTGCTTCCAGGTGCTCCTGTGCGCGGCGGAGCGCTTTGCCCTCTCCACGGGCCGGAAGCAGTGGTATTCCGAGTCCGGCCACAGGGATCGGTTCCGCCTGGAGGTCTTGGCGGAGGGCGCGCAGGTGCAGACGTGGATCGAGGAAGGCGTGCTCGATGACGACGGCAGCCTGCGGGCGGACGCGCTCGTCCATCGGGAGGAAGCGGAGTATGCCGCCGGGAGCGCGGCGGCGGTCTTTGTGCAGGTGCGCGCCGAGCAGACCACGGAGGTCTGCGTGCGCGTCTATCATGCCTTTGGCACGCATCCGGAGACGCTGTTCTGCGAGCGCCGTCTGCCGCTGCACGTCTATCCCGTGCGCCTGCCCGCGCCCTCGGACTACGCCTTTTATCTGGACCTGTGGCAGCATCCCTCCAACCTGGCGCGCAAGCACGAGACGCCGCTGTGGAGCGACGCGCACTTCGCCGTGATCGAGCGCTACGCCCGGACCATGGCGGAGCTGGGGCAGAAGTCCATCACGGTCCTGGCGGGGGACGTGCCCTGGCGCGGACAGGGCTGCATGGACAACGAGCGCTTCCCCACGAACCTCTTTGAGTACGCCATGGTGCGGTCTGTCCGGCATGCGGACGGCAGCGTGGAGACGGATTTCTCCGTCATGGACCGGTACATCGAGGTCTTTGAGCGCTGCGGCGTGCGCGGGGACATCGAGATCCTGGGCCTTTGCAACATCTGGAAAAAGGACAGCTTTGACGACCATCCCCTCGTGCCCGGCGACCCGGAGCCGTACATCAGCCTGCCTTGCCTGGACGAGCGCACGGGCACGCTCCAGTATCTGGACAAGCCGGCGGAGGTGGATGCGCTGATTGCCGCGCTGGAACGCCACCTGGACGAGACGGGCCGCCTCTCCCGCGCGCGCCTTTCCGCGGACGAGCCGGCGGACATTCCCGCCTACCGCCGCAGTGTGGAGCGCATCCGCCGCGTCGCGCCGCGGATGCGGCTCAAGACCGCGATCAACCACGCGGAGTTCATCCCCGCCTTTTCCGACGTGATCGACGACTTTACGCCTTCTCTGGCCTCGACCTGCGCGCAGTTCGACGAGCTGCAGCGCATCCGCCGGGAGCTCAGCGGCAAGCGCTTCCTCTGGTATGTCTGCTGCGGGCCGGATCACCCCAACACCTTCCTGCACAGCAACCTGTGCGAGACGCGTCTCATCGGCGCCCTGACGCGGCACATGGGCTTTGACGGATTCCTGCGCTGGGCCTACACCTGCTGGCCGGAGGACCCGCGCCGGGACGCGCGCTACGGCGCCTTCCCCGCGGGGGACATGCACTTTGTCTATCCCTCAGCGGACGGAACGCCGCTGCCCTCCCTGCGCTACATGGCCCTGCGGCGCGCGGCGGAGGACTTTGAGCTCCTGCACCTTCTGGAGGAGCGCGGCCTTGGGGAAAAAGCCGATGCGCTGGCGGCCTCCGTGCTGCGCGAGCCGGACGTGCGCCGCTGGTTCCAGGGCGAGGAGCCCATTCCCCTGGAGCAGATTTGCGCCACGGATTACAGCGCGTATGAGGCCCTGCGCCGCGAGGCGCTCGAGCTCCTGAGCGACTAAAAAAAGAGGTTGACGCGTGCGGATCGGCGTACTATCCTGAAAACAAGGGTGGGCGCTCCATGGACGGGCGCACCAAAACACACAGAACGGAGGATACCGGTATGAAAATGGGCCTGGGCTTCTATCCGAGCACCTACAGCGACGACGCGCTGTCCTTTGCCAAGCAGATCGGCGTCAGCCACATCATGGTCCACATCCCGAGCGCGGAGATGCTTCCCTCCGCCCGAGAGGGCTATTGGTCCGAGGACGACCTCAAGGCGCTGGTGCGCCAGGTCGAAGGGCACGGCCTCAAGCTGGAGGCCATCGAGAACTTTGAGCCCCGCCACTGGGCGCACATCCTCACGGCCGGGCCGCGGCGCGAGGAGCAGATGGAAAACGTAAAGCGCACGATTCAAAACATGGGTAAGGCGGGCATCCCCATCATGGGCTACAACTTCTCCCTGGCCGCGGTCGCGGGCCGCAAGAATTTGCCCTACGCGCGCGGCGGCGCGATCTCGCCCGTCTATGACAAGGACGCGGATGAGAACTTCGACAAGCCCCTGCCCAACGGCTTTGTCTGGGGGCAGCAGGTCGAGGAAGCGGAAGGGGACATGGGCGACGTCTCCCTGGAGGAGATGTGGGACCGCTACGATTGGTTCCTGGACCGCATCTTGCCCGTGGCCGAGGAAGCAGGCGTCAAGATGGCCATCCATCCCGACGATCCGCCCGTGCCCGTCATGCGGCACGTCAATCGCCTGATGGTCAGCGTGGACCGCTACGACGAGAACTTCCGCCGCCATCCCTCGCCCAACAACATGGTGGAGTTCTGCCAGGGCACGTTCACGGAGATGCCCTACGGCGACTCGTACGTCTACGATGCGATCGATCACTTCACCAAGATGGGCAAGATCGCCTATGTCCACTTCCGCAACGTGCGCGGCAAGCTCCCCCGCTACTACGAGGAGTTCATCGACAGCGGAGACGTGGACATGATGCGCGCCCTGACGATCTACCGCGACAACGGGTTTGCGGGCATGATCATCCCGGACCACGTGCCCACCATGCCGGTCAAGGAGCCGTGGACCACGGGCGTCGCCTACACGATCGGGTACATGCGCGCCCTGTGCCGCGCGCTGGGCATTGACTTGGAAGACTAAGGGGGAGAACGCAGCATGTACACGGTATTGGATGCCTCCATGTTGGGCATACAGAAGTCCCTTTCGGAGTTGGCCCCGCTCTGCGCGGCGCAGGGCATTGCGGGAATGAGCGCGCCGGCGGCGGTGCTGGACGATCCGCGCGCCTGCGAGGAGGCGGCGGCGCTCTTCCGGGATTTGGGCCTGCGGTGGGGTCTCATGCCCATGACCGCGGACTTCTACGCCTGGGGTCTGGAGGACGACGCGTTTGAGGAGGCGCTGCGCGCGCTGGAGAAGCGGGCCTGCGCGGCGGAGAAACTGGGCGCGCGCTGGGCCTACAACCACGTTTGGTCCTCCGGCCCGCGCCCGTTCGACGAGAACTTCGAGTGGCACGTGCGCCGCGTCGCGCGCGTGAGCCGGGTCCTGGCGGACCACGGCATCCGCTACGGCCTGGAGTTCCTCGGCCCGCACGAGCTGCAGCGCCTGCAGCCCCATCCCTTTGTGCACACGCTGGCGGGCGTGCTCGCCATCGCGGATGCGGCGGGCGGCACCGCCGGACTCGCCTTTGACACCTTCCACTGGTATTGCGGAACGAATGGCGACAAGGACGACCTGCTCTATGCCGTGCAGCACGCGGACCGCGTCGTCGCCCTGCACCTCAACGACGCCGTCGCAGGCGTGCCCTTTGACCAGCAGCGCGATATGGAGCGCCGGATGCCGATGGAGACGGGCGTCATCGACGCCAAGGAGGTCTGCGCGCGGTTCCAGGCGGCAGGATACGCGGGGCCCTGCATGATCGAGCCCTTTGAGCCTGCCCGCACGCGCTTGGCCGCGATGTCCGCGCAGGAGGCGGTCGCCGAGGCCGCCGCGGCGTTCCGCCGGCTCGGCCTGGTCCAGTGAGCAAGTAAAATAAAGAAACGGCCCGCTCCCCTCAAAGGGAGCGGGCCGTTTGCGCGTCAGTTTTTCTTTCCGCGCCGGCCGAAGAGGCGCTGCAGGAAGGGCTTTTTGGGGACAACCGTCGGCGCGAGCTCCGGCGGGTTCTCCAGCCAGTAGGCCTGCGAGGAGAGGGGCGCCGCGCCCTCGGCGGGCAGGCGGATGTAGCTCCCATCCGGCTGGAGGCGGCGGGCCTTGACGTTGTCGGCCAGCAGCACGTCCAGGAAGTGCGAGAACCAGTCCTTGAGTTCCGGGCTCTCCACCGGCGCGGCGATCTCCACGCGGCGAACCTGGTTGCGCGTCATCAGGTCGGCCGAGGAGATGTAGATCTGCCGAAGGTCGCCGTCGCCAAAGGCGTAGACGCGGGAGTGCTCCAGGAACCGCCCCACGATGCTCGTGACCGTGATGTTCTCGGTCTTGCCGGGAATCCCCGGGACCAGGCAGCAGATGCCGCGCACGATCAGGTCGATGTGCACGCCCGCCTGGGAAGCCTGCGCGAGCTTGTCGATGAACTCGCGCTCGGTCACGGAGTTGACCTTCATGATGATGTGGCCGCGGCCGCCGCGGGCGATCTCGCCGTCGATGCAGCGCAGCAGCGTCTCCTTCATGGAGAAGGGGGCGACGAGCAGCTTGTTGTAGGTTCCGTGCAGGTCGCCGATGAGCATGTTCTGGAAGAAGGCCACCGCGTCCGCGCCGATGACGGGGTCGGCGGTGAGCAGGCTGAAGTCCGTATAGAGGGCGGCGGTCTTTTCGTTGAAGTTGCCGGTGCCGATGTGCGTCACGTAGCTCAGGCCGTTCTTCTCCTGGCGCGTGATGAGGCAGAGCTTGGAGTGGCATTTGTACTTTTCCGCGCCGTAAAGGATGCGGCACCCGGCCTCCTCCAATTCGCGCGCCCATTCAATGTTGTTCTTCTCGTCAAAGCGCGCGCGCAGCTCCACGAGAACCGTGACGTTCTTGCCGTTTTCCGCGGCCGCGCACAGGTGCTTGACGACGGCCGAATTCCGGGCCAGGCGGTAGATGGTGATCTGGATGGAGAGGACCTTGGGGTCGGCGGCGGATTCCTTGAGCAGATCCAGGAAGGGCTGCATGGTCTGATAGGGATAGAAGAGCAGCACGTCCCGCTGGCGGATCTGGTCCCACATGGGCACGTCCGGGTTGAGGTAGGACGGATAGGCGGGCTTGTGCGGCGGGTTGTAGAGCTCCGGAACGCCGCCCAGATCGTAGGCATACCCCAGGGAGAGCGGGCAGGAGCAGACGTAGGTCTGCTCCTCGCGCAGGTGGAGCATCTGCTGCAGAAGCTCCTTGAGGTGGCGGGCCTCGCCCTGCATCTCCAGGCGCACAGGCGCCAAGTGGTCGCGCTTGCGCAGGAGCTTGACCATGTGCTCGCGGAAGTCGGGCACATCCTCGTCGAACTTCTCCTCGTCGTAGCTGATGTCCGCGTTGCGCGTCACGGCGACAACGGACTGCTCCTCAATGGCGTAGATCTTGAAGATCTTCCGCAGATGCGCGAGCAGAACGCTCTCCGTGCGGACAAAGCGCGTCTTGCTTCCGGGCAGAAACAGGATGGGCGGCACGGAGTCCGGAACGCTCACAATCCCCAGAAACGTGCGGTCCCGGTCGCGCAGGAGCGCGGCGGCGTGCAGCGCCTTGTTCTTTAGGTGCGGGAAGGGATGGTTGCGGTCGATGATCTGCGGCGCGAGCAGGGGACGGATCTTTGCCTGGTAGTAGGCCTGGATGTGCGTCTTGTCCTCCCCTTGCAGCTCGTCATAGGGGATGTCGCGCACGTCGTACAGGCTCAGCTCCGACATGATCTTGGCAAAGATCGCGTCGCGCAGGCGAATGAGCGGACGAACCGCCTCGTAGATCATGTTGAGCTGCTCGGCGGGCGTTTTGCCGCTCTTGTTGTCCTCCGCGTGCGGCGTCATGATGGACAAGTCAAACAGACTCCCCACCCGGACCATGAAGAATTCGTCGAGGTTGCTGGTGAAAATGGAGACGAAGCGCAGCCGTTCCATCAGGGGAACCGTGGGGTCCGTCGCTTCCTCCAACACGCGCTGATTGAACTTTAACCAGCTGAGCTCTCGGTTTTGTGTATAGCTCAGATCGTATCGTTGAGCAATTTGTGACAAAGGTATCCCTCCCTGACTCCGTATTGGCTGACGAAAATGCGGTCCCGGCAGAGCGCATGGCCTAGCGCGTTCATCATCAGCGCGCCGGGGATGATGGTGTGGATGCGGTCCGGGCAGGAGCGGAGAATCAAGCGGCGGGCCGCATCGTTGCGCTTGCACAGCAGCTCGGTGATCTCCTCGATCTCCTCCAGAAGAAGAACGCGGTTCTCCGTGTCCTTTCCAAAGTAGGCGTTGGAGATCTTGAGCACGGCCCGCGCCGTGCCGCCGATGCCGCAGGCGCGCTCCGCGCGCGCATCGGGAAGGTCGGCGCTGGCCAGCGCGGTCTGTATGCGATCGACAATGGCCTCCAGCTCCTTCTTCTTGGGCCAGATTTTGGAAACGCATTCGGTGAACAGGTTCAGCGAGCCGACGGCCAGGCTCTGCGCCTGCTCGATCTCGCCCTCGCGGCACTCCAGAATCTCCGTGCTCCCGCCGCCAATGTCAAACATGGCGCCGGTGCGCAGATCGTTTTGCAGCATCGCGCCGTAATACCCAAGCTTGGCCTCCGTTTCCCCGGAGATCACGTCCACCAGCAGCCCGGTGCGCCGGCGGATCAAGTGCACAGCCTCGTCCGTGTTGCGAATGTTTCGCAGCGAGGCCGTGGCAAAGACGTGCATTTCGCTCATGCCGAAGTGGTTGAGCAGCGTGCGGAACCCGGCCAACACGGCGCAGGCCTTGTCGATGCCGTCCCTGGAGAGGATGCCCTCCTCGTTGATGTAGTTGACGATGCCCGCCATCTCCTTTTCGGAGAAGAGCAGGTCAAAATCCCCGTTGTCCAACACGTTGTACGCGGAAAGGCGGATGGTGTTGGAGCCCAGATCGACCACAGCGTATTTCCTGGACATTGCGCTTCTTGCCCCTTTGTACGATTTTTTGACAAATGCAGACGCGGAACCCAAATCCTGAGGGAAAAGAGAAACTCCGTTCATTCTGCAAATACGATTCTACCTTCTATTATAGACCACGGATTTCTAGGTGACTATACCTTTGCGTAAATCCGCCGTAAAATTACAAATTTATCCAGGGGCTCCAAGCAATTTACATTTTTTTCGAGGGAGATAGAAGGAAACCTTGCGGTTATGGTATACTATGGAGGAAATGGTGCGCCGGTCCGGCCCCCCTCGTCGGTCCGGCGTCAAGACGGAGGAGGAAGGGTTCTTGGACAAGATCAAAATGACGGGCTTGGAGAAGCGATGGGTCCTCTACGACGTGGGCAATTCGGCGTTTACGCTCTTGGTTTCCACCATTCTGCCGATCTATTTTTATGAATTGGCCGAACTGGAGGGAATTCGCGAGGTGGACTATCTGGCCTACTGGGGATACGCTGCCTCCCTGGCGACGGCGATTGTCGCCATCATTGGGCCGGTGCTGGGCACGATCGCGGACACCCAGAACTACAAAAAGCCCATCTTTGCCGCCAGCATGATGCTGGGCGTGCTCGGGTGCGCGGCGCTTTCGCTGCCGACGACGTGGGTCGTGTTCCTGGCGGTCTTTGTCCTGGCGCGCGTGGGCTACAGCGCCAGCCTCATCTTTTACGACGCCATGCTTGTGGACGTGACCACCAGCGACCGCATGGACGTCATCTCCTCCAGCGGCTACGCCTGGGGCTATATCGGCAGCTGCGTTCCCTTCCTCGCGTCGCTGGTGCTGGTCCTGTTCAGCGATTCCTTTGGCCTCAGCATGCGCGCGGCAATGGCCATCGCCTTTTGCCTGAACGCCCTATGGTGGGCGCTGATGACCGTGCCCTTCCTGCGCAGCTACCGGCAGACGCACTTTGCCGCCCGGCCCGACCGCCCTGTGCGCGACAGCTTCTGCCGCCTGGGCCGTACTCTGCGCGACATCCGCGGCCAGAAGCACATCTTCCTCTATCTGCTCGCGTTCTTCTTCTTCATTGACGGCGTCTACACCATCATCGAGATGGCGACGGCCTATGGCAGCGCCCTGGGGCTGGACACGCAAGGGCTGCTCCTGGCGCTGCTGGTGACCCAGATCGTCGCCTTCCCCTGTGCGCTGCTCTTTGGCTGGCTCTCCAAGCGCTGCGATACCGCGCTCCTGATGAAGATCTGCATCGCGGCCTACACGGGCATCGCGCTGTTTGCCATCCAGCTCGACCGGCAGTGGGAGTTCTGGTTCCTCGCAGTGATGGTGGGCATGTTCCAGGGCGCGATCCAGGCGCTTTCGCGCTCCTACTTTGCGCGGATTATCCCTCCGGAAAAGTCCGGGGAATACTTCGGCATCTACGACATCTGCGGCAAGGGCGCGTCCTTCATGGGCACGATGTTGGTCGGCGCGGTGGCGCAGCTGACAGGCGTTGCCAACGCGGGTGTCGGCGCCATCACCGTTCTATTCGTCATCGGATTCCTCCTGTTCTGGAAGGCGGCAAAGCTCAACGCCGCCCGTACCACATAAATCCACGGCGCTTTTTCGCGCAAGGCGAAGGGTCCACCCATCCGGGTGGGCCCTTTTTTTTCGTATGAATATTCGCGATGTGAATAAAAATTCACACATGCGCTGCGCACACGTCCATAACAAATTGGATATAACTCTTTCAAACACCCATCAAATGATGAAATTGTGAAGAGAAATTGCGTAAATTGTGAGGATTTCACGATACATACACGCAAAAACGAGGGAAATTTATAAATAATTTGTTTCAAAAGGATTCCGGACTATTTACATAATTATGCAAGTGTGCTATTCTGGATGTGCGCTCAGGAAGAGCGCACATCATCAGAAAGGGGAAGTGAACCATGAAGAAACTTCTGGCCACCGTGGTGGCCGCGGCGCTGCTCCTGACGTCGTGCGTAACCGCGATGGCTGCCAGCACCGAAACCATCTCCGACAAGAGCTACACGGTCGGTGCGTACCTCATCACCGACGACGGCGTGGAGGGCGACTCCATTGCCTATGACACCGACGTAAACTCCCTGACCGTGGAATACGACTACGAGACCATGGAAGAAGTCACCACCGGCCGCTACTCCGAGGACGCGAAGATGATCCTCATCCTCGTCTCCGGCTTTGACACCTCCAAGCTCACCGGCGACATCTCCGTGACCATCGACGGCAAGGACTATGATCCCGATGACCTGGTGGGCGCCTCCTACCAGAGCGAGATGGGGTACTTTGAGGACGATGGCATCCTCAAGTTCCCGGTGGAAGCGACCAAGTCCGGCTACACCGACACCTACGTCATCGAAGTGGAGTCTGAGGACGCGGACGGCAACACCGTGACCGAGACCGCGAAGATCACCCTGCGCATGGTCAACGAGTCCGAGTACAAGAACGGCGAAACCACGACGATCTCCCGCATTGCGGGCAGCGGCGTGGACGCGTACATTGTCGGCTCCAAGATCTACCTGGACTATGCGTCTTCTGCCCCCACGGACGACGCCACGATGGAGATCACCTTCCGCGATGAGGACGGCGAGCTCTTCGACGTGGTGACCTGGGCCTACGACCCGTCCTCGGATCTGGGCACGGAGGAGTCCATCTTCCAGGTCTGCGATGAGGATGGCACGGTGCAGGAGGACGGCGAGAAGCTGGATAGCTCCATCGCCTACTTCAAGATCCTGGGATCGACCTACGGCTCGAATGACGACGCCCTCAGCAACGTGGTCTTCAAGCTGGAAACCTCCTCTGCGATTTACGAGACCAAGGAATACGATGTCGTCATCCGCACCGACGTCTACGAGACCGACCCCAAGGGCATCTACTTTGAGGAAGCCAGCATCACCCTGGACATCGGCGAGAGCTACACCCCCAACGTACTGGGCGTGGCCACGGGCCGCACGGTGGATGCAGTGATCGAACCCGGTGAAGGCACCAGCCTCAACGTCATCGACATCGAGGACGACGACACCATCATCGGTACCCAGGAGGGCACCGCTTACGTCACCGCGACCTACGAGTTTACCTCTTCCAACAACAAGACCACGAAGTACGAGTCCTCGTCCATGAAGGTCACCGTTACCAGTGACATCTACGAGGGCGAGACGGACGACGAGGGCGAGACCAGCACCTACATGGTCACCGCGAGCACGCTGAACGTGCGCACCGGTCCCTCGACCTCCTACTCCAAGGCCTCCTACCAGCTGGAGAACGGCGAGCTCGTGGAAGTTGTGAGCATCGCCAACGGCTGGGCGCAGCTGACGGACGGCAACTACGTCTCCGCGCAGTACCTGATGGCCGTCACCACCTCTGAGGACGGCTCTGCGACCACCATGTACGTCACCTGCCGCACGCTGAACGTGCGCACCGGCCCCTCGACCTCCTACAGCAAGGTCGGCACGCTCTCCCGCGGCACCGCGGTGCAGGTTGTGGCCACCTACGGCGATTGGGCGCGCCTGAGCAACGGCTACTATGTGTCCATGAGCTACCTGTCCGCATAAGAGAGGAAATCGGTTGCTCCCATTTCGGGCAAGTGGGGACCCCAAAGTGTGCAAGGGGTCCCCACTTTTTTGCCGCAAAAAAAGGCGTTCCGCCGCGCTCCCTGCAAGGGGAGGGGACGGAACGCCCTTGGTTTCTTAGGTCACATCGAGCAGCAGCGGCAGCACTTGAGGGCGCGGCCGTTGTTGGCCTGGACGACCTCCTTGCCGTGCACGGCCAAGCGGCCGTTGACCAGGACGAAGTCGATGCCCTCGGGCGGGTCGTCGGGGCGGCCCTGGTCGACGTAGGTGGCGTTGTCGTAGATGGTGTTGGGGTTAAAGACCGCGATGTCCGCATCGGCGCCGACGCACATGCGGCCCTTGTGCTTGAAGCCCATGACCTCCGCGGGCAGGAGCGTTGCGCGCCGCACGGCCTCGCAGAGGTTCAGGTTGGCCTTCTCCCGCACCATGCGGAAGAACGCGGCAAACGTGCCGGCGATCTGCGGATGGCCTTCGCCCGGCAGGTAGGGCGCGGTATCGGAAGAGGGCATGATGTAGTCGCGCGTGAAGGCCAGCGCAATGGAGGGCTCGGCAAAGGTCTTGCAGATGACCGTCTCGTTGGGATGCAGCGTGCGCATCGTCCGGTAGAGCTCCTCATTCAAGCGCTGGCCGGTGAACTCGCCGGTGGCGACCAGGAGGTTGGGCAGGATGCTTTCGTGCGAAAAGACATAGCTTTCGCGGAAGCACTCCGAGCCGATGGAGGTGGCCCAGTCCACGTACATGCCGCTGTCGGCCCAGATGTCCACGCCGTTGGCACGGGCCTTGTCGAGCAGATTCAAGGCCTCGCGCATGACGAACTCCCCGTACTGGTAGACCAAGTGGCTGATGATGATGCGCGCGCCGGTCCTGCGGGCGACCTCGATCGCCTGGCCTAGAGAGGTGAGGTCGTAGTCGTCCTCCATGCGCGTGTCGATGGACAGGACGCGGCCGTACTCCCGCGCGACGGTCGCCAGGGCGATGATCTCGTCCAGCGAGGTGCCGGGCGTATATCCGACGCCCAGGGAGATGCCGGCGGCGCCCTGGCTCAGCGCCTGGCGCGCCAGGCAGCACATGTGGTCAATCTGCTCCTTGGTGGCCGGGGTGTAGATGTTGCAGGCGCCGACCATTTTGCGCAGCGTGGAGCCGCCCAGGAGCTCCGCCTGGTTCAAGGGGTATCCCTTGTCGATGCTGTCAAAGAACTCGGTGACGTTGGGAACGGACAGGCCGCAGTTCCCGCTGACCAGTGTGGTCACACCCTGCAGAAGGGAGAGCTTTGCGCAGGTCTCGTGATCCGGATAGGAAGTCACGTTGTCCACATGGGCGTGCACATCAATAAACCCGGGGCAAACGACGTGCCCAGCGGCGTCAAGCTCGGTGTCTGCATGGAGAGGGGTATCGGAAATCTCCGCAATGCGGCCGTCCTTTACGCCCACCGAAGCCAAGCGGGCGGTGCAGGACGCGGGGTCGATTACCAGCCCGTTGTTGATGCAAAGCGTATTCATTTTGTCTGTGTTCTCCTTAATGGGTCCAGTGAGAAAAAGAGGAAAAAGGTGAAAGGGCGTGATGCCTTTCACCTTTCTTTTGTGGCTTATGCGGTTGCGCGGCGAACGTTACGCCTGCTTGAAGGTGTTCCAGATTTCGTTCATCTGCTCGGTCGCCTCGGGGGAGATGTCCTGCATGAACTCGATCTCGCCCAGCACGTCAGAGGGGATGTTGACGGCTGCGTTGTCCAGGAACTCCTGCGGCAGGTACTCGGTCGCAGCGGAGTTGCAGTTGATGTACTGCGTGAAGACGGAAGCCTTTGCGCTGACCTCCGGGTCGCACATGAAGTTCAGGAACTCAAAGGCGGCGTCCGCATGCGGCGCGTTGACGGGGACGAAGAAGGCGTCGATGCCAAAGCCCATGCCCTCCTCCGGGTAGCAGACCTGGAAGTCCGGGCGCTCGGCCAGAACCGCGGAGACCTGGGAGGTGAAGATGTAGCCGATGGTGCACTCGCCGGAGATCAGCTTCTCATGCGGGGTGTCGCCATCCAGCGCGCGGATGTTCGGCTTGAGCTCCAGGAGCTTTTCGCCCGCCTGCGCGATGACCTCGGGGTCCTCGGTGTTGAGCGTGTAGCCCATGGACTTCATGGTCATGCCGATGACGTTGCGCATGTCATCCATGATGACCAGCTGGTCCTTCAGGCTCGGGTCCCACAGGCTGTTGTAGCCGGTGATCTCGCAGGTGACCTTGGAGGGATCGTAGACGATCAGCGGCGTGCCCGCAACGTAGGGAACGGTGTACAGTCCGTCCGGATCGAAGAACTGATTGAGGTAAGCGGGATTGAGGTTGGAGTAGTTGGGAACCTTCTCCTTGTCAATTTCCTTGAGAAGACCCTCGGAACGCGCGATATTGATGATGTAATCGGACGCGATGACGATGTCATAGTCACCGCCCTCAACGGCTTCCAACTTGGAGAGCATTTCTTCGTTGGAGGTGAAGTAGTTGTAGTTGATGGCGATGCCAGTTTCCTCCGTAAACTGTGCCAGCAGATCAGGGTCCACATAGTCGGCCCAGGAGAAGATGACCAGCTCCTGCGCAGGGGCGGACGAGCAGCCCACGCTCAACAGCATGAGGGCAAGGACCAGCACCAGGCTGAAGGCACGGATCAGGGTCTTTTTCATTTCTTCGTTTCTTCCTCCTCAAAATGATGAAATGATGTATAATACGCCGGTCGCCCGGCCGTATTACCGCAACTTTTTGCGCAGGGAGCTGAACAGGTAGAACAGCCCGATTGCGCCGAAGACCACCAGCAGCATCAGCGTACACAGCGCATTGACCTCCGGGGTGACGCCCATCTTGAGCATGGAGTAGACCTGCAGCGGCAGGGTGTTGGAGGTCGTGCCCGTGACAAAGAAGGAGATGACCACGTCGTCCATGGACATGGCGAAGGCGAGCAGCGCGCCCGAGATGATGGCGGGCGTGATCAGCGGCAGCGTCACGTCGTAAAACGCGCGCGTCTGCGTCGCGCCTAAGTCCCGCGCCGCCTCGACATAGGCGGGGTCCAGGCCCACCAGCCGGCTTTGCACGTTGATGAAGATGTACGGGACGCAGAACGTCGTGTGCGCGATGATCAGGGTGAGCATGCCAAAGGGGATCTGCGCGATGGAGAAGAAGGCCAGGTACGCCATGCCCAGGATGATCTCCGGGAGCATCATGGGCACGAGGGAGACGTTCTCCAACAGGTTCTGCCCGCGGAAGCGGGACTTGGCCATGCCCACCGCGCCCGCCGTGCCGATGAGGATCGACAGCGCGCACGAGGAGACGGCCAGGAACAGGGAGTTCTTGAGCGACCGCATGATCTGCGAGTTGCGGAAGAGCTTTTCATACCACTCCAGGGAGAACCCTTCCCAGTTGCCGTACTTGGAGGCGTTGAAGGAATAGACCACCACCACGATGATGGGCAGGTAGTTAAACAGGAGCACCAGCAGCACAAACAGCTTGGAGCGCCAGGTATTCGTCCTTTTCATCGGAGACCACCCAGGGTTTTTGCCCCCGTAACCTTCTTATACAGATAGATGAAGACCGTCGTAAAGATGAGCATGGCGATGGACAGCGTCGCGCCCATGGGCCAGTTGCGCGCCTGCATGAGCTCGTTCTTGATGAGGTTGCCCAACAGCAGCGTCTTGCCGCCGCCCAACAGGTCCGAGATGAAGAACAGACCCATCGAGGGGACGAACACCAGCACGCACCCGGCGACAATGCCGGGGACCGTCAGCGGAACCGTCACCGTCCAGAACGCCGTAAAGGGCGAAGAGCCCAGGTCGCGCGAGGCTTCCACCAGCGTCCAGTCCAGCTTTTCCACGGAATTGTAGATGGAGGTGATCATGAAGGGCAGAAGCGCGTAGACCATGCCCAGCATCATCGCGCCGTTGTTGTACAGGATCTTCAGCGGCTCGTCGATCAGGCCGATGGACTGCAGGACGGTGTTGACCGCGCCGTTCGCCTTCAAAAGGATGATCCAGCCGTTTAGGCGCAGCAGGGAGTTGATCCAAAAGGGCGCCATCAGCAGCAGGACGATGAAACTGCGCACCTTGGGCGAAAACTTTGCCGTAAAGTAGGCAAAGGGATAGCCGATCAGGAGCGTCAAGACCGTCGTGGCAATGGCCACGAGGAAGGAGTCCAGGAACACCTTGCCGTACACGGCGCTAAAGAGGTTTTGGTAATTCTCCAGCGTAAAGACGTTGGTGATGCCCCAAACCTCGCCCTTTTCTAGGAAGGTGATGACGACGACGTACAGAAGGGGCAGCGCCACGAAGAGAAAGGTCCAAACGGCCAGCAGATAGACCGTCGGGGAGATGCGGCGCTTGGGCGCTTCCGAGCTCTTTGCCCTCACTCGCCCTTCCCCCTTTCCACCACCGCGGCGACCGCGGGGTCCCAGAAGACGAAGACGCGGCACCCTGCGGGGTACTTGGAGACGGGATTTGCACCCGTGATGAGCAGCTCCTGTCCCGTGGGCAGCTCGATGGTCGTGCGCAGCACGCCGCCGATGTAGCTGTGCATCTTGATGACGCCCGTGAGCGTAAAGCCGTACTCGGCCGTGTCCGCGTAATCGATGCGCTCGGCGCGGACGGACAGGGCGATGTGCTCGCCCACCTGGAAAGCGCCGGGCACGACCATCGCGTTGCCCAGACAGACCTCCACCGTCGCGCTCGATTCGCCCGCGGCGGTGACAACGCCCTCGATGATGTTGCTCTGCCCGATGAACTGCGCCGCAAAGCGCGTGGTCGGGTGCTCGTAGATCTCTTCGGGCGCGCCGATCTGCTCAAACCGGCCGTGGTTCATGACCGCGATCCGGTCGGACATGTTCAGCGCCTCTTCCTGATCGTGCGTGATGTAGATGAAGGTGATGCCCAGCTTTTTTTGCAGGGCCTTGAGCTCTACCTGCATCTGGCGGCGGAGCTGCAGGTCCAGCGCGCCCAGGGGCTCGTCCAGAAGGAGCAGCTGCGGGTCGCAGGCCAAGGCGCGCGCGATGGCGACGCGCTGGCGCTGGCCGCCCGAGAGCTGCGTGGGCATGCGCTTGCCAAAGCCCTCCAGCTGCACGACGGACAGGAGCTCTTCCACCCGCCGGGCGGCGTCCTCCTTTTTGACGTGGCGCAGCTTCATGGGATAGGCGACGTTCTTCTGCACGTTCATGTGTGGGAAGAGCGCATAGTTCTGAAAGACGGTGTTGACGGCGCGCTTTTCGGGCGGGAGCTTGGTCACGTCCGCGCCGTTGAGAAGGACCCGGCCCTCGTCCGGCGTTTCCAGACCGGCGATGATGCGCAGGGTCGTGGTCTTGCCGCACCCGGAGGGGCCAAGAAGGGTGATAAACTGCCCCGGAAGGACGCTGAGCGTGATGCCGTCCAGGACCGCAGTTCCGTCAAAGGACTTGTGAATGTTTTCCAATGTAAGGATGGGCTCAGCCATTTGCATGTATCCCCTCCCATAATAGAAGAAGTAAAGAACCAGCTCTAGTATGAAAGAAATTTCCCAAAAATCAAGTTAAAGTTTTGCATAGTGTGCCTTGACAGGTTATAGCGGTTTGTAGGCCCGTTTTTCGCACTTGGGAAGGAAGGCCTTGAGGGCCTCTACGCCGTCGCGGAGGTTCAAATCGCGGTAGTTTCCACAGCTCTCCTCCGAGGCGCCCGGGACGCTCTCCATGGAGAGGGAGAGGGCGATCGTTTCCCGCAGAAGGCGGCAGACCTCGTCCTCCGTCAGCCCAATCGTCACCAGGTAGAACCCCGTGCGGCAGCCCATGGGCCCAAAGTACACGATGTTGTCCGCACAGCCCGAGGAGCGAAGGCAGGTGGCCAGCATGTGCTCCACCGTGTGCGCCTCGGTCGTGGTCAAATACCGCCCCGCGTTCGGTTGATAGAAGCGAAGATCCGCCGTGAGCACCGGCACGCCCGCGCGCACGTCTTCGCGAAAGTATACGCCCGGCTGCATGCCGCGATGATCCACGGAAAAGCTGGCGATGGTTTTCATGCTTGCATCCGACCTCCTTCAAATCCGACTAAATCCCTAGGAGAAAATTTCATGATTATTATAACAGAAACGGGCCGCATTGCAAGAAGTTTTTTTGACATCTTTGGCGGGATTTGCTAAAATCGGGAGGAAACAGGCAAAAACGGAGGAATGGCCATGAAAATCGGGATCATTGGCGCGATGGACGTGGAGGTGGAGACGCTCCGCGGCCTCATGGAGGGCGCAAAGACAGAAACCGTCTCCGGGATGCGCTTTGACGAGGGCAAGATCCTCGGCAGGGACGTGGTCGTAGCCGTGGCGGGGGTGGGCAAGGTCAGCGCCGCCATGTGCGCGCAGACCATGCTCCTGCTCTACAAGCCGGATGTCGTCATCAACACGGGCGTTGCCGGCGGCATCGGCCCGAACCTCCAGGTGTTGGACGTGGTGCTGGCCACTGCCGTCGTTCAGCACGACATGGACACTTCGCCCCTGGGCGATCCGGTGGGCTACATCTCCGGCCTGCAGCGCGTGGAGATGCCCTGTGACGCCGCGCTGTGCGACGCCCTGGCTGCCGCCGCGTCGAGCGTGGGCATCGAGGTGCGGCGCGGGCTCGTGGCCTCGGGGGACCAGTTCATCGCCTCCAAGGAGCAGATCAACCGCATCCGCGCGCACTTTGACGCGCAGGCCGCGGAGATGGAGGGCGGCGCCATCGGGCAGGTCTGCACCGCGGGCGGCGTGCCCTTCGCCGTGCTGCGCGCCATCTCCGACGGCGGCAATGAGGCGGCCAAGATGAGCTACCCGCAGTTCGTGGCCCTGGCGTCGGAGCGTTCCGTGCGCATTCTCCAGGCCTACCTCCGGGGCTGACGGCTCCCGGCCGATCAAAAAAGACACGCCACTGGCGTGTCTTTTTTTGATCGGCCGGCGCAGCACGTACAAACCTTGCGCTGCGCGTTTGCCGCTGGGGGATCAGGCCTGGGGCAGGGGGAACGTGCTGCCGCCGTGGGGCATGAGGATGGTTTCTACCCCGTCCAGGCTGCCGCCGTTCCCCTGGGCGGCCAAGGCCAACGCCTCGTCCAGCGTCTTGGCCACCTGGATCTTTGTGCGCCCAAACCGCTCAGCGGGGATGTCCGTGACGAGAATGAGATGGTAGTTCTCCGCCGTCTCGGCAAAGAGGAAGCCCACGAAGCCCCCGATGGAGAAGTCCGCGCGGAGTGCCTTCTCGCGCTCCGCCATGGTGTCATAGGCGCAGATCTGGGCCTCGCAGTCCGGATCGCCAAAGCCCTCCCGGCACTGGGACAGCAGGATCATCGTCCCGCCGGGCGCGGTAGCGGCCAATGCGTTGGACAGGGTCTTGGAGGTCTGGTAGAGGTTGATGTCCTTGGGATAGCCGCCCGCGCTGGCGATGACCAGCGGAGCGCGGCGGGGAATCGGAACGCCGTCGAGCTGCTCCACCACCTTGGCCGCCGCCTCATGGGCCTTGCGCCAGTCTCCGGCAAAGGCGCCCACGATCTGGTAGTTGTCGTCCACGATGACGTTGAGCAGGTACGCCGGCTTGGCAAAGGCGGCACACTCCATCAGGTCGCTGTGGAAGGGGTTGTCCTCCGACATGTTGCCGTTGCAGACGCGGGGATTGGAGCCGCTGCCCAGGCCGTGGTTCAGGGCGTTGTTGTGGTTGGTATTGATCGTTTCCCGGCCCGCAATGCCGGGGACGATGGACTTCCGGCCGCCGCCGAAGCCGGCCAGGAAGTGGTAGACCACGCCGCCGGTGAGGAGAATCTTGTCGCAAGCCATGGCGTAGCTGTTCAGCCACACCGGCGTGCCGCGGCTGGTGGTTCCCACGTAGGTGAGGTGCTCCTTGTCGTCGCACTGGTGGTCCAGGAACCGGATGCGGCGGTAGAGCTCTTCGCCCACAAGGGAGATGTGCTCCGCCTCCGTCTGCTTGCGGTGGGTGCCGGTGGCGCAGAGGATGAGGATATCGCTGTCGGGGATGCCGGCCCGGTTGAGCCGCTCGACCAGGATGGGCAGATAGGTGCTGGGCTGCTGCCAGCGGCGGGTGACGTCGGAGATCAGGATGCAGACCTTGTCCCCGGGCTGGACGGCCTCCTCGAGGGGACCGGCGCCGATGGGGTGGTCCAAGGCATATTCGATGTGCTCCCGCACCGTCCGCTTGGGGAGATCCACGGTGTTGGCATGGACTTCCGCCACGACCTGCTGGGGAGACAAGGACACGGCAAATTCGGTATCGCTGTATTTCATGCTTTCCATTTTCTTTTCGCCTTCCATGTGGAGAATCTGGGGTCCGCGCCCGAGGACACAAATACAGTTAGAATACTAGCACTTTGCGTCAAAAAAATCAAGGGACGCACGGCGGCGTCCCCTGGACTTCCCGAAATGGGAAAACAATAAAACACGAATAGACAACAAGATAGCATTGTACTTGCGCGGGCGCGGTTCGCGCTATAGGAAGCTCTCCACGACGTAGAGCGTGCGCGTATCCTCGTCCAGAAAGAGCAGGAGCTCGGAGTTGTCGTCCTGGCGCTCGTAGGCGGAGCGGCAATCCGCATAGGGGATGCGCCATTCCGGCGGAACGTCCAGCTCGGCGAGGAAGTCCTCCGCCGCGTCCAGGACGCTGTCCGCGAACGCGGTAGGGCCGGTGGCCTCGCCCCAGTTGGCATCGGGCAGCGCGGCGCCCTCTGCGTAGCAAAAGACGTGGTAGCGGGTGCCGTCGCCTTGGAAGCTGGCGCCCGTGTCGGTGGAGTAGATTTCCTCATAGCCGCCGGGGATCTCAAGGCCCCAGTTCTCCTCGATCACCGAGGCGTAGGAGCAGCCCGTGAGCAGGGCCGCGATCAGCAGCAGAGGGAGCAGTGCCTTGCAGGCTTTCATCGCAGAAGCGCCTCCTTTTTTACTGCACATACGGCGCAGTCAGGGCGAGGAAGCGGTCAAACTGCGCCTGCGTCATGCGGAAGTAGACGGTGCCGACCGATACGCCCGTGCCCATGTTGTAGTCCTGGGTGAGGAAGTAGGAGAGGCCGACGATCGGTTCGTCCAGGGAGTCGATCTGGGTGGAACAGGACTGGAGCAGGTCGAGAAGCTCGAGCACGTCCGGCAGCGCCTCCGGCGCATATTCCGCCGTGACGTCGGAGTCCGTGGGCGCGGCGTCGGAGAGGTTCAACTTGATGGAGAGAATCCGGCCGTCCGCTCCGGGCTCATAGACGAGGAAGTCGCCCTCGACCCAGAGCTGCGCGTCCGGGGAGGGATTGCGCAGCATCTCTTCCGTCTGCTCCAGCGCTTGCTGGGGCAGTACCTCCTCGGCATAGGCGTCCGCCTGTTCCGCGGTCTGCGAATCGGTGGTCTCCTCGGCGGAGGAGGTGGCGAATCCGGATTCCTCGTTCACGCGCTGCATCGCGAGCAGAAGGGACTTCGGCGTCTTCTCCGTGATGCCATAGGAGGCGTAGAAGCTCTCGCCGTCCGCCACGCCCGAGAGGGAGAAGACCATGCCGCCGGCCTCCGGGATGGCCGCGCTCTCCTCGGAGCGGGCAAAGGAGGGGATGGACAGCGCCAGGGAGAGCTGGTCCTCCGGGGAGAGCGCCGCGTACTCCTCGCGGTAGAGCGCAAAGAACTCGCTGTCGTCCTGCTGCTTCCAGCCGGGGCCGTCGACGGAGAGGATCTCCTCCGGCTGCGGCAGGCGGGTCAAGGCGCTCCGGTAGGCCTCGTCCGACGTGAGGATTTCGGAAAGGCGGGCAAGGTCGGTCTCGAGGAACAGGACCCGCCGCGTCAGGGAGCCGCCGGAGCGGAGGTGGAACCGGACGCCCAGGGGCTGGCGGGCGCCGACGTACTTATCGGTGTCGTCGTAGTAGGCCACGGTGGATTCCAGCGCGTGCGTCGTCAAGGAGAGGAGCTCTTCATCCGTGGACGAGATCTCGGAGAGCTGAATTTCCGCGTAGTTGCGCAGGCTGCCGTTGGGATCGACCGCGATCTGCACGGAGGTCACATCCTCCTCCGCCGGCACGGTGTGCAGCAGATGCTCGCCGGCGATGCGGGCCAGCGGCGGCAGGCCAAAGCCCAGCGCGAGCACGACGGGCAGCACGCAGAGCGCCGAGAGCAGGTTGCGCACCTTCTTGGTGGTGATGAGCTCGTAGATGAAGTAGATGGCAAGGGCCAGAACGAACAGCGGCCAGAAGAAGAGCGCGTTGTATACGCGCACGTTCCAGTCCTCCAAAGAGAGGAACACGCCCAGCACGAGGAACAGCGGCAGGGAGATCGCGCAGCGGTAGACGTGCTGCAGCACGCGGTTGGGCGCGCTCTTGCCCGCCGTCTCCGAGGCGCGTGTCCGGTGGAAGACGCCGCCCAGGACCACATAGAGAACCCCCAGAACCCCTGTGTAGAGCATCCCCGCGCCGTAGCGCATGAACTCGTTCGGGGAAAGGGTTCCCAGCGTGCCGAGGGACAGCACGCCCGCCACGGCCGAGGCCGGGAGGTTTAAGTTGTAGTTGAACAGCGGCCCGAGCTCCTTCGGGTAGACGAGGGGGGCGACGGATTCGACCATGCCCGCCACCGCAACGCTGATCAGCCGCGGCAGGAAGAGCACAATGCCCGTGACGACAAACGCGGAAAACTGCGTGCCCGTCACCGTGATGCCGATGAGCGAGCAGCCCATGACCAGCACCGCGCAGGTCGTGAAGTACAGGAACTGGTCCGGAAGGTACGCCGGATTGTACGGCCGGCCGCAGAGCGCGTAGGCCAAGCAGGCGCTGAGCAGCGACAGGAGAATCGTGCCCACCAGGTAGGTCAAAACCGCCAGCACGCGGGTGATGTACAGACAGTTCCGCGTCAGGGGCAGGGAATGGTAGAAGTCGGAGGCGTTGCGCCGGGTGAGGTAGCCAAAGGCCGTGCACACCAGCGTCAACGGCGCGATGTAGATAAAGAGGAAGAGCGACGGGGCGAACTCGCTGATTCCCGGCTGCGACTGCGATTGAAAGGAAGAAAGAAGGTTCGGAATCAGCGTGAACGCCACGCACAGGACCAGATAAATGCCCCCCATGAGACGGAGCTGGCGCAGCGTTTCCACGTACAGCCCGGGACTGAAGAGCGCAAAGCGATTGCGTTTCATGTGCGCGCCTCCTATCGGATTTCGTCGTCGAAGGAATAGCCCAGGGATTCCATCTCATAGAGGAAGACTTCCTCCAGCGAGAGCGGGAGAATCTCCAGCAGCACGGGCGACTGCGAACGCAGCGACAGCGTCACCGCATCGCGATCCCCTCGAACAATCAGATTGGAAACCGAGCCGTGCTTGGTGAAGTTCAGCACGTCAAAGCCCTGGAAGAGCGTGTGGTCGTACTCGTGATCAAAGGCGATCTGCACCTTGAAGAGCGTGGTCTTGAGCTTCTGCACGTCGCTCTCCAGGACGATGCCGCCCTTGTGCAGCAGCGCGAGCTGGTCGCAGGTGTCCTCCAGCTCCCGCAGGCTGTGCGAGGTTAGAACCGCCGTGCAGCCCTGTTCGGCTACGTCCGCATAGATCAGCTTCTTGACCAGGTTGCGAAGAATCGGGTCCAGCCCGTCGAACGTTTCGTCCAGGAAGAGATAGTCTGCGCGGCAGGACAGGGCCAGAATCGTGGCCGCCTGGCGCCGCATGCCCTTGGAGAAGGTGTTGAGGTTGGCGTTTGCATCCAGGTGAAACACCTGCAGGAGCTCCTGGAAGCGCGCGCGGTCAAAGCGGGCGTACACCGCTTCATAGGTCTTTGCCATGCGGGAGAGATTCGACTGCGGCAAGAAGTAGAGCTCATCCGGAACAAAGACCAGGTGGGATTTCAGAATCGGGTTTTCATAGATGTTCTTTCCATCCAGCGTCACATTTCCCTTTTCCGGGCGGTAAATGCCGCAGATCAGGCGCAGAAGCGTGGACTTGCCCGCGCCGTTGGCGCCCACAAGGCCGTAGACGCAGCCTTCCGGGATTGTGCAGTCCAGATTGGACAGCGCCGTAAAGTCGCCGAACCGCTTGGTCAGGCCATTGACTTGTATCATGTTGTCCCTCCTTGTTTCGCTTCCTGATAGGCGCGCGTGACGGCGGAGACGATTTCCACAAGCGGAATCCCCGCCTGGGCGAGTTGGCCGGTCTTTTCCGCGATGTCCACCAGCAGGCCCTGCCGGCTGGCGCGCAGTTTTTCCGCCGCATCCGGAGAGATGAACCGACCGTTGCCCGGCACGCTGTAACAAAGCCCCCTGCGCTCCAGCTCCGCATACGCCTTCTGCAGCGTGTTGGGGTTGACGGACAGCTCCACCGATAGGCTGCGCACGGAGGGCAGAAGCCCCTCGGGCGCTAGGTCTCCCAAGGCGATGTGCATCTCCACCTGTGCGATGATCTGCTCGTATATGGGCACGCGCGAATACTTATCGACGGTGAACATGACTTCCCTCCTCTCTGTGTACTATGCCATATAGTACGGTTAGAGCATAGCACGAGAGAATCGGTTTGTCAAGGGAAGGCCGGCGCATAGGAGAAACGTGAAGGAAGTTTTACAGTGTAAAACATTGCGGGCGGGGCGGCCGAATGCTAGAATAAAAGATGGTATGCAGAAAAAAGGAGTGGACAGGCGTGGATAACAAGGCAATTCTCTACGTGATCGGGATTTTTTTCGCGATCGGGGGGATAGACTATTTGATCGGAAACCGGCTGAAGCTGGGGAACGTCTTTGTAGAGACGCTGCAGAAGATGGGAATGATTCTGCTGGGCGTGATGGGCATCTATCCCTGGCGCCGGTGGCGGCAAAGTACGTCGGCGCGGCGGTGACGCCGCTTGCCAACGCCCTGCACATGGACCCTTCCGTGTTTCCGGCGATGATCTTCCCGGTGGACATGGGGGGATTCCAGCTGGCGGTGGAGACCGCCCAGGACCCCAGGATGGGCCTGGTCTCGGGCGCGCTCATCTCCTCGCTGTGCGGCGCGACGGTGGGCTATACCATCACGGTGGCGGCCACGGTCATGGACAAGCGCTTCTTTCCGCAGCTGGCGCGGGGCATTCTTTCGGGCATGGTGGGCGTTCCCGTCGGGTGCTTTGTGGGCGCGCTGCTGGCCGGAATTCCCTTTTTGCAGGCGCTGTATAACTGCCTGCCCCTGTGCGTGCTGGCCGGGCTGCTGATGTGGGGGCTGCTGTGCGCGCCGGAAAAGATGACCCGGGGCTTTACGATCTTTGGCCGGATTCTCGCGGCGATTGCGGTGGTGGGCTTGATTTTGCAGGCCGTGCAGATGCTCACGGGCTGGACGTTGCTGGAAGGCATGACCCCCGCGCAGGACGGCCTGCGCCTTGTGGGCACGATCATCTTCATCATGACGGGCGCGATGTGCCTGCTCACGGTCCTGAGCCGGGTCTTGCGCCGGCCGCTGCAGTTTGTCGCGCGCAAGATGGGCATCGGCGGGGAGTCGGTCACGGGCATCCTGAGCGCGGCGGTCTCGGTCACGCTGACCTTCACGCAGGTCGAGAAGATGGACGAGCGCGGGCTGATCGTGGTCTGCGCGTTCTGCGCGACGGGCGCGCACGTCATCGGCGGCCAGCTCGGCGTCGTGGCGGATCTTGCGCCGGACATGGTGGGCCCCTTCCTCGTGGCCAAGATCGCCGCGGGAGTTGTCGGAATCCTGCTGGCGCTCTTCCTCACGCGGAAGATGGCGGCCCAGGCGTGAGGTTCCGCGCCCGGTTTGCGGAATTTGGCCCGCTCTTTGTAGGGTTTGGACAGAACCTTGTTGTAATCTCCAAAGACGTGTGCTACAATCAGTCCAAATAAAGAAGAAAGGAAGCGGACGCAAATGAAGAAGTGGATGTGGAGCGGTCCGGTTGCCGCAGCGGCCGTCCTGTTCCCGCAGACCGCGTGCGCGCAAGGGGAGATTCTGCCCGTGCGGCAAGTCCTGATGGGAGCGGAGCGCGTGCACGCCTATTGGGTGTTGGGCGCATGCTCGGTGCTGTTCGTGGTGCTGATCCTCGTGTGGAGCGTTCGCCTCAAACGCGCGTCCCAGCAGGCGGTGCATTCGCCGGGCCTCTTGCATCGGGCCACAAGAAAGTAGAAAACAAAAGGGAGGACAGGCGCAGGCGCGCTCGTCCTCCCTTTTTTGCACAAGGGGCAGTGGTTTACGGCGCGCCCGCGGGCGCGAGCAGGTCGGCGATCTGCAAGCAGAGGTCGAGATACTGCCGGCCGAGCGCCTCATCCATGTCCTCGGCGCGCACGGCCAGGCGGTGCGCCAGCGCCTCGGCCGACGCCGGATGCGTCGGAGTCTCGCGCGCCAGCGCCCGCGCGCGCCGGTACGGGTCCGCGCAGGGAAGCCCCTCGCTGCGCAGCTCTGCCAACACGCCTCGCACGCGATCGGGGTGGGACTTGAGCAGCGCACGGTACTTGTTCTGCAGGCGGAGCGCGGCGCTGCGGTCCCCGCCGCCCATGGCCGTGACGCAGGCGCGCACGGAGATTCCCTTGCCCTGCGCCATCAGGACCTCGCGCAGGAGCAGGTCGATTTCCTCCGAAGAGAAGGGCTGAAAGGGCAGCGCACGGCCGGTGGGCACGTCCTCGGGCGCCTGGCCGGCCTTGACGGCGGCATAATAATAGTTGCGGATGCTGTTGGCCTTGCGGCCGGTGCGAGCCGCCAAGCGGTCAAAGGCCGCGCGCAAGGGCTGGCCCTGGTCGCAGCAGGCGCGAACCTCCTGCCAGAGCAGGGCGTTTTCCTCTTCGCTCCATCCATTGTGTGTGGGCAGTTGCAGGACCTGCGTCATGAAATAGCCTCCTCGCCAAATGGTTTTTTGCACATCTTGTATTCCATAAAGAGTATGCGCATTGGCTAGGCGTCTTATGCCATTTTTGCAAAAACTTCTTCCCATTCGGGCTTTGGATACGGTATACTGAACGAAAAAGGGAGCGGAGGAAACCATTTATGCAGATGCCCCTGTCTTTGCAGAGCGCCGTGGAGCGCGAGCTTTCCGATTGCGCGCCGCAGGCGATCCGCGCGGCGGCGCTCGATCTCTCCCGGCGGTACCGGGAAAAGGGAAAGGCGCCGGACGGCGCGCGCTTTGCGCACAGCGCGGACGAGGTGCGCGCTTACGCGGCCTTTCGGATGCCGGCGACCTATGCCGCCGTGTCGCGCGCGCTGGAGATGGGCGTGGAGGCGGGAATGCCCGGCGCACAGACCATGACCGACGTCGGCTCCGGCTCCGGCAGCGCGTACTGGGCGGCGCGGGCGGCCTTTCCGGAGCTGCGGCGGGCGCAGCTCCTGGAGCGCGAGGGGGAGATGATCGCCCTGGCCAAGCGCTTGGCCGCCGGGCAGGCGGGCGAAGTGGAGTGGATTGCGGCGGACGTGCGCGAGGCCGCCATCCCCGCCGCGGACCTGGTGACCGCGTCCTACTGCCTGGGCGAACTTAGGCCGGAGGAGGCGGAGCCGGTTGTGCTGCGGCTCTGGGAGGCCGCTGCGCACGCGCTCCTGCTCGTGGAGCCGGGCACGCCCCAGGGCCATGCGCGCATCCGCCGCTACGCGGAGCAGCTGCAGGGCGCGGGCGCGCGGGTCCTGGCGCCTTGCCCGGCAGGGAATGCCGCCTGCCCCTTGGACGGCACGGACTTTTGCGCCTTCACCGTGCGCGTGGAGCGCTCGCGCCTGCACCGCTTCCTCAAGGAAGGGGAGCTCCCCTATGAGGACGAGAGCTTTTCCTTCCTGATCGCCGCGCGGGAAGCGGGTTCGCCCCCGCCGGCGCGCGTGCTGCGCCGGCCGCGCATCCGCTCCGGGCTGGTGGAGCTGTCCGTCTGCCGGGACGGCGAGGTGCGCACCGAAACGGTTCCGCGCAGCAACCCGAACTTCAAGCGCGCGCGCAAGGCCGATCCCGGTTCGCCCTGGGTCTGAAGGCGCGTCAAAGCCCCAGCTCCTCCTGCGCAAAGCGCGAAAAGTCCTCCTGCACATGGCGGAGGCGCCCGCCGCGCAGGTCGAGCACGCTTGTGCACAGCCGCTGGAGCAGGTAAATGTCGTGCGAGGCGAGCAGGAGCGTGCCGCTGTAGGTGGAAAGCGTTTCCTCCAGGCGCTCGCGGGTGGGGAGGTCCAGGTGGTTTGTCGGCTCGTCCAACAGGAGGAAGTTCTCCTGCCGCAGGATGGCCAGGGCGAGCTTGCACTTCATCTGCTCGCCGAAGGAGAGGGCGCGCGCAGGCTGCTCCAGGAGCCGGGCGGTGAGGCCCAGGTTGTGCAGGAGGCGTCGCTGCTCGCCGCCGACGCTCCCCAGCGACGCCTGCAGGAGGGAGAGGACGGTCTGGTCCGTGTCGGTAAAGGAGAAGTCCTGCCGGATGCAGCAGGGCCGCACGCTGGGCGAGACCCAGAGTTCCCCCGAGAACGGCTCTTCCCCCGCGATCATGCGCAGCAGCGTGGTCTTTCCCGCGCCGTTTTCCCCGAAGAGCGCCACGCGGTCCCCGCCGCGCAGGGCGAAGGACGCGCCCTCGAACAGCACCCGCGAGCCGAAGCGCTTGCTAAGGTCCTTGGCTTCCAGGATGCGCCGGCTGTGCGCGCTCTGGCCCTCGATCTGGAAGCGGACCGCGCGCTCGGCCTTGGGGCGCTCGGGCGCGGATTCCCGCATCCGCTCCAGGCGGCGGATGTCGTTTTTGACCTTTTTGTCCATCTTCTTGGCGCTGGCGCGCCGTTTTTCTTTTTCGCCCATCTTTAGGCCGCTGGAGGGCGTTTCCGTGGACTTGCGGTGGGCGAGCTGCGCGCGCTGGCGCAGGGCGGAGATGTCCTCTTCCAGCGCGCGCTGCCGCTTTTGCTCGGACTCGTACTGGTGGAGCTGTTCGGCATAGTGCCGCGCCTTCTCTTCACGGTAGTCGGAATAGCCGCCTGCATATTCCACGATTTGGCCGTCCGAAAGCTCCAGGATGCGGTCGGCGAGCGCGTCCAGGAAGTAGCGGTCGTGGGAGACGGTCAGGATCGTTGCGCGCACGCCCCGCAGGCGCTGCAGAAGGTAGGAGAGGTTGCGCGCGTCCAGGTGATTCGTCGGCTCGTCCAGAAGGAGCAGGCCCATGGGCTGCGCGAGGACCGCGTCCAGCGCCGCGCGCGTGCGCTCGCCCCCGGAAAGGTCGTCCGGGCCGGTCTCCTCCTGGTGCAGAAACCCGATCGACGTTTGAGCGCGCACGAGGCCGGAATCCACCGGGATTTCCCCGGCGATGGCGCGCAGAAGGGTGGTCTTTCCCGAGCCGTTCGGCCCGACGAGCCCCACGCGTTCGCCGGGCTCCAAGGTGAAGGAGAGCGAACGGAGCAGGGCCCTGTCGCCCAGCGACAGGCAGAGATTGCGGACGAGAAGCTGCGGCATGTGCATTTCCTCCAAACAAAAAACGTCCCCGCGCAGGCGGGGACGGAGAATTCAGCCGCAGAAGGCGCACAGGGGCGCACAAAAAAACGGGCGGACAAAATCCTTCCGCACACCCCTTTCTGCGCGCAAGACAAACACACCCTCTTGCAAAAGGGCGATTTGCCTTCTTCAGAAATGAGCGTGTACGTCAGATTTTCCTCATGCCCGATAAAGTACCTCCTGTTCGCAGTGTTCGAGGTCAGGATACAACGCGCTAAGCGCTTTGTCAAGCGGAAATTTTGCAGCCGGCGGCGCGCAGCAGGGCGGAGGCGGGAACCCGCGCGCTCTCGCACACGAGGGAGAGCTCCCCGTCTGTCTTTCCGACGAATGTCACCAGGCCGCCCCAGTCGAGTTCCGCCGCGGAGGCGAGGCGGCACACGGCGTAGTCCCCGGGAAGGGCGCGCAGGTGCAGAGCGGGTTGGGACATGGCAAAATGACCTCCTTTTGGGGAATAGCGGGAAACAAAAAAGCGGCGCAAAGCGCCGCCTGTCGGTCGTTGATTAGATTTCCTCGTCGGGGTCGTCGCCGACTTCTTCGCCGTCGAAACGACGCTGCACGATGGCGATGAGCTTTTCCATCAGGCTGTCGTCCTCGATGGGCACAAATTCTTCCATGTCGTCGTCCATCTGGACGATCTTCATGATGTAGACTTCCTGATCCGCGCAGCCCTCGCAAGCCTCGTCGTCGCAGGAGTCCTCGTCGTGGGCGCACTCTTCGCAGCCGCACTCCGCATCCTCCGCATCGGACAACACGGCGTACTCCTGGCCGTTGTAGAAGAAGTAGTCCATGACTTCCAGTTCAAAGTCGTTCCCCTCGTCGTCGGTGAAGACGACAATATCGCGCTCGTCCTGCATGGGTTTGCACCTCTCTTCCGTATTTCCACGCCTATTGTACCCCAAACGCGGAAAAGGTGCAAGGAAAATCTTGTAAACGGAAAAAGAAGGATCTATTTTCTTCGGGCAAAGTCCACGGCGATAGAGAGCCAGGAGAGGAGCTCGGCATTTAGATCCGCCGGGGAGGCGAGGACCAAGTGATGGGTCCAGCGCCCGGGATAGGGCTGCACGCAGGCCGCGACGCGCGGGGAAGAGAGGGGGAAGGGCAGGCAGAGCGTGAGGACAAGGGAGCCGGGCGGCATTTCCGACCGAGGCTGCACGCGCAGAAACGAGACGCAGGCAAAGACGCGGCCGCAGGAAAGGGAGATCTGCGTGCGGCAGAACTTCTCCACGGCGTCCGGACAGCGCTCTCGCACGGCGCAAAGGAGCGCCGCATAGAGCGGAAGCGCCTGCGGATGGGCGTGGAAAAAAGCGCGGCGCGCGCGTCGAGATCCGGCATGAACAGCCCTCCCCGCAGAGCGAATTTCTCTACAAAGAGTATACGCTTTCCGCGGACGGGGGGAAAGGGATCTTGCTTTCTTTTTGCGCAAAAATCGTGTATAATGGACGAAAATGCATGGGGGAGAGGAACGGCTATGGTAACGGGTAAGTTCATACGCGGAAACGACGACCTAAGCGAAGTGGAGGGCGTGCGCATGCGCGTCTTTGTGGAGGAGCAGGGCTTCCCTGCCGAGGAGGAGATGGACGCCTACGACGCGCGGGCGATCCACTGCCTGCTCTACGACGGCGAGGGGAAGCCGGCCGCGACGGGCCGCCTCTATATCGACGACGACGGCTATTGGCGCATTGGCCGCGTGGCGGTCGTGCGGGAGCGGCGGGGACAGCAGATGGGCGATTTGCTGATGCGGATGCTGCTGGACAAGGCGCTGAACGCGGGGGCGCGGCATTTCCGCCTCTCCGCGCAGAAGCAGGCCGAGGGCTTCTACCGGCGGTATGGCTTTACCCCCTTTGGGGAGGAATACTTGGACGGAACGGTCCCGCACGTCGAGATGGAGGCCACGAACGAGTCCATCCTGCGGGCGGTCTTTTCCGGCTGCCGCGGCGAGGAGATGCTCCGCCGCGAGCGGGAAGGCAAGAAAGAGGAGTAGTGCGGCATGGGTGTCATCGGCATTGCGGGGCGCGAGGGATCGGGAAAGACGCGCGCCTGCGTGGAGGAGATGCGGGCCCTCTTGCAGAGAGGGGCGCGCGTGCTGTACCTCGTGCCCGAGCAGGACACGGTAGAGGCGGAGCTCTTCCTCGCGCGGGAGCTGCAGCTGGACGTGCTCTGGAACCTGGAGGTGCTCTCGCCCACGCGCCTTGCGCAGCGCATCCGCAGCGAGGCGGGCGGCAGCGCGCGCGTGCTGCTCACGGACGCGGGCCGGGCCATGGCGCTCAAGGGCGCGCTGCTCTCCCTGCGGGGAAGCCTGCGCTACTTTTCCCAGGGCAGCCAAGGCGCGGCCGACCAGCTCGGCGACCTGATGGCGGAGCTCAAGAGCGGGGAAAACGACCCCACGCTCCTGCGCATCGCGGCGGACCGGATGCCCCCGGGCAGCGCGCTGGCGCAGAAGGTCTACGACCTCGTCGCGCTCTACGAGGAGTACGAGCGCCGGCTCGCCGGCCGGTATCTGGACGGAGAGGACGCGTTGCGCCACAGCGCGGACCTCGTGCCCCGGTGCGCGAGCCTGCGGGATGTGACGGTCTTTGCCGATGGCTTTGACGTCTTGCCGCGAACCTCGCTGCGGCTGCTGGCCGCGCTGGGGGGAACATGCCCGGCGGTCTACGTGACCTTTGCGCTCTGCGCGCCGGGCGCGCCGGACGCCGCGCTGTTTGCACCCGCAAGGGACGCGCTGCATACGCTGCAGGAGATGTGCGCGGAGACGGGCGTGGCGTTTTCGGTGCGGGAGCTTGCGGACCGGCCCCTGCGCAACCCGGAGATCGAGCACCTGGCGAAAAACCTCTACGCGGACCGGCCTGCGCGGTATGCGGCCGAGCCGGAGCGCGTGCAGGCGGTGCAGGCGCGCGATCCCTACATGGAGGCCGAGCGCGCGGCGGGATACCTCTTTGAAAAGTGCCGCCTGGAGGGCTGGCGCTACCGGGACATGGCCGTGGTCTGCGCGGACATGGACGTCTACGGGCAGCGGCTTCGCCAGGCGCTCGAGCGGCGCGGGATGCGCGCCTACATCGACCGGCAGCCTGCGGCGGTGGACCACCCGGCGGCGCAGTACCTGCTCGCGGCGCTGGCGGGCGCGGCGCGCTACTACCGGCAGGAGGACATGCTCCGCGCGCTCAAGAGCGGGTACGCGGGCGTCACCTCGCGCGAGGCGGACCGCTTGGAGCTCTACGCCATGGAGCGCGGATTGGAGGGGCGCCTTTGGGAGCTCCCCATCGAGGAGGAGGACGTGCGCGCCGACGAGGGAGCGGAAAATCCCCTGCGCTCCCTGGAGGCGGTGCGGGCGCGCTTTGTCGCGCCCATCCGCTCCTTCCGGGAAGGGGGGCTGACGCGGAGCGTGCGCCGCTTCTGCGAGGGCGTCGTGCAGTTGATGGAGGACGACGACATCGCCGGCCAGCTCGCCCGGGAACACGCGCGCTGCGCGCAGGAGCAGGACGTGACGCGCATGCAGATCGTGCGGCAGGCGCAGTCCGCCATCAACCGCGTGCTCGACCAGGCGGTGGAGCTCTGCGGCGACCAGGAGATGCGCCTGGAGGACTTTCTGCGCCTGCTGCGCGCGGGGCTTGCGGCCATCTCGATCGGGTCCATCCCCATGTCGCCGGACGCGGTCTACGTGGGCGAGATCGCGCGCTTTTCCCGGCGGGAGGTGAAGATCCTCTACGTCGTGGGCACGAATGCGGACAGCATTCCGGCGCGGCGGCAGGACGGCGGAACGCTCCGGGAGGATGAGCGCGCGGAACTGCTGCGCGCCGCGCGGGAGGCCGGGGCCGAGATGCACATCCGGCGCCTTTCCGACCGCGCGGCCATCGAGCGCATGGCGCTCTACCGCGCCTTCCTCGCGCCGAAGGAGGAGCTCGTCCTCTCCTATGCCGCAGTGGACGCGCGGGGCGCGGCCCTGCGCAAGAGCCCGCTCCTTCTGCGGATGGAAGGGCGCGTCTTTCCGCGCCTGCGCGAGCGCTGCGGCCTGCTGGGCGACCGGTTCGTCTATGCCGGCGCGCGGGAATCCATGCGGGAGGCGCTCGCTTCCGGCATCTGCGGCTACCAGGGCGGCGTGCCCCTGACGCCGGAGCTTCTGGGCCTGGCCGGCGCCCTGCATGCGGCCGCGCCCGCGGAGTTCGCCGAGACCCTCCGCGGCGCGGTTGCGGACCGCCAGGAATCCGCTCTGGACCCCGAAACCGCGCACGCCCTCTACCTGCGCGCGCAGAAGAACGAGCGCTATAACGTGGAGGGCATGATCGCCAGCATCTCGCAGCTGGAGGCCTTCGCGCTCTGCCCGTTTTCGCACTTTGTGCGCTATGGCTTGCGCCCCCGGGAGATGCGCGAGCCGCGCATGGACGCCCGCGAGCGCGGAACACTGGCGCACCGCGCCATCGAGGAGTTTGCCGGCCGGCTCTATGCGCGGGAGGACGCGGTCGGGGACGAGGAGGCCGAGCGGCTCATGCGCGAGGTCCTCGAGCCCCTGTTTGCGCAGGAGCGCGCGATCCGGCACGAGGGCGGCCTGAGCAAGGCCAACCACCAGGAGATCCGCCGGGCCATGGGCCGGATGAGCCGCCTGCTGGCCCTGCAAAAGCGCCTGAGCCGCTTCCGCGTCAGCGCGGAGGAGCTGGCTTTCACCCCCGAGGACACCGATCCCCTGGCGCTGCCGGACGGCGAGCGCGTCTATCTGGAGGGGAAGATCGACCGCGTGGACGTGCTGCACCTGCGGGACGAGCTCTATGCCCGCGTGGTGGACTACAAGACGGGGAATACGTCCCTGGGGCTGGACGACGTCTACTTCGGGCTCCGGCTGCAGCTCTTCCTGTACCTGGACGCGGTGCTCGCCCTGCGCGGGGCGCGCCCGGCGGGGGTGTTCTACCAGAAGCTCTCCGAGGCGCCCATGCGCCTTGCCGGGAGCCGCATCGACGAAAAGTTCGCCGCGCGCCAGCGGAAAAAGCTCCGCCTGACGGGGTACATCCTGGAGGACCCGGAGGTGATCGAGGAGATGTGCACCGATCCGGACTGGATGGATCAGGTGCTGCCCGTCGAACCCAAGGTGCAGAACGGCCACGCCCTGCCCGGGCAATTCACCGAGCGCGGACGCAGCCGGATGCTCTCGGAGGAGGAGTTCGGCCTGCTGCGCCGGCACACGCGGCGCAAGCTCACGGAGCTGGCCGCGGACGCGCTGGCCGGAAAGACGGCGGCCTCCCCGGCGCTGACGCAGGACCTGGACGCCTGCAAGTACTGCCGGTTCCAGAGCGTCTGCGGCTTTGACGAGAGCCTGCCCGGCTGCCAGCGCCGGAACCTGCAGATGGACAGCGAGGAGGTCCTGCAAAGAATGCGCAAGGAGGACGAAAATGCCTGAGTTTACGCCGGAGCAAAAGCGCGTCATCGCGCACGAAAAGGGCGACCTGCTCGTCAGCGCCGCCGCGGGTTCGGGCAAGACCGCCGTGCTCGTGGAGCGGATTTTGCACCTGGTGCGCGGCGGAGCGGACATCGCCTCCTTCCTGGTGGTGACCTTTACCCGCGCCGCTGCGGACGAGCTGCGCGAGCGCCTGCTCCTGCGCCTGGAGCGCGAGGCTGAGGAAACCCCCGCCCTCCGCGCGCAGCTCGACCGCGTGCCCCTTGCCTCCATCTCCACGATCCACGCCTTCTGCCGCACGCTCCTTTCCCGCTACAGCGAGAAGGCGGGCGTGGAGCCCAACCTGCGCGTCTGCTCCGAGGCGGAGCGCGTCATCTTCCAGATGCGGGCCATGGACGACGTGCTGGACGCGGCCTATGAGGACGAGGACCTGCTCCTGCGTCTGGAGCGCATGGGCGGCGTGCAGCAGGTGCGGCTGAACGTCGAGAGCCTCTACCGGTTTCTGCTCTGCCAGCCCGAGCCCATGGAATGGCTGCGCGAAAAGGAGGAGGCCTATGCGCGCGACGCCCGCGACCCGGCGCACGCGCCCTGGATGGAGGCGGCCCGCGCGGAGGGGGAGCGCGCCCTTTCCCGCGTGCAGGCGCAGATGGAGGCGGCACTGCGCTTTGTGCAGGCATCCTGCAGCGAGGACTGCCGCAAGATGGAGGGCCTGATCGCGGGGGACGTGGCCGGCCTTGTGCAGATGCGCAAGGGCGAGGCGTCGGACGTCTCGTTTGCCACCTTCCGCTCGCCCAATCGCAGAAAGGCCGACGACAGCCCGGATCTCACCCGCCTGCGCGCCCTGCGCGACGCCTATAAGGCGGCCTTTGCCCAGGCGAAAACCGCCTGCCCGGTCCTGGACGACTGGGAGGAGCAGAAGATCCGGGAGATGACGGACACCGTGCACGCCCTGGCGGAGATCACGCGGCGGTTCCACGCGGAATACGGCCGGATCAAGGCGGACATGGGCGTTGTGGACTACAACGATCTGGAGCAGATGGCCCTTCGCCTGACCGAGGACGAGGGCGTCTGCGAGGACCTGCGCCTGCGCTATGCCTACGTATTTGTGGACGAGTTTCAGGACTCCAGCGCCGTGCAGGAGGTGCTCTTGCGGCGCGTGGCGCGCGGGAACAACACCTTCCACGTCGGGGATGTCAAGCAGTCCATCTACGGATTCCGCCAGTCGGACCCGGGACTGTTCCTGGACGAGCAGAGGCGGTACGGCCGGGGCGAGGGCGGGGAGCTCATCGCGCTCAACCGCAACTTTCGCTCGCTGCCCAATGTCCTGTACAGCGTCAACCGGGTCTTTTCCCGCTGCATGACGCAGGAGAGCGCCGGAATGGACTATGATGCGGACGCCGCGCTCTACCCCGGGCGCACGCAGGAGGGCCTGGGCGCGCCCACGCTCGTGCAGCTCATCGACAGAAAGGGCATGGACGATGAAGGCGAGGGGAGCGTCCGCACGGAGGCGGAGGCCGTCGCCCATTTGATCCGCCAGCTTCTGGGCACGCCCGTTTCCGACGGAAAGGGCGGCACGCGCCCGGCGCGCTATGGCGACATCGTGGTGCTGCGGCGCGCGGTGTCCTCCGTGCTCCCGCAGTACATGGAGTGCTTTGCGCGCATGGGCATCCCTGCCTATGCCGGCGGGGGCGGCAGCTTTTTCGAGACGCCGGAGATCCGCGAGGCGCTGGACTGCCTCTGGGCCGTGCACAACCCCCTGGAGGACGTCCATCTCCTGGGCGCCCTGCACGGGGTGGGGCGGTTTACCGCCCAGGAACTGGCGGAGATCTGCCTCAAGGGCCGCAGCGCGGGCGAGGGACGGCGCGTCTACACGAACCTCATCGCCTACCGCAACGATCCGGATGATCCGGTTCTCGGGGAGAAGATCGGGCGGTTTTTGGATCAGATCGCCAAGCTCCGGCGCGTGGCCCGGGAGGAAAAGCTCGCCGTGCTCTGCGCCGCCGTCCTGGAGGAGACGGGGATTCTCGCGCGCTTTGCCGCCTTGCCGCGCGGGCAGGCGCGCGTGGGCAACCTGCGCTCCCTGCCCACGCGCGCGGCGGAATACGACGAGGCCGGCCTGCGCTTGGGCGACTTTCTGCGCAGAATCGAGTCCACCGCGGGCCGCAACCGCGAAGAGGATGTGCCCGCCTTTTCCGAAAACGACGACGTGGTGCGCATCATGACCGTGCACAAGTCCAAGGGCCTGCAGTTCCCCATTGTCATCGGCGCGGGCTTGGGCGCGCGGTTCCGCTTCTCCAACGACCGGGATGCGGACGGCTACTTGACCAGCCGCGTCTACTGCCACCGGGACTACGGCCTGGCGCTGGAATACTACGATCCCGAGAGCGCGGCAGGCGACGACACGATCCCCACGCGCACGATCGGCGCGGTCAAGCGCCGCGAGAGCCTGGCGGAGGAAATGCGCATCCTGTACGTGCTCATGACGCGCGCGCAGGATCGCCTGGCGCTCGTTGGCGAGGTTGCGGGGCTGGAAAAGCGCCTCCAGGCGTGGGCTGCGGGCGGGCAGGACCCCGCCTGTCCGCTGGACTATCTCCTGCCCTCCGTCCTCTCCCATCCGGACGCCCGCGCGCTGCGCAGCGCCTTCGGCCTGGAGATGGCGGAGGAGGCGGACCCCTCCCGGTGGGAGGTGCGGTGGAGCCTGCGCGCGCAGGAGGCGGACGCGTCGGAGGAGGCGCCGGATCTTGGCGACCTGCTGCGGGCCGAGCCGGACGAGGACGTTCTGCAGCAGCTCACGTACCGGTACCCGTATCCGGAGCCTGCCGTGCGCCAGAAGCAATCGGTCACGGAGCTGGCCCACGGAGAGGAGACCTTCTTTGTGCGGGAGAAGCCGGCCTTCCTGACGCGGGAGAAGCGGCTTCAGGGCGCTGCGCGCGGCTCGGCCCTGCATCGGTTCATGGAGATTGTGGACTTTGCCGCGTTTGCCGCGCTCCCGCAGGAAAGCTGGCCGCAGGAGATCGCGCGGCAGGCAGGCCTTGCCGCGGAGTCCGCGCGCATGGCGGCGGAGGAGGCAGAAGCGGTGCAGTCGGGCGCGGAAGAGGTGCTGCGCTTTCTGCGCTCGCGGATCGGGCAGAAGATCCTTTGCGGCGCGCCGATCCTTCGCGAAAAACCCTTTGAGCTCCGCCTGGACGAGGATGGGCAGACGCGCCTGGTCCAGGGCGTGATCGACCTGATGGTCCTGGAGGCGGACGGCGCGACGCTCGTGGACTACAAGACGGACCACACGGGCCTGGACCCGGAGAGCGTGCGCCAGCGCCACGGCGCGCAGGTGCGTCTCTACCGCGAGGCCGCGCGCCGCGCCGGCCTTTCGGTGAAGGAAAGCCTGGTGTACCTCTTCTTCACGGGGGAAGCCGTCGCGGTCGAGTGACGAGGTTTGCAGGGGCCCCGGGCCCAAGGACTGGATTTTAACACAAAAAAAGCCGCGCATGGCGGCAGAAAAGGAAAACGCGCGCTTGCGCGGGAAGGGAACATGCGAGCATGAATCTATTGGTAAGGCTTTTGGTCAAGGACTACAAGAACACGGAGAAGGCGTCCGTGCGGCAGAGCTACGGAAGGCTGGCTGGCGCCATGGGCATCGTGCTGAACATCCTGCTCTTTTCCGGAAAGTTCCTGGCGGGTTCGATCGCGGGCTCTGTGGCCATCACCGCGGACGCCGTCAACAACCTCTCGGACGCAGGTTCTTCCATCATCACGCTCATCGGGTTTAAGATCGCCGGAAAGCCCGCAGACGCGGACCATCCCTTTGGGCATGCGCGCATGGAGTACATCGCCTCGCTCGCGGTGGCCTTCATCGTGCTGTTGCTCGGCTTTGAGCTTCTGCGCGACAGCGCGGACAAGATCCTGCACCCCGCCATGGCGGAGTTTTCCTGGCTCTCCGTCGGCGTGCTGAGCGCGTCGATTGCGGTGAAGTTCTGGATGTATCAGTACAACATGGCGCTGGGCAAGCGGATCGACTCCGTCGCCATGCGCGCGACCGCGACCGATAGCCTCTCGGACGTGCTGGCAACCGCTGCGGTCCTCGTCTCCACGATCGTCAGCCCCCTCATTCACTTTTCGCTCGACGGCTACATGGGCGTTGTGGTTGCGGGGTTCATTCTCTGGTCGGCGGTGGGAATCCTGCGCGACACGATGAACAAGCTCCTGGGCGAGGCGCCGACGCAGGAGATGGAGCAGCTCCTCACCCGGCACATTCTCCGGCACGAGGGCGTGCTCTCCCTGCACGACATGGTCGTCCACTCGTACGGCCCGGGCCGCACCTTTGCCACCGTCCACGTCGAGGTCGATGCGCGGGAGGACATCCTCAAATCGCATGACATGATCGACAACATCGAGCGGGAAGTCCTGCTGGACCACGGCGTGAACCTGGTCATCCACCTGGACCCCATCGTCGTGGACGATCCGGAGGTCAACGCCCTGCGGGAGAAGACCAAGGCGCTCGTGCAGGAGGTGCAGCCGGATTTGACCATCCACGACTTCCGCGTCGTGCGCGGGCACACGCACTCCAACCTCATCTTTGACGTGCAGGTTCCGCGGGACTGCCCGATGCCGGACGAGGAGATCACCCGCCGCATCATCGAGAAGGTCAAGGGCCTGAACGAAAACTACTTCGCCGTCGTGACGCTGGACCGCACCTATGTCAGCAGGCCGAGCCACAAGGCGAAGATGAACTGAGTCAGCGCAGGGAAACCGTGCGGATTCCCTCGGGCGCATCCAGCACGTGCGGAAGGCAGGTTTCCAGCAGCACGCCCTCGCGCGTGGGCGTGCCCGCCGCATGGGTGTAGACCATGCACCGGGAAACGAAAGCCGCGGCGCGGCGCACGGCCTCCGGCAGGGTGCCGCCCCGCAGGAGCGTCCCCGTCAGGACCGAGGTGAAGATGTCCCCCGCGCCGGGATAGGTGCCGGGCACGCGCGGGGCCACCACGGCAAAGGTGCTCGCCTCGTCCCGCGCGATGGTGCACACCGCGTCCGGGTAGTCGCGCAGCAGCGCGGAGGTGATGACCGCATCCCCCTCGGTGATGCGGTGGAGCGCGTCGAGCATGTCCACGGCCTCCTGCCGCGTGAGGGCCTCGGGCATCGGCAGACCGAGGAGCAGCGCGGCCTCCGTCAGGTTCGGGGTGATGACGGAGGCGCCCCGGCACAAGGTGCGCATGGCATAGACCATGGACTCGTCAAAGGCGGCGTAGAGACGGCCGTCGTCGCCCATGACGGGGTCCACGACGCGTAGGCAGTCCTGCGCGTGGAGAAAGCGCGAAACGATCTCCGCCTGCGCCGGGGAGCCCAGGTAGCCGCTGTAGACGCCGTCGAACCGGGCGGGGATGGCGCGGAGCTTGTCCAGGATGCAGACCATCTCCTGCGTCAGTTCCCGGGCATAGACCGGACCGAACCCGCCCGTATCGCTGGAGTAGACAGCCGTGGGGATGGGGCAGACCTTGATCCCCATGCAGGAGAGCACGGGGATGACGCAGGTCAGCGAGCAGCGGCCGTAGGAGGCCAGGTCGTGCAGGGCGGCGACGTTCTTGATCCTATCCAAGGCGGGATCGGCTCCTTTTCTCTGGATTTTCTCACAAAGAGAAGGGGACGATGCGCCATCGTCCCCCTAAAATGCTGGGATTGACTTAGATTTCGTGATGCAGGGCCTTGTCCATGCAGCTCTGCGCAAACTTGCGCGCAGCGGCGAAGTCCTCTTCATCGGGGTTCTTGCCGCCAAACAGGCCGACCTTGCCATGGCAGATCAGCTCTTCGGGCAGGACCTTGATGCCGCGGCCTTCCAGGATCTTGCGCAGCTCCTTCAGGCACTCGCCGCTCTTCTTGGGGGCTGCAGCAGAACAGGGCGCAAGCCTCCATGCGCTTGGTGTCCAGGGTGTTCGCAAACTCAACGGCGACCTTGTGGGGCTTGCCGTTGTGATCCTCGGTTCCGATGAAGCCGATGGCCAGGCCCTCGGGCATATAGGCGGGCTGCAGCTGCTCGGCGGGAAGCTTAAACTCCTGCGCGATGACGGTGGCAACTTCCTGGATGCTGGGCTTGTCGCCCGCGTAATAGATCTTGGTTCTCATGATGAAAGACCCCCTTTTTCAGAATAGATGAATGATGGAAAGTATAATTTGAATCAGCTTACAGAAAAAGCTGCTGAATCAACGAGACGATCGGCCCGGCGCAAGAAGCGCGGGGCGAACACGGGAGAGAGCAGAATGACGAACGCCGAATTCACAACCGCATTCCTAAACGCCATGGGCTGGGAGGACTCCGTCGTTCCGGATGAAAACCTCGCCCTGGAATACCCCGCTTGCGTCTACACCTTTTCGGATAGGCGGGTGGTCGCGCTCGTGCCGGAGGCCCTGTGCCTTCGGGACGAAATCCCGGAAGGGGCCGGATTGAACGAAGTGCTCAACGTCCTGTTGGACCTAAAGGAGCTGCGCGTGCAGCGGGAGACGGTCCTGGGACTCTTTGCGCAGTTTCCGCAGATCGGGGAGAATCTGCCCCCGCTTCGAGAGGAGACGGCGCTCCAGAAGCTGTTTGACGCCATGGAGGAGCCGGACCGCCTGCGCGGCCAGGTCACCCTGCAGGACGACGCAACCTGCTGCATTTCCGGGGAAACCGGCGAGATCCTCGCCGCGGCGGGCGCCGTGTTCGACGGACGGATCGCGGACATCTCCGTCGCGGTTCATCCGGCGGTGCGCGCCAAGGGCTTTGGCACCCGCGTGACCGCCGCCCTCATCCGCAAGGTGCAGCAGCAGGGACGCATCGCCCTCTACCGCGTGGAGAAGGACAACCTGCCCTCCGTGCGCCTAGCACGTCATCTTGGGCTGCGGATCGGGTTTGTCATGGAAGGCGCTCGCATCTTCCTGCCGGAGGAAGGAGAGCGGGTTCACGCAGAACCTACTTATTAGTGTAATCTTAACGCTGGTAAAAATCAAGAGTTCCCTGCGGTTTTTCTGCATTGTTCACACTCTATTCATCACCCGCGCGGAGACGAGATTGACAAATGGCGCATCCGGAAGTACACTGAAAGGGCAGACAATTTCCGGCAAAAAAACAGTTTAGGGAGGCTCTGCCATGGAAAACCAAGTTCCCCTGAAAGGATTCATCCAGATCGCATTGGTCGTGCACGACATCGAGAAGGCCTGCCAAAAGTGGGCGGAAATTTTCGGCGTTCCCGTCCCGCCCATCCGCGTGGACGAGCCCAGCCATAACCCCAATCTGACCTACCGCGGCAAGGAAGCGTACTACGGCCTGAAGTTTGCCGTCATCGATTGCCGCGAGCGCGGGTTCGTCATCGAGCTGCACGAGCCGGACGAGCACGACTCCACCTTCCGCGAGTTCCTGGACAAGCACGGCAACGGCGTGCACCACATCGGCTTTGAGGTCGGCGACCGCCGCGACGCCATCGTGGGCGAGCTGGCGGACATGGGCTATGCGCTGCGCACGGTCGGCATCTATCCCGGCAGCAGCTGGACCATCGTCGACACGGAGGACGACCTCGGCGTCAACCTCAACATCAAGCCCAAGGCCTAGGAAAGGAAGCAGCATCCATGAGCGAAAAAACGATGATTTCCGTTTTGCAGACCTATGACGTCACAACCGGCGAGCGCAAGGTGCTCCACCGCTTTGCCGAGCACATCGAGGCCCCCAACTGGAGCCGGGACGGCGCGTTCCTCGTCTACAACTCCGAGGGACACATCTTCCGCTACGATCTTGCCACCGGCGAGAGCGCGCAGATCGATACCGGCATCTGCACCCGCTGCAACAACGATCACGTCCTCTCCTTTGACGGCAAGTGGATGGGAATCTCCTCCGGCGTGGACGGCGACGGCGCCTCCCGCGTGTGGACCGTGCCGCTGACCGGCGGGGAGCCCAAGCAGATCACGCCCCTCAAGCCCTCCTACCTGCACGGCATCTCCCCGGACGGCAAAACCCTCGCCTACTGCGCTGAGCGCAACGGCAACTTCGACGTCTACACCCGCAACGCCGACGGCACCGGCGACGAAGTCCGCCTCACTACCGCCGAGGGCCTGGACGACGGCCCGGAATACTCGCCCTGCGGCAAGTACATCTGGTTCAACTCCGTGCGCAGCGGCCTGATGCAGGCCTTCCGCATGAACGCCGACGGCTCCGAGCAGACCCAGATGACCGACGACGACCGCAACAACTGGTTCCCGCACGTCTCGCCCGACGGCAAGCTCGTGGTCTTCGTTTCCTATTACAAGGGCGACGTCGCCCCCGGCGACCATCCCGCCAACAAGAACATCTGCATTCGCAAGATGTCCGCCCAGGGCGGGGAGATCGAAACCCTCATCGCCACCGACCCGGAAAAGGGCGAGCTCGGCGGTCAGGGCACGATGAACGTCAATTCCTGGTCCCCCGACAGCCGCAAGTTTGCCTTCGTCACGTATGTGTTCGAGGATTGACGCGGGGATCGGTTCTGCTCCGAAGGGTTTTCCCTTCGGAGCTTTATTTTTTTGGTAAATTGACGGTTAAAATTTTTTATTTTTTGCCATTGACAGATCCTTTTTCGAATGATACGATAGGATTGAGAAGGATCTGTAACCGATTTATGAATGACCGCGGCTTCCAAGAACGGCCCTTTTCCCAGCGAAAAGGGCCGGGGAAGCCGTTTCCTTTTTTGGGGCGAAGCACACGCCGACAAGCGGAAAATTAAATCGCTGAAAAGCGATGCGGCTACATGAGACAATGCTTATAAGTATACAATTATACATCCAAAAGCTGAAATAGCATTTGATGAGAGGCGGAAAACATGGTATACTATTCCTAACCTGAGAAAAAAGAGGGGATCGCCGATGGGCCGGGTGCATTCCGGGAAGGCGCAATCCGGTGGAATGAATCGAGGAGGCTTTGCGAGGAAAAAAGGTATCGCTTGAGCAATGACTGTCCTGCTTCTTCTGGTCCTTACCGTCCCGACGTTCGCAGCGATGCTGTTCAGCGTGTATCAAGCATCAATGTCTATACGACAACTTTGGCAGGAGACACATTCATACAAGCTCGTTATGATGGCTCGGAGCATCGGGTTCTTCATCCATCGGCGCCTGAAGTAGACGAAATGTAGATCCTTAGCAAACAGTGACGATGGACTTGATTGCCTATACAGAAACACAAGAACGATTTACAGTCCTGGAAATGGAGGTGGTGAAAAAATGAAAAGAGCATTGTCGCTCAAAATCATAGGCTGTATCATACTGACTCTGCTACTGATTTTTGGTCTGGGATGCATGAATGTGACGAGCATTCGAACCGTAGAGGGATTGTGGTTTGAGGAAATCTATCATGTGACCTGGATTCCCTGGCTGGTGATGGGCCTGGCAGTGATCGGGTGCCTGGCGCTGCTGGGCGCGCTGCGGCCGCTGCGAATGCAGAGTCCGTGGAACTATGTTCCGGCGCTGGTGCTGGGCCTGCTCCTGTGCATCGGCACGAGCTCGCCCCTTGTGTGGATCGAGTTCGACTCCTCACGCTGGAACGTGCCGTACACGCTGGTGTTCGTCTACGCGCTGTTGGCGGTGGAGTTTGCGCGGCTGTTGCTGCGGGCGGAGGCGCGAAAGGGTCCGTTTGCCTGGAAAGAAGCGGCAAAGCTGGTCGGCCTTCTGGCGCTGGCGTACCTGCCGCTGCTGTTGAGCGAACTTGGGCGGACGATCGGCGACGCGCTGTCCACGGCGGGATCGCGCGAGCCGCTCTACACAGCGAACAAGTTCCGCCTGGCGTTCTACTTCCTCGGCGGCGCGCTGGGCTTCCTGGCGGCGCGGCGGGGGCGTAGGGGCGCGGGCGCCTTCCTGACGGCGCTGGGCGCGGCCATGCTCGTCCTGGTCTATCTGGCCTATGCGATGGACCCCTCCATATCGCTTTCGGAGCGGCTGGAGCCCTACAACCTGCCGCAGTGGGTGGAGATCCTGGTGGCGCGGGCGTACGAGGGGCTGAACTACTACGTCACCATGTCGGGCTTTGGCTTTGTGTTCTTCGCGGGAATCAAGTGCCTGCTGCCGGAAAAGCGGTAGCCACTCCGCGCGGGAGCCCGTCTCCGGAAATTTTCCCGGGGACGGGCGATTTTTTCTGGTCGATTTCCGTGCGCGGCACACACGGCGGCGTGTAAAGGCGCAAAAGGGGAGAAGCCGGGAAACTCCGCAAAAATTTCTTTGTGAAAGTTGTGTAAAACGCGAATTTCCCCTTGCATAGGGCGGGGTTTCGGTGTATACTACAGAAGTTGCCGCATGGGATGAAGCGGGAAGTTGCTGGCTTGGCCGCCAGGTAATTCTCGTGGACCGGTCCGCAAGACGGACGCCGAACCCATTCCTTCTTTCCGGAAGATTGGGGGACGCTGCGCCGAAAAGAATTTCTTTGCGGCACACACGGCGCGGTGTATATGGGTTCCACCTGCAAGGAGGGTAAAACATGGCCAATCAGAAGATCCGTATCAAGCTCAAGGCGTATGAGCACACCCTGATCGATCAGTCGGCAGAGCGCATCGTGGAGACGGCCAAGCGCACCGGGGCGCGCGTTTCCGGCCCGATTCCTCTCCCCACGGAGAAGGAAGTCGTCACCATTTTGCGTGCGACCCACAAGTACAAGGACTCCCGCGAGCAGTTCGAGATGCGCACGCACAAGCGTCTGATCGACATCCTCTCGCCCACCCCCAAGACGGTGGATGCCCTGATGCGGCTGGATCTGCCCGCCGGCGTTGATATCGAGATCAAGCTCTAATGTTGGAGGTGCCAAGTAAGATGAAAAAGGCGATTCTCGGCACGAAGGTCGGCATGACGCAGCTCTTCCTGGAAGACGGCCGCGTCGTTCCCGTTACCGTCGTCGAAGCGGGCCCCTGCACCGTTGTGCAGAAGAAGACCGTGGAGCGTGATGGCTACTCTGCCATCCAGGTAGGCTTCAAGACTCTCCCGGAGAGCCGCGTGAAGAAGCTTAAGAACAAGCCCGAGCAAGGCCACTTCAAGAAGGCTGGCGTGGCGGCCACCCGTTATCTCCGCGAGTTCCGTTTGGACGATGCGCAGAACTATGAAGTAGGTCAGAACATCGAAGTCAGCGTCTTTGAAAAGGGCGACAGCGTCGATGTTATGGGCACCAGCAAGGGCCACGGCTACACCAGCCCGATCCTTCGCTGGAACCAGCACACCGGACCCATGGCGCACGGTTCCAAGTACCACCGCGGCGTCGGCTCCCTCAGCGCAAACTCCGATCCGTCCCGCGTGTTCAAGAACAAGCACATGGCCGGCCAGTGGGGTCACGAGCGCGTCACCGTGCAGAACCTCGAGGTGGTCAGAGTCGACGGCGAGCGCAACCTGCTCTTTGTCAAGGGCGCTCTTCCCGGTCCGAACGGCGGCTTGCTGATGATCCGTGACTCGGTCAAGGCGTAAGAGCAAGCAATAAGGAGGATACGCAGATTATGCCTAAGATTGCATTGACGAACATGCAGGGCGCCAATGTCGGGGAGATCGAGCTTTCCGACGGCATCTTCGCTGTTCCCATGAATGAGCCTGTCGTGCACCAGGTGATCGTTGCACAGCTTGCCAACAAGCGCCAGGGAACCCAGAGCGCCCTGGGCCGCACCGAGGTTTCCGGCGGCGGCAGAAAGCCCTGGCGTCAGAAGGGCACCGGCCGCGCTCGTCAGGGCTCGACCCGCGCGCCCCAGTGGACGCACGGCGGCGTGGTCTTCGCGCCCAAGCCCCGCGATTACTCCAAGAGCGTGCCGCGCAAGGTCAAGCGCCTGGCGATGAAGTGCGCGCTGTCCTCGAAGGTCTTCGACGGCGACATGATCGTGCTGGACGCGCTGACCTTTGAGGCCCCCAAGACCCGCGAGATGGCCAAGGTCCTGAACGCCATCGGCGCCACGAAGAAGACGCTCCTGGTTCTTCCCGGCAAGGACGAGACGGTGTACCGCGTTTCGAACAACATCCCGGGCCTGGAGATTGCCTACGTCAACACCATCAACGTCCTGGACATCATGAACTGCGACAAGTTCGTCGTCCTCAAGGATGCGGTCGCCCAGATTGAGGAGGTGTACGCATAATGAAGAACCCTCATGACATCATTCTGCGTCCGGTTCTCACCGAGGCCAGCTACGACGGAATTGCCAACAAGGATTACACGTTTGAAGTCGCCATCAAGGCCAACAAGACCGAGATCAAGCAGGCGATCGAGACGATCTTCGACGTCAAGGTTGAGCGCGTGAACACCGCCCGCCAGATCGGCAAGGTCAAGCGCATGGGCCTGCACTCCGGCCGTCGTGCGGAAGTCAAGAAGGCCTACGTGAAGCTGACGGAGTCCTCTAAGCCCATCGCCTTCTTCGAGGGCATGGCCGAGTAATTTTCGCTGTCTATAGGAGGAATGAAGGATGGCTATTAAGTTCTATAAGCCGACCTCTCCGGGCCGCCGCTTCATGTCGGTTTCCGCTTTCGAGGAGATCACCTGCACGACGCCTGAGAAGTCTCTGCTTGAAGATAAGCGCTCCACCGGCGGACGCAACGTCCACGGCAAGATCACCGTCCGCTTCCGCGGCGGCGCGGCGCGCAAGAAGTACCGCATCATCGATTTCAAGCGCAACAAGGACGGCATCCCCGCCAAGGTTGCGACCATCGAGTACGATCCCAACCGCAGCGCGAACATCGCCCTTCTGCACTACGCGGACGGCGAGAAGCGCTACATCATCGCTCCCTACGGCCTGAACGTGGGCGATGTGATCATGAGCGGCGAGACCGCGGACATCAAGCCCGGCAACGCGCTGCCCATCGCCAACATCCCCCTGGGCACGCTGATCCACTGCATCGAGATGCTGCCCGGCAAGGGCGCGCAGCTGGTCCGCTCCGCGGGCAATGCGGCGCAGCTGATGGCCAAGGAAGGCGCTTGGGCGCAGGTTCGCCTGCCCTCGGGCGAGGTTCGCATGATCCCCATGAACTGCAAGGCCACCATCGGCCAGGTCGGCAACATCGACCATGAGAACGTCAACTACGGCAAGGCCGGCCGCGTTCGCCACATGGGCTTCCGCCCGCACAACCGCGGCGTTGTCATGAACCCGAACGACCACCCGCATGGCGGTGGTGAAGGTAAGTCTCCTGTTGGTATGCCCGGACCTGTAACCCCCTGGGGCAAGCCCACGCAGGGCCGCAAGACCCGCAAGCATCGCAACCCCAGCGATAAGTTCATCGTCAAGCGCCGTAACGGCAAGTAAGCCAGTAAGGAGGCAAGCTTCATGTCCAGATCCGTTAAGAAGGGCCCTTACGTGGAAGCCAGGCTTCTGAAGAGGGTTGAAGAAATGAACAACAAGGGCGAGAAGAAGGTGCTCAAGACGTGGTCCCGCGCGTCCACGATCTTCCCCGACTTTGTGGGGCACACCATCGCCGTCCATGATGGCCGCAAGCACGTCCCCGTTTACGTGACCGAGGAAATGGTGGGCCACAAGCTGGGCGAGTTCGCGCCCACGCGCACGTTCCGCGGTCATGCCGGTGAGAAATCCACCGGCGGCCGTTAGGAAGGAGGATACAAACATGGCCACCAGATCCCGTGAAAAGAGCGCGGCGCGCAAGGCCAATGCGGACAAGCGCGCTCGCTGCACTGCCAAATACATTCGCATTCCTTCCCGCAAGGTCCACATCGTTCTGGACCTGATCCGCGGCAAGAGCGCCGATCAGGCGCTGGCGATCCTCATGAACACGCCCAAGGCGGCCGCGCCCATTGTTGCCAAGGTTCTCAACAGCGCGATTGCCAATGCCGAGAACAACCTGGAGCTGGACCGCAGCACGCTCTACGTTGCAGAGTGCTACGCCAACCAGGGCCCGACGCTCAAGCGGTTCCATCCCCGCTCCAGAGGGCAGGCGTTCTCGATCCTGAAGCGCTCCAGCCACATCACCGTGGTGCTGGACCAGAAGTAACAAGGAGGAAGATTCATGGGGCAGAAAGTTAATCCGCATGGCGCCCGCGTCGGCGTCATCAAGGATTGGTCCGCACGTTGGTACGCCAACAAGAAGGATTTTTCGAATAACCTTGTGGAAGATCACGCCCTGCGCACCATGCTCAAGGAGAAGCTTTACGGCGCCGGCATCTCCCACATTGATATTGAGCGCGCTTCCAACAAGGTGACGGTCAACATCTTCACCGCCAAGCCTGGCATCGTGATCGGCCGCGGCGGTGCGGGTGCCGAGGCGCTCAAGAAGGAGATCGAGGCCTTCACCGGCAAGGCGGTCTCCCTGAACATCCTGGAGATCAAGCAGCCCGAGGCGGACGCGCAGCTCGTCGCCGAGAAGGTTGCCCAGTCCCTGGAAAAGCGCGTTTCCTTCCGCCGTGCGATGAAGCAGAGCCTGGGCTTTGCGATGCGCGCCGGCGCCAAGGGAATCAAGATGCAGGTGTCCGGCCGCCTGGGCGGCGCGGAAATCGCGCGCTCCGAGGGGTATCATGAGGGTTCCATCCCGCTGCAGACCCTGCGCGCGAACATCGATTACGGCTTTGCCGAAGCCAGCACCACCTATGGACGCATTGGCGTTAAGGTGTGGATTTACAAGGGTCAGGTGCTTCCCCGCGCCAAGAAGACCCCCGTCAAGTCCGCGGAGGGAGGAAAGTAAGTCATGTTGATGCCGAAGAGAGTCAAGCGCCGCCGCGTCATGCGCGGACGCATGAAGGGCAAGGCGAGCCGCGGCAACTTCGTTGCCTACGGCGAGTATGGCCTGCAGGCCACCGAGCCCTGCTGGGTTACGTCCCGTCAGATTGAGGCTGCTCGTATCGCGATGACTCGTTTCATCCGCCGCGGCGGTCAGGTCTGGATCAAGATTTTCCCCGACAAGCCCGTCACCCAGAAGCCGGCCGAGACCCGAATGGGTTCCGGTAAGGGCTCTCCCGAATACTGGGTTGCGGTGGTCAAGCCCGGCCGCGTGCTGTTTGAGATTGCAGGCGTTCCGGAGGAGTCCGCGCGCGAGGCGCTGCGCCTGGCTGCCCACAAGCTGCCGCTGAAGACCAAGATCATTGCGAAGGCCGACAAAGTGCAGGGTGGTGAAGAAGAATGAAAGCGAACAAGTACTTTGATATGACGGATACGGAGCTGGACCAGCAGCTGGCTGAGCTCAAGTCGGAGCTTTTCAACCTTCGCTTTCAACTGGCCACCGGCCAGCTTCAGAATCCCATGATGATCCGCGAAACGAAGCGCAACATCGCTCGGGTCAAGACTATTCTGCGTGATCGTCAGATCAAGGCGCAGGCCTGATCACGATACGGAAAGGAGAAACCTCAATGTCTGAAGTCAGAGGAAACCGTAAGGTCCGCGTCGGGGTCGTGGTCAGCGATAAGATGGATAAGACCATTGTGGTTGCGATCAGAACCCGCGTTAAGCACGGCCTGTACGGAAAGATCATGAACCGTACCACCAAGCTCAAGGCGCACGACGAGAACAACTCCTGTGGCGTGGGCGATGTCGTCCGCGTGATGGAGACCCGCCCGCTGAGCCGCGAGAAGCGCTGGCGGCTGGTGGAGATCGTCGAGAAGGCGAAGTAAGCCGCAGTAAGGGAGGGGAAATAAATGGTACAACCGCAGACCAGATTGAAGGTTGCCGACAATTCCGGCGCCAAGGAAATCATGTGCATTCGAGTTCTCGGCGGTTCCTTCCGCGGCTCCGGCAGCATCGGCGACGTCATTGTCGCCTCTGTCAAGAGCGCGACGCCCGGCGGAACGGTGAAGAAGGGTGACGTCGTCAAGGCCGTCATCGTGCGCACCGTCAAGTCCAAGCGCCGTCCGGACGGAAGCTACATCCGCTTTGACGATAATGCCGCCGTCGTCATCAACGACGCCAAGCAGCCCCGCGGAACCCGCATCTTTGGGCCGGTGGCGCGCGAGCTGCGCGAGAAGGATTTCATGAAGATCGTCTCGCTGGCGCCCGAAGTGCTTTAATTGGAGGTAGACGACATGGCTACGCCTAAGAAAATTCACGTCAAGAAAAATGACACTGTAGTGGTCATTTCCGGTAAGGACGCCGGCAAGAAGGGCAAGGTGCTCGTGGCGATGCCTTCTGAGGGGAAGATCATCGTCGAGGGTGTCGCGATGGCGACCAAGCACAAGAAGCCGCGCGGCCTTGGCCAGCAGGGTGGCATCGTGCACCAGGAGGCGCCGATTTACGCTTCCAAGGTGATGCTGGTTTGCCCCAGCTGCGGAAAGCCCACTAGACTCGCGCACAAGATGCTGGAGGACGGCTCGAAGGTTCGTCTCTGCAAGAAGTGCGGCGAGACCTTCTAAATCAAGCAAGGGAGGGACAAAAGAGTGTCTAGACTCAAGGACAAGTACAAGACCGAAGTCGCCCCTGCTATGATGGCGAAGTTCGGATATAAGAACGTAATGCAGATCCCCCGCCTCGACAAGATCGTGATCAACATGGGCCTTGGCGAGACGAAGGACAATCCCAAGTCGTTCGACGCGGCCCTGGCGGATCTCACCGTCATCTCCGGCCAGAAGCCCCTTGCGACGCTCGCCAAGAAGTCCGTCGCGAACTTCAAGGTTCGTGAAGGCATGAAGATCGGCGCCAAGGTCACCCTGCGCAGCGAGAGAATGTACGAGTTTGCCGACAAGCTCATGAACATCGCGCTGCCGCGCGTTCGCGACTTCCGCGGCGTTTCTACCAAGGCCTTCGACGGCCGCGGCAACTACGCCCTGGGCATCCGCGAGCAGCTTCTGTTCCCGGAAATCGAGTACGACAAGGTGGATAAGATCCGCGGCATGGAGATGATCTTCGTCACCACCGCCAAGACCGACGAGGAAGCCAGAGAGCTGCTCAGACTGCTGGGCATGCCCTTTGCGCAGGCCTAAGGGGAGGAGAACGGAAAACTATGGCTAAGAAGTCGATTGTCATTCGCCAGAAGAGGGAGCCGAAGTTCTCCACGCGCGCCTACACGCGCTGCCGCATCTGCGGCCGTCCTCACTCTGTGTTGAGGAAGTACGGCATCTGCCGCATCTGCTTCCGCGAGCTTGCGTACAAGGGGGAGATCCCCGGCGTGCGCAAGGCGAGCTGGTAAGCAGGAGTAGACGGAAGGAGGTAACACAATGCTCGTTAAT
>JBMNOF010000056.1:0-13016 GCA_050942925.1 Candidatus Spyradocola sp.
CGCAGACCAAGGAGGAATTTCCAGCGATGAAGACGCTTCCCTATGACAAAGCTAAGATCGAGGAGATTGTAAAGACCTATCCCACGCCCTTCCACATCTATGACGAGGCGGGCATCGTTTCGGCGGCGCAGCGTCTGCAGCGCGCCTTCCAGTGGAACGCGGGGTACAAGGAGTATTATGCGGTAAAGGCCTGCCCGAACCCGGCGATTCTCCGGCTCCTGCACCGGCAGGGCTGCGGGATGGACTGCTCCTCCTACACGGAGCTGATGCTCTGCGAGAGGTTGGGCATTGTGGGCGAGGACATCATGTTCTCCTCCAACGACACGCCGGCCGAGGAGTTCGTCTATGCCCGGCGCCTGGGCGCGCTGATCAACCTGGACGACTACTCCCACATCGACTTTCTGAAGGAGAACGGCGGCATCCCCAAGACCATCTGCCTGCGCTACAATCCCGGCGGAGAGTTCCGCCTGGGGAACACGATCATGGGCAACCCGGGGGACGCCAAGTACGGCATGACGCGCGAGCAGATCTTTGCGGGCGTGCGCAAGCTGCGGGAATACGGCGCGGAGCGGTTCGGCCTGCACGCGTTCCTCGCGTCCAACACGACGGACAACGCCTACTATCCCAGCCTTGCGGCGGAGCTGTTCCAGCTCGCGGCGGACCTGCACCGGGAGCTCTCGGTGGAGATCGCGTTTGTGAACCTGTCGGGCGGCGTGGGCATTCCGTATCGCCCGGAGGAGGAGCCGGCGGACATTCTGGCCATCGGGCAGGGCGTTCGCGAGGCCTACGAGCGGATTCTCGTGCCCGCGGGGATGGACCATGTCGCCATCAAGACGGAGCTGGGCCGCTACATGACCGGGCCCTACGGCTCGCTCGTGGCGCGCGTGCTCCACATCAAGGACACCTACAAGCAGTACGTGGGCCTGGACGCCTGCGCGGCCAACCTCATGCGGCCGGCCATGTACGGCGCGTACCACCACATCACGGTCCTGGGCAAGGAAAACGAGCCCTGCGACCATGTCTACGACGTGACGGGCTCGCTGTGCGAGAACAACGACAAGTTTGCGGTGGACCGCAAGCTGCCCAAAATTGAGGTGGGGGACCTTGTGGCCATCCACGACACGGGCGCGCACGGCTTTGCCATGGGATACAACTACAACGGCAAGCTGCGCTCGGCAGAGCTGCTCCTGCACGCCAACGGCGAAGTGGAGCTCATCCGCCGCGCGGAGACGCCGAAGGACTACTTTGCCACCTTGGATTTCACCGGCTTGTTTTAAGGGAAGGGGGGAAGGGCCATGAAGCGGGCGCGAAAGATCGCGCTGCTCGCCCTGTTTGCCTGCCTGCCGCTCGTGCTCACCGGATGCTTGCCGGGCATTGCCCACTACACGCCGGAGAGCCCGGCCGGGTTCCTCAACGGCGTGGTGCACGGTTGGTTTGCCCCGATCTCGCTCATTTTGGAGCTCGTGGGCATGGATGTGCACATGTTCGCGGAGGTGAACACGGGCTTTACCTATGAGCTGGGCTTTTACATGGCGGTCATCAGCGGCTTTGGCGGGCTGGCACTGTGCCGCAAGCGGCACAAATAGGCGTCCGGCGGGCTGCCGATGGCGGCGGAGAAAGGAGAGGCCAGATGCAGAAGGTCACAATGTTCACCATGGCGAGCTGCCCGTACTGCCGGGCGGCGCGCCGATGGATGGAAGAGCTGATGCAGGAGTACCCGGAGTACACCGACATTGAGTTGGAGATCATCGACGAGACGGAGCATCCGGAGATCGCCGATCGCTACGATTACTACTACGTTCCGACCTATTACGTTGGCCGGGACAAGGTCCACGAGGGCGTGGCCACAAAGGAAAAGGTGCACCGCGTGCTGGAGCGCGCGCTGCGCGGCTGACCCAAAAGCAAGCGCCGGGCTGCAGGGAAACCTCCCTGCGGCCCGGCGCTTCTGTGCCTTGCGGCGGTCCGAACCAAACCAAAAAGCCCTGACGCCCTTGGGTCAGGCGATGTCCAGCGTGGCGTGCTTGACGAAGGCGTTTTCGACCTCCTCCAGCGTGGCGCAGTAGGAGGCGTCGATGCGGACCTCGTCGTAGGTGATGTTTTGCGCGATGCGGTAGACGATGCCGCCCTGCGCGGCGGCGTTCTTCTGCGCGAGCCAGGAGCTGACGAAGTTCTCCATCCCGGTGCGGTCCTCGATGACGCCCAGGTCGCGGGACCCCAGGCGGACCATGTAGCCGGTGACCACCTGCATCTCCGCGGCGCTGCCCACGCCCAGGGAGCCGAACTGCTGGCTCAGGTACGGCCAGGCCAGGTAGCCGCCGGTCCCGACGCCGATGAGCAGCAGCAGGATCAGCGCCCCGACCAGGAGCGGGCGCGCGTTGAAGCTGCCCGTGCCGATCCCCAGCTCCCGGCGCTCGGTCCGGGTGTAGTGGGAGATGTAGTCCCACTTTTCCTCGGCGGGATCGTCTAGCGCGCTCCAATAGCGGATTTGATTGAACACCTGGGAAACCGGGCGCAGACCCAGCTCCGTCAGGGTATCGGAACGAATTTCCTTGTCGGTATTGCCTTTCACGATGTCCTCCACGCGGCCGGGAAAACTGTTTGGCGGCGCATCCGCCCGGTCCGGCACACGATTCCAGTATCTACATCATACCATCGTGTCGTCGGGAACGCAAGTGGGAAGCGCGTTTTTGCCGGGGAAAACCGCCTAGGAAAGGGGAAAGTCGGAGAGGGAATCCAGGTAGAGGTCCGCGAGCTCACGCAGGCGCGGGGCCTGGGAATCCATGCTCGCGTCGCGCACGACCGCGACGGAAAACCCGGCGGCCTTGGCCGTTTCCACGGCGTGCAGCGCGTCCTCAAAGACCAGCGCGGACGCCTGCGGGCAGTGCAGCGCCCGCAGCGCCGCAAAGTAGATGTCCGGCCGGTCCTTGCCAACGCCCACCTCGGAGCAGGTCAGGATGCAGGAGAAGGCAGACAGAAGCCCCGTGCGCCGGAGCGCGGCCTCGACCAAGGGGCGGTCCGTCGCGGTGGCCAGGGCCAGGCGCACGCCGCGCGCCCGCAGGCCCGAAAGCAGGCGTTCCGCGCCGGGCTTTGCGGGCGCGGAAAAGCGGTAGAAGTCCGCGACCCGGGCGTTGATGCCGTCGATGATGCGCTCGGGCGGGCCGGGGACGCCGCAGCGCTCCATGAAGTAGCGCGCGGTCTGCTGCATGGAGAGGGGGGCGAGGTCCCGGCGCAGGCCGGGCGGCACAGGCAGGCCCTGGGCGCGCAGGTAGTCCGCGCCCACCGTGTCCCAGATGGGCATGGAGTCGAGGATCGTCCCGTCCATGTCGAAGATCGCGCCGCACAGGCGCTCGGGCAGGCTCATGCTTCCACCGCCCGGCGGGTCCGCGCGGCGAGGTCCGCCGCGGCGGCGCGCGTGTCCTCGGCCGCGAACAGCGCGGAGACCACCGCCACGCCGGCGATGCCCGTGCCCGCCAGGGCCGAGACGTTCTTGGCGGAGATGCCGCCGATGGCGACGACGGGGATCTTCACCGCGCGGCAGATCGCGGCGAGCGTCTCGCGCGAGACGTCGCAGGCGTCGAGCTTTGTGGACGTGGAGAACACCGCGCCCACGCCCAGGTAGTCCGCGCCCGCGGCTTCCGCGGCCAGGGCCTGTTCGACGGTCTGGGCCGAGACGCCCAGGATCTTGTCCGGGCCGAGCGCCGCGCGCGCCTTGCCCGCTTCCAGGTCGCTCTGGCCCACGTGCGCGCCGTCCGCGCCGCAGGCGAGCGCCAGCTCCACGTCGTCGTCCACGACAAAGGGGATGTGGCGCTCGAGGCAGAAGGCACCGATCTCCCGGCCCTCCTGGAGGAAGGCGTCGCGGTTCAGGTCCTTTTCGCGCAGCTGCACGAACGTCGCGCCGCCGTCCACGGCCTGGCGCACGCGGTCCAGCAGGGTCTCGCCGGGGCGGAGCCAGGCGCGGTCCGTCACGGCGTAGAGGAGGAGGCTGTTCTTATCGCACTTCATAGCGGGCACGCTCCTTGAGATCTTCGGGGGTGAGGTTGTAGATGGCGTCGATGAGGTGGTTGCGGAAGGTCGCGTTGCCCGCGCCCTCGGCAAGGGTCTTGTCGCGCGCGATTTCGCCGCAGACGCCCATGGCGCAGACCGCGGCGGCGCAGGCCTCCAGCGGGTGGTCCGGGTTGGCCGCAAGGTAGGCCGCCGTCATGGCCGAGAGCATGCAGCCCGAGCCCGTGATGCGGCCCATCATCGCGCAGCCGTTGCGGATGACGTAGGCGCGTTCCGCGTCCGCCACGACGTCGATGGCGCCGGTCATGGCGACGACCGCGCCCGTCTTTTGCGCGAACGACTGCGCAAAGGAGACCGCCTGGGGCAGGTTGTCCTCCGTCACGCGGTCCTCGAGCGCCGCGTCCACGCCGCGGGTGGCCCGGGCGCCCTGCAGCAGCGCGCGGATCTCCGAGACGTTGCCCCGCACCGCGGCGATCTGCAGCTCGTCCAACAGGCGCGCGGCGGTGTTCGTGCGAAGGCTCGAGGCGCCCGCGCCCACGGGGTCCAGGAGCACCGGGTGATGCAGGGCGTTGGCGCGCCGGCCCGCGCGCTCCATGGCGGGGATGGTGCGCGCGTTGAGGGTGCCGATGTTGAGGTTCAGCGCGGCGCAGACCGCGGTGATCTCCTCGGCGTCGTCCGGGTCGTCGGCCATGATGGGCGAGGCGCCGCAGGCCAGCAGGATGTTGGCGCAGTCGTTGACGGTGACGTAGTTGGTGATGTTGTGTACGAGCGGCGCGCGGTCGCGCACGTTTTGCAGCATGATTTCGAGCATGGATTCCCTTTCCGGGGAACATGCAGAGGCGGCGGAGAATGCGCGCAAAAAAGGCAATCTCCGCCGCCGGGGCTGGTCGAATCGTCTTCCTACGTTGGCATTACCCAAATCAGGTGTAAGGGTCGAAGTTGTCTACTTCCTCTCAGCCTGCCGCACAAGCTCCCCTGTCGTATGAAATTTGATACACAGTATACTCTGCGCGCCGGGACTTGTCAAGCCGGCGCGGGGCGCTTTCTCCGGGCGGGGGGCCGGGGAGAAAAACGCGCTTGACAGGGGCGTGCGGTTGGGTGTATACTGCACCCAACTTCTTCTTTGGGAAAGGAGAGCTTCGGGATGAAGGCTGCGCTTCGCAACTACGCCTATGCGTACCTGTATTGCTTTTGCAATGCGGGCTGTTTGCGCTGCGCGTAAAATCCTTCTTCCGAAAGACGAAACGCGAAACGAGAGCGGCCCGCCGGATAGACCGGAGGGGCCGCTTTTTTGATCCCCTTTCCAGAGTGGAAGGAAATTGTAGCACGGGAGGACGGAAACCATGATCATCATTCTCAAGCACGAGGCGGCGGAAGAAAAGGTGCGCGCGCTCATCGAAGAGGTGCGGGCGCAGGGCATGACCGTGAACTACAGCGAGGGCGCGGAGGCCACGATCCTGGGCCTGATCGGCGACACCTCGCGCATCGACGAGGACAAGCTGCGCGCCTACGACGTTGTGGCGGACGTGCGGCGCGTGACCGAGCCCTACAAGAAGGCGAACCGGCGCTTTCACCCCCTGGACACGCACGTGGAGGTCGCCGGGCGCACGATCGGCGAGGGCTTCTTCCACGTCCTTGCCGGGCCCTGCTCGGTGGAGAGCGAGGAGCAGCTGTGCACCGTGGCCGAGTCCGTCAAGAAGAGCGGCGCGACCTTCCTGCGCGGCGGCGCGTTCAAGCCGCGGACCTCGCCCTACTCCTTCCAGGGGCTGGAGGAGAGCGGGCTGGAGCTCCTGCGCGAGGCGCGGCGGCTGACGAACCTGCCCATCGTGACGGAGATCATGAGCGAGGAGCAGATCCCGGAGTTTGAGGACGTGGACATTCTGCAGGTGGGGGCGCGGAACATGCAGAACTTCCGCCTGCTCAAGGCGCTGGGGCGGACGCGCAAGCCGGTCCTGCTCAAGCGCGGGCTCTCGGCCACGATCGAGGAGTGGCTCATGAGCGCGGAGTACATCCTGGCCGGCGGAAACGAGAACGTGATCCTCTGCGAGCGCGGCATCCGCACCTTTGAAAAGATGATCCGCAACAACCTGGACATCTCGGCCATCCCGCTGCTCAAGCGGCAGTCGCACCTGCCGGTGATCGTGGACCCCTCGCACGCGGCGGGCATCGCCTGGATGGTGGAGCCGCTGGCGCGCGCGGCCATCGCCGCCGGCGCGGACGGGCTGATCGTGGAGGTGCACAACAACCCCAAGGCGGCGCTGTGCGACGGCGCGCAGTCGCTCGACCCGGAGCAGTTCGCGGCCCTCATGCAGGACGTGCGCCGGCGGGCGGCGTTTGAGGGCAAGCAGATGCAGTAGAAGGGAAGAACGAAAATAACCGCCTCCGCAGCGAGGAGGGCTGCGGAGGCGGTTGTCTGTCAGAGGACGCAGAGGTCGCTGCCGATGCTGCGCAGGTGGGTTTGGTACTCGCGTGTGCCGTAGAGGGCGTCCCGCAGGTTGCATAACTCAATGTTGTTTTCCAAAATCCAGTCATGCAGGCGCTGAGAGCAGAGGGCTTCCACGTCGTAGGCGCGGCTGAGCGTGACCAAGGGGGCCATGGGGCCATAGTCGCCCAGGTGTGCGACGTAGTAGTCCACATATCCTGGGTGGAACCCATGCATCAGGGCCGCGCCCTCTGGAAGCGCGTGGATTTTCATGGTGTCTGCGAGGAGCCAGTCGATGGCGTCGTACTCGGCGTCCAAGCCGCGGAAGGTTTCCGGCAAGGGTTTACTGCCCAGGTTCCAGTTATCCGCGAGAAACACGCGATCCTGGAAGCGGGGATCGACCGGGCCACGGGTGATTGCACCCGTCTGCGGATCGCGGTGCAAGCGGCTGCCATAGTTGACGGCCATTCCATACTGCTTGGAAGTGGCAGTCACCGCGGCGGCAAAGGGGGTCGCCTCGCCCATGTCCACGCCCACGTCCGGCGCACGCCCCAAGATTTGAACGCAGCGGTCCACTTGGGCGCGGCATTCGCGCAAGGCTTGGTCGTAGTCCACATCTTGAGCGGAGCGCAGGTCATGACGGAACCGGTCCGTGCCGGGGAGGAGCAGGCTGGAAACCGTGGCAGGGTCGGATACGGCACTGCCCCAGAAGTGCGTGTGCCATCCAACGCTGATCCAAGGGTAGTTGCGCAGGCGGCGCAGCGCGTCCACCGTGCCTGGAGAGTCGAGCATGATATCTGCCGATGTTCCAAAGCCGTGGTCATAGGTTGTAAAGGTGCCGATGTTGCACACGTCCGTGTAGCCCACGTCGTCGGTGCGGATGATGAGTTTTTGCATTCGAGAGTTCCCTCCCTTGACATAGAGTATTTCTTATGGTGCCAGTATAACAGATCTTTGGCCTGGGATGTAAGCGGTTTTTGTCCAGGGACGGCGGTTGATTTGCGGGCGCGGCAGGCGTACAATAGGGAGGAGCTTTTTTGCACCGCAAGGAGGAAGAATCATGATCAGCTTTCGCTGCGATTACGAAAACGGGGCCTGCCCCGAGGTGATGGAGGCGCTGCTGCGCACGAACGGGGAGATCACCCCCGGCTATGGCGAGGACGCGCACAGCGCGGCCGCCGCGGACCGCATCCGCGCGTGGGCGGAGTGCCCGCGCGCCGAGGTGTTCTTCACCCTCGGAGGCACGCCGACCAACGCCATGACCATCGCGCACCTGCTTCGTCCCTATGAGGCGGCCATCTCCGCGGACACGGGCCACATCAACACCCACGAGACCGGCGCGGTCGAGGCCACGGGGCACAAGGTCGTGACCGTGCAGAACGTGGAGGGCAAGGTCGTGCCGGAGGCCGTGCGCGCGGTTTGCGCGGCCCACACGGACCACCACATGGTGCATCCCGCGCTGCTCTACCTCTCCCGGCCCACGGAATTGGGCACGCTGTACTCGCGCAAGGAGCTGGAGGCGCTGCGCCGCGTCTGCGACGAGGAGGGGCTGCTGCTCTACTGCGACGGGGCGCGCCTGGCCTCGGCGCTGACGGCCGCGGGCAACGACGTGACGGCGGCGGACCTGGCGCGGCTGTGCGACGCCTTCTACATCGGCGGGACCAAGTGCGGCGCGCTCTTTGGCGAGGCGCTGGTCTTCCCCAAGCCGGAGCTGGCGAAGGGGTTTGCCTTTGCGCGCAAGCGCAGCGGCGGGCTGCTGGCCAAGGGACGGCTGCTCGGCGTGCAGTTTGAGGCGCTGCTGGCCCCCGGCGTGTACGAATCGTACGGCGCGCACGAAAACGCGTTGGCCGACCGCCTGCGCCAGGGCATCGCCGAGGCGGGGTACGGATTTGTGTGCGAGACGCGCACGAACCAGCTCTTCCCCGTGTTCCCGAATGCGCTAGTGGAGCGCCTGGAGGCGGACTTTGGCTTCCACCGCTGGGGCGAGGCGGGCGAAGACCTCACCGCCGTGCGCCTGGTGACCTCCTGGTCCACGACCGAGGAGGAGGTCGAGGCGTTCCTCGCGGCGCTGGCGTAGGCGCGTAAAATTAGAAGTGAGCGGGCAAATCGCCGGCTCACTTCTTTTTTGTCGAGCCGCGTCCTGTGCGAGGCGGCGGTCGTTTCCGTGGGCAGACAGGGGCGCTTGGCCGTCTTTTCCTGCGAAAAGTCCGGCCGCCCGGGGAAACGGGGTTGAAATTTTCCGGACGCGGGGCTATAATAGGGAAAGCGATGAGGGGAAAGTCCCGTCGGAGAGCGCCCGAAAGAGAGCCCGCGGCTGGTGGAAGCGGGCGGCGCGCCGGCCTATCCATTCCCGGAGCGACGCGCGAGGAGCGCGGCGGGCGCGCCCGTTACAGCGCGAGCAAGCAGGGCGGCAGGGCGCAGTTTCGCCGGGCCGTCAACGCGGGTGGCAACGCGGGCAATTCCGGCTCGTCCCGAAAAAGGGACGGGCCTTTTTGTTTTCCTGCAGGACCCCAAAGTTCAATGAATCGGAGGAAGAGAACATGCTGGACATCAATCTGATCCGCAAGGACCCGGACTACGTCAAGGCGCAGCTGGCCAAGCGCGAGTACGAGGTGGATTTCACCGAGCTGCTGCAGTGGGATGCGCGCCGCCGCGAGCTCATCGCGGAAAACGAGGCCACCAAGGCCGAGCGCAACCGCATCAACAAGGAGATCCCCCGCATCAAGAAGGAAGGCGGCGACATGGCCCCGCTCATGGCCAAGATGAAGGAGATGAGCGAGAGCGTCAAGCGCATGGACGAGGAGCAGCGCGACCTCGAGGAAAAGATCGAGACCTTCATCGCGGCCCTGCCGAACCTCCCGGCCGAGGACGTCGTCGCGGGCGGCAAGGAGAACAACCAGGTCGTCAAGGTCTTTGGCGAAAAGCCCGTTTTCCCCTTTGAGCCCAAGAACCACGTCGACCTCTGCCAGGATCTGGGGCTGATCGACTACGAGCGCGGCGTCAAGCTGGCCGGCAACGGCTACTGGCTCTACACGGACATGGGCGCCCGGCTCGAGTGGGCGCTGCTGAACTACTTCATCACCACCCACCTCAAGGACGGCTACACCTTCATGCTGCCGCCGCACATCCTGACCTATGCCTGCGGGTTTACGGCCGGCCAGTTCCCCAAGTTCGTGGACGACGTGTACCGCGTCAACGCCGGGGACGACGCCTTCCACTTCCTGCTGCCCACGGCCGAGACGGCGCTCATCAACCTCTACCGCGGCGAGATCCTCGAGGAGAAGGACCTGCCCAAGCGCATGTTCGCCTACACCCCCTGCTACCGCAGCGAGGCTGGCACCTACCGCGCGTCCGAGCGCGGCATGATCCGCGGCCACCAGTTCAACAAGGTCGAGATGTTCGGCTACACGCGCCCCGAGGACAGCGACGCCATGCTCAAGGAGCTCATCGGCAAGGCCTGCGCCCTGGTCGAGGGCCTCGGCCTGCACTACCGCCTCTCCAAGCTCGCGGCCGGCGACTGCTCCGCCTCCATGGCCACGACCTATGACATCGAGCTGTGGATTCCCAGCATGAACGAGTATAAGGAGTGCTCCTCCGTCTCCAACGCGCGCGATTACCAAGCCCGCCGCGGCAACATCCGCTTCCGCCGCGCGGACACCAAGAAAATCGAGTACCTGCACACGCTCAACGGTTCGGGCCTGGCGACGTCCCGCGTCATTCCCGCCATCGTCGAGCAGTTCCAGCAGGACGACGGCTCGGTCATCGTGCCCGAGGTGCTGCGCCCGTTCCTCGGCGTGGACGTCCTGAAGAGAAAGTAAGATTTTGCGCCGTCCGCTCCGTGCGGACGGCGCAAAATTTTTCCTATATAGTTATGAAAACATATTAATCTATACGAAAAACAGTGGAGATAAAATTTGATGAAAATGCAGAGAGAATGAGAAGAATGTGTCTGATTTTTAAAGGATTTTTCGAGAATGTGTCCCAAATAATTAGTTATAATTACATAATAAATTGACTGGAGAAAGTTTTTGTTGACAAAAGCGCGCAGGCGTGCTATAGTATAGACAAGAAAAGAGAGAGGGGGCGCTTCCAATGGCGAAGGCAGAGTTGGCAGAGATCGCCAGTGGTAGCGTTCCGGCGACTTCCCATCGTTGACCGCGCAAAGTGCCTGAATAGCGTGTGTTTGATACGGCTGCAACAGAGGGGTTGCAGAATGGACCGGCAAAGCGGCAAGAAAGAGAAGTCGTCGGGATGCAAAATTCCGTTGGCGTCGAGCCGAGGGCAGACGGCATGGCTGGCTGCACAACCGATCAGAAAACCCTGAAAGAGCAGAAATTGACAACTGAACGACACAGGCAAAGAGGATGGAAAGCCTTCTCTGGCGCGATGCCGGCAGAGGCAAGGCGAAGGCAGATCCCCGACAGAGCGACAGAAGGGATTCCCCTTTTTCCAACAGCCTGCTTTACGGAACGAAAAGCCCAGCAACTTCGGTAGGCAAGACAGAGGACAAGGCGCGGATGGTTGAGAAGCGCCAACACGCGATGGATTCCGGAGGAAAACGGGTACGCACGGATACTCCGTCCACCGACAGCCAAGGGAAAGGCCGCAAACCCGAAGAGATGCCGATTGGTTCCACACAAAATCGCGAGAATTCGGCGAGGGAGCGCTACGAGAGAGCACTCCGCGGACCCGAAATCTGCATAGTCCCCCACAACGGCGAGCTATCGGGCGCACGTGCGCATGGGCGAACCAACCGAGGAGAAGAGACAGCCGGGTGGCTGCAAACGGATTGTCCGAGGAAGACGTCCAAACGAAAAGACCGAAGCAGCGCAGAACGCGCATCGCCAAATCCAGGGAAATCCGCAACCCATTGCTCCCAGCGCTTTGTCTGCGAACGCACAGGGGAAGCGGAAAACCCGAGACGCATTTGTGAGGAAAGGCCCATGGGCTAGAAAAACGGTCCGCGCCCCTGGAGCGGAAGCAGGGCGCAGGGCATTGTTCCCGCCGGGAAGGCGGCAGTATTCCGCAAATGGGTTCCGATTTTTGAAAGGCGGAAAAATTCCGAGCCGGCAGAGGACGGCAAGAGGAATTCTTCTTCCTCCGAAGCGGAGCGGAGAGACAAGGTTCCCATAGGAAACCGAAGAGCGAAACGGATGGGAAGCAGGACAGAGAGCCGAGAGCCCTTCCGGCATGCGAAGGAAATCCCCGTTCCACAGGAAAGAAAGGAACAAACCCAAACGCATAAGGAGACCTGTCTTTTCGGGAAACGGAAAGACAGGTCTTTTCTTGATTCTGTTTTTTATAGAAGGGATGTGGTGACCGGAAAGGAGCAGACCGTGCAACGTTTCCCCCCAAATCCGGAAAGGAGGAAAACCATGACTTGGCACCGTTTGCTGCGAACAATGGGCAGCGTTCTGCTGTGCGCCCTGCTGCTGGCCGGCTGCGCCGCGCCGGCGCCCGCTGCTCCGTCGCCAACCGCGCCGGCCGCCGAGCCCACGGCCGCGCCCGCTGCTCCCACCGCCGAGCCTACGGCCGCGCCGGACCCCACGGCCACCCCCGAGCCGGCGAGGGACTGGGCGCAGGACGTCTGGGTGCAGGGCGGGTGGATGCAGCAGAACACGCTCGCCTCTCAGGGCGGCACGATCTACGCCTACCTCGGGGACGCGGGCGCGCTCTACGCCTTTGACCGCGAGGCGGGGACAAAGGCGCAGGCGCTCCAGCAGGGAAGCCTGGGACAGCAGCCGCTCTTCTATCTGCAGGCGCAGGGCGGCCTGCTCTACGCCGCAGGCGCGCGCGGCTCGGGCGGCTTTGTCTGGGCGGACCCGGCCGCGGGCGAGAGCGGCGGCGCGGGATTCTACGAGGACCTGCGCATCGGCGCCGCCGGCGCCGATGCGGACGCGCTCTACTTGGGGGCGGAGAGCGGAAGCGGGGCGGGCTACGGCCTGTACGTCGCGGAGCTGGAAAAGGGCGGCGGTGGGCTCGCGGACCGGATCGCGCTCGAGGCGGGGGAGCCCTTGCTCTTCCGCGAAGGCGCGGGCGAGATCTCGGCCGTGATTCCGCAGGAAGGCGCGCTGCTCCTGCACGAATGGAGCGGGGCGGAAGCCGCGGACGGGCGGACGCAGCGCCTCGTGCGGCTGGACCTTGGCACCGGCGAGGAGACGGTGCTGGCCGAGTCCATCTATAATGCCTGGACGCCGTACATCGCGGGGAAGTACCTGGTCGTGCAGCAGGCGGACGGCGCGCTGCGGCCCCTTCTCCTAGATGGGAGCGGCGCGCAGGGCGTGGAGATCGCGCTGCCCGGGGAAGCGAAAACCGCGGAACCCGCGCCGGCGGGGGCGCTCTTTGCGCTGGACTGGACAAACGAGGAGAGCGCGCGGACGCTGTCGCTCATCGACCCGGAGAACGGGGCGGTCGTGCGCAGCGCAGAAGTGCCCGCCGGGTGGAGCGGCTGCCTGGGAACGGACGGGGAGTTCCTCTACTTCTGGGACAGCGCGCGCCCGGACGAGCCGAGCAACCTCGTCGCCGTGTCCATCGAAACCCTGGATGCGAGCGAGCCCTTTGCCTGAGACGGAGATAAAAAACGCGCCGCCGG
>JBMNOF010000055.1:0-13016 GCA_050942925.1 Candidatus Spyradocola sp.
CGGCGCGCGCGGACGCCTGGTTATAGGCCTCCAAGCTCTCCTCCCGCGCGGCCAGCGCCCCCGCCGCGTCCGGCGTCTCCAGGCCCTCCGTCGCCGCGCGGGCCGCCTCGTCCTCCTCGCGCGCGCTGGCCAGGCGGCTGCGGAATCCCTCCGCCGTCTCGCGCAGCGCGGCCAGCGCCGCCTCGTCCCGCAGGGCCGCCGTCAGGTCCGCCTCGTCCGCAAAGCCCCGCGCCTGGATCGCCGCGCCCAGCGCCGCCTCCGCCGCGCCGGATTCCGCCTCCAGCCGCGACGCCTCCGCCGCGGCGCTCTCCTCGGCGCTCGCACTGACCGCCGCCCGCGTCCGCGCGCGCGCCAGGTCCGCCTCGGCCTCGCCCTTTGCCGCCTCCAGGCGCTGGATCTTCTCGCGGCACACGCGCAGGGCACTCTGCGCCTCCTCCGCGCTGCGGCCGTCCTCGCCCGCGCGGCGCGCCGCCTCCTGGGCGCGGGTGCGGGCGCGCGCCAACTCCGCCTCGGCCGCAGCCTGCGCGGCCTTTGCCGTCTCCTGCGCCGCGCGCAAACACCGGATCGCCGTCTCCTGCGCCTCGTCCGCCTGCCGCAGCTGGCTCCACGCCTGCGCGCCGCGCGCGGCGCGGTCGCGCTCCGCCTGGTCCGCGCGCTGCCGCTCGGGGTCGTGCGGGAGCGCCTCCGCCTCGGCGCGTGCGGCCGCCTCCTGGCTCTGCGCGGCCTCGGCGCGCTCGCAGGCCGCGGCCCGGCGGGCGGAGGCCGCCCGCAGCGCCGTCTGCGCCTCGCGCAGCGCCTTGCGCGCGGCGAGGAGCCGCTCCCGCGCGCCGGCGTGCGCGTCCCGGACGCGGGGGTCCGGGTGGACCCGGCTCCCGCAGACCGGACAGGGCTTGCCGTCCTCCAGGCGCTTGGCCAGTTCCGCCGCCGCGTTGCGGAAGTATTCCTCCGTGCGGTCCGCCTCCGCGCCGGCGCGGGCGATGGCCTCGGCCTCCGCCTGCAGGCTCTCTTCCTGCGCCTCCAGCGCGTCCTTGCGCGCGCGCGACAGCGCCTCGCCCAGCTCCTTGGCCCGGCGGGCGCGGCGGTCCGCCTCCTCCCACCGGGCGCAGGCGGACTCCAGCTCCGGCAGGCGCTCGCGGTCCTTCTCCAGCTCGCGCATCTGCTCCCGGCGGGCGGCGCTCTCCGCCTCGGCGCGGGACAGGTCCGCCGCGACCGCCTCCGCCGCCTTCGCCGCGCGGCCGCAGGCGGTTTCCGCCTCCGCCTCGGCCCGCCTTGCCGCGGCCAGGGCGACCTTCTCCGGCAGGGCGGCGGCCAGGCTCTCGGCCTCGGCCCGCAGCGGCGCGGCGCCCTCCCACGCGGCGAGCGCCGCCGCCTGGGCGTGCTCGGCCTGCGCCAGGTCCTCGTCGGCCTGGGCGCGCTCCTGCGCGCGGGCGCGGGCGCGGAGTCCGGCGCGCTCCCGCTCCGCCCGCAGGCGCTCGGCGGACCGGAGCGCCTCCCGGCAGCCCTCCGCGGCCTCGGCGCGGCGCAGGGCCTCCCCCGCGGCGAGCGCGGCCGCCTGCTCTCCCTCCGCCGCGCGCAGCGCCTCCCGGGCGCGGCGGGCGCGCGCGAACTTCTCCTCGTCCGCCTGGGCGCGCTTGGCGGCCTCGTCCAGGGCGGCGTAGCGCGCGCGGGTCTCCTCGCGCTGGGCGCGCAGCGATGCCAGCGCCGCCTCCTCCTGCGCACAGAGGGCGTCCAGCTCCTCCTGGCTCTCAACGCCCAGGACCGCCCACTTCGCGGCGAGGGCCTGCTCGTCCTGGCGGAGGCGCTCCTCCACCGCGCGGCACTGGCGCGCCAGGCTCTCCTGGTAGGCGGCGAAGCGGTCGGCGCGGAAGAGCGTCTTGAGGATGCGCTCCTTCTCGCCGGAGTCCGCCGTGAGGAAGCGCTCAAACTTGCCCTGCGGCAGGATCATCACCTGCACAAACTGGTCGTAGCCCATGCCGATGGCGGCGGTGGCGGCCGCCTCCTGCGCGGTGGGCTTGGCGCTCTCCATCAGGCTGCGCTCGCGCCCGTCGGGGAGGATCTCCCGCGCGCCGCACTCCAGGGCATAGCGCTCCTGCTGGGCGTCCTCGTCCTTTTTCCGGCGGCGCACGGCGCGCAGGCGCTTCCAAAAGACGTATTCCCGCCCCCGCACGGAGAAGGCGAACTCCACGCGCGTGTCCTGCTCCGGCCCGGCCAGCTTGCAGCGCAGGTCCTGGATGCCGCCGCGCTCGCCGCCGCTGGCGCGGTTGTAGAGCGCGGTGGTGATCGCATCCAGGATCGCGGTCTTGCCCGCGCCCGTCTGCCCATAGATCAGGAACCGGTCCGAAAACCGCGTGAAGTCCACCACCTGCTCGGAAAGATACGGTCCGAACGCCTCCATCGTCAGGCGCAGCGGCAGCATGGCGCCCCCTCCTTTTTCTCTGTTTTCGCGCGCGTCAGCCGCGCTCGGCCTCCTCCACGGCGCTGCGGAACCAGGCGCGCTGCTCCTCGTCCATCTCCAGGCCGGTCTTGTAGAGGTAGAACTTCTCGGCCAGCGTCAGCGGCGTGTCCGCCGCGGCCTCCCTGGCCGTCAGCGGCATCGCGCCCCCCTCGCGCGCAAGGAGCGCGCTCTCGATCAGCAGGGCGTTGGGGTAGCGCTTGCGCAGCGCCTCCTGCACGGAGGCCGTGGCCAGCGCATCCGCCACGGTCAGGTGCAGGTAGGCGTCCGACTCGCCCGCGAGCAGCTCGTCCACCGTCCCCGCGCGCGCCTCGACCGGCCGCAGCGGCTCCACCGCCACCTGCCGGAGGGACCCGTCCGCCGTGTCCAGGATCGTCACGCCCTTTTCCTGCCCGGCCTCGTCAAAGGCGTAGGCCAGCGGCGCGCCGCAGTAGCGCACGCGGCCGCCGGCCAGCGTCTGGGCCCGGTGCAGGTGCCCCAGCGCCGCGTATTGGAAGGGCGCAAAGGCCTCCACCGGCACCGCGAGCGCGCCGCCCACCGCCGCCGCGCGGTCGCTGCGCCCGGCAACGCCCCCCGCGGCAAAGCAGTGCCCGAGGAGGATGTGGAACCGGCCGTCCGCCGCGGGCGCGCGCCGCGCCAGGAAGAGCGCCATGGCCTCGGCCGCGCTGCCGATCTCCTCCCGCGCGTCGGGGAAGCTCTGGCGCGCGTCGTCCGTGGTGAGGTACGGCAGGACGTGGACCACGGCCTCGCCCAGGTCCACGGCGTCGTCCTGCGCGCCGGCCCGGCCAAAGACGTGCAGCCCCGAGGGCGCCAGAAGATCCCGCAGCAGCGAAAGCCGCGCCGCGCCGTCGTGGTTTCCCGCGCAGACCACCACGGGAATCCGCTCCTCCAGGCAAAGGCGGCGCATGGCGCGGTTGTAGAGGCCCATCGCCTCCGCCCCGACCACCGCGCGGTCGAACACGTCCCCCGCAAGGAGCACCGCGCCCACCCGCTCCCGCACGGCGATGTCCGCGATGCGGTCCACCATCGCCTCCTGGTCGCGGTGCAGGCTCGCGCCGTAAAAGTCCAGGCCCAGGTGCCAATCCGAGGTGTGCAGGATCTTCATCTTCAACCTCCCGTATCGCCTTGCGCGCGGAATTTAGGGGTTCTCGTCCGCGGGAACGAGCTCAATGTCCAGGGGATAGCGCCCGGCGTTGCGGCCGTAGAGGGCCAGGCCGCCCTCGTCCGCCTCGATGGCAAGGCGCAGGCAGCCCCGCTCGCGGGCGCGCGCCAGGGCCGCCGCGGGCACGTCGGCCTTGAGCAGCCAACCGTAGGAGCCCGCCTCGTCCAGGTACCGCTGCCGCTTCTGGTAGTGCCAGGAGAGCACGCCGTTTGCGTCCGCCGGGTCGTTCTCCAGCGTCTCGCACAGGACCTCCTCCCCCTCGATCCGCACGCGCACCTGCGAGGGGAAGCGCGTCTCGTCCGTCATGAAGTAGGAGTTGTGGTTCGTGCCCGGGTCCGTGCGGTCGCCGACCACGCAGTCCACCTTTCCCGCCGCCAGGATCGCGTCCGGCCGGTCCTTGGGCAGCTCGCGCTTGGCGGAGGCCTCCAGCCACACCTGCATCTGGCCGCGCAGGTCCGCGCCCGCCAGCGGGATCTCGTAGGTCACGCGTCCGGCCCCGGCGCAGTCGAGCTTGTGGCCGGAGAGCGCGGTCCAGCTGTGGGCAAAGCTGCACGCCTCGTAGGCCTTGGGCGCAACGTAGGCCGCGCCCAGGCGCGGGCCGCGCACGTCCAGGCAGCAGAAGTTGCGGCTGAGCACCTCTTCGCCCCGCAGGAGCACGAAGGTCAGCGCCGCGGCGTCCGCGTGCGGCGGCATGGTCATCTCGACTTCGCCCAGGGGCAGGAGCCCGTCGCCCGGGCAGCGGAAGTCCAGCCAGCGTGTCTCCACCGTCCCGTGCACCCCGTGCAGGACGCACTGGACGCGCAGGGGCTCGCCCGCCGCGCACCCGCCGAAGTTGGAATAGTACAGGGGGGTTGCGACCGTCTCGCCCGCGCCCACCGTGCGGCAGGGCGGCGCGTCGTAGGCCAGGAAGTCCTTGGCGTGCAGGTCGTTGAGCGTCATGCCCAGGCCCAGCGCCTCGTAGCCGAATTCCTTTTTCGCGTTGTCGATGCGGTAGTAGCCGTTGAACTCGTTGACCACGTCGTTCATCTCGGTAAAGACGAAGCCGCAGAGGTTCTCGTGCAGGCGGTACTCGTTGAGCATGTAGTGGTACTGCCAGGCGAGATCGCTGTCGCCCGCGCTGTCCTGCACGCCCCAGACCATGCCGCACTCGCTGTTCATCAGCGGCACGCTGCGCAGGCGGTTGGGGCCGATGCAGTTCCAGGCGCTGCCCGCATAGGAGGAGCGGCTCGCCGTGTCGATCTCCTCCTTGACGGCCATGTAGCCGTTGAGGTAGAAGTGCCAGGTGTTCAGGTCCGTCTCCACGTGGTCGTGGTTGCAGGCGGAGTTGTCCTCCACAAGGCGCGTCGGGTCAAAGGCCTTGATCCGGCGGTAGACGCCGCGCACCCACTCCTGCGTCTGCGGCTCGTAGACCTTCTGCTCCTTTCCGATGGCGCGGAGCAGCCCCCAGGTCTCGTTAAAGGCGATCCAGGCGAGGATGCAGGGGTGGTTGCAGTCGCGGTGCAGCATGGCCCGAAGCTCCTGCTCAAACTGCGCGCACGCCTCCGCCTCCGGATCGCCGTGGAAGCAGACCATGTCCGCAAAGGCGAACATGCCCAGCTTGTCCATCCAGTAGAGCTTGCGCGGCTCCTCGGGCTTGATGTGCAGGCGCATGAGGTTGAGGCCGATGTCCTTGGCCCGCTGCACCGAGGCGATGACCGCCTCCTCGCTGGGGAGGGTGAAGTACCCCTCCGGGTTGAAGCACTGGTCCAGCACGCCGTTGAGGTAGACCGGCTTGCCGTTGAGCAGAATCCAGGGGAAGCTGCGCCCCGGCGCGGGCCGCGCCTCGATCTCCCGCACGCCAAAATAGGTCGAAACCCTGTCCTCGTCCAGGCACAGCTCGCCCTCGTAGAGGTTCGGCTCGTCCGGCGACCAGAGGCGCGGGTTCTCCAGCGCAAAGTCCAGCTCCACGTTGGATTCGCCCGCCGGAAGCTCCACCTCGCGGCCGAACGTCTGCCCGTCAAAGGCCGCGCGGAGGGCCTTGGGTCCGGCTTCCTCCGCGCGCACGCGGGCGAGCACGCGGACGCGGCCGTCCTTCTTCGTCTCGATCTTGGCCCACTCCAGGCGGGTCGCCGGCGCGGCCTCCAGGTACACCGTCTGCCAAATGCCGCGGATCTCGCCATATCCCTGTTTGCCGCGGGTCTGGCTGGGCAGGTCGTTGTCCTCGACGCGCACGGCGATCTCGTTCTCCCCGCCGCGGTCCCACAGCGCGGTGACGTTCAGGCGGATCTCGTCATACCCGCCGCAGTGCGCGCCGGCAAACCGGCCGTTGACAAAGACGCGCGAAGCATAGTCCGCCGCGCCAAGGATGAGGAAGATCTCCCCCGGCGCAGAAAAGCGCGCCGTGCGGCGGTACCAGGCCGCGCCCTTCCGGTCCTCGGCCACGCCGGAGAGGGGGGATGCCCAGGAGAAGGGCACCTGGATGCGCCGCGAGAGGTGCGCCGGGCAGGTTTCCGCGTCGGAAAAGTCGAATTCCCAGTCCCCGTTGAGGTTGAGCCAGTCCTTCCGCTGCCAATCCGGCCGCGGATGTTCGGGTCTTGGAATGGCGTTCATAGCAATTCCCTCCTGTCGCGTTTGATAAAAAAATCCGGTGGTTTCATTATAGCACATCCCGCGGGGTTTACAAGCCGCGGCAGAGGCCGGGAAATTTGTGGGAAATTTTTTGGGCACACGGGCGCAGGCTGTGCTATAATACCGGTAATGGCAAAAAGACAACCGAACGCCCCGCCCGACTCCCCTGCGTTAGGAGGAATGCGCGATGCACCATCCACGCCGCCCCAACCGCTTGGCCCTGAATCCGACGTTGCGCTTTACGCTCCCCGTCATGCTGGAAAACACCCTGACCATCTTCATCGGGCTCGTGTTTTCGCGCATCATCAGCACCATCAGCGGGAGCGCCCTGGCCGCCATCGGCATGGCCAACACCGTGATGGCCGTGATCTTCTCCGTGTTCTCCATGGTGACCACGGGCGCGGCGGTGCTCGTCTCGCGGCAGATCGGCGCGCGGGACGGCCAAGCGGCGGCGGACACGATCGAACAGGGCTCGTTCCTGTCGCTGCTGTGCTCTGCGCTCATGACGGCGCTGTGCCTCCTGACCGCACAGCCCCTCCTGCACCTGCTCATGCCCACGGCCGAGGACGGTCTCTTCTCCGAGGCCCTTCGCTACTACTGCATGCTGATGCTGTCGCTGCCCGCCTACGTCCTGCACGGCACGCTCAGCTCCGCCGCCCGCTCCATGGGCGACAGCCGCTCGCCCATGGTGGTGGCGCTGCTGATGAACCTCTCGCAGATCGGGTTCGCGTACCTGTTCATCGACGTGCTCCCGCTGGAGGAGGTGGGCGCGGGCCTTTCCTACGTCTGCTGCCGCCTGTTCGGGGTCGGGCTGATGCTGCGCTCGCTTTTGCACGACCACCGCTTCTTCGTGCTGCGCCTGCGCAACATGCTCCGCCCCCACTGGGAGACCGTGCGCCGGATCGTGCGCCTCGGCCTTCCCGTGAGCGCGGAGAGCGTCTTTGTGCAGGTAGGCTACATGCTGGCCAACGCCATGTCCATCTCCCTGGGCACGTTTGAGAGCAGCGTCTACCAGGTCATGAACACGCTCAACACCTTCATCACCCTGCCGCAGGGCATCTGCTCGACCGTGGCGCTGTCGGCGGTGGGGCGCCTGCTGGGCGCGGGCACGCAGCAGCGCGCAAAGCGGACGGGCCGCTGGATCTGGGCGGCGGGCATCGGCGCGACGCTCCTGCTGGGCGGCGCCGTGGTGCTCCTGCGCACGCCGCTTTCCGCCATCTACACGTCGGACCCGCTCGAGGTCCAGTCCTCCGCCAGCCTCATGTGGATTCTGCTCGTCATGGACATCGCGGGCGTCTCCATCAACGCCATCGACGCGCAGCTGCGCGCCGGCGGAGACGTGCGCTACGTCATGGTCGTGACGCTGACGGCGGTCTGGCTCATCCGCCTGCCGCTGACGTACCTGTTCTGCTTTGTGCTGGACCTGGGCGTGCTGGGCATCTACCTGGCCAACACCATCAGCCTGTACTACCGGGCCATCCTGGGCTTTGTCCGCCACTGCGGCCAGCGCTGGATGACGCGCAAGGTCTGACCCCGCCCACAGAGGAAACCGGCTTCCCTTCCGCGCGGAAGGGAAGCCGGTTCTTTTTATGGATTGATTTGGAAGGAGCTGCCCCTCTCCGCCTTTAGCGGCGGAGCGCCTCCTTCAGCGCGCGGTTGATGGAGCCGGGGTCGGCCTTGCCGTGCAGCGCGGCCATGCAGCGGCCCACGAGGAAGCCAAAGACCTTTTCGTTGCCGGAGCGGTACTTTTCCACCGCGTCGGCGTTGTCGGCCAAGACCTTTTCGATGGCCGCGGTCAGGTCGCCCTCCCCGACCTTCTCCAGGAACAGGCCGTGCTCCCGGCAGAAGATCTCCGGGTCCGCGCCCTCGCGGTAGATGGCCTCCACCGCGCGGCGGGCCGCCGGGCGGCCGATGCGGCCGGTCTCCAGCAGGCGCAGGGCGCGGGCAAGCTTCTCCTCGTCGATGTCCAGGTCCGTGGGCTCGAGCCCGTCCTCGCCCAGGAGCCGCAGCACGTCGCCCAGAATCCAGTTGGCGGCCTCCTTGGCCGGGATGCCGCGGGAGATGAGCCCCTCCAGCAGCCGGCACAGCCGCGCCGAGCGCAGCAGGATCGTCACGTCGTGCTCGGACAGCGCGTACTGCTTGAGGTAGCGGTCGCGCTTCTTCTCCGGCAGCTCGGGCATCTCCTGGCGCACGCGGTCGAGGAAGCTCGCGTCCAGGATCACCGGCGGCAGGTCCGGCTCGGGGAAGTAGCGGTAGTCCTGCGCGTTCTCCTTGGAGCGCATGGCGAACGAGGCGCCCTTGTTGTCGTCCCAGCGGCGGGTCTCCTGGCGGACGGCGCCGCCCTCGCGCAGGATCTCGATCTGCCGGTCGGCCTCGGCGCGCACGGCGCGGGCGACGGCCTTGATGGAGTTGAGGTTCTTCATCTCCGTGCGCACGCCCATCTTCTCGCTGCCCACGGGCCGCACGGAGACGTTGACGTCCGCGCGGATGGAGCCCTCCTGCATCTTGCAGTCGGAAACGCCCAGGAAGTCCATCAGCGTGCGCAGCTTCTCGAGGAATTCCGCCGCATCCTCGCCGGAGCGGAAGTCCGGCTCGGTCACGATCTCCATCAGCGGCACGCCGCAGCGGTTGTAGTCGCACAGCGTCGTCTCGGTGAAGGGGTCGTGGACGAGCTTGCCCGCGTCCTCCTCCATGTGGATCTCGTGCAGGCGGATGAAGCGCCCGCTCTCCAGGGCCAGCCCGCCGCCCCGGCAGATCGGCGCGTAGAGCTGGGAGATCTGGTAGGCCTTGGGCAGATCGGGGTAAAAGTAGTTTTTGCGGTCAAAGCGGGTCACGGGCGAAATCTCGCACCCGAGCGCCAGGCCCGTGCGCGCGGCCTTTTCCACCGCGGCGCGGTTGAGGGTCGGCAGCGCGCCCGGCTGGCCCGAGCAGACCGGGCAGACGTGCGTGTTCGGCTCGCCGCCGAATTCCGTGGAGCAGGCGCAGAAGATCTTGCTCCTCGTGTTCATTTCGACGTGGACCTCGAGTCCGCAGACGATCTCATAGTTCATCGCGCCATGCCTCCCTTGTGCTCGTGAAAGTCCGTGTTCCGCTGGAAGGCGTCCACCGCCCGCAGCAGCAGCGCCTCGTCGTCCGGCCGCGCCAGGAGCTGCGCCCCGACCGGCAGCCCCGCCTCGTCCTCGCCGCAGGGGAAGGACGCGCACGGCAGGCCCGCCAGGTTCGCCGTCACGGTGTAGATATCGCCCAGGTACATCTTGAGCGGATCGGAGAGCGACTCGCCGATCCGCGGCGCGACGTTCGGCGCGGCGGGCGAGAGGATCAGGTCAAACCGCGTCAGGCTGCGCTCCATCTCCTGGCGGATGCGGGCGCGCACGCGCAGGGCCTTGAGGTAGTACGCCTCGTAGTACCCCTGCGAGAGCACGAAGGTGCCCAGCAGGATGCGCCGCCGCGTCTCCGGCCCGAAGCCCTCCATGCGGCTGCGGCGCATGAGCGACACGATGTCCTCCGCGCCCTCGGCGCGGTGGCCGTACTTGACGCCGTCGTAGCGGGAAAGGTTGCTGGAGGCTTCGGCGCAGGCCAGGATGTAGTAGGCCGGCACCGCGTAGGGCACGATCGGCAGCGAGAAGCGCTCCACCCGCGCGCCCAGTGCGCGGAAGGTCTCCGCCGCGGCGAGCACGCGCTCGCGCACGCCCTCGTCCAGGCCCTCCGCAAAGTACTCGTCCGGGATGCCGATGCGCAGTCCCGCCACGCTCCCCGTCAGGCCCGCCAGGGTGCCGCCCCGGCTGCCGCGGCAGGTCGCGTCCCGCGCGTCCCGCGCGCAGAGCAGGTCAAAGGCCGCCGCGCAGTCCGCCGCCGTGCGCGCCAGGGGCCCGATCTGGTCCAGGGAGGAGGCGTACGCCACCAGCCCGTAGCGCGAAACCGCGCCGTAGGTCGGCTTGAGCCCCGTCACCCCGCAGAAGGCCGCCGGCTGGCGGATCGATCCGCCCGTGTCCGAGCCGAGCGCCAGCGGCGCCATGCGCGCGGCCACCGCCGCGGCCGATCCGCCCGAGGACCCGCCCGGCGCGCGGGTCGTGTCCCAGGGGTTGCGCGTGGGGCCGGAGACCGCCGTCTCGGTCGTGGAGCCCATGGCGAACTCGTCCATGTTCGTGTGCCCGATCAGCACAAGGCCCGCGGCGCGCAGGCGCTCCACCACCGCCGCGTCATAGGGCGGGCGGTATCCCGCCAGCATCCCGGACCCGCAGGTCGTCTCCATTCCGCGCACGCAGATGTTGTCCTTGACCGCCACCGGCACGCCGCACAGGGGGCTCTGCGCCTCCCCGCGCTCGATGGCGCGCTGGGCGGTTTCCGCCTGCGCCATGGCGCCCGCCTCGTCGACACAGACAAAGGCGTGCAGCGCGGGGTCTGCCTCCGCGATGCGCCTCAGGTGCGCCTGCAACAGCGCCGGGGCCGTGATCTCTCCCCGCCGCAGGGCCTCTCCCTGGGCGAGCGCGCTCTTTTGCAGAATCTCTTCCATTCTCTTTCCCCCCTATTCGACCGTCCGCGGAACCTGATAGGCGCCGTCCTGCACGCGCGGGGCGGGCGCGAGCAGCGCCTCGCGGTCCATCGAGGGCCCGGGCACGTCCGCCCGCAGCGCGGTGACCGCCTCGGCCGCCAGGTCATAGGGCGCGACCGCCTCCGTGTCCAATCCATCCAATACCTGCATATAGTCGAGAATCTGCTCCAGCTGCTCCATCACCTTGCCGCGCTCTTCCTCCGGAAGGTCCAACCGCGCCAGCTCGCAAAGGTGATCCAGCATCGCGGAATCGATTTTCATTCTGCTCTTCCCCTTTCTGCGTTCCTTCTGCGTCTCCCGGGCTTAGGGCGTGATCCGGTGGATGTCGCGCGGGAACAGCGACGCCTTGCGGATGTTGTTCTCGCCCGCCAGCTTCATCGTCAGGCGCTCCAGCCCAATGCCCAGGCCCCCGTGCGGCGGCAGGCCGTTCTTGTGCGCGCGCAGGTAGTCCGTGAACTCCTCCACGTCCATGCCCAGGCGCTGCATCTTCGCCACCTGCTGCGCGTAGTCGTGGATGCGCTGCCCGCCCGTCGTCACCTCCATGCCGCGGAAGAGCAGGTCAAAGGAGAGCGTGTAGTGCGCGTCCTCCGGGTCGTCCATCGCGTAGAAGGGCCGCTTGCGGGAAGGATAGTGCGTCACGAACACGAAGTCCGAGCCCTTCTCCTCCTTGGCCAGGCGGGAGATCAGCTGCTCCTCCTCCGGCTCCAGGTCGTAGGGATCGCGGATGCGGCGGCCGTAGCGCTCCGCCGCCTGCTCCTTCGCCTCCCGGAAGGGAATGGCGGGGATCTGCTTAACGTCCGGCAGCTCGATCTGCAGCATCTCCAGCTCCTGGGCGTATTCGCGGCGAAGCAGGTCCATCACCGACTGCAGCATCGCCGTCTCCATCTCCATGACGTCCACAAAGCTGTCGATGTAGCCCATCTCAAAGTCCAGGGACGTGTACTCGTTCAGGTGCCGGGTCGTGGCGTGCTTCTCCGCGCGGAACACCGGGCCCACCTCAAACACGCGGTCGTAGACGCCGACCATGGTCTGCTTGTAGAACTGCGGCGACTGCGCCAGGTACGCCCGGCGGCCGAAGTAGTCGAGCTTGAAGATGTTCGCGCCGCCCTCCGCGCCCGCCCGGACGATCTTGGGCGTGTGGATCTCCGTGAACTCCTGGCTGTGCAGGAAGTCGCGGAAGCCGCGGACGATCCCCTCCTGCACCTTGAACAGCGCGCGCTTGCGCAGGGCGCGCAGCGTCAGGGGCCGCATCTCCAGGTCCTTCTCCAGCGTCAGGTCGAGCTTGTACTTGTGGATGGGCAGCTCCAGCGCCTCCGCCGGGTGGCCGAGCACCCGCACCGCGGTCAGGCGCAGCTCAAAGCCGTGCGGCGCGCGCGCGTCATAGGCCGGCTCGCCCGTGACCTCGACGAAGTTTCCCTCCGCAAGGTCGGCCAGGTTCAGCTCCTCGCCCGCGACGCACTGCATCGTTCCCTCGCGCCGGCGAAGGATCACAAACGCGAAATTCGCCATGCGGCGAACGTTGTGCACGCACCCCCTCACTTCAATGGGCGCTTGCGGCCGCTCCTGCGCAATGCGCGGAATCGTCCACTCCTGGGTTCTCTTTCCGGTCATGGTCTGCATGGCGATTTCTCCTTTCCCTTCTCTTTCCCCGTTTTTCGAGGTTGAAAATAAAAAAAGTCCCTTAAAGGGGAAATTTCCCCTTTAAGGGACGGGTATGCTTTGTACGGTGCACCCCGCGGTACCACCCGATTTGTCGCAGAAAGCTGCGCACGTCGCCATTGACGGTGCCTTTCTGTAACCGCTCGTCGCCGCTGTAACGCTCGGCTCTTGCGTAGACCCCTACTTGCGCAGCCGCTTTCGAAGCCTCCGCTCCGGAGTGTTCCCCCTGCCTCCCAACCCAGCGATGCTCGCAGCCGGTGACATCGCCTCTCTGCCGGTAGGATGTGCAGGGCATTCTCCCTCAATGCGTTTATGGATGATATCTTACTCAGCCAAGCGCCGTCTGTCAACCGGTTTTCACAACCTTAACAAAAAAATGGGGCCGCAGGCGGGCTTTCGCCCGTCCCGCGGCCCCCGCTTTGCCGGGAAATCAGCCTTCCGCGAACATCGCGAGCAGGGAATCGATTCCGTCCTCGCCCGCGCCCGTCAGGATCAGCTCGACCATGAAGTTGCCCTCGCGCCGCACCAGGTAGTGCTGGTGGAGGTCGTACTCCTCAACGACGGTGGGGATGACCGTGTAGGTG
>JBMNOF010000057.1:0-12715 GCA_050942925.1 Candidatus Spyradocola sp.
ATAATCCCATATGGGATTATAGGGCCGGGCCGTTCGCTTGTCAATTCCCTTTTCTTGCGTGGGAGCAAAGTAATTTTCTTCATAGGGGAACTTGTGTTTGACTTTCCTTGGGGAAAATGATAGAATAGATGGCAGATCCAAGAAGGAGTTCGAAAAACGGCATAGGGTTCCCATTCTTTTTCATGAGGGCTGCATATGAGAAAGACGCTGAAACGTATAGGGACATATTTCTACATACTGAGAACATCGTTCCGGCAGAGAGTGGTGTACAGGGCATCGCTATGGATTGAAATCGTTCACGGCTGCTTCTTTTTGCTCTTGCAAGGCTGTCTTTGGACGGCGCTGATCGCCGCCGGACAGGAAGATACGACGATTGACGAGATGATCACGTATGTGGTGATCAATGATCTCGTGGGGCGGTTGGTGTCGTTTCAAACCAACAAGATCCTTTCCGCGAGGGTTCTCGATGGCTCGATCGCATCGGATATGATTACCCCCATATTGTTCAAGTGGAAGGTCTTTTTTGAAAACATTGGGGAGAATCTCTTTGATTTTCTGTTTTCCGGTGGGAGCACCCTGCTCATTGCGCTTCTCTTTTTCGGCGTGCGCGCGCCGGACAGCGTGCTCGTGACCGTGGTTTTTGCGGTTTCTGTCTGCATTGGAATCTTGATATCGTATCACATTCATTTTCTATTTGGGCTCAGCTCGTTTTGGCTGGTCAGACCCTGGTATCTCTCCGCGCTCATGGGCGCCTTCAACAAGCTGTTCGGAGGGATGGTGATTCCAATCTGGATGTACCCGGGATGGCTGCAGGGAATCTGCGGATGGCTACCGTTTCAGTACGTGACGTTTATCCCGATACAAATCTATCTGGGCCGGCTAAGCGGCGTGGAAATCTACCATTCTCTTTGCATTCAGTTGCTGATTTTGGTGGGCCTGTCGCTGTGCACGACGATTATTTGGAATTCTGCGCAAAAAAAGGTATTCATCAATGGGGGCTAAGAAATGAAGACGCTGCGACTAATCGGATATTATATCCTCATCAAGTATAAGGTGATGTTTCAATATCGTGCGTCCATGGTGATCGCTTCCATCTCGCAAATTCTAAATTATTTTGTGGACATTCTCATTCTGTGGATTTTGGTCAGTAAGTTTTCCAACTTGGGTTCCTGGGATGCAAGGGAAGTCGTTGCGCTGTACTCCATGCAACTGCTCACGTATTCGATCGCCGGGATGTTTTGCTTTGGATGCTGCAACTATTTATCGGATCGCATCCGATCGGGAGAGTTTGATGATTCTCTTACACTTCCAGTACCGACGCTTCTGCATGAGATCTTCAGCAACTACACAACGGAGTATATCCGGCACTTCGTGTTGGCGTTGGTTTTTTTTGTGCTGTCCCTGCTGGAATTGCGGATACCGTTTACATGGGGCAAGGCAACGATTGTATTGACGAATGTATTGGGCGGAGCGGCGATCAATGCGGCGTTCATGATTGTCCTGTCCGCGGCCAATTTCTTTCTCATTCGGGGGACCAGTTTGCTGGATCTGTTCTACTATGAGATGCTGCCGTTCGCAAGATATCCGCTTACGATCCTGCCGAACTTTGTGCAAAGAGTGTTTACCTTTCTTCTTCCCTATGGATTTCTTAGCTATTATCCAACCGTCGTGATCCTAAATAAAGTCGAAGCAACCGGCATGAATTTGCATCTGTTAAGATGGGTAACGCCATGCCTGGGATTCGCTTTGCTGTTCTTGAGCGTCATCTTGTGGCAAAAGGCTTCAAAAAAATACCAAAGCACGGGAACATAGGGGGGAACAGGGATGGGATTCATTCAGGTGACGAATCTATGCAAGGAATACAAGGTCCGAAAAAAAGAGACGGGAGCAATGGCAAAGGTCAAGTCCCTCTTTGTTCCGCAGTACGAGGTGAAGGAAGCGGTACGGGACATTTCCTTTGCGATAGATCGGGGAGAGACCGTGGGATATATCGGCATGAATGGCGCGGGAAAGTCGACCACCATCAAAATGATGACCGGAATCCTCACCCCAACATCGGGAAGTGTCGTTGTGGATGGATTGGTTCCGTATGAGGCGAGAGTGGAAAATGCGCGGCGGATGGGGGTTGTATTTGGGCAGAGATCGAGGCTGAACTGGGATTTGCCCATTGGGGAGTCCTTTGAACTATATCGCAGAATTTATGATATAGATAAAAAAGCCTATCAAAGAAACGTTTCGCAGTTTGTGGATGCGCTGGAAATGGGAGAGTTTCTGAACCGGCCCGTGCGGCAGTTGAGCCTTGGAGAAAGGATGCGGGCGAACCTCGCGCTCGCCTTTCTGCACGACCCGGCCGTTGTGTATCTCGATGAGCCGACGATTGGATTGGATGTCGTTGTGAAGAACAAGGTTCGGAAATTTATCAAGGAGATGAACGCAGAGAAACGCGTAACCATCATGCTGACAACGCACGATATGTATGACATTGAAAACATTTGCTCAAGACTGATTTTCATCCACAAAGGTCAGATCCTGTACGATGGAACGCTGATGCAGTTTAAGGATACATTTGGGGCTGGGTATGTGATGGAGCTGGAGTGCGACGCGCGGCTGGACCTGCGCAAGTTCGCGGTAGACAGAGTGACCCGGGAGAACAACAAGTACGTCATCCACGCCAACCGCAATCGGGTGAATCCCGAGGAGATCCTCCGTTGCTTCGTGAGCGAGAAAATCCCGATCCAGAAACTGGAAATCCGGGAAGCCTCTGTAGAAAGTGCAATCGTGGATTATTTTAGCAAGGAATGCAATCCGTGAAAGGGCGGAGCAGAAAAAGGACTGCAGCCTTGATTCCATCAAGGCTGCAGTCCTCAATTTGGTGGAGCATAGGGGATTCGAACCCCTGACCTCAACATTGCGAACGTTGCGCGCTACCAACTGTGCTAATGCCCCATATTCGGTTTTTCGTCATCCGCACCGGATGACGCATATTACTATAGCACAAGCTGGACGCTTTTGCAAGGACTTTCTGTGTAAATTTCTCAAAATAAATGCAAAGGGTGTCCGCACGGCGGACGGGCAATCGCGAGGGGATCAGCGCAGGCCCATCTCCTTCTCGACGGCCTCCATCAGGCCCTTGATGTAGCCCACGGCGAACAGGTTCCCCTGCAGGCCGTAGCTCGGCATGGCCTCGTCCTCGCCGATCAAGGTCGGGACGTGGTCCGGGCGCGCGATGCCGTCGAAGCCGACCTCGTAGTAGCAGCGCATGGCCTCGTACATGTCGGTTTTGCCGTCGTCGTGGAAGGTTTCGTGGAAGCGGGTGCGGTCGCCCTGCACGTCGCGGAAGTGGACGAAGTGGATTTTGCCCATCTGGCCAAAGTGACGGATGGCGGCGGGGATGTCCTCGCCCATGGTGGCAAAGCAGCCCTGGCAGAAAGTCATGCCGTTCATGGGGCTGTCATAGAGGGAAAAGACGCGGTCAAAGGCGGCGGCGCTGGTCAGAATCCGGCCGATGCCGCGCAGAGAGGGCACGGGGGGATCGTCCGGGTGCAGGGCGAGCACGACGCCCAGCTCCTCGCAAAGGGGAAGGATCTCGCGCAAAAAGCCCTCCAGCGTCTGCCAAAGACGCGCCTGCGGGACCTCGCCGGCCCAGGTGTCCGGCACGCCCTCCATGTCCCGCTGGTCAAAGCCCGTGACCGTCGCGCCGCCGCGGGTCGGGATGTCCGTGCGCGTGCGGAACCAGCCGAGGACGGGCATCCAGTTGTAGCAGATTGTGCGGATGTCCAGCTTGGCGCAGTTGCGCAGGAGCTCCTTGAAGACCTCGAGTTCCTCGTCCGCGCCGGGCAGGCCGAGCTTGACCTTGTCCAGGGGCGTCGGGCCCTCGAGGATGGAAAGGGTCAGCCCCTGGTCCGCGTAGGCCTTTCGGAGCAGGGAGAGGCTCTCCAGGCTTTGGGCGGGAAGGGTTGGGTCCAGGCGGGCCGGGCCGGAGATGACGTATTGCAGGCCCATCTCCTTTTCCAGGTCCACCTTTTGCTGATCGTAACCGCTGAAGTACGCAAGGCCGAGTTTCATTGCGGAGGTTCCTCCTTTGACGCGCCGCAAAGGAACGGCGGAAGGTTGATTCTGCGGTCCCACTCGGATTCCGCAGGGGATAAGGTTGCAAGGGGATACAGGTAGAGTATACCGGATTGCGCCGCGGTTGTCATCCGAAATCTCGCGTGGACGCGCAGTTTTTGCCGGGATTCCGGGCCGCCCAATCGGGCGGGAAACGCGGAAGCCGATTTTCCTTGCAAAACCCAGTCGGAGCGGATATACTATGTAATGACAATCAGACATCCGAGGGAGGGAATGCCATGAGAACCGGCGAGCGCTACATCCTGGCGCACGACCTGGGAACGAGCGGAAACAAGGCCACGCTCTATGACGAGAAGGGGAACCTGCGCTGTAGCGCGGTCTGCGGGTATGCGACGCAGTACCCGCACGACCGGTTTGTGGAGCAGGACCCGAAGGACTGGTGGCAGGCGGTTTGCCAAAGCACGCGGGACCTTCTGGAAAAGGCCAACGTAGGGCCGGAGTCCGTGCTCTGCGTGAGCTTCAGCGGGATGATGATGGGCTGCCTGCCCGTGGATGGGAAGGGCGAAGCCCTTCGGCCCATGATCCTGTGGGCGGATACCCGCGCAGACCGCCAGGAGCGGGAGATGATCGCGCGCGTGGGAATGGAGCGCGGCTACCGCATCACCGGCCACCGGCTCAGCGCGTCCTACTCGGCGGCCAAGCTCCTCTGGGTGCGCGAGAACGAGCCGGAGGTCTATGCAAAGACCGCAAAGATGCTCCATGCCAAGGACTACATCGTGTACCGGCTGACGGGGGAGTTTGCGACCGACTACAGCGATGCGTCGGGCACCAACCTTCTGGACATCGGGGAAAAGGTCTGGTCGGACGAGATGATCCGGGCGCTGGACATTCCCGCGCGCCTGCTCCCGGAGCTGCACCGCTCCTGCGACGTCGTGGGCGGCGTGACGGAGGAGGCGGCGCGTGCGACCGGGCTGCTGGCGGGGACGCCCGTGGTCCTGGGCGGGGGCGATGGCTCCTGCGCGTGCGTGGGCGCGGGCGTTGTGCGGCCCGGGCGCGCCTACAACGTGCTGGGGTCCTCGTCCTGGATCTCGATGGCGGCGGAGCAGCCGCTGTTCGACGAGGAGATGCGCACCTTCAACTGGGTGCACCTGGACGAGCGCCTGTACACGCCCTGCGGGACCATGCAGGCGGCCGGCTATTCCTACAGCTGGTTCCGGGATGCGCTGGGCGGCGAGGAAAAGCGCCTGGCGGCCGAGCAGGGGGGGAGTGCCTATGACCTGCTCAACCGCCTGGCGGAGGGCTCCGAGCCGGGGGCCCGGGGCGTGCTCTACCTGCCCTATCTGTTGGGCGAGCGCTCGCCGCGCTGGGACCACAATGCGCGCGGCGCGTTCCTGGGCCTCGGGGTGCAGACGACCAAGGGCGACCTCGTGCGCGCGGTGCTGGAGGGCGTGGGGTACAATCTCAAGATCATCCGGGACATCCTGCGCCGCAGCGAGCCCATGGAGAGCCTGACCGTCATCGGCGGCGGGGCCAAGGGCAAGACCTGGCTGCAGATCCTGGCCGACATTTGGCAGCAGGAGCTGACGCTGCCCCGCTACCGCGAGGAGGCCACCAGCATGGGCGCGGCCATCTGCGGCGGCGTGGGGCTGGGGCTGTACAAGGACTATGGCGCGGCCGAGACGCTCAACCCGGGGGTGGAGGTCATCGAGCCGAACCGGGAGAACGCGCCCGCCTATGAGCGCGCCTTTGCGCGCTTTGACGAGGCCTACGAGGCGCTGCGCCCGGTCTTTGCCCGCATGGCGGAGGATCGGGAATGACAGGGAAAAGCGGAACGAATGCGGGAAGGACGGGAACCATGCTGGACTATACGCTGCACAAGGACATACCGGTCCCGCTGTACTACCAGCTCAAGTTACAGATCCTGGCGGACATCAAGGAAGGGCGGCTGCGCGTGGGCGACATGCTGCCGCCCGAGTGCGAGCTGTGCAAGAAGATGGGCGTCAGCCGGCCAACGGTCCGCCAGGCCATGAACGAGCTGGTCACAGAGGGGCATTTGACGCGCTGCAAGGGGAAGGGCACGTTCGTATCCGAGCCCTCCGTGCGTCCGGTGGACGCGCGCTTTTTCCAGGGCTTGCAGAGCTTTAACGAGGAGATGCTGCAAAAGGGCTTGCTCCCCTCCACGCGCGTGCTGGCGCTGGAGATGGTCACCGACCGGGAGGACATCGCCACGGCCCTGCGCGTGACCGAGGACAAGCGCTTTCTCCACCTGAGCCGCCTGCGCAGCGCCAACGGGCAGCCGCTGGTGGTGGTGGATACCTGGCTGCCCTATGGGCGCTTCCGGGGCCTGATGGACGAGGACTTTTCGGTCAAGAGCCTGTACGCCCTGATGGAGCAGAAGTACAACGTGCGCGTGGACCGCGCGACGCGGCAATTTGAGGCGGCGAGCGTTTCCCCGGAGGACGCGGCGCTGCTGGGCATGGACGCCGGGCGCGCCGTGTGCCGCGTCTACACCCTGGCCTATGCAAAGAACCAGCCCGTGGAGTACTCCATTGCGCGCTACCGCGGGGACCGCAATATTTTCACCGTCGAACTCTATCGCTAAGGGAAATAAGGAGGATTCAGCCATGAACGCATCGCAGCTTGCCCGCTACTTCGACCACACGCTCCTGCGCGCCAACGCGACGCCGGAGGACTTCCGCCTCTTCTGCGCAGACTGCGCGCGCTATGGGTTTGCCATGGCGGCCATCAACTCCGCGCCCGTGCGCCGGGTCAAGGAGCTCCTGCAGGGCACGCCCGTGCACGTGGGCGCGGCCATCGGGTTCCCGCTCGGGCAGACCCGCATCGACGTCAAGCTCCTGGAGACCCGTTTGGCCATCGAGGACGGCGCGGACGAGATCGACTACGTCGTCAACCTCACGGAGCTCAAGGCGGGGAACCTGGACTACGTGCAGCGCGAAATGGCGGCCATCGTCGCCCTTTGCCGCGAAAAGGGGAAGATCTCCAAGGTCATCTTTGAGAACTGCTACCTGACGCAGGAGGAAAAGCGCAGCCTCTGCGCCATCGCCCGCGAGGTCGGGCCGGACTTTGTCAAGACCTCCACGGGCTTTGGCACGGGCGGCGCGACGTTTGAGGACGTGGAGCTGATGATCCGCGAGGTCGGGCCGGGCGTGCGCGTCAAGGCCGCAGGCGGCATCCGGACGCTCGAGGACGCCCTGCACTACATCGACCTGGGCGTTTCGCGCATCGGGTCCACCGCGAGCGTGCGCATCGTGGACGATTTCCGCGCGCGCTACGGTGGCTGACGACAAACCAAGGTCCCGCGCCATGCGCGCAAGGGGCCGTAGCCTGCACAGGGGAGACGGGCAAAAACCCCCCGCGCCGGAAAAGGGCGCGGGGGGTTTGGTTGTTGCCGCGTGGGTGCGTCAATCGGGGCGGTGCATGGTCACCTGGATCTTCTTGTTCTGGGTGTCCAGGGCGTAGATCCAGACCGTCAGGACGTCGCCGACGGAGAGCGTTACGCCCTCCAGAATCTGGGACTTGTGCAGGAGCACGTTGCCCTCGGTATAGCCGATGTCTACAAACGCGCCATAGGGAACGAGGTCCCGAACCGTGGCGTTGTAGCGCTGGCCGACCGCCAGATCGCGGAAGTTCTCCACGACGGTCGGGCGCTGCGTGAAGAAGTTCGCGGGGTCGGCCCAGGCCCAGCTCGACTGTGCGGCGCGGGGCGCGCGGGCCGGCTTTTCCGCGCGGGGCTTTTCGGATTTCTCCGCCTTTTCCGCCTTTTCCGCCTTTTCCGCCTTTTCCGGCGCTTTTTCGGCGGGCTTTTCCGCAGCGGGCTGCGCGGGCGCCTTGGCCGGCTCCCGGCGGGCGAGGATGGCCTCCACGGGCTCGGCGAACTCACACTGGTAGGAATCGCCGCAGGTGTTGGGCGAGAGCACGCGCACCTTGGCGTGCAGGCCGTGGAACTCCACCGCCTTGTGTCCAAAGAGCCGCTTGAGGGAAATCGTGCCCTTGATCTCGTCCGACTCCGCCTTCAAGGCCTTGGCAGCGGTCGTGCCGGTGAAGCGCATCTCCAGCGTGCGGCCGATCCAGGGGTCGGCAGGGGCCTCGGGCGAAGCGCTCGGGGCGGGCGCCGCCTCCGGCGCGCAGGGAGCGGCTTCCGGGGCCTTGGCGGGCGGCGGGACCGGGACGGCGGGAGCGACCGGAGCGGTCGGGGCAGCGGGCGCCTCCTGCGGGGCCTCCGGGGCGTCGGCCAGGGAGAGCTGGTAGGTGTTGCCCAGCTGGTTGCGCCCTTCGACGCGAACCGCGATGGGCTTGCCCAGGAGCTCCTCCAGCGTCCGGGTGCCCAGGCGGCGGCGGGAAATGGTGCCCAGCGCGCCGGTGCTGACGATCCGGCCGCGGATGCCCTGGTTGGACGTGCGCTCGCTCGGGATGAAGGTGTAGGTTCCGCCGATGGTCGGTTCGGGCTCCGCGGGGGCTTCCGGCGCCTGGGGAGCGGCGGCTTCCGGCTTTTCGATGGGGGCAGGGGCGGGCGCGGGCTTTTCCGCAGGGGCCGGCGCTGCAGGGGACTCCTCGAGGGCTTCCGGCGCCTCCGGTTCATTCTGCTCGTTCTGCTCGTCGGTCTCGTCCTCGTCGTCCTCGTCCTCCAGGAGCAGGTCGTCGGGGTTGATGGTGCTGGGGTTGAGCCAGCTGTTGTCCGGCTTGCAGAGGATGCGGGCGTTGTTGTAGGCCCAGGGCAGGAGCAGGATGGTCTCCGGCACGTAGAACCCGTCGCGGCGGGAGAGGACCAGGGCGAAGTCCGGGGGAGAGAAGTAGTCCGCGGAAAGGTAGATCGGCATGAGGAACTGGATCTGCCCCTCGTAGCGAATGCGCTTGCCGCCCACGTACTCGACGCCTGCGGGCCGGTACTGGGGGATGACGTACTTGTAGTTGCGCTGGGCCATCATGCAGGAAATCTTGATGGCGTTGTTGAGCATCTGCGCCAGGGACCAGGGCGGAATGGGCTTGCCGGTCTGGCTGACGGTGTACTTCTTGGGGAAGCGGTTGCGGCGGATGCCATCGTCGATGATGTGCTCCAGCTTGCTTTCGGTAAAGTCGATGGTGATGGAGGGATCGTAGACGATCTCCGAGACCGAGCGGTAGAACGAGGCCATGCCCGGGCCGGGATCGATGTCGCGCTGGGCGAAGCCATAGTGCTTGACCAGCTCGATCTTGCTGTCGACGAAGCGGGGGTTGTTGCAGGTAAAGATCCCGTCCTCCCGAAGGGAATGCACCTCGCCGGTCAGATAGAGGTCCTGCGCATACTTGGTCAAAAGACCCGTATTGAAATAGCAGTACTTTCCGTCCTGCGAAAAGACGATTTTTCCATAGTTGTCGCTGTTCTTGTCGTTATATTCCAGCATCAGCTTGGAAAAGGTGTGGCGCAGGTAGGATTCCAGGATCTGGTAGCGGGTGCAGCGGCGAATGAGCGCGGGGTTCTCCTCGCTGCGGGGAAAGCCCCACTGTTCGCCGGGCAGAAGAACCTCGTGGATGGCGCAGATGAAATCGTTCGCCTCGCGGAAGTTCTTGAAGTTGAGGTAGCCGATGTGGTAGGCAGAAAGAATGCCGTACACCATGGGCCGCGCGCCGACATAGATCGCCGACCATTTTTGTCCGGGGTGCTGGCAGACATAGGCCAGGATTTCCTGTCCCTTGTTGTCCGTCAGGCCGATGGACACCGCCTTGGCGACGATCTCGTGCGCGGACTGCGGCGCCGTCCTGGAGACGGCGATGCCGCCCTGCTTGTCGCAGGTGTAGTACTCGACGCAGCCCCGATCCAACTCTTGTTGCACAAAATGATGGATGTGCTGCTTGTCCTGGGCAGTTACATCGCGACCCAAAAGATCGCCGAGTTTGCCGTAAAATATGCCCTCGTTGATGTAACCGAACCCGAACAGTCCGGTTTTTGCCATACATTCACTCCCTTGTAAAAAAATTGCAAAAGGCGGATCGCCGGGCACGCAAAAAGCGCGCGCCCGCCCATCAGCGCACGCAATACAAAAGTATGGTGTGCAGCGATCCTCTTTTCATCCATTATATAGGAAAATCGCGGTTAAGTCAAACAAACCCGCGCCAAATCGCGCGCGCGTTTTCCCGGAAAAGGCCGGCGCGCGCCGCCGCCCCGCGCGGGCGGAAGGACTTGACAATTCCCCGTTCCTGCCGCATAATAGGGCCATGACCTTGCAGAGGTTGCGGGAGCCCGCGTACCCTGCCGCAGCGGATGGCGCATCCACGGAAAGCGGAAGGGGAAGGAGGTCCCCGCCGAAAGCGGCTGGCCTGCGCCGGGCGGACCGCTTGGGCGCACAGAGCACGTCTGTGCGACTGTCACCGGCGAAGTGCGCCGGTGGGGCGCTGGCACAAGGCAAGAACCTTTCTCCCGGACCGCAATGGGGGCTTCTTGCCGCGGCGCTCGAAAGAGCGTCTTTTTTTGTATCATTTGCCATCCCTCCCTCGTATGGATGAAGGGAGGATCTGTCGAGCAAGCTGAAATGTGGGAAAGAAGAAAGGGGAGCAAAACAATGAAGCAAAAGCGCGTCATCTTTACCGGCAGCGCAACCGCCATGGTGACGCCGTTCACCGATGACGGCCTGAACCTAAAGACCCTGGACCAACTGGTGGATTTCCAGCTCACGGGCGGCACGGACGCCCTGGTCGTCTGCGGAACGACGGGTGAGCCCTCGACCATGGATATTTCCGAGGAGGCCGTGATCATCAGCCGCACGGTCGAGCGCGTGGGCGGGCGCGTTCCCGTCATCGCGGGCGCGGGCAGCAACGACACCGCCTTCGCCGTCCAATCGGTCCGCCAGGCGAAAAACCTGGGCGCGGATGCGCTCCTGCTGGTCACGCCCTACTACAACAAGACCTCGCAGCAGGGCCTGATTCGCCACTTTTTGACCATTGCAGACGCCACGGATCTGCCCATCATCCTCTACAACGTGCCCAGCCGCACGGGCCTGAACCTCCAGCCGGCCACCCTTCGGGAGCTGGCCAAGCACGAGAACATCGTGGCCGTCAAGGAGGCCTCGGGCAACATCGAGCAGATCGCGGAAATCGCCTGCACCTGCCCGGAGCTGACGCTGTACTCCGGAAACGACGACCAGGTTGTGCCCCTGCTCGCCCTGGGCGGAAAGGGTGTGATCTCCGTGGTGGCAAACGTTCTGCCGCAGAAGACCCACGACATGGTGCGCCTGTGGCTGGAAGGCGACATCGAGGGCAGCCGCGCGCTGCAGTTTGAGCTGTATCCGCTGATCCGGGCGCTGTTTTGCGAGGTCAATCCCATCCCCGTCAAGACCGCGCTCAACGACATGGGCTTTGACTGCGGGCCCCTGCGCCTGCCCCTGATCGAGATGCAGGAGGGCAATCACGCCCGCCTGCGCGAGGAAATGCACAGGATGGGATTGCTCTAGGAGCGCTCCCGAGAAGGAGGTTTGACCATGGTTTCCATTCTCATCAACGGTGCGTGCGGCAAGATGGGCCGCGCGCTGGCCGAGGCCGCCGCGGCGCAGGGCGTGTCCGTCGTCGCGGGCGTGGACCGCTATGCGGCCGGCGCCAAGGCCTATTATCCCCTGTACGAGAACATCAACGACTGCAAGCTCCCGGCGGACGTGGTGGTGGACTTCTCCCGGCCGGACGCGCTGCACGACCTGATTCCCTACTGCACGCAGCGGGGCATGGGCCTTGTGCTGGCCACGACCGGGTACTCCGCGCAGGACATGGAAGCCATTCAGCGCGCCGCCCAGGTGATCCCCGTGTTCAAGACCGCCAACATGTCCCTTGGCATCAACGTGATGCTGGACCTCGTGCGCAAGGCGGCCATGGCGCTGCCGGAGTTTGACATCGAGATCGTGGAAAAGCACCACAACGCCAAGGTGGACGCCCCCTCGGGCACGGCGCTGCTGATCGCCGACGCGATGAAGGAGGTCAGCCTCGCGGACAAGACCTACGTCTTTGGCCGCCACACCAAGACCCAGCGCCGCCAGCGCGAGGAGATCGGCATCCACGCCGTGCGCGGCGGCACGGTCACGGGCGATCACGAGGTCTACTTCTTCGGCAACGACGAGACGATTGAGATCAAGCACTCGGCGGCCTCGCGGCGGATTTTCGCGCTGGGCGCGCTGCAGGCGGCGGCCTTCCTGCAGGGGCGCAAGCCGGGCCTGTACGACATGCGGGACGTGCTGCTGGAAAAGTCCGGCGTGACCAACCTCTACGCGGACGCGGCGCAGACGCTGCTGACGATGCGCGGGCTGGACTTGGGGCGGGATCCGGTGCGGGTCTTTGAGAGCCTGGCGGCGGCCGAGGTCAACGTGGACATGATCTCCCAGACCGCGCCGGCCGGCGGAAAGGTGGACCTGTCCTTCACCATCGCGCGGGCGGATCTGCCGCGCGCAAAGGAGGTCCTGGGCGGACTGGGCCTTGCACCCGAGGAGGACGGCCAGGTCTGCAAGATCGTCATCGAGGGCAACGGCATGGAGCGCCAGCCCGGCGTTGCGGCGGGCGTGTTCGGGGCGCTCGGGGAGGCCGGCATCGCGCCTCGCCTGATCTCCACGTCCGAGACGAAGATCGGCGTGGCGGTATCGGGCGCGGACGCGGAGCGCGCGGTGCAGATCCT
>JBMNOF010000075.1:0-9435 GCA_050942925.1 Candidatus Spyradocola sp.
ATTCCAGCTGGGTCTCGTTTGCATAGTACTGGTTCAAGGTGCTGTCGGAGGTGGCCTCCGTCATGGTTTCGATGTAATCCTGGCGCGCGTCCATGAGCGTGATGAGCTGCGTGTTCAGCGCGTCCATCTGCGCGGGATTGTCGCGCATGGCCGCGGAGATCGCGTCCACCTGCGCGTCGATTTCGGTATTGTACTGCTCAAGCGAAGCGTTGACGATGTTTCCCAGCACCGTCTCCTTCTGGCGCTGAACGATCTCCGTCCGGAGCTTGTCCAGTTCCTGCACGCTGTCGCCGGAGTATCCGGTCGCGTACACCTCCAAAATGGGGGTATCCGCGGAAACATAGCTCATTTCCGGCACCAGGTATTGGATCTCGCCGTACCCTTCGGCGCGCACGCATTCCTCGTTTCGGATGACCAGCGCGTTCACGGTTGTGACGTCCTCGATCATGCCGTAGGTTACGGTCGCCTCCGTGTTGACCAGCGCCTGCACGGCGGCGCGGATTCCAAGGAACAGGCCCACGAGCAACAGCACGCAGACGAGCAGAAACACAAAGAACCGCGGTTTTACGACGATCCTTTTCTTTCTCTTCCGCGGGGGGGTGCTGCGCGGCGGCCGCACGGGAGCAGGCTGCTGCTGCCGGGGCAAATGGGCGCGCTGGCGCGAACTGTCCCCGTATCCCGATCCACCGTTGTACTGCATGTGTTCTCCTCCCCGCTGGATTTCTCTGTCCTGTGCAGGTTTTTTTTATGCCTCCCGCAGCGCTTCGCGGAAGCGCGCGAGCATCTTGCGCTCTACACGAGAGACGTACATTTGCGACACGCCCATCTCCCGCGCGATGTCTCGCTGCGTCCGCTCTTCAAAGTAGCGCATCCGCAGAATCTTTCGCTCCGCGTCCGAGAGCTTGTCCATGACCTTTTCCATGAGATCGCGCAAGGCGATGTTTTCAAACTCCTCTTCCTCCTGGCCGAGCATCGAGGCAAGAGGGGTGTCCTCCTCTTCGCCAACCTGCGCGTCGAGCGAGGTCATCGAGAGGCTTTGCATGGCCTCCGTCGCCTCCAGAACATCCGCCTCCGAGTATCCGCACCGCTCGGCGATTTCCTTCGCGGTCGGCGCGCGCATGAGCTCCTGCGTCAGGGCCTCGCGCGCCAGCGTAATCCTCTGCACGCGCTCGCCAATGGTGCGCGGCATGCGGATGATCCGGGACCGATCCCGAAAATAGTTTTTCACCACGCCCGTAATAGAGGGCACGGCAAACGTAGGAAACCGAATTCCCTTGTCGCAGGAAAACCGCTCCAACGCGCCGATCAATGCCATCGCGGCGATCTGCCGAAGGTCGTCGTATTCCACGCCACGGCCCGCGTACTTTCGCGCGACCATGTCGGCAAGGTACATGTATTCTGTGACCAGCTCGTTGCGCAGGCCGACGTCGCGGGTCTTGCAGTACTCCGCGAGCATCTGCTGTCTTTTTTCCTGCTCCATTCGCTCGGTCGCCCCCCTCCCCGCACCATGCTTCATCTGTGCAGCTCAATACAGCGGATCTTCCGCTCGTCCATGTCCACCTTGACGTTGGGAATCATCGTGGACAGGACCGCATAGCACAGTTTGAGGTCCGGGACTCTCCCGCTGGTCTCCCGCCAAGCGCCCTCTGCGCAGATCTTCACGGCGAAGTTGTCGCCCGGCGCAAAGCAAATGGTCAGCTGTTCGGGCGTGAATTTCTGCATCGTCATTGCATAGCAGGCCTCATAGACCGCGGTCTTGACATCGTCCATCGTCTCCAAATCCATTTCCATGCGCGCGGCAACGCCCGCAGCCGTCAGGCGGACCACCATCAGCGCGCTTTCTTTGGCGGGAACGGTGAGCGTGATGCAGTCGTACATATGCCATCCTCCAAACAATGCCCAGAATCGTGAGAGTATTATATCACAAAATGCCGCCCCTGAAAAGAAGCACTTTCCCTATGCCGGCGAAATTCCGCCTCCGAACAGGAGGCGGCGGGCGGCGCGCACGGGGAACTCGCCCGCGCGGTGCAGGCAGTCCAGGAGGTATTCCTCGGCCTCCATCGGGCGCATGGGCGCGGCAAACGCCTCGGGAAAGCGGCTCTCCAGGGTGCAAAAGTCGTTGTTGGGCCAGCCGTAGGGCTGTCCCATCCGCCCGATCCGCCGCGACTGCCCGCTGATGCAGAGGAAAAACAGCCCCTGCAGCTCCGTGAGCGCCGCCTCAAATTCCTTGGACTCGCCCGCAAAGCCGGCCTCGCTCTTCAAGGCCGGAAAGGTCCACTCCTGCCGCTGCGCAAAGCAGTCGTAGACGCGCTTGGCCCGCCGCGAGACGAGGCCCTCCGCATAGAGATCCGAAAACGGGCGGTTCTCCCGCCGCAGCGCCACAAAGGCGGGAAGGCAATGGGGCGCGACAAACCCGCTGCGCTTGAGAAAGAACTTTCCGTAGGCGATGCGCCCTGCCGACGCCACCTGTGCGCGCCAAACCCAGGGGTCCGTCTCGCTGTCGTCGTGCCAAGCGTTGTCCGTAAGTCCTTCCAGCGTAAAGAGCAGCTCCCGCCGGTTTCCGCTGTACGGCAAAAACCCGATTCTCTCCACGGTCCGCTCCAGATCCTCGCGCGTTTGGATTCTCCCTTCCATCCTATGGCTCCCTCCTCATCGGTCGAGCAGCGCGCGCATGTCCTCGGGCAGCGCGCAGGAAAACCGCATCTCCTCCCCGGTCATGGGGTGCAGAAAGCGCAGACGCCACGCGTGCAGGGCTGGGCGCGCGATCAGGCGCCGGTCCTCCGTTCCATAGAGGAAGTCGCCGACGAGCGGATGCCCAAGGTATGCCATGTGCACGCGAATCTGATGGGTTCGTCCCGTTTCCAACAAGAGTTCAACGAGGGAAAAACTGCCTCTGTTCGCCAGCACGCGAAAATGGGTCACGGCGCGTTGACCGTTCGGGTCCACGCAGCGCTGAATGGCGGAGCCGGGCACGCGGGCGATGGGCGCATCGATCGTGCCCTGCGCGCGATCCCAGTTCCCCACCGTTACGGCCAAATAGCGCCGCTCAAAGTCCGGCGTGTGCAGCGCCTGGCTCAGGCGCGCGTGCACGTGCGCATTGCGCGCGGCCACCAGCAGCCCGGAGGTTCCCGCGTCCAGGCGGTTGACCGGGCGAAAGACCTCGCGGTAGCGCGCAACGACGCGGTTGGCCAGGGTGTCGTCCGCGTGGCCGGGGCTGGGATGGATGGGCATCCCGGCGGGCTTGTTCAGCACCAGAAGATGCTCGTCCGCATAGCGGACGTCCAGCTCGCCCGCAACCGGCGTCACGCCCGCCGAGCAGGCGCCGGCTTCCTCGATCAAAATCGAGAGCGCATCCCCCTCGCGCACGCGCTCGACGACCGTGACGGGCCGGCCGTTCAAAAGAATGCCGCCCGGCACGCGCTTGGCCTTCTTCAAACGCGTAGAGGAGAGCGATAGACAGGAGCGCGCGACATCCTTGACCATCGCGCCGTCCAGCCGTTGCGGCACGGTGACCGCCAGCCGTTTCTCCTGCATCGCTCTCCCCCTCTTACTTTAAGGCGGCCCGAAGGGCCTCCATCGTCTGCGGGCTGGGCGGCTGCACGTCCTGGAGCGCATAGGGAATTCCCAGCGCCTCCCACTTGTGCACGCCCAGCGTATGATAGGGAAGAAGTTCGATTTTTGTTGCGTAAATTCCTGCAATTTTCTCCTTGAGCGCGCGGACCTGCTCCACGCTCTGCGTGTAGCCGTCCACGATCACCTGGCGGACCCAGGTGGGCTTCTGCGTCGCCCGCAGGTGGGCAAGCGCCTGTTCCAGCGTCTCGATCTTGCCGCCGGTCAGGCGATGAAAGCCCGCTTCGTCGCTGTGCTTGACATCCAGTATGACGAGATCCACCGCGTCAAAGAGCTGCTGCGCGCGCTCGTTCCAGAGGCCCGCGCCGGTATCCAGCGCGCAGTGGACGCCCTCCTTGTGCAGCGCCTCCACGCAGTCGAGCACGAAGTCCGCCTGCAGCAGCGGCTCCCCGCCGGAGAAGGTCACGCCGCCCTCCCGGCCGAAGAAGCGCTTGTAGCGCTTCGCCCATGCCGCGATCTCCTCGCTGGACCGCTCCTCTCCGCCCGCCGCGGCCCAGGTATCGGGGTTGTGGCAGTAGCGGCACCGCAGCGGACAGCCCTGCAAAAACACCACCATGCGCAGCCCGGGGCCGTCCACCGCGCCCATGGTCTCAATCGAATGCACCCGTCCCATGGCTTACATCGCGTCGTGGAAGGTCCGGGAGAGGACTTCCAGCTGCTGTGCGCGGGAGAGGCGCACGAAGTTCACCGCATATCCCGAGACGCGGATGGTCAGGTTCGGGTAGTTCTCCGGATGCTCCATGGCGTCCACGAGCGTCTCGCGGTTGAGGACGTTGACGTTGAGGTGATGTGCGGCGTGCACGTCGTCGATCGCAAAATAGCCGTCCAGGAGCGACACGAGGTTCGCAACGCGCATCTCCTCGTCCGTGCCCAGTGTCCCGGGCGTGACGGTAAAGGTGTTGGAGATGCCGTCGCGGCAGTCGTCGTAGGAGAGCTTGGAGACGGAGTTGAGCGAGGCCAGCGCGCCGTTCTTCTCCCGGCCGTGCATGGGGTTCGCGCCCGGGGCGAAGGGCTCGCCCGCCCGGCGGCCGTCCGGCGTGTTGCCGGTCTTCTTGCCGTAGACGACGTTGGAGGTGATGGTCAGGATCGAGAGCGTGTGCTCGGCATTCCGGTAGGTCTTGTGCTTGCGCAGCTCCGTGATGAAGTTGTGGCACAGGGCCTTGGCGATGTCGTCCGCGCGGTCGTCGTCGTTGCCATAGCAGGGGAACTCGCCCTCGACGGTGAAGTCCGTGACCAAGCCGCGCTCGTCGAAGATCGGGGTCACGCGCGCATACTTGATCGCGGAAAGGGAGTCCGCCGTGACCGACAGGCCCGCCATGCCGAAGGACATGTAGCGGTGGACGTTCGTATCGTGCAGCGCCATCTGGATCTTCTCGTAGGCGTACTTGTCGTGCATGTAGTGGATGACGTTCATGGTGTTGACGTACAGATCCGCAATCCAGGCGACATAGCGGTCAAAGCGCGCCTTGACCTCCTCGTAGTTGAGGGGACCCGCGCCGATGACGGGCTCCTCGGGGCCGACCTGGTCGCCGCTCTTCTCGTCCCGCCCGCCGTTGAGCGCCATGAGCAGGAGCTTGGCAAAGTTGCAGCGGGCGCCGAAGAACTGCATCTCCTTGCCGATGCGCGCCGCCGAAACGCAGCAGGCAATCGCATAGTCGTCGCCAAAGCGCGGGCGCATCAGATCGTCGTTCTCGTACTGAATGCTGTCGGTGTCGATGGAGACCTTGGCGCAGAAGCGCTTGAAGCTCTCGGGGAGCTTCTCGCTCCAAAGAACCGTCAGGTTCGGCTCCGGCGCGGGAAGGAGCGTATAGAGCGTGTTGAGGATGCGGTAGCTGTTCTTGGTCACCAGCGTGCGGCCGTCCTCGCCCATGCCGCCCACGGACTCGGTGACCCAGTTCGGGTCCCCGGCAAAGAGCTCGTTGTACTCCGGCGTGCGCAGCTGACGGGACATGCGCAGCTTGAGGACGAACTGGTCCATGAGCTCCTGGGCCTGCTCCTCGTTGAGGATGCCAGCGCGAAGGTCGCGCTCCATGTAGATGTCCAGGAACGTGCTCACGCGTCCGAGGGACATGGCCGCGCCGTTCTGCTCCTTGATGGCCGCCAGGTACGCAAAATAGGTCCACTGGATGGCCTCGCGCGCGTTTGCCGCGGGCTTGGAGATGTCGCAGCCATACATCTCCGCCATCTTCTGCAGCCGGCCGAGGAAGTCGATCTGGCGGGTGACCTCCTCCATGAGGCGGATGTTCTCGTCGTCCATGGGGTTCTTGCCCAGGCGGACGAAGTCCTGCTTCTTCCACTCGATCAGCGCGTCCGTGCCGTAGAGCGCCACGCGGCGGTAGTCGCCGATGATGCGGCCGCGGCCATACGCGTCGGGCAGGCCCGTGATGACGCCGGTGTGGCGCGCCTTGCGCATCTGCTCGGTGTAGACGCGGAACACGCCGTCGTTGTGCGTCGTGCGGTACTTGAACTCCTCCTTGACCGTGTCGGAGAGCTCATAGCCGTAGGCGCGGCAGGCGGAAAGGACCATGCGCATGCCGCCAAAGGGATTGACCGAGCGGCAGAGGGGCTTTTCGGTCTGCAGGCCGACGATGAGCTCGTTGTCCTTGTCCAGGTAGCCGGGGCCGTAGTTGAGCAGGGAGGAAACGTGCTCCGTGTCGATGTCCAGCACGCCGCCCTTCTTCATCTCCTGCTCGCGCAGGTCCAGATACTTTTCGTTGAGGGCCTTTGTGCGCGCCGTCGCACCCGCAAGGAAGCTCGCGTCGCCCGTATACGGCGTATAATTGCGCTGAATGAAGTCGCGCACGTCGATCTTCTCCGTCCATGCGCCACCGATAAATCCGTTCCAACGATGATCCATGATTTCAGCCTCCTCTACACTCTTTCGGGCAGCGGTTTTTCCCCTTCCTTTTTGCAATACCCGTTTTTTTCGCGCGGGTAACGCGCAGAGCAAAAGAAAAAACGACCGCCCGGGACTTGCCCAGGCGGTCGGCTTCAACATAATGCGTTTCTTCTCAAGTCCACCGTGGTGACCCACGTTCCTTACCGCCAGTCCTTGAGAAGGGTATGGCTAAATGGTAGCGGCTTTTTTTCGTTTCGTCAAGCAGAACTGTGTTAATTCTCCTCCTCGCCTGCCTCGGCAAAGCCGTTCTCGTCCCGCAGCCGTCCCAGGTCCTCGGCGCGGCGTCGGGCGTCGTCGCCCCTGCCGTAAAGCGCGCGTTCCTCGGGCAAAAGCGAGTCGCTCTGCTCGTACTCGCGCGCCTGCAGGGCGGGATTCTGCGTCTCGTCCCCGTACCGGTCAGACAATGGAAATTCGTTTGACATTTCGTCCACGCTCCTTTCCTTGGTTCCGGCCTAGTTTGTGCACGGTCCGCAGAAAAAAATCGCGCCCCGGGGTCTTTCTGCCCCGCGGCGCGATGTGAAGAGGTTCTCCCTCAGCGGCTCACTTGTTGACCGCGTCCTTGAGCTGCTTGCCCGACTTGAAGACAGGGCTCTTGCTCGCGGGAATCTGCATGGGCTCCTTGGTGGAGGGATTGATTCCCTGATGCGCTGCGCGCTCTTTCACCTCAAAGGTGCCAAAGCCCACGATGGAGACCTTCTCGCCGGAAGCGAGCGTCTCGGTGATGCTCTCGAGAACGGACGCGACAACCTTGTCCGCGTCCTTGCGGGTCAGACCGCTCTTCTGTGCCACTGCGGTGATAAGCTCTGCTTTATTCATGGAATAAGCCTCCTGAAGAATTTGAGATTTATGCCAAAAGTCCGAAGACTTTCGCTCTTTACATTTCGCCGTGTTTTCGCATTATCCTTCCGCGTTTTCATTAATTTTTCTTAAAGAAACGCAGAATTCCGTTCATTTTTTGTGTTCGAAACCCTTCGCTTCCTCCCACAGCGCGTCCATTTCGCGCAGCGTCATGTCGCGCAGCGATCTTCCCTGGGTGCTGGCCGCTTCCTCGATGTGGGAAAAGCGGCGGATGAACTTTTCCGTCGTGGCCTGCAGGGCGAGCTCCGGCGGGACCTTTTTCATGCGGCAAACGTTGACCGCGGCAAAGAGCAGGTCGCCCAGTTCCCCGGGCAGCGCCTCCGGATCGGAGAGCACTTCCTCGACTTCGTCCGCCTCCTCGCGCACCTTTTTGAGCGCCTCGCGCACATCGTCCCAGTCGAAGCCGACGTCGCGTGCCTTCTTCTGGACCTTTGCCGCGCGCATGAGCGCCGGGAACGTGCGGGGCACGTCGCGCATGACCTCGGTCTGGGTGTGCAGGGACTTTTCGCCCTTCTTGATTTCCTCCCAGTTGCGGAGCACCTCCTCAGAGGAGTCCACCTGCACCTCGCCGAAAACGTGGGGATGCCGGAGGATCATCTTGTGGCAAATGAAGTCCAGCACGTCCTGCATGGAAAACTCGCCGTGCTCCTCCCCGATGCACGCGTGCATGACCACGTGCAGGAGCAGGTCGCCCAGCTCGTCCGCCAGGCGGTCGGGGTCCTCGCCGTCAATGGCGTCCAGCACCTCATACGCCTCCTCGATGAGGTCGGCCTTCATGCTGGCATGGGTCTGCTCGCGATCCCAGGGGCAGCCGCCGGGCGCGCGCAGGCGCCGGACAATCTCCTCCAGGTGGGAGAAGTCGTACCGCTCCGCCTGCAAGAGGGAGAGCTGCGGAACGACGAGCACGCTCTTGTGGTCGTAGCTCTTCTGGCGGTCGAGGTCCTCCAGCGCGATGGCCGCGCCGTTCCACAAAACCTGCCAGGAGGCCGGATAGTGGTCCAGGAGCACAAGCTTTGCATCCGAGGCAACGCACCGGTCCGCAAACTCGCAGACGAGAAGCGGCCGCCGCACGTCCAGGACTGCCTCCGCCAGGTCAATGGCCGCAAGAACACAGGCGCCATCCAGCCCACCGGCTGCGCCCGCCGCGCGTTCGTAGAGGCCAACGCCGGGCACAACACGGGTTTGCACCCCCTCGCGCTCCGCCGCGGCGCAGACCGCGCGCACGCTGGTGTCCAGCAGCCCGCCCCCGCCGAGCACGCCAAAGACCACGTCGCCGGCCTTTGCCGCCTCCAGCACGGCGCGCACAATGGCGTCGTTGACCTCGTCATAGTCCTCCATCTCCTCGTAGAGCGCGTCCAGCGAAGAGAAGGCCACGCCGCGCTCCCGGAGGACATCCGCCGCGGGCGTGCGCGCAGTGCGCAGAAGGACCTGGCTGCCGCTGGTGAGGGCCTCCAGCGCGCCGAGGGTGAGATCGTCCCGTTCGATCCCCAGTCCCACTATGGTTATCATGCTTTTCTTCCTCCAAATCTATCCATCCAGCGAAGGAGTTTCTTCCCTCCCGGGATCATCGAGAGCTCCTCCGGCGACAGCACGCGCAGCATGAACGCGAGCACCGCATAGGTGGCAACGCCCACGCAAACTGCGCCGAGCGTCTCGGTCGTGTTGCCAAGGTGCGGGCCGGCAAAGCGCACAAAGGCCCAGACCACCGCCGCCATCCCGCCTGCCGCAAGGGCCGGCCGAACCAGGGCGCTGCCCACGCGCAGGCGCGTGCCCGAGAGCTTGAGGACCATGTACACGTTCCCCACCGCGGCAATTCCGTAGCAGGCGACCGAGGCGTAGGCCGCGCCCAACACGTTGATGCTCGGGATGCCGATGAGAACGTAGTTGAGCAGGATCTTAAACACAATGCCGACGGCCAGGGTCTTGACCGGATAGCTCGGCTTCCCAAGGCCCTGCAGGATGCCGGTCGTCGTCTGCACGACGGCGATGAAGAGCACCGCAGCCGCCATGACCGTGAGCAGCTGCCCGCCCGTAACCAGGCAGTTTTC
>JBMNOF010000159.1:0-3084 GCA_050942925.1 Candidatus Spyradocola sp.
ATCTGGTGCGCGAGAAGCCCCATGCCGACCGCCGCGGCGGAACCGATCATGAAGGCGAGCTTTAGGCTCGTGGCCGTGGTGCGGTGCAGCGCTTTTCCGTCCCCGCGCGTCTGCGCAGAGGAGACGGCGGGCACCAGCGACATGGAGAAGGACAGCGTGATCACGGCCGGCATGTTGACCATCGTGTTGACCATGCCGGTGAGCACTCCGTACATTTCCCGGGCATCCGCGAGCGCGTATCCGATGCCCGTCAGGCGGTTGGTGACCAAAGAGGCGTCGACCAGGTTCACGATCGGCATCATGGACGCGCCAATGGTCACCGGAATGGCGATGGAAAAGAGCCGCTTGTAGAAATTCCGTCCAAGCGGCTCTATCGCCGCGGGAAGGGCGTCCCCGGACGCCCTTGCGTCGCGCCCAAAGTGGTAGCGGATCATGAGGAAGAGCAGCGCCAGCAGTTCCGCAATCGTGACGCCCAAGATGGCCGCCACCGCACCCCAGACCAGGCCATGCGGCGCCAGGAGCCGGACGAGCACGAAGCCAAAGGCGACCTTTCCCACGACCTCGATCATCTGGGAGATGGCCGTGGGGTTCATGTTCTGCGAACCCTGGAAATATCCCCGGTAGCTCGAGAGCAGGCAGACAAAGAAGATGGAGGGCGCAAGCGCCACAAAGCCCGGAGCGGCCAGGGGATCGCCCATGAGGGAAGCGATCGGCTCGGCCAAAGAGGCCATGATGGCCGTGCAGACGAGGCCCGTGCAAAGGAGGATGCGCCGCGTCTTGCGCAGGATGTGCTTGGCGCCCGCGCGGTCGCCGTCCACCAGGCGCTCCGAGACCAGCTTGGAGATGGCCGTGGGCAGCCCCGCGGAAGAGACCACCAGCAAGAAGTTGTATACGGAATAGGGCGTGCTGTACAGACCCATGCCCTCCGAGGTGATCAGGCCCGTCAGCCACACGCGGTAGAACATGCCGATGACCTTGCCGATCAGCCCTGCCGCCGCGAGGATCGCCGCCCCGCCCACAAACGATCTTTTCCCGTTGCTCATCGAAGAAATTCCCATCCTTGCTTCAGTTTCCCTAAAGAAGATACACCAAAACGCCCAGGCTGTCAACCAAACCCAGGCGCCCCGGGCAGCGCGGTCAAACCGTTTTCTCCCCCCTGTAGATGCGGGCAAGCTCCGGCGACGGCGCCCCATCCTCGCCGGTCAGGTACAGGGGCGGCAGGAATTTGCACCCCTCCCCCGCAAACTTGACCGCCTCGCACAGCACCAGGTGCGCGTCCCGTCCGGGCGCGGGATAGACCAGCCGCACGCGCTTTAGGGGAGCGCCCTCCGCGTGTAGCCTGCGGGCGATCTCGGGCAGGCGGTCGGCCTGGTGGATGAGGAAGAACCTTCCCCCGTTCCGCAGAAGGCACACGGCGCTGCGCACGACGGCGGCAAGGTCGGTCGCGACCTCGTGCCGGGCTATGGCCAACGCGTCGTTGGGGTTGAGCAGCACGCCGCCGCGCTTTCCATAGGGCGGGTTGCAGAGCACAACGTCAAAGCTTCCGCGGCCAAGGCGCTCCGGCGCATCCTTTAGGTCCAGTGTGTGGACCTGGATGCGGTCCTCCAAATGGTTGAGGGCGACGGACCGCCGGGCCATGTCCGCGCAGGCCGGCTGCAGCTCCACGGCCGCAAAGCGCACAGCCGCATCCCGCGCGCACAAAAGGATGGGCAAAATGCCCGTCCCCGTGCCCAGGTCCACGGCGCGGGCGCGAGCCGGCAGGCGCGCGAAGTTTTGCAGGAGCACGGCGTCCGTCCCGAACCGGAACAGCCCCGGGTGCTGGATGATGCGATAGCCCTCGACCTGCAAGTCGTCGATCCTCTCCCCTTCCAGCAGCTGAATCTCTTCCATGTCTTTCCTCCCGCTCCGGGCAAAAAGAAATGGGCGCCAGCGGCGCCCAATCTCTGCCGATCACTCGTCAAAGTCCAAGTAGGTGTTCTTCATGTATCCCTGGTTGCCGGAGATGTCCACGCGGCTCCAGGAAGAGCCCTTTTCCAGCACGACAACGCGCGTTCCCTTGGGGAAGGTGCCCAGCTTGTCGCTGGACGTGGTCCCCTCCTTGCGCAGGTTGACCGCGGTGGTGGTCACGGCCGTGGTTTGGTTCGCATCTCCCGAGGAGGAGCTGCCGGACCCGCTGGAGACGAGCTTCACGTAGGTCTTCATCACGTATCCATAGCCGTTGCCGTACTCGATGCGGTACCAGTCGCCGTTGCTGGCCACGACGTTGACCGACGCGCCGTTCGTCAGCGACCCGATCTTGCTGTAGTTCGTGCCCGCGCCGGAGCGGACGTTGACCGTGGACGAGGAGCTGCTCAGCTGGATCACAGCCGGGAAGAGCTCGGTTCCGGACGAGGTGTCCTCGCTCTCCGAGAAGGTGACATAGGTCTTCATGACATATCCGGAGTAGCCGTTGACCTCAATGGCGTACCAGTCCCCGCTCTCGCCCGTGACGGTCACGCTCTGCCCATGGCGAAGCGTGGCCAGCACGCTCGTGGAGGTGCTGGGTCCCTGCCGGAGGTTCAGGTTCGAGGACGAAGAGGAGAGCTTGATCGTGCCCTGGCGCGTCGTCGAACCGGTGTTGCCCGGGGTCGGAGTGGGCGTGGGCGTCGCGGTCGCCGCGGACTGGAGCGCGGACTTTGCAACATACCCCATGTCGCCGTCCTTGGTGCGGACGAGACAGTAACTGCCCTCCGTATCCAGGATGGTCACGACGTCGTTCTTGGACAGATACGCGTAGATGACGCTGCCGCTCGGATCGCCCATGAGCGCCGTGCCGGAGGAGATGACGAGGGCCTCGCCCTCCTGCAGATTCCCGCCGGAACTGCCGGAGTCCGGCCTCGGGGTGGGCGTGGGCGTCGGGGTCGCGGTCGAAACCGTCCCGGTCACGCGCACGTAGGAAGAGGAGATGTACGCCGTGCCGGTGCCGTAGTTGATCTTATAGAAGTCGCCGCTCTGCGCGAGGATCTCCACCGCGTTCCCCTTCTTCAGCGACCCGACCACGCTGGCGCTGGTCGACGGGCCGGAGCGCACGTTCACGCTCGAGCC
>JBMNOF010000058.1:0-12113 GCA_050942925.1 Candidatus Spyradocola sp.
TCATGTTCTGGTAGCGCAGGCCGCTGTATTCCACCGCGGACAGGACCTCAAAGGAGTACTTTCCGCTTGCGGAGTACTTGAGCACCCAGGTCGGCGCATAGGTCACGCTGTCGATGCTCGTCTCGCCCGAGTCGAAGTTCTTGGTCAGGGTGACGCTCAGGATGTACCCGGCGTCCTTTCCGCCCGAGCGGGTCGGGCCGACGAAATTGCCCAGGCCGTAGGCCACCAGGGTTCGGTTCCCCTCCTGGCCCTGGACATAGGTCAGCGTCTGCGGCAGGTTGGCATGGGTGCCCAGCACCACGTCCACGCCGCGGTCGGCAAAGACCTGCGCCCAGTTCTTCTGGGAATCGGTCAGCGCGCTCTCGTCGCCGTCCCAGTGCACGCAGACCACGACGAAGTCCACGCCGGTGGCGTCGCCCTCGATCTGCTTCATGTCGTTGTCAAAGGTGGTCTCGTCCAGGTATTTGACGGTATCGGCCGCGCCGTCCGGCGTTTCCAGCGTGGACTCCGTATAGCTGAGCACGGCGATGCGCAGGTCGTCCTTTTCCAGGATCAGGGGCGCGATGTAGTCCGAACCGCTGCTGTAGACGCCCACGCCCTGCAGACCGGCGTCCTTGACGGCCTTCACGGTCTCCTGCGCGCCGGCGATGTCGCGGTCGAGCGCGTGCGGGCCCGCCAGGTTCAGCACGTCCATGCCCGCGTCGGAAAGGGCGGTCAGGAGCGCCGCGGGCGCGGTCACGGCGTCGTAGTTCGCGCTGCCAACCGTCGCCGAAAGGGTGCCGATGGTGAAGTCTTGCCAGGAGGTGTAGGCCTGGATGCGGCTAAAGAAGTTCTCGAAGTCGTAGCCGCCGGCCTCGTTGCTCGCCGCCTGCAGCTCCTGCGCGTGCAGGAGGATTTCGCCCACGGCGCCCAGGGTCACGGACTGCGTGCCGGAGCCGCGCTGCGGGGTTTCGGAAGGCGAGGCGGAGGGTTCGGCCGAGGCGTCGGCATCCGGGCTCTGGGAGGGCTCCGACGACGGCGTCGCCGCAGGGGTGGCGGAGGGCGTCGGGGTTGGCGAGTTGGGCGGCGCGGAGTTCTCCAGACGGGAGTTGTCCCCGCTGTTCAGCCAACCGGGCAAGGCGCGCACCAGCAGGGTGACGCTGGTGGCCAGGAGCGCGACGCAGAGCGCGGTGAGCAGGATGTTCCGCCAGTTCGGTCTTCTTTTGTGCGGCTTATTTCGCGTATAAAGCACAGGCACACGCCCTTTCTGCATTCTTTTTTGGATAGTATACCACAGATTTCTCTTCTGTTCAATCGGCTGCGGAGAAAGCACAACCTTCCGCATAGAAAAACGACGAAATCGGGCCGGCAGTTGCTCGAAATTCGTCGTTTTTTTGCGGCTCCTCGCCCCTGCGCGGCGCTATCTGGCCTCGCTGGCGCGGATGGCGTCCCGCACGATGTTCTCGTAATTCGTCTCAAAATCGTCTGCGGTCATGTCGCTGGTCAGGTAGGAGACGAAGAGCTGGGATTTCTGCGTTTGGGAATCGCCCAGAGCGTAGTCGGGCCGGATGGTGTGCTTCCCGGCGAGCTGGAAGAACTCGTTGAACGCGCAGAGCATCTCGTCCTCGTATTCCACGTTCTGCACGGCCATGACCGAGAGCGTTTCCTTCGCCCAGGAGGCGCACGTCGCCGGGTCCGTCAGGCCCCGCAGGAGCTGCACGGCCTGTTCGGGATACGCCGTGCCGGAATAGACCGCAAAGCCGTCCTGGTAGCTCGCGCCGGAGAAGAGCAGCTCGTCGCAGGACTCCGGACCGGGGAACAGAAAGCAGCCCATGTCAAACTCCAGGTAGTCGTCCTGGCTGCGCAGATCGTAGAGGTCGTTCGTGTTGCAAAGGAGCATGGGCGCCTGGCCGGACAGGAAGGTATCCAGCGCCGTCTCCTCGTCTACGGAGAGGGGGCTGGGGCCAAAGTACCCCCGCAGGACCCAGTCCTTGACGCGCTGGGCGCCTACGGCCAGCTCTCCCTGCCAGTCCGTGCGGCGGCCGCGGAGGCGGTCCGGGTCGTCGAGGTTGCCGGCCTCCAGGGAGACGTAGTTCGTCACGATGCCGCGCAGGGCCTCCAGCTGGAAGCCGTCGGGCTTTCCGGCCGCGGACAGGGGAACGTAGCCCTCGTTGAGCGCCAGCTGCATCAGCGCCGTCATCTCCTCCTGGGAGGAGGGAGCGCGCCAGCCGTTGCGCGCGAAGAGGTTTTTATTGTAGATCACCACGACGCCGCTGCTGCGGAAGGGGATGCCGTAGATCCCGCCGTCCACGCTGTAGGCCTCCAGGGCGCCGGGCTGAAAGGTGGACTGCCAGGTCTCGTCCATGTAGGGGGTCAGGTCCAGGACCAGGCCCTGGCTATGGGCGCTGCCCAGCTCGTCCGCGTACTGAAAGAAGACGTCATACATGTTTCCGGAGGCGGCGGCGGACTGCACCTCGCGGCTGACCGAGTTCCAATCCACGGTGTTGATCTCCACGCGCAGGCCCTCGTTTTTCTCCTCCACGGCGCGGACGATCTTTTCCATCTCCTCCTCGTGCTCCTCCCAGATGTGCAGGAAGCGGATGGTGACCTGGCCCTCCTGCTCGCTGGGGTGACTGGGCGAACCCTGCATCTGCGCAGGTTCCGTACAGCCCACGGTTGACAACAAAATTGCCGCGCAAATTGCGCCAAGCAAACAACACTTTCGTCTTTTCATCCTGAGAACGCCTTTCGCTTCATCCGTATTCCGGGTTTATTTTACGATTGGAACTGGGATCTGTCAACGCTGCTTTGGTGAAATTCCATTCCGTCCAGATTCAGTTTTTGTAAAATCTCGTTGCGCAGCGTTTTCCGGAAATCGCCCTTGTATTGCCAAAGGGGGGATGGTATGATAAATGAAGAAAAATAGAAAACAAGGACGGGTGGACCAATGAACGCACGAAAATTTCTCCTGAAGCACCGCGGGCTGTTCCTTGTGGGCGCGGTTTTTGCCCTGATCTACATGGGCAACGGCTCCTACAGCCCCTACATCCAACTCTACTACAAGGAGGCCGGCCTGACCACCAGCCAGATCGGCATCATCACGGCCATCGGCCCGTTCGCCTCCCTGCTCTTTCAAACGGCCTGGGGCCGCTTGGCCGACCGCACGAACCGCAAGTTCGTGCTGCTGCTGACGCTCGTGCTTTCCGCGGCGTGCGCGCTACTGTACCTGCTAGGCGCCTCCTATGGCTATATTCTTTTGGTGGCGGTGCTCTACGTGCTGTTCAACATGTCGGTTCTGCCCATGTCGGACGCCATGGCGCTGGAGTTCTGCACGGAAAGGCGCTATCGCTTCTCCCCCATCCGCCTGTGCGGAACGATCGGCTACGCGCTGATGCCGATCCTGCTGGGGACGCTCTTTTCCGTGGACCTTCGGCGCATTTTCTATGCCTATGTGATCTTCACCTGCGCCGCGGCCTTGGCGACCCTGTTCTTTCCCCGCTCCAACGAGCAGCGCCTGCGCGCCGCCTCCAAGGGCCCGGCGCGCAAGAAGGTTCCGCTCCGGCCGCTGCTGCGCGACCCGCTGGTGATCTTTCTGCTGGTGGCCAACTTCGTGATCTCGGTGGGGATCTGCGCCTACACCTACCTTCCCCTGTACGCCTCGGAGCTCGGGTACGACAACAACGCCTGCGGCCTGCTCAACGCCTTTGCGGCCCTGGCGGAAATCCCCTCGCTGCTGCTGATCGACCGGGTCATGAAGCGGGTGCGCGGCACGGCCATCATCGCGGCGTCCTCCTTTTTCTGCGCGCTGCGGCTGTTCCTGACCTACATCAGCGGGTTCTTCGGCGCGGGCGCCTTTGCGATGCTGACGCTGGCGCAGCTCCTGCAATCGGTCAGCTATATGACGAACTACTACTGCTCGGCCAACCTCATCCACGAGCGCTTCCCGGAGGAGCTCAAGTCCACGGCGCAGACGCTGCTGGCCATGGTCACGGCGGGGTTTTCGCGGATCTTTGGCAGCATCGTGGGCGGATACCTGTCCGAAAGCTCGGTCCTCGGGCTGCAGAACACCTTCCTGTTCTTTTCCCTATTTCTGTTGGCGGGGTCGTTTGTCGTGCTGCTGGCCTACCGGCGCGTAGAGCGCCCGGCGACGCACGCAAGCGCCAAGCTGTGAATCTGTAAAAATCTATGGAAATTGCAAAATATGCTCCTTTTCCTGCAAAAAGTATGGTATACTGATTTTGTCTGCATCCTGCAATTCAACGAATGCAAAAAGGGGAAGATCGAACATGGCGAAAGCGAAAAAGGTTCTCATCATCGGATCCGGACCCATCATCATCGGCCAAGCGTGCGAATTCGACTACTCCGGAACCCAGGCCTGCAAGGCGCTGCGGAACCTGGGGTATGAGATCGTGCTGGTCAACTCCAACCCGGCCACCATCATGACGGACCCGGGCATCGCGGACGTGACCTACATCGAGCCGCTCAACGCCCAGCGCCTGACCGACATCATCGAAAAGGAGCGCCCGGACATGCTCCTGCCCAACCTGGGCGGGCAGAGCGGGCTCAACCTGTGCTCCGAGCTCAACAAGCTGGGCGTGCTGGAGAAATACGGCGTGCAGGTCATCGGCGTGCAGGTGGACGCCATCGAGCGCGGCGAGGACCGCATCGAGTTCAAGAAGACCATGAACGCCCTGGGCATCGACATGGCGGCCTCCGAAGTCGCCTACTCGGTGGACGAGGCGCTCTCCATCGCGGACAAGCTGGGCTACCCGGTGGTGCTGCGCCCGGCCTACACCATGGGCGGCACGGGCGGCGGCATCGTCTACGATCCCCTGGAGCTGGCGACGGTCTGCGCGCGCGGCCTGCAGGCGTCGCTCGTCGGCCAGGTGCTCGTGGAGGAGTGCGTGCTCGGCTGGGAAGAGCTGGAGCTGGAGGTCGTGCGCGACAGGGCCGGCAACATGATCACCGTCTGCTTCATCGAGAACATCGATCCCTTGGGCGTGCACACGGGCGACTCCTTCTGCTCGGCGCCCATGCTCACCATCCCCGAGGACGTGCAGAAGGAGCTGCAGCGCCAGGCCTACAAGATCGTCGACGCCATCCAGGTCATCGGCGGCACGAACGTGCAGTTCGCCCGCAACCCGGAGACCGGGCGCATCATCGTCATCGAGATCAACCCACGCACCTCGCGCTCGTCCGCGCTGGCCTCCAAGGCGACGGGCTTCCCCATCGCCCTGGTTTCGGCGATGCTGGCCACGGGCCTGACCCTTGCCGACATCCCCTGCGGCAAGTACGGCACCCTCAAGGACTACGTTCCCGGCGGCGACTACGTGGTCATCAAGTTCGCGCGCTGGGCGTTTGAGAAGTTCAAGAAGGCCGAGGATAAGCTCGGCACGCAGATGCGCGCCGTGGGCGAGGTCATGAGCATCGGCAAGACCTATAAGGAAGCCTTCCAAAAGGCCATCCGTTCCCTGGAGAACGGGCGTTACGGCCTGGGCTTTGCCAAGGACTTCCACGAAAAGAGCCTCGACGAGCTCCTGCAGATGCTGGAAAAGCCCACCTCCGAGCGGCAGTTCGTGCTCTACGAGGCGCTGCGCAAGGGCGCGAGCGTCGAGCAGCTCTGGAACCTGACCAAGATCAAGCCCTACTTCCTCGAGCAGATGAAGGAACTGGTGGATGAAGAGAACGCGCTCCTCGCGCACAAGGGCAACGTTCCGGACCGCGATACGCTGCTTGCGGCCAAGAAGGACGGCTTCTCCGACCGCTACCTTTCCAAGCTCCTGGAGGTGCCCGAGGACGACATCCGCGCCGCGCGGAAGGAGTACGGCATCTTTGCCGGCTGGGAGGGCGTGCACGTCTCCGGCACGAAGGACGCGAACTACTACTTCTCCTCCTACAACATCGAGGACAAGTCGCCGGTGAGCGCAAACCCCAACAAGATCATGATCCTCGGCTCCGGCCCGAACCGCATCGGCCAGGGCATCGAGTTCGACTACTGCTGCGTGCACGCGGCCAAGGCCCTGAAGAAGCTCGGCTTTGAGACGATCATGATCAACTGCAACCCGGAGACCGTCTCCACGGACTACGACACCTCGGACAAGCTCTACTTTGAGCCCCTGACGCTGGAGGACGTGCTCGCCATCCACGAGAAGGAAAAGCCCCTGGGCGTCATCGCGCAGTTTGGCGGCCAGACGCCGCTGAACCTGGCCGCCGCGCTCAAGAAGAACGGCGTCAACATCCTGGGCACGAGCCCGGAGACCATCGACATGGCCGAGGACCGCGACCTCTTCCGCGCGATGATGGAAAAGCTCGAGATCCCCATGCCCGAAAGCGGCATGGCCGTGACCATCGACGACGCGCTGGCGATCGTGGGCCGCATCGGCTATCCGGTGATGGTGCGCCCGTCCTACGTGCTGGGCGGCCGCGGCATGGAGGTCGTGCACGACGAGGAGAGCCTGCGCTTCTACATGCAGCAGGCCGTGGGTGTGACGCCGGACCGGCCGATCCTCATCGACCGCTTCCTCCACAACGCCACCGAGTGCGAGGCGGACGCCGTCTCCGACGGGGAGAACGTCTTTGTTCCGGCGGTGATGGAGCACATCGAGCTTGCGGGCATCCACTCGGGCGACTCGGCCTGCATCCTGCCCTCGCGCAACATCTCCGCAAAGAACGTGGAGATCATCCGCTCCTACACCATGAAGATCGCCAAGGAGATGCACGTCAAGGGCCTGATGAACATGCAGTACGCCATCGAGGACGGCAAGGTCTACGTCCTGGAGGCGAACCCGCGCGCCAGCCGCACCGTGCCGCTGGTGTCCAAGGTCTGCAACATCCAGATGGTGCCTCTGGCGACCGAGATCATCACCGCGCCCCTGACCGGCAAGCCCTCGCCCGTGCCCGGCCTGCGCGAGAAGTTCATCCCCTACTACGGCGTCAAGGAGGCCGTCTTCCCCTTCAACATGTTCCAGGAGGTCGACCCGCTGCTCGGACCGGAGATGCGCTCCACGGGCGAGGTGCTCGGCCTGAGCGAGAACTTCGGCGAGGCCTACTACAAGGCGCAGGAGGCCACCCAGACCAAGATCGCCCTCTCGGGCCGCGTCTTCCTCTCCGTCAACGACCGCGACAAGCCGGAGCTGCCGGAAATCGCCCGCGGCTTTGCGGACTGCGGCTTTACGCTCTGCGCCACCGGCGGCACGGCGGACGTCATCGAGCGCCTGGGCATCCCGGTCGAGCGCGTGCACAAGCTGCACCACGGCCAGCCCCACGCCGTGGACCTCATCGCCCGCGGGGACATCGACATCGTCGTCAACACCCCCAACGACAAGAAGGGCGCCCAGGACGACAGCATCATCCGCAAGGCGGCCATCCGCAGCCGCGTGTTCTACGTCACCACCATGGCTGCGGCCCGCGCCACCATCGCCGGCATCCGCGCCGTCGCCCACGAAAAGAAGCGCCCGCCGCGCTCCCTGCAGGAGTTCCACGCGCTGATTCGCGACCTGTAATCCCCCCAATGCATGCAAACGGGTTCCGCCTTCGGGCGGAGCCCGTTTTATTACTTTTCTGTTACAATTTAGTTGACAAAATGCGCAGTCTCCGATAAAATGAGGTTGTGTCCGCAAAAAAATGGAAATCGATATGGAGGAGCTATGAAGACACAACAGAACGGAAAGATGAGCCGTGCCGGGCTGATCTTTCTCTTCCTGCGGGGAAGCAAGCGCTACTATCTGTTTGCGATGCTGGCCTCCCTGTTCGTTACGCTGATGGAAATGATCACGCCGCAGATCATCAAGCTGACGGTGGACAGCGTCATCGGCTCGGAGCCCTTGAGCGTTCCCTTCTTTCTGGAGGCGCTCGTTCGCGCAGTGGGCGGCGTAGAGGTTCTAAAGGGGAACCTGCTTTGGATTGCGGCGGCTGTGGTGCTCGTTGCGGCGCTGACGGCGGTATTCCGCTTTTTGAACCTCTTGGAGACGTCCCGTGCGTCGGAGACGTTCGTGTGCCGCATCCGCAACCTGCTCTTTGCGCACATTCAGCGCCTGCCCTTTGCCTGGCACATGAAGAACCAGACGGGCGACATCATCCAGCGGTGCACGTCGGACGTGGACACGGTTCGCAACTTTGTGACGGACCAGTTCATGAACGTGGTGCGCATCAGCATCCTGCTGATCCTGTCGCTGACGTTCATGATCTCGATGAACCTGCGCCTTTCCATCGTGGCGATGGTGTCGATTCCGCTGATCTTCACCTATTCCATGATCTTCCAGCGCAAGATCAGCGCGCGGTTCACCGAGTGCGACGAGAGCGAGGGCGTGCTCTCCACCATCGCGCAGGAGAACCTCACGGGCGTGCGCGTGGTGCGCGCCTTTGGGCGCGAAGCCTACGAGCGCGACCGCTTTGAGAAGCAGAACAACGTCTACACCAACCTTTGGATGAAGCTGTGCAAGATCCTGGCGCTCTTCTGGGGCACGGGCGACTTTGTGTCGCTGGTGCAGGTGATGCTCATCATCGTGCTGGGCTCCCTGTTCTGCGTCCAGGGGCAGATGACGGCGGGCGAATTCATCGCCTTTATTTCCTACAACTCGATGCTGACCTGGCCCGTGCGCCAACTCGGCCGCGTGATTGCGGACATGTCCAAGGCCAGCGTCTCCATTGACCGCATCAACTACATCATGTCCTCGCCCGAGGAGCACGACCGCCCCGGCGCGCTCGAGCCGGACCTGCGGCAGGACATCGTGTTCGACCACGTGACCTTTGCCTACGACGACAACCCGCCGGTGCTCAAGGACGTGTCCTTCACCATCCCCGCGGGCTCGACGTTTGCGATTCTCGGCTCGACCTCGTCGGGCAAGTCCACGCTCATGTACCTGCTCAACCGCCTTTACGAGGTCAAGGAGGGCTGCGGCACGGTCTCCATCGGCGGGGTGGACGTGCGCAACATCCGCGCGGACTACCTGCGCCGGGGCGTGGGCATCTGCCTGCAGGAGCCGTTCCTCTTCAGCCGGACGATCCGGGAAAACATCGGCATCACGACGCACGACCTGGACATGGGCGAGATCCGTCGCGCGGCCTCCATCGCCTGCGTGGACGAGGCCATCACCGAGTTCAGCCGCGGGTACGACACGGTCGTGGGCGAGCGCGGCGTGACGCTCTCCGGCGGACAGAAGCAGCGCACGGCCATCGCGCGGATGCTGACGCAGCGCGCGCCGATCATGGTCTTTGACGACTCGCTCTCGGCCGTGGACGCGGAGACGGACCTGAAGATCCGCACGCAGCTCAAGACGCACCTGGGCGACTCGACCGTGATCCTGATCTCGCACCGCGTCACGACGCTCATGGGCGCGGACTGCATCCTGGTCTTGGACAAGGGCCGCGTTCAGCAGATGGGCACGCACGAGGAGCTCATGGCCCAGGACGGCATCTACCGCCATATCTTCAACATGCAGATGAGCAGTGAGGTAACCGCATGACCGAAAAGACGCAAAGCAACGACTACAAGGTCCGGCTGCCCTGGTTCGGGCTGCCGCGCCTGTTTCCCTTCATGAAGCCCTACAAGGGCATCATCTTGTGCATGGCGCTGCTGGTGCTGCTCAACGGCATCATCGACATCTGCCTGCCGCTGTTCCAGCAGTACGCCATCAACAACTTCATCGGCAAGGGCACGCTTGCCGGGCTGCCGCGCTTCATCACCCTCTACCTCTGCGTCATCGCGGTGCAGATCGCCTCGTCCATGGTGGACGCCTACCAGGCCTGCCAGATCGAGATGTACGTCGGCCGCGACCTCAAGCGCGCCAGCTTTAACCACCTGCAGACCCTCTCCTTTTCCTACTTCAACCAAAACAGCGTGGGCTACATCCACGCGCGCGTCATGTCCGATACGAACCGCATCGGCTCCATCGTCGCCTGGGGACTGATGGACACGGTGTGGAATCTCTCCTACCTTGTGGGCGTCATCGTGGTGATGTTCGTCATCAACTGGCGCCTGGCGCTCTGGGTTGTGGCGCTGACGCCCATCATCACCCTGATCGCCGCCTTCTTCCAGCGCAAGCTCACCGTTCTCAACCGCCGCGTGCGCGAGATCAACTCCCAGATCACCGGCAACTTCAACGAGGGCATCACCGGCGCCAAGACCACCAAGACCCTGGTCATCGAGCAAAAGATGGAACAGGACTTCGGCCGCACGACCGAGGACATGCGCGTGACCTCCATCCGCACGGCGCGCTACCGCGCGACCTTCATCTCCATCGTCATGTTCACGGCCTCCTTTGCGATGGCGCTGGTGCTTTGGCGCGGCGGAAGCCTGGCCATGACGAGCCAAACCCTCATGCAGATCGGAACGCTGTCGGTCTTTATGAACTACGCGCTGGGCCTGATGGAGCCGATCCAGACCCTGGTGCGCATGATCTCGGAGCTCATCAACGTCCAGGTCAACATCGAGCGCTTTACGAACCTCCTGGCCACGCGCTCGGACGTCGAGGACAGCCCCGAGGTCGTGGAGAAGTACGGCGATACCTTCAGCCCCAAGAAGGAGAACTGGGAACCCCTGCACGGTGACATCGAGTTCCAAGACGTGTCCTTCAAGTACCCGGACGGGGACGAGTACATCCTGGAGCATTTCAACCTCAAGGTTCCCCAGGGCACGAACGTCGCCATCGTGGGCGAGACGGGCGCGGGCAAGTCCACGCTGGTCAACCTCGTCTGCCGCTTCTTTGAGCCGACAAAGGGCCGCATCCTCATCGACGGCCGCGACGCGCGCGAGCGCAGCCAGCTCTGGCTGCACTCCAACATCGGCTATGTGCTGCAAACCCCGCACCTCTTCTCCGGCACGGTGCTGGAGAACCTGCGCTACGGCAAGCCCGACGCCACGATGGAGGAAATCGAGGCGGCGTGCAAGGCCGTGTCCGCCGACACGATCATCGACCAGCTGGAAAACGGCTACAACAGCGACGTGGGCGAGGGCGGCGACCTGCTCTCCACCGGCGGCAAGCAGCTGATCTCCTTTGCGCGCGCGGTGCTGGCGGACCCCCGCATCTTCGTGCTGGACGAGGCCACCAGCTCCATCGACACCCTCACCGAGCACCTGATCCAGAACGCCATCGAGCACCTGATGAAGGGGCGCACCTCCTTTGTCATCGCGCACCGCCTCTCCACCATCCGCCAGGCGGACATCATCCTGGTCGTGGACGCGGGCAAGATCATCGAGCGCGGCACCCACGAGGAGCTCATGGCGAAAAAGGGCCACTACTACACGCTCTACACCCGCCAGTTCGAGCAAGAGGCCGTGGAACAGGCCTTCTCCTAATCCCCTTTGGAAGGGAGGAAATTCCCCATGCGGCTGTGCATTGTCTCCGCTCCGCGCAAAGTCTGAAGCCGGGCGACAGCAGCGCGGAGCCTTGATCCCCACTTTTTCGCCCTCTGACGGACTTTGCGCCTTTTTTCGGACAAAACCAAAAAAGGAGCGGAGTTTTCATGAAGATCCCGAAGTTTGTTTCCTCGTTTCCCACGCGCGCAGATCTCTTGGAGATGCGCGCTTTCCTCCTGCTGTGGAGCACGCAGTCCCTGTCCTCGCTGGGCAGCTCCATGACCGCCTTTGCGCTCGTCGTCTGGTCCTACGAGGCCAAGGGCTCGGCGCTGACCACGGCGCTGCTCTCGGTCTGCTCCTACGCGCCGTATGTGCTGGTGAGCGTCTTTGCCGGCGCGCTCTCGGACCGCTGGAACAAGAAGGCCGTCCTGTTGCTCTGCGACGGCTTTGCGGCGCTGACAACGCTGCTCACGCTCTTCCTGCTGTGCGCGGGCCGGTTGGAGGTCTGGCACCTCTACGCGCTCAACGCGCTCAACGGCCTGATGAACAGCGTGCAGCAGCCCGCCTCCGAGGTCGCCACGACGCTGCTCACCCCGCGGCCGCAGTTCCAGCGCGCGGCGAGCCTGCGCGCGCTGTCCTCGTCCGTGGTAAACCTGCTGACGCCCGCGCTGGCGGCGGCGGTGCTCGGCGCGGCGGGCCTGCCCGGCGTGATCGCCTTTGACCTTGCGACCTTTGCCGTGGCGGCGCTGGCGCTGGCCTTCGGCATCCGCCTGCCCAAGGGCGCGGCGAACGCCCCGCGAGAGGAGAATCTCCGATCCGCCGCGCGCGACGGTCTGCG
>JBMNOF010000007.1:0-55082 GCA_050942925.1 Candidatus Spyradocola sp.
CTGAAAAACATTTCTGAAGCAGACAAAAGACATCGAGATATTTCAAAATCGTATTCAGTTGTCAAAGTACCAAAGAGATCTGTGTTACGAAGTCACGATTTCGCGACTTATGACACCCACATCATACTATTGGTAAATTCACAGAGAGGAATCAAACCCATGCATCGACCGATTCACCTGCTCATCAAGCCCGCGTCCGGCAACTGCAACCTGCGCTGCACCTATTGCTTTTATGCGGACATCACGGAAAAGCGCGAAACGCCCTCCTACGGCAGGATGTCGGAGGAGACGCTGGAGGCGGTTGTGCGCAAGGCGCTCGAGCGCGCGGAGGGCGAGGTCACCTTTGCCTTTCAGGGCGGGGAGCCCACGCTCTCGGGCCTTCCCTTCTTCCGGCGCTTTGTGGAGTTGGAGCGTACGTACAATGCGCGCGGTCTTGCCCTGCACAACGCGATCCAGACCAACGGCATTCTGCTGGACGAGGAGTGGGCCGCCTTTCTCGCGGAGAACCACTTTCTCGTGGGGCTGTCCCTGGACGGAACGAGCGCGGTGCACGACCTGCACCGTCTGGACGCGCGCGGCGAGGGCACGCACAAGCGGGTGCTGCAGGCGGCGCGCCTGCTCGCGGCGCACAAGGTGGATTTCAACATTCTAACTGTGGTGACGGCCAAGGTCGCGCGGGAGATTCGGTCCATTTTCGCATTCTACCGCCGGAACGGGCTGCTCTACCAGCAGTACATCCCCTGCCTGGACCCCTTGGGCGAGGCGCGCGGCGGGCATCCCTACTCGCTCACGCCGGCGCTGTACGAGCGCTTCCTCAAGGATCTGTTCGACCTCTGGTTCGAGGATGTGACCGCGGGGCGGTTTCTCTACATCCGCTACTTTGAAAACCTGGTGGGGATGCTGCTCGGGCAGCCGCCGGAGGCCTGCGGCATGCTGGGGATCTGCTCCCAGCAGTACGTCGTGGAGGCGGACGGCGGGGTCTATCCCTGCGACTTCTACGTGCTGGACGAGTACCGGCTGGGCAGCCTGACCACGGACAGCTTTGACGAACTCGATGCGCGGCGCGAGGCGCTGGGATTTGTCGCGCTCTCGCAGCAGGTGTCGGACGAGTGCCGCGGCTGCACGTGGTATGCGCTCTGCCGGGGCGGCTGCCGCCGCGACCGCGAGCCCCTGCGCGCGGATGGGACGCTGTCGTGCAACTACTTCTGTTCTGCCTACAAGGGCTTCTTTGCCTACGCCTATCCCCGCCTTGCGCATCTGGCCAACGCCATCGCGCGCAATTCCGCGGGCATGCGCGGCCCCGGGGTGTGAAATCCGGCCCGAAACCGGGTATACTCTATACAACGAACACGAACAAGGAGGTCGTCCCCATGGCAAACCGCATTGTGCTCAACGAGATTTCCTACCACGGCAGCGGCGCGATCCAAGAAATCGCGAGCGAGGTTCTCGCGCGCGGATTCCGCAAGGCGTTCGTCTGCTCTGACCCGGACCTGATCGGCTTTGGCGTCACGGGCAAGGTTCTCCAAGTGCTCGAGGCCCACGGCCTTGCCTATGAGGTCTACTCCAACATCAAGCCCAACCCGACCATTGAAAACGTGCAGACCGGCGTTCAGGCCTTCCAGGCCTCCGGCGCGGACTACATCATCGCCATCGGCGGCGGCTCGTCCATGGACACGGCCAAGGCCATCGGCATCATCGCCAACAACCCCGAGTTTGCGGATGTGCGCTCCCTGGAGGGGACCGCCCCGACCAAGCAGCGCGCCGTCTTCACCATCGCCGTACCCACCACCGCCGGCACCGCCGCGGAGGTCACCATCAACTACGTCATCACCGACCCGGAAAAGAACCGCAAGTTCGTCTGCGTGGACCCGCACGACATCCCGCAGATTGCGGTGATCGATCCGGACATGATGTCCACCATGCCCAAGGGCTTGACCGCCGCCACCGGCATGGACGCCCTGACCCACGCCATCGAGGGCTTCATCACCAAGGCCGCTTGGGAGATGACGGACATGTTCCACCTCAAGGCGATTGAGATCATCTCCCGGTCCCTGCGCAAGGCCGTGCAGAACGATCCGGACGGCCGCGAGGGCATGGCCCTGGGCCAGTACGTGGCCGGCATGGGCTTTTCCAACGTGGGCCTGGGCGCGGTGCACGCCATGGCGCACCCGCTGGGCGCGGTCTACGACACGCCGCACGGCGTGGCCAACGCGATCCTGCTGCCCACGGTGATGGAATACAACGCCCCGGCCTCCGGCGATAAGTACAAGTACATCGCCGCCGCCATGGGCGTTCCCGGCACGGAGAAGATGACCCAGGACGAGTACCGCAAGGCGGCGGTGGACGCCGTGCGCAAGCTCGCGCGCGACGTGGGCATCCCCGAGAACCTCAAGGACATCGTCAAGGAAGAGGACGTGCCGTTCCTGGCGGAATCCGCCTATGCGGACGCCTGCCGCCCCGGCAATCCCCGCGAGACCTCGGTCGAGGACTTGGCCGCGCTCTATCGCTCGCTTCTGTAAGGCGCTCCCGCAAAAAAACAACGGCGCGCACGCTCCCCAGTTTGGGGGGCGTGCGCGCCGCTTTGCGCTACGCGTGGACGCAGACGGTTCCATGCCCGGGGCAGAACAGATACCCCGCGTAGGTTTGACAGAGGCGCTCCCGGCACCTGCGCGCCTCGGCCGGGTCGGAGTCGACGCCCGTCATCAGGAAGGGCGCGAGGGCGTTGAACTCCTGCTGCTCCTTGGAAAAGCCCTTGATGTTGACGTAGATGTCCCCGCTGAACAGCAGCTGGAGCTCCTGGCAAACGATCACGGTTTCCCCGCGGACGTGGCCGCCGTTTCCCTCCAGGAATGTAAACCGCCACCGGCCGAATGTCCGCTCGCCGATGGGGGTAAGCGTCGCCTGGTCCCGCTTTTCCCCGACGACCTTGCAGCGGGCAAGGTCCGGCGGCGCATAGCCGGAGATGACCTTGCTCAGCGCGCAATAGGGCTCGTGCAGGGGATTCTGCTCGCGGAAGTTGGGCTCGCCCCGCTGCTCCGCCGCGAAGTTTTCATAGCAGTTGCGGCTCATGTACACCTCGTCGAACAGGGAGAGCAGCCCCGCGTGGTCCACGTCCGCGTGCGTGATCCAGGCCTGCTTGGGCCGGTGCGAAAAGCCGGGAAAGTGCGCCTCCAGCAGGGCCAGCATCTCGCTGCGGTAGCAGGCAAAGCCGCTGTCCACAAAGAGCAGCTCTTCGCCGCATTCGAGGACATAGGTATTGCTGCCGCACGGGGGATCGATGACGTGCAGGTACAGGTCCTGCGCCAGCTGCCGGCTGTAGAACTGCGCGCGGAAGCGCTCCCCCCTGCGGTCGCGGACAAACTTGGCAAAGCGGCGGATGTAGTCAAATGTCTGCAAGGGGGACTTCTTCTGCTCGTCCAGGATCTGCATGAGGCGGTTGGCGCAGATGAGCACGGCGTTGGTCTGTTCCTGGTTGAGGTCCAGGATGTCGCGCATGGTGTTGGCAAAGGAGACGTAAAAGACCGTTCCATCCAACAGCCTGTCCGTGACCTCGTAGTCGGGGATGTGGATCTCGCAAATGCGGGAGATTTCCTCAATCAGGCCCTTGATCTCGGCCGTGTTCTCGATGAGCAGGCCCATTTTGAAGTGCTGGTAGGGCGTTCCGTTCTCCTGTGAGCTGATGTAGGAGATGTTGACGCGGTAGCGCCGCAGGATCTCCAGCACGGGCACGACCGCGCCCGGCACGTCCTCCAGCTTTACGACGATCATGAGGATCTGCTGGTCCGTCTTGGGCTCCGCGAGGTATCCGCACGCCGCGAGCTGGCGCTCGATGGTCTCGTGCTGGGCGGCGTCGGCCGAAACTTCCAGGAACAGCGTGTGCAGGTCCACGGCCTTGTTGTAGTTGACGCGCACGATGTTGCCGCCGGCTGCGGCAATGATCCGGCTGGCCAACAGAAACGCGCCGGCCTTGTCCGGCATCTGGGTGATATAGGTTCTTCGCACGTTTCATCCTCCCTTGTGCGTTGTGGATGTCCTGGCGCGGCAAAGCGGCCCCGGAAGATTCCGGGGCCGCCCGTTTCGTTTTGTTTTAGAAGATGCGGAAGCCGCAGATGAAGTGCGAGGTCCAGTAGCTCGAGGACAGGATGTTCGAGGTCGTGCGGACCTTGCCCGTGGACGAGGAGGCGTCGATCATCTTGCCGTTGCCCATGTAGATGCCCACGTGCCCGTCGAAGCAGACGACGTCGCCGCGCTTGAGGGAGCTCATGGAGGTGATCTTCGGGTACTTGCTGGAGCTCGCCCAGCCGCTGCTGGTCATGTAGCCCTGCGAGACGCCCGCCTGGTTCAAGCACCAATAGACAAAGCCGGAGCAGTCGAAGGTGTTGGGGCCCTTGGCGCCAAAGACGTACTTGCACCCCAGCTTGGACTCCGCAACCGAGATGAACTTCTCCACGCCGGAGGAATTCGACGAAGAGGACCCACCCGACGACGACGAGCTGCCCGAGGACGAGGAGCTTCCCGACGAGGAGGACCCGCTCGAAGACGAGGAGCTGGAAGACGCCTTCTTCGCGCTCGAGGACATGAGCTCGTTCATGGTGACCTTGCCCACCTTGCCGTCGGCCGACAGGCCGTTGCGCTTCTGGAAGGCCTTGACCGCGTCTTCGGTGAGGGAGCCATAGTAGCCGGTGACGGTGTCCATGTATCCCAGTTCCTTCAGGCGCTTCTGGACGTTGGTGACGTCGCTGCCCTCCATGCCGAGCTGCAGGCCGTTGGCCTTGGCGTCGGAGGAGTTGAGCAGGTTGATGGTGTTGGGGCCGAGGAAGCCGTCGGCAATCAAGCCGTTGATCTCCTGGAAGCGCTTGACCGCCATGACGGTGTCATTGCCGTAGTTGCCGTCCGGCGTGGTGGTCAAGTAGCCGAGGGTCTTCAGGCGCTCCTGGTACTTCTTGACCTCGTCGCTCTGCTCGCCGAAGCGGTGGAAGTTTGCCGTGGCATCCGGGCTGTAGAGCAGTTCACGCGTCTTGCTGCCGACCTTGCCGTCGACGGTGAGCTTGTTGATCTCCTGGAACTTCTTGACCGCCTCGGTGGTCATTTCGCCGAAGTGGCCGGTGACGGTGTCGATGTAACCGAGTTCGCGCAGGCGGGTCTGCAGCTCTTCAACGTCGGTGCCGTCCATGCCCTCCATGACGGTGTAGTGCTGGGCGTCGTCCGCGTTCATGGCGGCCCAGGTCTCCGCGCCGACGCAGCCGTCGACGTTCAGGCCGTGCTGCCGCTGGAAGAGGCGAACCGCAGATTCGGTGATGCTGCCGTAATACTCGGTGGGCTCATCGTTTTCCATGTAGCCCAATTCCATCAATCGGGACTGGATTTCGGCCACGACAGGGGCCTCCATGCCGTACTTAAAGACCGTGTTGCTGGGGTCCGGTTCCGGGGTGGGCGAGGGCTCCGGGGTGGGTTCCGGGGTTGCCTCCGGTGCGGTATCCCCGCCGTCTGCCGGCGGCGTCAGGCTGAGCACGTCGACCTCGCCGGAGGATTCGCCGCTCAGCGCGGACTGGGCGTCGGGCGATCCGCTCAGGCTCGTGGCCTTCTTTTCGCGGAGCTGCACCGATCCGCCGGCGCCTTGCGCCGCGACCGCGCTGCGGTTCATGGCCACGCCTGCCCCGACGGGAATGGCGATGACCAACACCGCGCCGACGGCCAGCATCGTCAGCTTCTTGGGGCCGAGGCCTGCAAACCACGCTTTGAAGTAATAGAACTTCCTGCGCGTGCGCTGGGAATAGCGTCCCCCGCCCCTCTTCTCCGTGTTTTTATCTTCGCTCATGATTCTACCATCCTTGACAGATATTACTCATCCTAAAGTATAAATGCCGGACGCCATCCTGTCAAAGGGTTCGGGGGGATTGTTACAAATCCGAAACAGGGCCTTTTCCTTGCCGAAACATGTCTGCTGCGCTTTTCCCTCACAAATCGGCGCCCAGGGAGGGAATCAAACCGCGTTCCGCCATGACCAAGACCCCCAGCAGCGCGCCCCAGTGATAGAACTTGTCGCTGTTGGGACGGTCGCAGCCCTGGCCGGTCTGCGCGTTGTAGTTTTCGTGGATGTGGCGGTTTTCGCGCCACTCGGGCAGGAACAGCGCCGCGGATTTTTCCGCCAGGTCCGCGCGCTCAGGCGCGAGGTCCGCGTGCTGGCAGAAGGCCAGGTACACCAGGAAGTTGAGCGGCGCCCAGACGCGGCCGCGCCAGTAGTCCTGATCGGAAAAGGCGGGGTCGTTGCGGGCGATGGAGGGCAGCATCCACTCGCCGTAGAACTCCTCCGGGTTGTGGTAGTGCGCCGCGATGCGGGCCTTGCGTGCCTTGGGGACGCTGCGGTCAAACAGCGCGTAGAAGTTGGTGGGCGCGAGCCGGTGCGAGAACTCGCCCGTGTCCGTGCGGCGGTTGCAGTAGAAGCCGAAGTCCTCGTCCCAAAGGGTTTCCAGCCCGGCCTGCGCCCGGTGCAGCCGCTCCTCGAGCGCGGGGATGTCCTCCGTGCGCCCGAGCACCTTTGCCAGCTGGAGGAGCGAGCGCGTATCCAGGATGTACAGGCCCGTGAGCCCCACGTCCGCCAGCTTCAGGCGGTGTTTCTCCTTGTCAAAGGGGATGTCGTCGTACAGGGGGGAGTTGTCCATGCCCGACTCCAGCGCCGCGCCAAAGCGGTCGCATACGCCGTCCACCTCCCAGCGGTTGCCCAGGCGGGGCGTCACCGGATCGCTGCCCCAGCACAGCGCGCCGTTCTCCTCCATGCGGTGGCCGGCAAACCACTCGTTCCACTCCCGCAGGAGGGGGTACATCGCCTCGACAATCCACTTCTCCCCGTGCAGGCGGTAGATCTCCACCAGCATGGCGCTGCCCACCGGCGGCTGGGAACGGTCCTCGCTCTTGAGCCCGGAGCCATTGGCAAAGTTGGGCACAAAGCCCGCCCCCGTGCGCGAGAGGGTGATGGCCAGGAAGTTCGAATAGGCCAGGAACTTGTCGCAGAGCGCGGCCATGAAGCTGGCAAAGTAGTTGTCCCAGCAGAAGAGCACAAACCCGCCGTGCTGGATGGACCAGAGCCGCGAAACCGGAGTGAGCACCCGCTCGCCCTTGGCGTCGTAGGTGGTGTCCCATGTCAGGGCCAGGCGCATCGCCTCGTAAAAGTCCTCGCAGGGGGCAAAGCGCGCGCGGCTCTCCTCATAGCTCTCCCGCGCGGCGGCCATGCGGCGGCGCACCTCGGAAAGCTCCAGCGGCTCGCCCACGGAAAAGGCGACCTCCCCGTCAAAGTCCGCCGCAAGGTAGGGCGTTTGGGTGGGAAGGTTGGCGTCCTGCGGGTTGTGCGGCGCGGTGCTGTAGACGACATAGCGCTTCTTCCCCGCAACGGCGAGCAGCGTGTTCTTCTCCCGGCCCATGACGCCCGGCCGGTTCCACAGGAATCCGCTCTCCAGCACCAGCAGCGGGGCCTTGCGCTCCCGGGAGAGCGGCGTGGCAAGCAGGATCAGCGGCGCATCCTCGCAATGGCAGCTCTCCACGCGGAAGCGAACGCCCTGAAATTCCACCTTGACGGACGTATAGCTGCCATCCCAGGCGTGGGCCTCGGGCGTGACCTTCTCCTCCTCCGCCCCGAAGCGCCCGATGAGCGCCTCCTTGAGGTACTGCCCGTTGGCCGCATCCTTCAAACAGAGGTTCAGGGCATAGCCCGTCTCCATGTCCACATGCGAGAGCACGGAGCGCACGTTCCAGGTCTGAAAGCCGCGGATGTGCGTGGCGCAGAGCTCCTTGTATTCCTTTGGCATCATGTTTCGCTTCCCCCTTGTCCGGTTTTTGACCGGGTTCTTCCGCAAGAGCGGCCTTCATCCCTGCAGGCGGGCGCCGCTGCGGCAGCGCGCGGCACGGCGCGGATTTCGCGTTCGATTTCTCTTCTCCCCGGCTTGGCTGTCGAAAAAAGTGTACCATGAAGTGGAAGGTTTTTCAATCGGCCGCAAGGAAAAAGGGCGTTTCCCACAGACTGCCAGAAAATCCGGAAATCCGATTGCATCCTTTGCGGCAAACTGATAGAATAGAACGCGGTGGCGCATTTCACAGAGAAACAGATAAAGCAGAGGGAGTTTCATGGCAAGCAACATCAAAGACATGACCAAGGGCAGTCCTGCCCGCCTCATCTTCACCTTTGCCCTGCCGCTGATGCTGGGCAACATCTTTCAACAGCTCTACATCGTGGTGGACACCGCGGTGGTGGGGCGCTTTGTCGGCGTGGAGGCGCTGGCCTCTGTCGGCGCGGCGGACTGGCCGAACTGGATGGTTCTCGGGATGGTGACGGGCTTTGCCCAGGGGTTCAGCATTCTCATCTCCCAGCGCTTTGGCGCGGGCGATCTGGAGGGCATGCGCCGCAACATCGGCCACACCTACCTCCTGGGCCTTGCGCTGGCGGCGCTGCTGACGCTGGCGGCGCACTTGGCCGTGCGCCCGATGCTCACGCTGCTCAACACGCCGGACAACGTCCTGGGCGGCGCGGTGACGTACCTGCGCATCTCCTACTCGGGCATCTTCGTCATCATGGCCTACAACGTCTTTTCCTCGGTGCTGCGCGCGCTCGGGGACTCCAAGTCGCCCCTGTACGCGATGATCATTGCCGCGGCGATCAACGTGGCCTTGGACCTGCTGTTCGTCGCGCAGTTTCACTTTGGCATCGCGGGCGCCGCGGCCGCCACGCTCATCGCGCAGTGCTGCTCCGCGCTGTACTGCCTGCTGGCCATCCGCCGGATCGAGCTGATCCGCCTCTCCCGCGAGGATTTCCGGTTCGACTTCTCCATCGCGCGGCGCCTGCTCGCGCTGGGTGCGCCCATGGCCCTGCAAAACGCCATCATCGCCGTGGGCGGGCTTGTGGTGCAGTATGTCATCAACGGCTTTGGGTTCATCGTCATCGCGGGCCTGACCGCGACGAACAAGATCTTCGGCGTGCTGGAGCTGGCCGCGATCTCCTACGGCTTCTCCATGTCCACCTACGCCGGGCAAAACCTGGGCGCGGGCAAGATCGACCGCATCCGGCGCGGCATGCGCGCGGCGCTGCTCATGGCGGTGGGCACCTCCGCCGTGATCTCCGTGCTGATGTTGGTCTTTGGCCGGTCGATCCTCTCGCTCTTCGTCTCGGGCGAGCCGGATGTGGTGCAGCAGGTGCTGGACGTGGCCTATGCCTACCTCTCCATGCTGGCCTACCTGCTTTCCATCCTGTATTTCCTGCACATTTACCGTTCCGCCCTGCAGGGCATGGGCGACACGGTTCGGCCCATGATCTCGGGCGTGATGGAGTTGGCCATGCGCATCGGCGTGGCCATGACGCTGCCCAAGATCCTGGGCGAGCTCGGCATTTTCCTGGCCGAACCCGCCGCCTGGCTGGGGGCGGACGCGCTGCTCATCCCGAGTTACTACCTTCTCCTGCGCCGCCTGCGCAAGCAGCTCCCCCCGACGCCGCAGCCCGAAGCGGGCCCCGCCGAAGAACACTGACGCCGCGCCCCCCGGAAGCTCCACGCTTCCGGGGGGCGTTTTTCGTCCCTGCCCGGCCTGCACAAGCGCATTGACAACGCTGCCGGAAACTTGTAAGATATTTCTATAAAGAATTTTCAAAATACAGGAGGGGGCTGGGGGAAATCTGTGCCCGCAGCCGAACACACGCATGGGGGAGAAAACGTTTTCACAATCAAAAACCGCGCGGTCGGGCCACACGGCTTTGGACCGCCTGGACTGGGGATCGCCCTTGGAGGAGGGGGACTCCCTGCGGCAGAAGATCGCGCTGCCCGAGGGGGTGACCTCGCGGGAGCTGTATGCGGACATTCTGGGCATCGCATGGCCGTCCCTGGTGGAGCTTCTGCTGACGCAGCTGACGAGCATGGCGGACCTCATCATGGTCGGGCAGCTCGGGCCGTGGGCGATCTCCTCCGTGGGGCTGACGACGCAGCCAAAGTTCCTGCTCTCGACTATGTTCACCGCGCTGAACGTGGGCTGCATGACCATGGTGGCGCGCCACAAGGGCGCAGGCCGGCAGGACAAGGCACAGCTGATTCTCCGGCAATCGCTGATGATCAACCTGCTGCTCTCCGTCTTCTTTGCGGTGCTGGGATTTGTGTTTGCGCAGCCGCTTGTGCTGTTCATGGGCGCGCAGGACTCGCAAACGCTCCTGGGCGGAATGCAGTATTTGCAGATCCAGATGCTGGGACTGCCGTTTCTTGCGCTGACGACGACCATCACCAACGCGCTGCGCGGGGCCGGCGACTCCAAGACGGCGCTGTTCTACAACACGCTGGCAAACGTGGTGAACCTCGGCCTCAACTACGTCTTCATCTATGGCCGGCTGGGAATGCCGCGCTTGGAGGTGGCGGGCGCGTCGCTGGCGACCTCCATTTCGCAGGGGGTGGCGCTGCTCATCGCGCTGTGCGCGGTGCTCAACCGCCATCAATACGTACACCTGGACTTCCGCGCGGGGTTCCGCCCGGATCGGGAGGCCCTGACGGACATTGCTCGCATCGGCCTGCCCTCCATGATCGAGCAGCTCTGCATGCGCGCGGGCATGATCGTCTACGCCAAGACCGTGGCGAGCCTGGGCACCGTGATGCTGGCCTGCCACCAGGTCTGCATGAACATCCTTTCCCTGACGTTCATGACGGGGCAAGCCTTCTCGGTTTCGGCGACCTCGCTGGTGGGGCAGAGTCTGGGCAAGCTCCGCGCGGACATGGCGGTGCTCTACTCGCGCCGGACGCAGATTCTGGGCGCGGGGGTTGCCCTTGTGCTGATGGTGGTGCTGTTCTTCTTCGGCGAGCCGATCATCCGGCTCTACTCGGACGACCTGAGCATCATCGTGCAGGGCGCGTTTCTGCTGAAGATGGTGGCCATCATTCAGCCCCTGCAGTCGTCGCAATTCATCCTGACCGGTGCGCTGCGCGGCGCGGGCGACACCAAGTACACGGCCAAGGTCATCTTTGTGACCGTGATGCTGGTTCGTCCCCTCATCGCGCTGTTCTCGGTTTACGTGCTGCACTGGGGCTTGACCGGGGCCTGGATCGCGCTGGTGGCGGACCAGTGCCTGCGCACGCTGCTCATCACGCTACGGCACCGGAGCGGCAAGTGGAAGACCGTGCTCAAGCCCGACATCCCCACCGTCGGTTGACGCTGCTTCCCCCGGGGGCGCCCCTACGTCCAATTTGGCCAACGGCCAAATCGGCTGGTTTGCGGCCTTGCCGCAAACCAGGTCGGGCTTTGCCCGACACGCAGGGGCGCCCCGCCGCGCGCATCCCCCCAAAACTGCCGCAGCCCCGCCAAAGCGCTTTGGCGGGGCTGCCGTGTTTTTGCGTTTAGTCCTCGTAACCGTTGGGGTGCGTGTGGTGCCACTTCCAGGCGGAGGCGACGATCTCTTCCAGATCCGCGTGCTTCGGGTCCCAGTGCAGGATGGAGCGCGCCTTGTCGCTCGAGGCGATGAGCTGCGCCGGATCGCCCGCGCGGCGCTCCTCCATGTGGGCAGGGATGGGATGCCCCGTGACCTTGCGGGCGACGTCGATGACCTCCTTGACGGTGAAGCCCACGCCGTTGCCCAGGTTGAAGATGTCGGACTTTCCGCCGTCCATCAGGTATTGCGCGGCCAGGATGTGCGCCTGCGCAAGGTCGGTGACGTGGATGTAGTCGCGCACACAGGTGCCGTCCTTGGTGGGATAGTCGCCGCCAAAGATGGAGATGAAGGGCCGCTTGCCGCCCGGCACCTGTAGAATCAGCGGGATCAGGTGGGACTCCGGGTTGTGCGCCTCGCCGATCTTCCCGCTCTCGTGCGCGCCGCAGGCGTTGAAGTAGCGCAGGGAGACGTAGCGCAGGCCGTATGCGTTGCCCACCCACTTGAACATCTTCTCCATCGAGAGCTTGGTCTCGCCGTAGGGATTCGTGGGCTCGGTGGGATCGTCCTCCAGGATGGGCACGCGCTTGGGTTCGCCGTACGTCGCCGCCGTGGAGGAAAAGACGATTTTGTCCACCCCGTTGCGGACCATGGCGTCGAGCAGAACCTTGGTGCCGTACAGGTTGTTGTCGTAGTACTTGAGCGGGTCTTTCACGCTCTCGCCGACGAGCGAGCAGGCGGCAAAATGGATCACCACATCCACCTTCTCGCGGGCAAATAGGTCGTTGAGGAAGTTGAGGTCCCGAATGTCGCCCAGGTAGAACTTCGCCTCCGGGTGCACCGCCTGGCGGAAGCCCGTCAGCAGATTGTCCGCAATGACCACGCTGTGCCCCGCCTCCACGAGCGCATAGACCGTGTGCGAGCCAATGTAGCCTGCGCCGCCCAAAACCAGAATCTTCATTCCAACATCCCCCTTTTTTGCATGGAGCCGTCTTCAAATTTCCTTCTTCCCCTTTACTTTATGGCAAACAGGGCGCAAATTCAATAGAGGAATGATGCTGTCCGCATGGAAAAATGTTGGATTTGTGAGGGGGAATATGCTACAATGTTCCAAAGGAGGAATAAGGAGGGGAACCGCAATGGAGGACAGCTTTAAGCAGTCCTACAAAATGCCGCCCAGCGAAATGACGGCGCTGAGCGTATACAATGTCGGCCACCAGCGCTGCACGCCGCGCTACCAGTGGGGTCCGGGCGTGCGCAACCACTATCTCATCCACTACGTGGTCGCGGGGTGCGGCGTGTACGAGACGCGCGGCCAGCGCTATGCCCTCCACGCAGGGGAGGCCTTTCTCGCCCTGCCGGACACGGAGATCACCTACTACGCGGACGAAAACGACCCCTGGGAATACGTCTGGGTGGGGTTTGCGGGCAACGACGCGCTTCCCATCCTCGAGTGCACGGACTTCACGCCGGACCAGCCCATCCTCCGCCCGGAAGACGGCGAGGCCTTCCGCCTGGCGGTGCTGCGCATCTGCGAGGTGCGGGGCGCGGAGTTCCTGCACGCCGTGCGCATGACGGGCGCGCTGTACAGCGCGCTCGCCCTGCTGATGCGGCGGGAAAACCCCACGCACGTCGGGGACCTCGCCTCGCAGTACGTGCGCAAGGCGGAGACGTATATCGCGCACCACTACGCGCTGCCGCTGACGGTGACGGACGTGGCGTCCTTTGTCGGCATCGACCGCAGCCACCTGTACACGGTGTTCAAGCAGACCCTGGGCGTCTCCCCCAAGGAATACCTCACCGAGTACCGCCTGCGCCGCGCCTGCGCGCTGCTGCTGGAGCCGGCGCTTTCGGTCACCGCCGTGGCCAACTCCGTGGGCTTTGAGAACAACCTGTACTTCTCCAAGGTCTTCCGCAAGCGCACGGGCCTGTCGCCCAGCGAATACCGGGCGCGCAACGGCGCGGCGCCCTACCGCACGCGGGAGGGCAAGTAGACCATGGCCGCCGTTCCGCACGCGGCGATGTGCGGCGCCTCTTCCCCAAAGGCCCGGCCCTCGTACAGGCGGTCCTGCGCGCGGCCGGCGAGCATCTCGTCGCACAGGCGGATCATGTCCTCCACCATCTGCATGCAGACAGGGTTGTGCGCCGGGCTGTAGGGCGGGTCCGCCTGCCGGTAGTGGCCGCCGAGGAAGCGGTAGTCCCGATACGGGTAGAGCTCCGTGGCAAAGTGCAGCAGCGCCGCCTTGTAGGCAGAGACCGTGCAGCAGCCGGGGAGCTGCATCCACACGCCCACGCCGGAGCCGATCGCGTCCCCGGTAAAGACCGCCTTGTGCGCTTCGTCCACGAACGCGACGGAGCCGGGCGTGTGGCCGGGGATGTGCAGCGTGCGCACGAGCACTCCGCCCCCCAGGTCGAGGACCGATCCATCCTCCAGCGGCAGGAAGGCGTCGACGTTCACGCGCTTCTCCTCCGGAAGGGACGCCTGCATCTCGCGCCGGAACTCGATGTCCGCGCGGTGCATGTAGACGCGGTCGAACTCGCCCGCGTGCGCGTCGTGGTCGCCGTGGGCATGGGTCACGGCCAGGTCGATCGCCTTGTCGGTGAAGGCCGAGGCCAGCCGGCGCACGTTGCCCCCGCCGCAGCCCGTGTCGATCAGGAGCGCGCGCTTCCCGCCTTCGACCAGGTAAAAGGAGGCGTCGATGAAGTCCTCAAAATGGACGATGCCCGAACCCACGGAATCGATGTCATAGTGCAGCGGATGTTTTTCCATGTGTACAACCCCCCCAATCTCGTGTATGATTGTATTGTAACGTGAAGCGCGAACTTTGTCGAGCGCAAAAGGAGCGAAGAGAATGAGAACACCGGAAGAAATCAAAACCTGTGTAGAAGACCTGCTCTCCCGCATGACGCTGGAAGAAAAGGTTGGACAAATGGTGCAGTCCGCCGGAATGGACACCACCGCCATCGGCGGCGACGTCAAGACCTCGCCTCTGGAGGATTTGATCGCCGAGGGGAAGATCGGCTCCATCATCTACATGCCGGACAACGCGGCCGCCGCCCGCCGCCTGCAGCGCATCGCGGTGGAGAAGAGCCGCTTGGGCATTCCGTTGATCTTCTGCCAGGACGTCATCCACGGCTTCCAGACGATCTTCCCCATCCCGCTGGGCTGGTCCTGCTCCTTTGATCCCGATTTGGTCCGCCGCGCCACGGAGATCTCCGCCAAGGAGGCCACGCGCGCCGGCGCCATGCTGGCCTTTGCCCCCATGCTGGACATCGCGCGCGACCCGCGCTGGGGCCGCATCTCCGAGGGCGCGGGCGAGGACCCGTACCTGGATTCCTGCATGGCCCGCGCGGAGGTCCTGGGCTACCAGGGCGGCGAGGGCGGAGCGGGCCTGGGCGACGGCGAGCACATGGCCTGCTGCCTCAAGCACTTTGTGGGCTATGGCGCGGCGGAGGGCGGCCGCGATTACAACACGGTGGAGATCTCGCCCTCCACGCTGCACAACGTCTATCTGCCCGCCTTCCAGGCCGGCGTAGACGCGGGCGCCGCCTCGGTCATGCCCTCCTTCAACCTGGTGGACGGCGTGTCCTCCGCGGCCTCTCCCTATGTGCTGCAGCAGCTCCTGCGCAAGGAGCTGGGCTTTGAGGGCGTGATCATCTCCGACTACGCGGCCGTGTTCGAGACCATCGCCCACGGCCTGGCCGCGGACGAGCGCGAGGCCGCCGAGCGCTGCGCCAAGGCGGGCCTGGAGATCGAGATGGCCACGGATCTGTTCAACCGCGAACTGCCTCAGCTCGTCATGGAGGGCAAGGTGCCCGAGTCCCTTGTCGACGACGCCGTGCGGCGCATCCTGACCCTCAAGTACCGCCTGGGCCTGATGGACAACCCCTACCTCTGCATGCACGAGGGCGAGGAGGAAGCGACCTATCTTGCGCCCGCGCACCTGGAGGTCGCGCGGCGCCTCGCCCAGGAGTCCGCGGTCCTGCTCAAGAACGACGGCACGCTGCCGCTGCACAAGGGCGCGAAGATCGCCCTGGTCGGCCCCTGCGCGGACAGCCGCGACCAGCTCGGCCCCTGGCAGTTCTCCAAGCGCGCGGACCGCACCGTGACGCTGAAGGAGGGCCTGGAGGAAAAGGGCTTCACCGTGCTCTGCGAGCCGGCCACGACCATTGACGAGGAGCTCGTGGGCGGCATCAACCGCGCGGTCAAGCTCGCGCGCGAGTGCGACGCGGTGGTCCTGGCCATCGGCGAGGACATGACCATGAGCGGCGAGGCCGCCTGCCGCCAGAACATCTCCGTTCCTGCGGTGCAGATGGAGCTCGCGCGCGCGGTCGCCGCGGCGGGCAAGCCCGTCGTTGCGGTCCTGACCTGCGGCCGGCCGCTTCTGCTCGACTGGTTCGACAAGAACGTCAACGCCATCCTCTGCGCCTGGTTTGCGGGCACGGAGGCGGGCCACGCCTTGGCCGACCTGCTCGCGGGCGACGCCAACCCCAGCGGCAAGCTCTCCGTCACCTTCCCGCGGAACATGGGCCAGATCCCGCTCTACTACAACCACATGAACACCGGCCGGCCCTGGAACGGCGTCAGCGACGAGAAGTTCGTCTCCCGCTACCTGGACGGCACGAACACCCCGCTCTATCCCTTTGGCCACGGCCTGAGCTACTCCACCTTCCGCATCCGTTCCGCCGCGCTCACAAGCGGCGAGATGCCGTCGGACGGCTCGATCGCGGCCAAGGTCACGGTGCGGAACGACTCGGATGTCGCGGGCACGGCCGTGCTGCAGATGTACCTGCACGACGTTTCGGCGCGCATTGCCCGGCCCGTCAAGGAGCTCAAGGGCTTCGTCCGCGTGTCCCTGGCCCCGGGCGAGGAAAAGGAGGTCTCCCTCCCCATCACGCCGGACCTGCTCCGCTTCCACGACGGACGGCAGTGGCTCCTGGAGCCCGGCCGCTTTGAAGTGATGCTGGGCTTCTCCAGCGCGGACGACCAGCTGGAAAAGCTGGAATTCTCCCTGCTCTGAGGTGCTGCCATGGAACCACTCTACACGGCAAAATCCCAGTTCACCTGGGAGGAATGCTGGCAAATGACCAAGACGGCGATACTGCGCCGCCGCCATACGGCGATTTTCGTGGTCGCCATGGTCCTCTTGTGCGTGCTGCTCTCCGCCATGGCGGGGCAGGTCTACCCGCTCCTCCTTTGCATCGTCCTTCTCGTCGCCTATGCGCTGGTGGTGCGCATCAGCACGCACAGGGCGTTCCTGGCCAACCGCGTCATGCGCGACCAGAACATGAGCTTCTCCTTCTACGCCGATCGCTTTGAAGTCGAGTACAGCGGCGGGCACACGGTCATCCCCTATGACCAGCTCTTCGCCATCTGGGAGACGGACACGAACTTCTACCTCATGCTCTCCCCGAACCAGGGCTACGTCCTGAGCCGGGAGGGCTGCAACGAGGCCCTGGCCGACTTCCTGCGGAGCAAAAACGCGAAAAGAGTCTAAGGCGCTCGCCCTTGCCGGGCGCGTCCCCCCTTGCGGGTGGGGCGCGCCCGGCATTTTTTTGCGCCTGCGCGCATAGGAATGGCGGCGAGAGGGGGGCGAACGCGCATGAGCGACGTGGAGCTTTTGGCGCGCACCATCCAGTGCGAGGCGGGCGGCGAGGGCGACAACGGCATGAAGGCCGTGGCGTGCGTGGTCATGAACCGCGTCACAATCCGCTACGGCGAATACGGCCGGCTCGTCCACACGGTTGCCGAGGCCGTCTACCAAATCGGCCAGTTCAACTGCGCGGCGACCATGCTGGCCGGCGCCTACAATCCGCAGAACCTCTACAACATGAACCCCCAGCAGGTGCACTATGACATCGCCAACTGGGCCATCGCCGGAAACCGCCTGCCCAGCCTGGGCCAAGCGCTGTGGTTCTTTAACCCGATGTCGCCCACCTGCCGCGAGAACTTTCCCAGCGCCGTGGGGTACTTTGTCCTGCGCATCGGGGACCACTGCTTCTACAACCCCACCGCCGCCTATGCGCAGACCTGACCAACCGCAAAAGGAGAATGCCGCATGACCCAGCCACGCATGGAAAGCGAGCTCAACGTGCCCACCCCGGAGGACTTCAACGACAACCCCGCCTTTCAGGGGTCCATCCCGCAGTTCCTCGCGGAAAACGTGGGCAACTTCGTCTCCATTGACTTTTTGATCGGCACGCAGGCCATCACGACGCGCCAGGGCGTGCTGTATTCCGTCGGCGCGTCCTATGTCGTGCTCTTTGAGGAGAGATCGCAGACCTTTCTCCTCTGCGACCTGTACGCCATCAAATTTGTGCGCTTTTACCTGCCCGGGCGCCGCCCTGTTTCCTAAGAATTCATAGAAATGTCACACCCATTGGAGTATAATGAAGAGGACGGCGAAATTCGCCGCCCATTCTTTTTCCTTCGAGGTGAGACGACTTCATGAAACGGTTCTGGAAACACACGGGTCTTGCGCTGCTGTATCTGGCGCTCTTCCTCCTGGTGCAGATGTGGGCGGGCGGCATGTTTGCCATCGGCGGCGTCTTCTCCGCACTGCTGGATTCCGCGGGGCGCCTCACGCCGTTCCTGTACGATTCGGTGATGGTTCACTTTGCGGACATGATGGACGTCGTGATGCTTCTTTGCTATGTCGCGACGTTTGGCGTGCTCTATGCCCTGCTCATCGCCCAGCAGGGAACCCGGGGCGTGTTGCCCGCGATGGGGCTGCGCAGGCCCCGCAGCCCGGAGATGCTTTGGGCGCCCATGCTGCTCGGGCTTGCGGCCTTCTTTGCCGTGAGCGCGGGCATGTCCCTCATCCCGCCGGAGACGCCCGTGATGCAGGAGTACATAGAGGCAGCCTCCTCGCTCTCGTATGGGCGCTACCCCTGGGCGGACATCCTGGCCACGGTGATCGGCGCGCCCCTTGTCGAGGAGATCGTCTTCCGCGGCCTGATCTACGGAAACCTGAAGAAGGCCATGCCGGTCTGGGTCGCGCTGCTGGTGCAGGCGCTGCTCTTCGGATTTGTGCACGGACAGCTCCTCTGGTCGGCGTTCACCTTCCTGCTCGGCCTGGCGCTGGGGCTCACGGCGGACTACTTTGACAGCATCTGGCCCGCCGTCCTGCTGCACCTGTGCTTCAACGCGGGGAATTATCTGCCCCTCTTTTTGGAGCTGGACGGGACGGGCACGGTGGTGCTGTTCCTGGCTTCGCTCCTGGTTGTGGCGACCGTATTCCTCGTGCTGGTGCTCTACCGCCGGCAGAACGAACTCACGCGCCCGGCAAACTGACGTCGCGCGAATCAATCGGCAGAAAAAAACGCGCATCCCTGCAAGAGGGATGCGCGTTTTTTCTCTCATTAGGCGTCCAGCCACGCGACGCCGACCATGTCCACGCCCAAGTGGATGGCCAACACCGGGCCGATGGGGCGGAGCATGACGGACTGGCCGAGCTTGCTCTCCAGGCGGTGCTGGAGCTGGCGCCCCGCCTCCGCGTCCTTGATGTACTGGACGATGACGCCGCGCGCGCCCACGGGCACGGCCTGCGCCAGCGCGCGGAGCTGTTCGCTCTTGCCGCGGACCAGGCCGCAGGCCATGACCGCGCCCTGGCGGCAAGTCAGCAGCGGGCGGACGTTGAGCACGGTGCACACGCTTTGGCGCACGGGGCCCAGGCGGCCGCTGCGGCGCAGGGGCTCCATGTCCCCGACGGAGAAGAGCGTCTGGACCTTGGAGCGCATCTGCTCCAGCTTTTCCGCCGTCTCCGAAAGGCTGTAGCCCGCGTCCAGGAACTGGCGCGCGGCGCGCACCATGATGTACAGGCCGCCGGCCGTGGTCAGCGTGTCCACCACGCGGATGTCGTCGCTCCCGGCCTCGCGGGCGCAGACGACCTCGTTGGCGTAGGTTCCCGACAGGCGCGAGGAGATGGACAAGCACAGGACCTGATGCCCCGCCTGCCGCAGCTCCGCAAAGGTCTTGAGGTAGGCGTCGATGGGCGGCTGGGAGGTGGCAAGGGTCTTGGCTCCCTCGATTTGGGCAATGTAATCGCCGTTTTCCTCCACAAAGTGTTCGCGGTGTGTGACGCCATCCAAGGTATAGGTCATGGGCACGTGGGTCACGCCCAGGCGCTCCGCCTCCTGGCGGTTCAGGCACGCCGTAGAATCGGTTACGATGACGATCATTCCATCAGCCCTCCGATTTTGCGAAATCGTTCGTATCTTGCGTTCAACAGGCTGGCAACGTCCATCTGCATGCGGCGGTCCAGCTCTGTCTCCAGGAGGCTGCGCAGGTTGCGATACGCTGCGTCAAAGCCCTCCTCCTCGGAAAGAACGCGCTCCACGACGCCAAAGGAGAGCAGATCCTGCGCCGTGATGCGCAGCTCTTCCGCCGCCCGCTCGACCTGACTGGCGTCCTTATAGAGAATCGAGGCGGCGCCCTCGGGGGAAATCACGGAGTAGACGGCGTTCTCCATCATCCAAACCTCGTCGGCAACGGCCAGGGCCAAGGCCCCGCCGCTTCCGCCCTCGCCGATGAGGAGGGAGAGGATCGGGGTCTTGAGCCCCATCATCTCCACGAGGTTTGTGGCGATGGCGCAGCCCTGGCCGCGCTCCTCCGCGCCCAGGCCGCAGTACGCGCCCGCCGTGTCCACAAAACAGACCACGGGTCTGTGAAACTTCTCGGCCTGCTTCATCAGGCGCAGGGCCTTGCGGTAGCCCTCCGGGTTCGGGGACCCGAAGTTGCGCGCAATCTTTTCCTTGGTGTCCTCTCCCTTTTCGATGGACAGGACGGTGACCGGCTTCCCGTTGAGCTCGGCGATGCCGCCGCGCACGGCCAGGTCGTCCCCAAAGAGACGGTCGCCGTGCAGCTCAAAGAAGGAGTCGAAGATGTTGTCGATGTACTTGCGGGAGGTGGGCCGGCCCTTTGCGCGGGCGGCACAGAGGCGCTCGTACGCGGTCATGCTTCCTCCCTCCTCTCGTGCAGGGCGAGCAGATGCGCAATGGTCTTCTTCTGCTCGCTTCTGGGGACGATGGCGTCCACAAATCCCTTTTCCAGCAGGAACTCCGCGCGCTGGAAGCCCTCGGGGAGCTTGGCGCGGATGGTCTGCTCGATGACGCGCGGCCCGGCAAAGCCGATCAGGGCCTGGGGCTCGGCCAGGATGATGTCCGCCTCCATGGCAAAGGACGCCGTGACGCCGCCTGTGGTGGGGTCTGTCAGCAGCGCCAGGTAGAAGTTGCCGGCCTGGCTGTGGCGCAGAACCGCGCCGCTGGTCTTGGCCATCTGCATGAGGCTGAAGATGCCCTCCTGCATGCGCGCGCCGCCGGATACGGTGACCCCCAGCACCGGCAGGCCCTTTTCGGTGGCCATTTCAAACGTCCTTGTGATCTTTTCTCCCACGACCGTGCCCATGGAGCCCATCATGAACTGCGCGTCCATGACAAAGAGGGCGGTCTCGTGCCCCCCGATGCGACCGGTGCCGCAGACCACGCCGTCCGGGCGGCCCGTGGCCTTGCGGGCGGTCTCGAGCTTCTTTTCATAGTTGGGGAAGGCGATGGGGTCCTTCGTGGTCAGGTCCGCAAACTGCTCCACGAAGGTGCCCTCGTCCACCAACAGGTGCAGACGGGTCTCCACGTCCATGCGGAAGTAGTGTCCGCAGTTCGGGCACACCAGGAGATGCTCCTGAAGATCCTGTGAAAACAGGGCCGCCTTGCACGCGGGGCAGGCTCTGCACAGCTTCTCCGGGATGGATGGCTGCGCATTGCTCTTTCCGTCGCCTTCCAGGGCGTTGCGCGGCTTGATGAACATGCTTTTGTTGAGCATGGCCTGTCCTCCTTCTTCATTTTTCGGGGAGGCGCGGCGGCCTCCCCGCCCCGAACCTTACGGATAGAGCTCCTTGAGCAGCTTTCCGAGGAAGTCGGTGGTATAGCTGCCGTCGATAAACTCCGGCGCGGAGATGGTCTCCAGCTGCAGCTCGCGGTTGTGCTCCACGCCCTCGATGACCATCTCGCACAGGGCAGCCTGCATCTTGCGGATGGCCTCCTGGCGGGTGCCCGCGTGGACGATGAGCTTGCCGATCATGGAATCATAGAACGGCGGCACGACGTAGTCGTGGTAGAGCGCGGTGTCAAAGCGCACCTTCGGCCCGCCGGGGATGTGCAGCAGCGTGATCTTGCCGCAGGAGGGGCGGAAGCCCATGGAAGGGTCCTCCGCATTGATGCGGCACTCGATGGCATGGCCGGAAAGGCGCACGTCCTCCTGGGTAAAGTCGAGCTTCACGCCCGCGGCCACGCGGATCTGCCACTTGACCAGGTCCACGTCCGTCACCATCTCGGTCACGGGATGCTCCACCTGCAAGCGGGTGTTCATCTCCATGAAGTAGAAGTGCTTGTCCTGCGTGAGCAGAAACTCGATGGTGCCAAGGCCCTTATAGCCGACGGTCTTTGCGGCCAGCGTGGAGACGCGGATCATCTCCTTGCGCATGTCCTCCGTCACGGAAGGGCTGGGGCTCTCCTCGAGCGTTTTTTGATTTTTGCGCTGCATGGAGCATTCGCGCTCGCCCAGGCACACCACTTGGCCGTAGTTGTCGCAGAGGATCTGCATCTCGATGTGCTTGACGGGGAAGAGGAACTTCTCCATGTAGACCGCACCGTCGCCAAAGGCGGACTGCGCCTCAGCTGTGGCGGAAAGGTAGGCCATTTCGACCTCCTCCGGGCCGTTCACCCGGCGGATGCCGCGGCCGCCGCCGCCCGCGCGCGCCTTGATGAGCAAGGGGAACCCGATGCGCTCGGCCTCCTCCTGGGCCTGCCGCACGCTCCCGACCACGTCGCAGCCGGGGATGATGGGCACGCCCGCCTCCCGCATGGTGCGGCGCGCGGCGTCCTTGTCGCCCATCTTCTCGATGGTCTCGGCGTCCGGACCGATGAAGCCCAGGCCGCACTCCTTGCACAGGGACGCAAACTTCGGGTTCTCGGACAGAAGGCCGTAGCCGGGGTGGATGGCCTCGCACCCCGTGAGCACCGCCGCGGATACGATCGCGCTCATGTTGAGGTAGCTCTTGGCCGCGGGCGCGGGCCCGATGCAGATGCTCTCATCCGCCAACACGACGTGCAGGGCGTCGCGGTCCGCCTCGGAGTAGACAGCAACGGTGGCAATGCCCATCTCCTTGCAGGCGCGGATGATGCGCACCGCGATCTCGCCGCGGTTGGCGATCAGGATCTTGGAAAACACGCGGCCCTATCCTTCCACCAGCGCAAAGGAGAGATGGCCCTGCACGCACATCTTCTCCCCCACGCGGGCTTCGGCCTTGGCAAAGAAGAAATTCCCCATGCGGCGGTCCAGGCTGGCAAAGACCTCGACCGTGTCGCCCGGACGGACGGGGTTGCGGAAGCGCACCTTGTCCAGTCCCGTGTACATGGGCGTCTTTCCGACCGCCTCGTTCCCCACGAGCAGGGCGCAGGACTGCGCCATGATCTCGCACAGGATCACGCCCGGCACGACCGGGTTGCCCGGAAAGTGGCCCTGCAGGAAGAACTCATCCCCCCGCACGCGGTACTTGCCGTGCACCGTGCCGTCCGGCTGAAGCTCGATTTCATCCACCAGGAGCATCGGCTCGCGGTGCGGAAGCAGGCCCTTGATTTCCTCACGATTCATGCTTGCTCCCTCCCTTTACAGCATCTTGAAGAGGATCTGCCCGTACTCGACGACGCTGCCGTTGGTGGCGCAGATGTCGATGATCTCGCCGTCCTCCTCGGCCGTGATCTCGTTCATGAGCTTCATGGCCTCGATGATGCAGAGCACGTCCCCCTTCTTGACCTTGCTGCCCACGGTGACAAAGGGCGGGTCCGAGGGCGAAGGCGAGGCGTAGAACACGCCGACCATGGGCGAGGTCACCATCTTGGCCGCGTTGAAGTCCGCGCCGGCGTCCTCCGCCGCAACGGGCGCAACCTCCACCGCCGGAGCGGCGGGCTGCACGGGCTGCGCGGCCGGGGCGACCGGCTGTGCGGCCGGCGCGCCCGCGTTCTGCGCGTTCTCAATGCGCAGGTGCGTATCGCCCTCGCTGTATTCCAGCGCCGAGAGCTTGTGCTTGCTCACCAGTTCCGCCAAAACCTTGATGTCGTTGATCTTCATTCTGGAACCCCCCTTCTTGCGTTACCGTTGGACGGGGCGGAGCGCGACGGCGCCGTTGTGTCCGCCAAAGCCCAGGGAGGTCGACAGCGCGATGGTCAGGTTCGCCTTGCGCGCCGTGAGCGGCGTGTAGTCCAGGTCGCACTCCGGGTCCGGCTCGGTCAGGCCGATCGTGGGGGGAACGACGCCCTCCTGCACGGCCATGGCCGAGGCGATCAGCTCCACCGCGCCCGCCGCGCCCAGCATGTGCCCGGTCATGGACTTGGTCGAGGAGATGATGGCGCGGCGGGCCTCCGTCTCGCCCAGCGCGCGCTTGATGGCCAGGGTTTCGGACTTGTCGTTGAGCTGCGTGCCGGTGCCGTGGGCGTTGATGTAGAGGCAATCGCCCTCGGAATAGCCTGCGCCCTGGAGCGCGAGCTCCATGGCGCGCGCGCCGCCGCTGCCATCCGGCCGGGGCGCGGTGACGTGATAGGCGTCGCAGGTGTTGCCGTAGCCGCAAACTTCCGCGTAGATGTGCGCGCCGCGCTTGACCGCGCGCTCATACTCCTCCAGGACCAGGATGCCCGCGCCCTCGCCCATGACAAAGCCCGCGCGGCGCGCGTCAAAGGGCAGGGAGGCCTTGAGGGGGTCCTGCTCCAGGGAAAGCGCCATGCAGGTGGTAAAGCCTGCCACCGCGAGGGGATTGATGGTCGCCTCCGAACCGCCGGCGATGACGGCGTCGGCATAGCCGTGCGCGATGGCGCGATAGGCCTCGCCAACGGCGTGGGTGGAGGTGGCGCAGGCCGTGACGGTGGGCAGGCAGGGGCCCTGCGCGTTGTAGTGGATGGCGATGGTGCCCGCCGCCATGTTGGAGATCATCATGGGGATGAACAGGGCGGAAACGCGGTTGGGACCGCGCTCGTTGAGGCGGTTGCTCTGCTCGACAAAGGTGGACATGCCGCCGATGCCGCTGCCGACATAGACGCCCAGGCGCTCCGGCTCAACCGTGCCCAGGATCTGGCTCTCCTCCACCGCCTGCTTGGCGGCGGCAAGGGCGTACTGGGTAAACTTGTCCATGCGGCGCTGCGTGGGCACGTCCATGCCAAAGTCCGCGGCGTTGAAGTCCTTGACCTCCGCCGCGAGCTTGGCCTTAAAGCCCTCGGTATCAAAGCGCGTAATGGGGCCCACGCCGCACACGCCGGCAAGGAGGCTGTCCCAATAGGCCTTGAGGGAATTCCCGACGGGCGAGATCACGCCCATGCCGGTGATGACGACTCGATTCATTCTGTTAACTCCTCCTGTGCGGGCGCGCCGGGGAGAACGCCCGGCCCTTATCCCTCGGCCGGCAGAGCGACCGCCCGAGGAACAAGGCCTACACCCGTTCAAAAAAATGGCATGTGGGGGGCGGCTCTACATGGCCATGCCGCCGTCCACGGGGATGACCGTGCCCGTGAGGTACCCCGCCCCGTCCGAGCAGAGGAAGGCGACGACCTCGGCCACGTCCTCTGCGGAACCCAGGCGCTTGAGCGGAATCTGCGCGGTGAGCGCTTCCTTGGCCGCTTCGGGCAGAACGCGGGTCATGTCCGTATCGATGAAGCCGGGGGCGACGGCGTTGACGGTGATGCCCCGTGGCGCGAGCTCCCGCGCGATGGACTTGGTCAGGCCAATCAGTCCGGCCTTGGAGGCGGCGTAGTTCGCCTGCCCCGCGTTGCCCATCAGCGCCACGACGGAAGAGATGTTGACGATGCGTCCGGCCCTTTGGCGCAGAAAACCGGAATACGTATGGCGAATGAAATGAAATGCGCCTTTCAGGTTGACGTTCAGCACCGCGTCAAAGTCCTCTTCCTTCATCTGCGCGGCGAGCTTGTCGCGCGTGATGCCCGCGTTGTTGACCAGCGCGTAGATGGGGCCCATCTCGGCCACGACGCGCTTGCACAGCGCGCCGACAGCCGCTTCGTCGGCCACATCGCAGGCGTAGCAGTTCGCCTGCACGCCCAGGGCGCGCACGCCCTGCGCCGTCTCCTCGGCTGCCGCGGTGTTGCCCGCGTAGACGATGGCCACGTTCATGCCCTCCCGGGCCAGCCGAAGGGCGATGGCCCGGCCGATGCCGCGCGAAGCGCCGGTCACCAGGGCGGTCTTTCCGTTCATCATGTCTGCTTACCTCCCGAGCGCCTGAAGCGTCTGTGCAAGCGTTTCCGCATTCTCGACGCGGCAAACGGTGACGTCCTTGTCAATCTTGGAAATGAGCCCCGAGAGCGTTTTGCCCGCGCCGCACTCGACAAAGGTATCCACGCCCTGCGCGATCATCTCGCGCACGATCTGCTCCCAGCGCACCGGGTTTTCCACCTGGCGCGAGAGGAGATCCTTCGCCTGCTCCGCGCTGTACGGCGCCGCCGTGCAGTTGGCGTACACGGGGAGGATGGGCTGCGCAAAGCGCAGGTCCTGCATGTAGGCGCCAAGGCCCAGGGCAGCCTCGTGCATATAGGGGCTGTGGAACGCGCCGCTGACGTTCAGGCGGACGGCGCGGCCCTTGAGGGCGGCGGCGCGCTCGCTCAGCGAGGCGATCTGGCCCTCCTCGCCCGAGACCACGGTCTGGCCCGGGCAGTTGTAGTTGACGGGGTAGACCTTGTCATAGTCCTCGCAGAGCTTCTCGACCTGCTCGGCGCTCAGGCGCAGCACCGCGGCCATGGCGGTCTTTTGCCCGACGGCGCAGGAGTCCATGAGCTCGGCGCGGCGGCAGACCAGGCGCGTCGCATCCCGCAAGGGCAGCATCTCGGCAAACGCCACCGCGGCCAGCTCCCCAAGGGAGAACCCCGCCGCCATGTCCGGGCGCACGCCCTTTTCGACCAGGGCCTTGGCGCAGGCCAGGTCCACGGCAAACAGGCAGGGCTGCGTGTTGATCGTGCGGGCGAGCGTCTCCTTGTCTCCGTCAAAGCACTGCTCCAACGTGCCGGGGCGCTCGGCCTCCACCATGTCAAAGACATAGCGCGCGGCCGCGCTCTGCTCGTAGAGATCCTTGCCCATTCCAGGGTACTGCGCGCCCTGGCCCGCAAAGACAAACGCTATTTTACCCATTGCATGGCCCCCCTCAAGAGTTCCTCCGCCTGCGCGAACATCTCCTGGATGATCTCGGCGGCAGGCTGCTCCTTGTGGACGAGGCCCGCGATCTGGCCGCACATGAAGGAGCCGTTCTGCTCGTCCCCTTCGCGGGCCGCCTTGCGCATCGCGCCCACGCCCATCTTTTCAAACTCCTCGGCCGTAAAGTCCGGAGAGTACTCCAGGTCCTGCATCCGCCGCGTCACGGGCGATTTCAGACCCCGCACCGGGTGCCCCAGGCGCCGGCCGGTGACGATGGTGTCGATGTCCTTGGCCTTGAGCACGCGCTGCTTGTAGTTTTCGTGAATCGTGCACTCGTTTGCAACGAGGAAGCGGGTGCCCACCTGCACGCCCTTGGCGCCCAGCATCAGGGCCGCCGCGATTCCGCGCCCGTCGCCGATGCCGCCGGCCGCCAGGACCGGGATCTTCACCGCGTCCACAACCTGGGGGGTGAGCGCCATGGTGGTCAGGTCCCCGACATGGCCGCCGGACTCGCCGCCCTCGGCCACGACCGCGCAGGCGCCCATGCGTTCGCACATGCGGGCGATGGCCACCGACGGCACCACCGGAACGACCTTGAGGCCGTTGGCCACCCAGTTCTTGATGTACTTAGAAGGGAGGCCCGCGCCGGTGACGACGACGGGCACCTTCTCCTCCACCACGACCTGCGCAACCTCGTCGGCAAAGGGCGACATCAGCATGACGTTGACGGCAAAGGGCTTGTCCGTGATTTCACGGATCTTGCGGAGCTGCACGCGAAGCTGTTCTCCGTTGGAGTTCATGCCCGCGATGATGCCAAGGCCGCCGGCGTTGGACACCGCACCAGCGAGATTCGCGTCCGACACCCAGGCCATGCCGCCCTGGAAGATGGGGTACTGAATCCCCAAAAGATCGCAGATTTCGGTATGAATCATGGTCTTTCCTTGCCTTCTTACTGGATTCTTCTGCGCTTAGGCCTGCGCGTCGATGAGGTTGACGATGTCCTGCACGGTCTTGAGGTCCGGGCTCATCTCGATGGTGCCGCCAAAGGTGTCCTCAAAGGACATGATCAGCTCGACCGTGTCGAGGGAGTCGATTCCGAGCTCCTGGAAGGTGGACTCGGGCTTGATGGTGCTCACGTCGATGTCCTTGTACTCAGCGATGATCTTGGCAACTTTTTCGAACGTCATGGGGATTTCCTCCTTGCGATTTGTGGTTTTTTATGTAAACGCCGCATGCGGCGCCAACATCAGATGCGCAGCAGCGCCGCGCCATGGGTAAGGCCCGCGCCAAAGGCGGACAGCGCGACGAGCTGTCCCTCCTGCAGGCGGCCGTCCCGGCGCATCTCGTCCAGAAGCATCGGGATGCACGCCGACGACGTGTTGCCCAGCCTCTCGATGTTGCCGGGGAATTTTTCCTGCGGCAGCTTGAGGCGCGCCTGCGCCGCGTTGAGAATGCGCTGGTTTGCCTGGTGCAAAAGGAACCAGTCCACCTGCTCCATCGGGACGCCCGCCTTCTCGCACACCGCGCGCAGATCCCGCACGCAGGAGGAGACGGCAAAGCGGTATACCTCCTGGCCGTTCATCTGCAGGTACCGTTCCCGATCCGCCTCGTGGGTGAAGGGGCAGTTGCCCTTGGGCGTCGCCATGTACAGGAACTCGGCGTGGGGCTGCGTGGCAAGGCTCGTCGCAATGCAGCCGCTGGGCTCGCAGCTCTGCAGCACGACCGCCCCTGCGCCGTCGCCAAAGAGCACGCAGGTCGCCCGGTCCGTCCAGTCCGCCAGAGCGGTCGGCTTTTCCGCCGCGACGATCAGGACGTTCTTCACCTTGCCCGCGCGCATGTACGCGTCCGAAATGTCAATGGCCTGAAGAAAGCCCGTGCAGGCACCGTTGATGTCCAGGGTCAAGCCCGAAAACCCAACTTCTTCCGCGATGACGCAGGCAAGGCCCGGCGTGACATAGTCCGAAGAAACGCTGCTGCAGATGAACAGGTCGATGTCCTCCACCCCAAGGCCCGCGTCCTCCAGCGCGCGGCGCGCCGCCTGCGCGCCCAGATCGCTGACCGTTTCCTGGCCGAGCACGTGCCGCTCGCGGATGCCCGTGTGGGACACGATCCATTCGTCGCTCGTGTCCAGGAACTTGGTCAGGTCGTCGTTGGTGATAACCTGCTCCGGCAGCGCGCTTCCCGTTCCGATGATCCTCATTTTTCCCGATCTCCTATCGTTTTTCGCTCATTTCGCTCTGCTTGCGCTCCAAATACCCGTTCAGCTTCGAGAGGATGCGCACCAGCGCCTCCACCTCCGCCTCGCTCATCTCCCGCGTGATGGACCGCACCATGTTTTCGTGAAAATACCGGTGCGCCGCGTCCATCTTCCTTCCCCGCGCCGTGAGCTCCACGCGGGTCACGCGGCCGTCGTTTTCGTCCTTGTTCTTGACGACGTAGCCCTTTTTTTCCAGGCGCTTGACCGCGACCGTGACCGTGGGCAGGGTGATCTCCATTGCCTGGGCAATGCTGCTGATGCTGCACGATTTCCCTTCCCCGCGGCCGACGCACTCCAAAATGTGCAGCTCCGCGATGGACAGGTCGTTTTCTCGGGAGGTCAGCATGCAGCTTTCGACCTTAGCCACGTTTTGATAGGTGCTCACCAGAAGGTCGTTCAGCTCTGTGTCCGCGCGTCTCAACATGCCTGTTTCCTCCGTCCAGAGCGGTAATTAGTTAGTCAAGCTAAGTATATCATCCTACCGCAATTTGTCAATACGGGGGGCGGGGAGTTTGCAGAAAAAAACGGGAGGGAAGGGCTGTGCGCCCTCCCTCCCGCTCTGCGTCAGGGAAGGAAGTTCTTCCAGGCCTCGGCCATCCGCTCCGGCCGCGACACGAAGAGGAAGCGGTCCGGGTCCTGGGCGAACTGGGTGTAGATCGGTTCGCCCGGCGCAATGCCGAGCTGCGCATACCCTTCCGGCGGCTTGCAGGTCAGGGGCGCGGGGCGGTACGCGTCGTTGTGGAGCCAGCGCAGGCTGCCGTCCTCGTTGAGGAGGGGGAACCAGGCCAGGCCGCCATGGCCGCGCACGCCGCGGTAGTCAAACCCAAAGTCCCGCACGCACCACGCGCCAAAGGTGAGCGGCTGCTCGGGGTCCGCGGAAATGGTCGCGTGCGCCCATCCCGGGGGCACGACCACCACCTGGCCCGGCTCCGCGGAAACGGCAAAGCACCGGCCGGGATCGTCCGCATCGTGTTCCTGCATGAGGATCACGGCGCGCCCGGACCAGATCTCGTAGACCTCGGGCGTGGAGGCGCCGCAGGAAGGGCTCACCGCGTGGACGTGCCCCTGGGAGCGAACGGGCTCCTCGCCCAGCCGCCCCCGCGCGTAGGTCACCACGCCAAAGAGCAGGTTGCGCGCCAGCATCGCCGGCCGGTCCTCCTCGCGGCCGACGTCCATGGCGATGGCGTAGACCGGGTCCGGCCCGGAGCAGTCCGGGTTGCGCAGGCTGCGGCGGATGGCGTCCAGGCTGCGGTTCTCGACCTCGGGGCCGAATACGCCCGGGCCGTAGGCAAAGCCCATGGGGTTCTCCGTGGGCCGAATGGAAAATCCGGGATTCATCTCTCCTCTACCCCCTCACATAGGCCTTCATCGTGGCGCAGCGCTCGCCGGGCACCGCCGGGCGGATGACGTACTTGCCCACGGCGGCCGGCACGATGAACGTCTCGGCATAATGCACCGTAAACGGCGCAAATTTTCCCTCCGGGCTCTCCACGACAGCGGCGCTGCCCTCGACGAGGTTGAGCATGTTCACCCCGCCGTTCGTGTCGTGCTCGACCGGGACCGTGAACCAGTGGCGGCGGGTCTCCAGGAACTCGCGCTCGTGCAGGCCGGTGCGCTCCTCGACCCAGCCCTCGCCGCTGGCGACCTGCTGGACCTGGTTCACGAGCTCGCGCTGGACGAAGTCCGTGTCCCGGTCGAACTGGATGTTCTTGCGCCCGTGCTCCAGGTGGATGGGCCGGGGCTTGCCGTCCAGGCCGACGCGGTTCCAGTCCCAGAGCTTAAAGGTGAAGATGTAGGGCGTGGCGCTGATCTCCAGGACCATGGTATCGCGCCCGGAGCAGTGCACCGTGCCCGCGGGGATGAGGAAGTGGTCGTGCTTGTGCGCGGGGATGCGGTTGACGTAGGCCTCCGCGTCGAACTCGCCCGTCTCCTGCGCGCGCTCCAGCGCGCTGAGCATCTCCTCGGGGTTCACGCCGTTTTTCACGCCCAGGTAGACGGCCGTGTCCGCGCCAGGCTTTGTGTCGAGGATGTAATAGCTCTCGTCCTGGGTGTAGTGCATGCCGAACGTCTGCTGGATGTACTCGGTCAACGGATGCACCTGCAGGGAGAGGTTCTGCCCATCCACCGTATCCAGGAAGTCAAAGCGGATGGGGAAGTCCAGGCCGAAGCGCGCGTGCACGCGGTCGCCCAGGAGCGCGCGGGGCGCGAAGAGCACCAGGTCCTGCGCCGGAACCTCCATCACCGTGTCGCCGCTCTGCAGGAGGAGGCTGTTCTCCTCGGGAACGCCGTCAAAGCTCCAGGCGTAGTTCTTCTGCGCCGGGTCCAGGCCGCAGACCTTCTTCATCCACTGCCCGCCCCAGACGCCGGGGTCGAAGTACGGCGCGACGCGGAAGGGGCGCTTGGTCACGAGCGCGAGCGCTGCGCGGAAGTCCGCCCCCTTCATCATCACGGGCCGGTCGCGCTTGTTGGTGTCCAGGATGTAGTCGACGTCGGGCATCACGGCGCGCTTGTGGCGGTCGCTGACGCGCCAGTCGATGAAGAAGCCGCGCTTGACCTTGCGCAGGGTTTCCTCGCCCTCGTTGTGGGCGCAGTAGTTGCCGATCTCGCCCGAGCGGTAGCGCAGCTGGATCTCCCAGCGGGCCAGGTCCGCGTAGATGAGCAGATCCCCCTTGGCGATGAGCGCGGCGCCCACGCCGTACAGGAGCGTGATTCCCTCGGCCTCCTGCGCGCGGCGGCGGAGAACGGCAACCTTCTTGTCGTCAAAGAACTCGTTCAGGTTGTGGCAGGAGAGCACGCCGAACACGCGGTCGTCCGTGATGTTGCGGCGGAGCATCTCCTCGATCTCCTCGTCGGAGCGGTTGGCCTCGTGCGCGTCCAGCACGCGGGAAAAGAGGATCTCCTCCATCAGCCCCGCGACGATCTCGTCAAAGCGCGTGCCCGGGTAGCCGTCCACGACGACCAGGGCCTTCTTTTTTCCCGCCAGCGCGCGGGAAAGCTCGCCCGCGATCGCCTCATATCCTGCCAGCATGGGGAAGGGCACCGAAACCGTGGGGAATTTTTCGTATGTGCTCATGGCCCCTCCTTACACCAGCTGCGGCTCGCCGTTCACGTCCAGCAAGCGCTTGGAAAAGCCCGTTTGGGCGATACTCGCGTAGTCATGGCCGCAGTCCGCGCCCCAGCAGCAGCCCACGGCGAGCACTTCGTCGCCGGTGTTGGCCAGGCGGTGCGCAACGGACCGCGGAATGTAGTGCAGCGTGCCGGGGTGCATGGGCTCCGCCCAGCACTTGCCCGCCTCGTCCATCAGGATGAGCGCGCCCTTGCCCGCGATGCAGAAGTAGTACTCCGCGGTGTCGCGCTTGGCGTGGAAGTGTCCCTTGGTCATGAAGTACTCGCTCCCGACCTTGCCGGGGTAGACGAAGCTCGTCCCGAACAGCAGGCCGCCGGGCGTGCCCTCCTTCTCCTTGTCGTGCATCTCCACGCGGTAGACGACGGTGTCCTGCGGCAGGGCCGCGCGGGCCGCCTCATCGGCAAAAAGCCCCGCGAGATCGGCGATGTGCCGCTCCGAGGCCGTCACTTCTCCCGAGATCTTTCCCGTTTTGAGGTCCAGGATCGTTTCCATGTGAGCCCCTCCTATTTCGTATTTATCCCATTTAGTGTACTCTTTGGCGGCTTCAGCGTCAAGCTCCCAAAGTTTCCCCCTTGCATCCCGGCAAAAACGCGCTATAATAGAGGTACTGAATCAATCTTCAGGGTAGGGTGCAATTCCCAATCGGCGGTGAAAGCCCGCGCGTGCGCAAGCACTGATCAGGTCGCATTCCTGAGCCGACGGTTACAGTCCGGATGAAAGAAGATATGATGAAGTGCAACGCAGGAGGAAACCGAAAAACCGAATACGCGCGCCTTCAAATCCCCTCATATCTTAAAAGAGGTCTTTCATGTCCCAACACGTCACCCCGCTTGTCTCCGAAACGAACCACGCCGACCGCAAGTTCTCTGCTCGCAAGCTGACGATGACCGCCATGCTTGGGGCCGTGGCAACGGTGCTGATGTACGTCAGCTTCTCCGTTCCTCTGATGCCCAGCTTCATCAAGCTCGACCTTTCGGAGCTGCCGGCGCTGATCGCATCGTTCGCGCTGGGCCCGCTGTGCGGCGTCGCGGTGTGCCTGATCAAGAACCTCATCAACGTGTTCTTCTCCACGACCGGGGGCGTTGGCGAGCTGTCCAACTTCATTCTGGGCGCGGTGTTCGTCTTTGTGGCCGGCATGTTCTACCGGCACATGGGCGGGCGCAAGGGGGCGCTGATCGGTTCCCTGTGCGGCGCCGCGGCCATGGCGCTGATCTCGGTCTTCTCCAACTACTTCATCGTCTATCCGGTGTACACGGCCTTCATGCCCATGGACACCATTCTTTCCATGTACCAGGCCATCAACCCGAATGTGGACAGCCTTTGGGATGCGCTGATCTGGTTCAACATGCCCTTCACCTTCCTCAAGGGCATGCTCTCGGTGATCATCACTTTCCTCATCTATAAGAAGCTCTCCCCCATCCTCAAGGGGACGAGAAAGCTCGCAAAGTAATTCGCATTGCCGATACAAACAGCGCGCTCCCGCCAAGCGGCGGGGGCGCGCTGTTTTTCTGCCTCAAACCTCGATTCTGGCGCCGGACCACAGGGGAAAGACCCGCCCGGGCAGGGCCGCCTGCAGGCGCGCGAACGCCGCGTCGCCCGTGCAATGCCCGGTGTAAAATCGCGTGTCCGCCTGCTCGGCGAAGCAGGCGAGGACCCCCTGAAGCGTTTCCTCCGGCTCGCAAACACCCGTGCGGGGGTTGGAAAGGTGGAACCCGCCGATCACCGCGTCCAGGCCGCCGCCCGCGAGCTCTCTCGCGCGGCGCACAATGTTGACAATGCCCCGGTGCGCGCAGCCCGTGACGAGCACGGTCTTCCCCTCGGCGCGCAGAAGCAGGTTCTGTTCGTCCGGGAAGGGGTCCGGCGCCCAAGACCCGCTTTCCCGGCAAAAGAGCACGCCGTTGGCCTGCGGCAGGGGCGCCGCGTGCGGCACGTCCGCAAAGAGCAGCGCGCCCGGCAGGATCTCGGCGTTCTCCTCCAGCAGGCGCAGGCGGGGATTCTCCCGGAGCGCGGGGTCCAGGCCGATCTGCGCCATCTCGCCCGTGGGGCGCAGCGAGCCGCGCTGGCCAAAGGCCTCCGCCCGGACGTAGACGGGCGCCTGTGCGCTGTGCGCCAGAAAGGCCGCCAGTCCCCCGCCGTGGTCGTAGTGGCCGTGGGAGAGCACGGCCGCCTCCACATCCGCGACGTCCTCTCCCATGCGCGCCGCGTTCTCGAGAAAGCGCGCGCTTGCGCCCATGTCAAAGAGCAGCGCATGGCCCTCCCAGTGCAGCAGCAAGCTCAGGCCGTGTTCCCCCAGGCAGTCGTTTTTTCCACGGTTTTCCAAAAGACAACAAATTTCCATTGTATTTCCCTTCTTTTGCAGGTATTTTGTAATATTTTATTCGTGTGATCAGTTTATGATGAATATATTTCAAAATTTTTCGCTTTCTATCACACATTTGAAACAAAAAATCCGCAACTACAGTTTTCTACCGCTCGTCTAGGAGGTGTGAAAAGGAGGGATACCATGAAGAAAACAAGATCCTTGCTGGCCATCTGGCTAGCGCTCGTCCTCACATTAACCCTATTCCCCACCGCCTTGGCCGATGCAGACCAAAACTACACGATCACAGCTGATTCGGGCATCACCCTCACCTCGCCCGCATCCAAAACGGGCACGACCGATGGCAGTGACTTGACCATCTCGTTTACGCTTGCGGATGGCTACACCAATCCCCAGGCCACCTATACGGTGGGCGGCGGGGAAGCGCAGACCGTGGACAGCATTTCGGAAAGCGAAGGCACCTACTCGTTCATCCTGGCCAATTCCCTGATCACGGGAGAGCTTAAGGTAACCATCCAGGCGACGGCGCCCTACACCATTACGTATGTGGCGAATGATGGAACCGGTGCCTCGACGACAGATCCCGTTCCCGCCGGCGAGTCCGTCACGCTGCCGACCCCGACGTATGCGGACCACACCTTCCTGGGCTGGAAGGTTGGCAACACGGAAGAGATCCTGGCTGCGGGCGCAACCTACACGCCCAGCGCGGCCATCACGCTCACGGCACAGTGGGCGGAAAACGTGACCGTCACCTATGACCAGGGTGGCGACCGAAGCCTCACCGGCACGGGATATAAGGGCCAGACGGATTACGTCGCGGCCGAGCCGACGGGGACGCCGGAGGATCAGGTCTTTATGGGCTGGCAGTCCAGCGCGGACAACAACATTTACCAGCCGGGCGACAAGATCACCTTGACCGCTGCCCTCACCCTGACGGCGCAGTACGCCGACAAGGTCAACATCACCTTTGCCTCCGGCACCACCGCCAGCACCAGCGGCATCCCCGCTGCTGAAGCGGGCGCGGCCGGCGCGGCCTACACGCTTCCCACGACCACGCCGCGGCGCACCTCCGGCAGCTACACCTTCAGCGGCTGGACCTACTCCGTGGACGGCGCACTCTATCAGCCGGGCGCGACCGTGACGCTTCCGGCCGACGGCTCGGACGTCACCTTCACGGCGAATTGGGCCTACACGACCTATCCGGACTATGACGAGGACGATTCCTCTTCCTCCTCTTCTTCGGACGAGGACGAGTACACCATCCGCGCCACGGCGACCGAGGGCGGCTATGTCAGCCCCAGCGGAACCACGACCGTCGACGCGGGCGATGACCTGACCATCACCTTTGCGCCGTACAGCGGCTACGTCATCGACGCCGTGTACATCGACGGCGTTCTGGACAACAGCCACGACGGCTCCTACACCTTCCGCGACGTGGACGAGGACCACACCTTCTCCGTCCGCTACGTTCTGGACAGCGATGCGAGCGGCTCGGGTTCCTCCGACAGCTCCGATTCCTCGCCCAAGACCGGCGACACCCGCGCACCCCTGAGCATGGGCCTGGGGCTCAGCTCTCTGGCGCTGGCCGCCTTCCTGCTCGCGCGCAAGATGCGCCGCGCCTAAATCCCCTTTCCCAAACACGAAGGACGAGCAAGCGACTCCGCCCCTGCGGCGGAGCCGCTTTTTTCTGCGCTCTCGCGCCCCTTCGCGCATGGCCGGTCCCCCTTTTCCATTTCATTTCATTCTTGTTACAATTTGGATACACTTTCGATAAAGTTGTTGCGTGAAATGGCAGAAATTGTTACAGCAATCTTTTGAAAATGTGGAAACCTCTCCTCGAACCCCTTCGTCTAAATGGTAGAAGGAGGTATCGACCATGAAGAAAGCAAGAACATTGCTGGCCATCTGGCTGGCGCTCATCCTCACGCTGACCCTATTCCCCACCGCGCTGGCAGGAGAGGGAGAGGGCGGTACCGATCCGAATGGCGGCGGTACCGAAACGACATCCTACCCCGTCTTTGTTGACGCCTCTCAGGCCAAAGTTACCGACTTAACCTACCCGCAGAATTGGACGAATGACCAGGCGGCTCTTGTTATCTCTTTCAAGTTGGAAGAGGGGCAGGAATGGGGTTTCTTCCAGGTATTTTGTGACAATTCTGGGGCCATAACCGATCAGTGCAAACTTCAGACGGAAAACGGACTGTATACCCTTACGATCCCCAAGGACCTCATTACCGGCAAGGTAGCCGTCAAGCTGTTTACTAAGACTGCGACGGAAAAACCAGAGGGCAACCCTGACCCCGGCAATGGTCCTCAACCTAAGACGACATTCTATACCATTGAGTATGCCGCGGGCGATTCTGCCTCTTCCGTCACAAACCTGCCGGAAAAAACTGAGGTGGAAGCACCAAATGGAGGACCCGTTGAAGCTACAGTTTCTAGCAAAGTCCCCGAGCTTGCACAAAATCTCTTCTATCTTTGGAGCACCACCCAAAATGGACAAAATGCGAAAACCTACAAGCCCGGGGATAAGATCGAATTAAGTGGCAATATTACGCTCTACGCTGTTTTCTGGCATCCGGCCGTAGACATTCAATTTGAAGGTGGCGCCAGTGATGTGACGTTAACGAAGACCTTTGACCGTGTTCGTCTCTATACGGACGATTCCACGAAAGAGCTTGCCAGTTACACACTCCCTGCGGCACCTTCTCGCACCGGGTACTATTTCACTGGCTGGAAGTCCGGCCAAAACACCTACGCTGCCGGTCAGAAAATCACCTTCACGAATACCGATGTGCAAAACCGCGCGCTGACATTTACCGCGCAGTGGGCAGAAGCCCTCACCATCAATTACTCGAAGGGAAATGCGCCTTCCAATGCCAAAGTCCCTGCTTCCACGACGATCGGAAAAAACGAGGATGGAACGGCCACCTATACCCTCAGCTCCCTGGTCCCCTCGCGCAACGACGGGAGCATGGTCTTTAGCCACTACACGGCCAACTTCGGCGACGCGAAGGCGACCTACCAGCCCGGCCAGACCGTGACCATTCCCTCGGGCACGACCTCCGTCACCTTCACCGCCCAGTGGTACAAGAAGTACTACCCCAACTACAACGAGAACACCAGCAAGCCCTCCAAGCCTTCTACGCCGTCTAAGCCGTCGACCTCCTACGAGGAGTACCGCATCCGCGTGACCTGCTCCGACGGCGGCTACGTCAGCCCGGCTGGCGACACCTACGTGCGTCAGGGCCGCAACCTGACCGTCACCTTTGCCCCCTACAAGGGCTATGCCATCGACGGCGTCTACATTGACGGCGTCCTGGACAACAGCCATGACGGCTCCTACACCTTCCGCGACGTGGGCAAGAGCCACACGCTCTACGTCCGCTACGTCCGCCAGAGCTCCGGCTCCACCGGCTCCTCCGGCGGGTCCTCCGGTTCCAGCGGCCATACCTCGCCCCAGACCGGGGATGCCAGCGCGCCCCTGGGCATGAGCCTGGGCATCAGCGCCCTGGCGCTCGCCGCGTTCCTCGTGGCCCGCAAGATGCGCCGCGCCTAAGCGCGGATCGCGCTCCCTTTCGACACCTTTGCAACAACATCCCGAGGATGAGCAAGAGGTCCCGCCCAAGCGGCGGGGCCTCTTCTTTTGTTCCCGTCTGTTCGGCGATAGGCTTCCGCCCTTCCAGCCCGAGACCGCGCCCGGTTTCGCCGGTTTACCCTTTCGGCTCCTCCTGCAGCACGAGCGCGTGCTCGCAGAGCTCCCCGTCGTGGAAATGGGGCTGCTCCAGCTCCGCAGGCGGGTCATAGGAGACCCAGTAGCCCGGAACCAGGTGGACATACCCGCAAACGGGGCACTTGTACGAATACGTTTCCATTTGTTTCTCTCCCGTCCTTTCTAGCGGCGGACGCAGTCGGGATGGTGGGCGGCAAGGCGCTGCCAGGCCGCTTCCACCGCATCTGGGATGTCCACGTGCGCGATAAAGCCGCGGCCGCGCGGGCCATAGCCGTTCTCGTCGTCCCGCAGGCGCGGAATTTCTCCCAAGGCGAGCTCCAGCAGGCGCTGCCGGCTGCCGTAGAGGACCGCGCTCTCCGGCGTGGGCCGGAAGGGCGGCGCGTGAAAGATCCGCGCGCCCGGAAACGCCACCGCAAACGACGCGCCGCTCCTGCGCTGCATGGTCGGGTCCTGGATCAGCGCCAGGGTGCGCGGGCGCAGGCCCCAACGCTCGAGGAGCGCGCGGGTTTTCCACGCGTTGTCCCCGCAGTTTGTGGACGCGTTTTCTATCAACAGCCGGGAAAAGCTGCCGTCTGCGCGGAGGATCTGCGCAAAGATTTCCGCCTCCGGCTTGCCCTCGACTTCGATGTCCTCGTAGCGGGGGTCGCGCCGGATGGCCTCGCGCAGCAGCGCCGTGGAGTGCCCGATTCCGCCGCTGACCACGGTGTGCCAGAACTGTTTTTCCCGGTTGAGGCGCACGGCGTACTCCGCCGCGGCCGGAAGGGCGCTGCCCAGGAGCACCAGCACCTCCGCACAGTCAAAGGTGTCCTCGGGCGCGAGGAAGTCAAGCAGGATTTGCAGATCCGCATCTTCGGACATACGCGTTCGCCTCCCTAAGATTTCTCTTCCTGAATATACAGGATTTTTCCGGCAAACGCAAGAAAAAAAGGGGCGCCCTTCCCGCTCTCGGGAAGAGCGCCCCCGTCCAGGGCTCAGGCGCCGACGCGGAAGGTCTGCTCGCCATAGGCGCCGGGCGCAACAGCGTACTTGGGGAAGACCACGACGACCTCGCCATCGGCATCGATGTAGAAGGCCGTGTTCTCATCGACCGTGGTAAAGCCGCCCTCCTCTTCCGTGAAATAGGGCACCTCGGTGTTCTGCGCCATCTGCTCGCGGATGGCGGCATTGCATTTCTCCACCCAATCCGCACCCAAGACATCCTCCAGGGTGAGGACCTTGCCGCTGGCCAGGTCCAGGTTGTAGTAGAGAATCTCGTTTCCGGACGAGATGTCGCTCTCCGATGCGCGGAGCACAAAGGAAACGCGGTCCTGCGTCTCGCTCAGGATCTCGTAGTCGACGTTGACCTGGATGTCCATGGCGTCGAACTCCTCCTCGGTGCCGCCGGTGGCCAGGAAGGCCTCGCGGTGCGCCTCGATGTTCTCGTTCGCCTGGTCCAGGTAGTCGTCCACGACCTTGTTGATCTGCTCGTTGACCTTGGCGGCAAACGCGGTGTCGTCCGCGACCATGGGCTGCTCGACGGAGACGGTGCCGTCGGGCCCCTCCTGCGTAAAGGCGCGCACGGTGAGCACGCGGGCGATGTCGCCCACGACCGGGATCTCTTCCACCGCCTGTGCAAAGGCGGGGCTCACATTCACGCCCACACCAAAGACCACAACCACCGCGGCGACGGCGCCAACGGCCTTGATCCACTTCATTTGCGGGTTTCCTCCTCTTGCCATCCGCATGCGGCGCTTGGTCTGCTGCACCAGCTCGTCGGATGGGCGGTTCTCCTCGTACATCTTGCGGAACTTGTCTTCCATCACGCTTCCCCTCCCCATTCCTTGCGGAGCTGTGCGCGGGCGCGCGTCAGCCTGGATCGCACGCTCGACTCCTTTTCCCTCGTGATCTCGGCGATCTGCCGGGCGGAGAGGTCCTCGCCGTAGTACAGGTGCAGCACAGCCCGATCCCGCTCCGGCAGCCGGCTCAGCGCATCGCGCAGGGCCACCGCCTCGAAATCGTCCGCCTGCTCCCGTTCGGGCAGACTCTCCATGGGCACGACGCGCCGCCTCCAGGCGGACATGCCGAACTTTTTGCAGCAGTTCAGCGTAACGCGCAGCAGCCACGCCTTGCGGTGTTCTTCGGAGGCAAAGGTCGGATTCCGCCGCACAAGCCGCAGAAAAACCTCTTGAAAGACATCGTCGGCGCTGTCCCTGCGGCCGGTCTGCGCACAGGCCAGGCGGTAGACCATGTCGGCGTACCGCTCCACGACCTCGTCGATGCTCCCCTCGGTTCGAAGCGACAGGTTCTCCATTTTCCCCTGCCTCCTTTCACCTACTCATACCCCGCAAGGGACAAAAGCGCTGCAACATCCGCTCAGGAATTTTTCTCCGGCTCCGCCATCTGCACCTCCATCTCGCCCCAGGGAATCTCGTCCTCTACGAAGGCAGACTGCTGCAGATAGCTGCGGATTTTTGCGTCCGTCTCCTCGTCGCACAGGGGGATTTCCTCGCCCGCGCGGTAGATCACCCGCACCCCCTCGGACGAGACGAGGCGGATCTCCCGGATCTCGTCCCGCAACACGATGTGCGCGCCATCCTGCGCCGAAACCTCGATGGCTGCGGTGTAAAGGGTGCCCCCGCTGAGGTAGTAGTCGGGCTCCACCCACGTTTCCGGCCGGTCACGCTTGGGGATGACGGACGTTGTGTAGGTCATGGACAGCACCTTCTCGTCGTCCAGGGAGAATCTGCGGACGCCGCAATAGGGCCCGCTTTCAAACACACCGGCCACCCAGCCGTCCTCGGTGCGCGTCAGGTGCATGTCGTATTCGTCCAGGGGAATCGGCGTGTCCATCTGCAGCCACAGCCTGTCCACGCCAAACGCCACCAGCACGAGGAGCACCAGCGCGCCGGCCAGCCCCAGCAGGATTCCCCGCACGGTAAAGCGGCGCATATAGCGGCGCATGCCCTTCCAGATGTCCCGGTTTTGGGCGGATTTTTCCGGCTCCGCCTGGGCCTGCGGCGCCTTTTCCTCCGCCTGCATGCGCGTCCAAACCTCGCGGCACTCCCCGCAGCTTTGAACGTGCTCCTCCACAAATTGGCTGCTCTCCTCGCTGCACACCTTGTCCAGCACAAGGGGCATCAGGTCCTGCGCCACCGCGCAGAGCGTCTCCCGCTTTTCAGCCTTCTCCGCCATGTTCCTTCTCCTTTCCGATCCGCTCCTGGAGCTTTCTCTTCGCCCGGTAGTACGTCACGCGCGCCCAGTTTTCGCTCTTGCCAAAGAGCGCGCCGATCTCCCCGTAGTGCAACTCGCCCAGCGTGCGCAGGGTAAAGACCTCCTTATACGGCTCCTCCAGTCCGTGCAGCGCCCGATGGATGCGCAGCACGCCGTCCCGGTCGTCGGGATCGACGTCCACGGCCGCATCGGCCGGCACGACCTGCCGCCGGGCCCGGCGGCACTCGCTCAAGTAGGCGTTGCGCGCGATGCTGCACAGCCAGGTCTTTGGCTCGCACCGGCCGTCAAACTGTGCGCCCTTGCGTAATACGCGGTCAAACGTGTCCTGCGTGAGCTCTTCGGCGAGGTGCGCATCCCGGCACAGGGAAAGCAAAAACCGGTAGACGTATGCGAAATTCTCGCGGTATACCGCTTCAAAGTCCACCGTCCCCTCCTCCTTTCGCACATTAGACGCAAAGGGATGCCGATTCATTACAGAAAAGAGAAAGAGCCGCGAGAAAATTTCTCGCGGCTCTTTGCGCGCAAGGGGCGTCAGACGTTAAACCAGTTCTCCCAGAGGTCCTGCACGCGCGCGCAGACGGCGTCCAGGTCCTCGACGATGGGCCGGCCCTTTTCGTAGACCACGCGGCCGTTGACCATGGTCATCTCCACGTCGCGCGAGTTGCCGCCGTAGACGACGTGGTGGACGAGGTTGGTCATCGGGTGATAGTAGGGCTGGTCGAGGTCCACCAGGCACAGATCCGCCTTGAACCCCGGCGCGATGCAGCCCACGTCCTCGTAGCCCAGCGCCAGCGCGCCGCCGCGGGTGGCCAGGTAGAGCGCCTCCTCCGCGGGCAGGACCGTGGCGTCGAGCAGACGGCCCTTGTGCAGGAGGGCGCTGATGCGCATCTCCTCCCAGAGGTCCAGGTTGTTGTTGCTGGAGGCGCCGTCCGTTGCCAAGGCCACGTGCACGCCCTTTTGCAGCATCTCCGGGATGCGGGCGATGCCGGAGCCGAGCTTGAGGTTGGAGCAGGGGTTGTGCAGCACGGCTGCGCCCGCCTCCGCGACCGTCTCGATGTCCTCGTCGCTCAGCCACACGCAGTGCGCGAGCAGCGCGCGGTTCTCCGCAAAGAAGCCCACCTTTTTGAGCAGGCCGACGGGCGTGCAGCCGTGGCGGCCGATGCACTCCTCGTGCTCCTTGCGCGTCTCGGAGACATGGATGTGCAGCGGGCAGCCGAGCTTGCGGGCGGTTTCGCCGCAGGTTTCCAGGAAGGCCGGGGTAGCGGTGTACTCGGCGTGCGGGCCGAGCGCCACGCGCACAAGGCCTCCCAGCGCGCCGTCGTACTCGTGGAAGAAGGCGACGTTGTCCTGCAGCTGCTCGGCGGCGTTCTCCGCCTGGCCAAAGAGGCCCATAGCCAGCGTTGCGCGCAGGGGAACCTTTTCCAGCGCGGGCAGGAGGCTGCGGTTCTGGGTGTACATGTCGTTGATCGTGGTCACGCCCGCGCGCGCCATCTCGCACAGGGCCAGGATCGCGCCGTCGGTGACGGACTGCGGGGTTTCCTTGGCCTCCATGGGGAAGATGCGCGTATTCAGCCACGTGTGCAGCTCCATGTCGTCCGCGCCGCCGCGGAAGAGCACCATCGGCAAGTGGGTATGGCCGTTGACAAAGCCCGGCAGGAGCAGCTTTTTGCCCTTGCCATCCACGACGCGGGCGCCGGCGGGGCGCTCGGCGGGCGCCTCGCCCACGTAGGCGATGCGGTCGTCCTCCACGATGACGGTGGCGTTTTGCAGGACCTCCTGCCGCTCGTTCTCCGTCACGACATAGACGTTTTGAAACACGGTTTTCATGCGCAAATTCCTCCCCTGGATACGCGGTTAGCCGACGTGCACCTCAAACTCGCAGTAGGGATCGCCGTTGGCGCAGCACTTGGTCTCCACGACCTCGACCGGACGGCCGAGCGGGCGGGCAAAGCAGCCCGCGGCCGTGCCCGCTTCATAGGCGCAGATCTTCATGCCGATGTTGGGCAGGCCGTAGCAATCCGCGCACTCGTAGTGGCGGTAGATGCCAAAGTCCTCCCGCGCCACAACGATCTCCTCGCGGGCATAGCGGTGATGCGCGGCGATGGGCTGGTTGCTGTTGAGGATCTCCGGCAGGGTCTTGCCCATGAGCATGGGCGCGATGAACACGTCGCCGATGACGCGGGCGATCTCGTATTCCAGCTTGAGCAGCTCCGGGAAGAGCAGGAAGGACAGCGTCTGCCGCTCGCGCATGTACATGACCTGCATCTCGTTGCCCAGGGTCGGGCGGAAGGGAATGCCGTCGTCATAGAGCTTGTACATGTTCAGCATGGAGTCGACCAGCGCCTCCTGCCGGCGGACATAGGCGCTCATCTCCTCGGAAGTCTTGCGGTCGATGACGATCTTCTCGCGCAGGATCTTGCGGACTTCTTCAATCTTAGGCGAAAGCAGGATGCTGTTGTTTTCCATGTCTATTGTTCTCCCTTTGCGTAGTAGTGCTTGCCTTCGGAGGCAGGGGCGCGCCGGCTGGAGCCGCGGGCAAAGACCAGCACGACCAGCGTGGCGACGTAGGGCAGCATCTGGATGAGCTGCGGGGGAATGCTGCCGCTCTGCAGGCGGTACTGCAGGCTCTGCGCCAGGCCAAAGAGCAGGGAGCCGAGCCAGGCGCCCAGCGGATGCCAGCCGCCGAAGATCACGACCGCCAGCGCGATGAAGCCGCGCCCGGAGACCATGTCCCGGCTGAACATGTGGATGTCGCCGATGGACATGTAGGCGCCGCCGACAGCGGCCAGGATTCCGCAGAGGATGACGCAGATGTACTGCGTGCGGTAGACGTTGATGCCCATGGACCCGGCGGCCTCCGGGTTCTCCCCGATGACGCGCGCGCGCAGCCCAAAGACCGTGCGGTAGAGCAGGAACCAGACGCCAATGACGCTGATGGCCAGCAGGATGAGCAGGGGCGACACCTCGCCCAGGATGTCCTTGAGCACGGGGATCTGGTTGATGCCGGGGATGGAGATGTTCTCAAAGGAGGCGACCTCGGCGCTCTTGCCCTTGGTGTCCCAGATCATCTGCAGGAGCACGACCGTCAGGCCGGACGCCAGGACGTTGATGCCCACGCCCGCAAGAACGTGCTCGCACTTAAACCGGATCGTGAGCACGCCCTGCAGCAGGCCCACCAGCGCGCCGGCCACAATGGCCGTCAGGAGGCCCAGCCAGACGTTGTTCGTAAAGTAGGACCCGACCACGCCGAAGAAGGCGCCGATGAGCATGGTCCCCTCCAGGCCCATGTTGATGATGCCGCTGCGCTCCGAGAGCGTTCCGCCCAGGGCGGCAAAGGCGATGGGGATGGATACGCGGATGGACCCCGCGATCAGAGAGGTGACGACGGAAAGCATGTCTTCCATTTTGCTCAAGCCTCCTTCTTCTGGCGGCGCTTCTTGAGGAACATGCGCACAATGCCGGGCGTGGATACGAAGATGATGACCAGCGCCTGCAGAACCTGGATGAATTCGCCGGGGATGTTGGTCATGCGGTTCATGCTGGTGGAGCCGGCGCGCAGCGCACCGAAGATCAGCGCCGAGACCACCGTGCCAAAGGGCGTATACTGGCCCATGACCGCGATGGCCACGCCGTCAAAGCCGTAGCCGGAGGTCATGTTCGTGATGAAATAGCCGTGCACGCCCAGAACCTCTACCGCGCCGCCCATGCCGGCCAGCGCGCCGGAGAGGAACATCGTCACCAGGTTCATCCGCTGGATGTTGATGCCGCCCGCCTCCGCCGCAAAGGGGTTGGCCGCGATGGCGCGGATCTGGTAGCCGGTCGTCGTGCGCGAGAGGAACCACCACATGAGCACCGCAAACGCCAGCGCCACGAAGATTCCGCCCGTCAGCCGCGTAAAGGGGACAAGGGGCGTGAGCGTCGCCGAGGGGAGAATGTCCTCCGTGCGCACGAGCATGCCCTCCGCCTTGAACTGGTAGTTGGCCAGGTACTCCGCCAGGTACTGCGCGACGTAGTTGAGCATGATGGTCAGAATGACCTCGCTCACGCGCAGCTTGTTCTTGAGGAACGCCGCAATCGCCGCCCAAACGCCGCCGCCGATCATGCCGGCGATAAAGCACAGCGGGATGTGGAGGAACCAGGGCAGGCCCTGCAGGTACGCGCCCACCAGCGCCGCCGGGAAGGCGCCCGCGATGATCTGCCCCTCGATGCCGATGTTGAACATGCCGCCGCGCGCGGCAAAGGCCATGGCCAGGCCCGCAAAGATCAGGGGCGTGGCCGTGCCCAGGGTTTGGGCCAGGTTGCTGACGTTGCCAAAGGCGCCCGTGAACATCGCCGAATAGCCCGTCACCGGGGAATAGCCGGCGATCCACATCACAATTCCCGCCACGATCAGCGACAGCACAAGCGCCGCCGCCGACAGGAAGACGTTGTTGTGGCTCAGCCGCTCGGCAAGGCTCGCCGACGGTTTCTTTGTCTCGCTCTTGGTCATCGCTTACGCCTCCTTTTCCTTCGCCTCTTCGTCCACATGCCCCGTCATCAGGGCGCCCAACGTCTTTTCGTCGTAGTCCTGCGCGCGCCGCTCGTCCACGATGCGCCCGGCATAGAGCACGGCGATTCGGTCCGAAAGCTTGGTCAGCTCCTCCAGGTCCGCGGAGATGAGCAGGATGGCCTTGCCCGCGTCCCGCATCTTCAGGATCTGGGAGTGGATGTACTCGATGGCGCCGATGTCCACGCCGCGCGTGGGCTGCGCCGCAATGATGACCTTCGGGTCCTGTGCAAAGACGCGGCCGATGATGACCTTCTGCTGGTTGCCGCCGGAGAGCGAACCCACCGTGTCACGGATGGAATCCATGCGCACGTCGTACTGCTCGGCCACGCGCTGCGCAAAGGCATCGCGCTCCTTGAGGCGGATGAGACCGTGGTTGTCGAACTCCTTCTTCCGGTGATAGCCCAGGATCAGGTTCTCGGCGATGGTGAAGCTCCCCACGAATCCGCGCTTGCCGCGGTCCTCGGGAATGTGCCCGACGCCTGCCTCCAGCATGAAGCGCGGCGTGATGCGCGCGGCGCTGAGCGTCTTTCCCTCCAGCTCGATCGAGCCGCTCTGCAGGCGCTGCAGGCCCGTGAGCGCGTCGATCAGCTCCGTCTGCCCGTTGCCCTCCACGCCCGCGATGCCCAGGATCTCGCCCGTGCGGATCTCCAGGCTCACGTGGTCCAGCGCGTTGCGCTTTTCCTTGACCACCGTTGCATCGCGCAGCGCCATGATGGTCTTGTGCTCGCCCGGCACCTCGTTCTTTTGCATGTCAAATGCGACGATGCGCCCGACCATGAGCTCGGCCAGCTTGCTCTCGTCCACGTCCTTGGTGGACACGGAGGTGATGACCTGGCCCTTGCGCAGGATGGTCACCGTGTCGGCCAAGGCCAGCGTCTCCTTGAGCTTGTGGGTGATGATGATGATGGTCTTGCCGCTCTCCTTGAGCAGGCGCAGCACGCGGAACAGGTCCGTGACCTCCTGCGGGGTGAGCACGGCGGTCGGCTCGTCCAAGATGAGGATTTCCGCCTTGCGGTAGAGGGCTTTGAGGATCTCCACGCGCTGCTTGGTGCCGACGGAGAGGTTCTCCACCTTCTCGCGCGCATCCACGTACAGGCCGTATTCCTTTGCCAGCGCGTCCACGTCGGAGATGGCCTTCTTCAGGTCGAAGCAGCCGTTCTTCTTCGGCTCATAGCCCAGAACCACGTTTTCCGCCACCGTCATGGGATCGATCAGCATGAAGTGCTGGTGCACCATGGCGATGCCCAAGCTGATGGCCTTGAGGGGATTTTCGATGGTGACTTTCTTTCCACGTACGCTGATCTCCCCGCTGGTGGGCGCGTACATGCCGTAGAGGATATTCATCAGTGTGGACTTGCCCGCGCCGTTTTCTCCAAGCAGCGAGTGGATCTCGCCCTGCTTGACCAGCAGATCGACATGGCTGTTTGCCAGCACATGCTTGAACTGCTTGGTAATGTCGTGCATTTCAACAGCGTACATTGTCTCTCCCCTTTTCCTTTATTCTTGTCGGGGGCCGCCGCTCCCGCCCCTAGGAACGCATAACACAAAATGCAGCAACAGCAGCAGATATCTTCTATCTGCCGCCATTGCCGCGTTTGCCCGAAATCGGGATTACTTGTTGCAGTAGGTCTCCACGAAGGTGGCGACATCCTCCAGGGTGGAGGGCACGACGATGGTGCCGGCCATGATGTCTTCCTTGGCCTTCTCCACGTTGGCGATGACCTCTTCGGGCACCGCAACGTTAGAGCCCTCGCAGGTGTAGGTCACGCCGTTCTCCTTCAGGCCGACGGAGTGAGAGCCGGGCTCCAGGGTGCCCGCCTTGGCGGCCATGATGCCGTCGCGGATGATGTAGTTCAGGGTGCGCATGCCGGACACAAAGACGTGATCGGGATCGACCAGGCACTGGTTGGTATCCGAACCGATGGCCAGCATGTCCTTCTCGTCCGCCGCCGCAAAGACGCCCAGGCCGGAACCGCCCGCCGCCTGGTAGACGATGTCGCAGCCGCTGTCGTACAGCGCCAGGGCCAGCTCCTTGCCGGTAGAGGTGTCGTTCCAAGCGCCAACGTACTTGCGCTCGACGGTGGTGCCGTTGTTGGCATACGCCGCGCCGGCCTCATAGCCCGCCGCAAACATGTTGATGGAAGGAATGTCCATGCCGCCGACGATGCCGATCTTCTTGGTCTCGGTCATCTGGGCCGCCATGTAACCCAGCAGGAAGGCCTTCTCCTCATCGCGGAAGGTGAAGGACGCCACGTTGGGCAGATCGCCGCAGTCGCCGTCCACGAACATGAACTGCTGATCGGGGAACAGGCCGGAAACCTTGGTCACCGCCTCGACGCCGTCAAAGCCGGAGCCGATGATCAGGTCGTACTCGCCGGTGCGGGCCAGCTCCATGTAGTGGCCCTCGAACTCCGCAACCTCGGTGGGCTCGATCACCTGCACGGTGACGCTGGGGTCCTCGGCCATGGCCAGCTGGCAGCCGTCGTACATGCTGTCGTTGAAGGACTCATCGCCCAGGCCGCCAACGCCAAGGACGATGGCAACCTTGAATTCCTCGCCTTCCGCAGGCGCAGCAGACTCTTCACCGGCGGTCTCCGTGCCGGCAGTCTCCGCAGCAGCGGTCTCCGCCGGGGTCTCCGTCGCCTCGGGAGCGGCGGAATCCTCCGTCGCGGGCGCAGACGTGCAGCCTACAAGGGCCAGGGCCATGATGGCCGCAAGAACGAGCGCTAGAATCTTCTTCATGACTTGATTCTCCTCCATTTTCGTTCTGCCGGCGCGTGCCGGCAATGGGATCTATCGAAAGACGCTGCGAATTATTGCGCGTTCATTCGCTTCTGCACACGGCTGGGGACGTCGAGCAGGTTGTCGCCGCAGTGGCAGCCGATCTTCTCCGGGTCGATCGCGGCCAGCGCGCGCACGACGATCCGGCTGAACTTGGGCGCGCACTCGGCATAGATGTCGAAGATGGGGCGCTTCCAGTCGGGGTCGATGCCCTCGGCGCAGTTGGAGATGATGTAGATGGCCGCATAGTGCGCGCCAATGGCGCGGGCCAGCGCCGCCTCCGGCATCATGGTGTGGCCGCAGATGTCGCAGTGCTGGTCGTACAGGCGCTGGATCTCGGCCTTGGTCTCAAAGCGGGGCGCCTCGTCGACGGCGTAAATGCCGCGGCCAAAGACGCGCGGATACTCCTTGCGGGCCTCGTTGTAGAGGATCGAGGCAAGGTCCGGGCAGACGATGTCGCGCATGCGCACGATCTTGTCCGTGAACTTGGAAAGATAGGAGACGCGCTTGGTCTGGTCGATCAGGTCGTCGGGGATGATGACGTCGCCGGGGTCGAGCAGGGGGTTGATTCCTCCGCCGCTGCCGTCCGCGATGATCCACTTCACACCCGCGCGCTGCAGCACCCAGAACACGCGCTCAGAGGGGGTGTCCAGGTACGGGGACAGGCCGAACCAGCCGTGGAAGGGCATGTCCAGCACCACATGCTTCTTGTGGTCGGCGGTGATGTCCGCCGAAATTTCAAACAGCTTCATCGGCACGGTGGTGCCAAAGGGCGTCTCAAACTCCATGTCCGCATCCAGGATCTTCACGCCTTCGATGCCGACATTCTCCGGAAAATCGTCACCCCAGGTGCCGGAGCCGCCGATGTGCGCATATTCTGCCTGCGGGATTTCTTTTCTGATCATGTTCCGCCTCTCCCTATCTGTTTTTTCCCATTCATGGTTTCCTCTCTTTGGAGGACCTGATTCAGTATAGACGAACCGCCATCTTCCGTCAACAATCTTCACAGCTTATTAACGGTCGAAATCCGAATATTTACATTCTTCCCTGTCGAATTATTTTGAAAAAACGCCGGAAAACGACGGACCTTCCAAGTGAATTCGACAAATCGTCCGGAAAAACAAGACCAGCCCCCTTGAGAAGGGGGCTGGTCAAAAGAGTGGGCATTAGATTCTGGACGCGATCTCCCGCGCGACGACAACGCCGGTAACCGAGGCCTGCATCAGGCCGCGGGTGATGCCCGCGCCGTCGCCGATGGCAAAGAAGTTGTGGACCTTGGTCTCGAACTTCTCGTCCACGGTGACCTTGGAGGAATAGAACTTGACCTCCACGCCGTAGAGCAGCGTGTTCTTGCTGTAGAGCCCGGGCGCCAGGTTGTCAAAGGCGCGCATGGCCTCGATGATGCTGGTCAGGTGCCGGTGCGGAAGGACAAAGGAGAGGTCGCCCGGCACAGCGGTATGGAGGGTCGGGATGGTGGTGGACTTCTTCAGGCGCGAGGCATCCGTGCGGCGGCCCTTGAGCAGGTCGCCCAGGCGCTGCACCATGATGCCGCCGCCGGTGAGCATGTTGCCCAGCTGCGCGATGTACTTGCCGTACTCAGTGGGCTGGTCAAAGGGCTCGGTGAACTTGGTGGAGACGAGCATGGCAAAGTTCGTGTTCTCCGTGTGGCGGGAATCGTCCGCGTAGGAGTGGCCGTTGACCACGGCGATGTGGCCGTCGTAGTGCTCCTCGGAAACCAGGCCGCCGGGGTTCATGCAGAACGTGCGAACCTTGTTCTCAAACGTGTCGGAGTAGTAGACGAGCTTGGCCTCGTACAGGTGCTTGGTCAGGTGGTCCATGACGGCGTTGGGGACTTCCACGCGCACGCCGATGTCCACTTCGTTGTTCTGCGTGTGGATGCCCGCCGCATGCGCCACGCGCGTCAGCCACGAGGCGCCCGCGCGGCCCGGCGCGGCCACGACAAAACGTGCGCCGATGCGCTCGGTCTTGCCGTCGCGCGTCTTGAGCAGCGCGCCGACGACCTGATCGTCCTCGACCACGATGTCCTCGCAGGTGGTGTACTCCTGGAAGGTGAAATTCTCGCTCTGGCTGAGCTTGTGGAACATGGCGCGCAGCACCTCAAAGGAATACTCCGTGCCCATGTGCCGAACGGGGCAGGGAATGAGCTGGATGTTGTACTTGCTGGCCTCGTACTTGAACTCGTCCACCTTGGGATCGTTCAGCCCGTGCACGATGTCCGGCGCACCATAGGCCAGGTATTGTTCGTCACAGTAGTGAATCAGCTCCCGGACTTCCTGGCGCGGCAGGTAATCGGGCAGATTGCCGCCGACCTCCTCCGAAAGGGAGAGCTTGCCGTCCGAAAACGCGCCCGCGCCCGCCCATCCCTGCATGATGGCGCAGGGCGTGCAGCCCACGCACTTGCCGGTCCGGCGCGCCGGGCAGTTGCGGCGATCGATGCTGCTGCCCGCATCCACGATGAGGATGCGCGCATTCGGGGCGCCCTTTTGCAGCTCCAGGGCGGTAAAGATACCCGCCGGCCCCGCTCCCACGACAACGACGTCAAATTCGCGCATTGGATTCACTCCAAATCCTGATGAAATTGGCTCATGTGGAACTCTCCTCACAAACCCATTCATTATACCATGAAAACCGACCCGGGAGCAAGGCTTTTTCCAAAGAAAAACCGCTGCCAAGGGCGGCTTTTCCAGGAAAAGTCGCCTCCTTGGCAGCGGCGCAAGCTCACTGCAGCTTGGGCAGGTCGGTCACTTCGGTGCGGGCCTGGTTCAGGAGCTTGTGGCGCAGGACGTACAGCTCGTAGGAGAGGTCCACCTTGTAGACATGGGGGTTCAAGCGGCGGCGGTACTGCTCCCAGAGCGTGGAGATCTCGTTCTTGCAGTAGGCCTGAATCTGCTTGAGGGTCGGGCGCTCGTAGACGCACTTGCCGTCGACAAAGACCGGAACGAGCAGGTCCCGCAGCGTGTACTCCGTGTAGGTCTGCTGCTTCCAGGTATCCACGGGGTGGAAGATGGTCAGGGGCTTGGAGGGGTCGATCTGCTCGTCCTCCAGAAGGATGAGGTCCGCCATGGCCATGCCCTCGCGGTTGTAGATGCGCTTTACCTTCTTGATGCCGGGGTTGGTGACCTTGCTGGGGTTTTCCGAGATCTTGATCTTGGGAACCACCTTGCCGTTCACGATTTCCGCGCTCATCTTGTAGACGCCGCCCAGAGCCGGGCAGCCGTCGGAGGTGATCATGCGCGTGCCCACGCCCCAGCTGTCGATGCAGGCGCCCTGCTGCTTGAGGTCCCAAATCACGTCCTCATCCAGGTCGCCGGAGGCGCAAATCTTCGCGTTGGGGAAGCCCGCCTCGTCCAGCATCCGGCGCGCCTGGCGCGAGAGGTAGGCGAGGTCGCCGCTGTCCAGGCGCACGCCCAGGGGCTCGTGGCCCTTTTCGCGCAGCTCATGGAAGACGCGGATGGCGTTGGGCATGCCGCTGCCCAGCGTGTCGTAGGTGTCCACCAGCAGCAGGCAGGCGTCCGGATACGCGTCCGCATACGCGCGGAAGGCGGTCAGTTCGTCCGGGAAGGACATGACCCAGCTGTGCGCGTGGGTTCCGGCCACCGGCACGTCGAACATCTTGCCCGCAAGCACGTTGGAGGTCGAGCCGCAGCCGGCGATCAGCGCCGCGCGCGCGCCGTAGAGGCCCGCGTCCGGTCCCTGCGCGCGACGCAGGCCGAACTCCATGACCAGGTCGCCCTGCGCGGCCTGGCAGACGCGCGCCGCCTTGGAGGCGATGAGCGTCTGGTGGTTGACGATGTTGAGCATCGCCGTCTCGATCAGCTGCGCCTCAAAGATCGGCGCCTTGACGCGGATGAGCGGCTCGTAGGGGAAGACCACCGTTCCCTCGGGCACGGCGTAGATCTCGCCCGTGAAGTGGAAATCCCGGATGTAATCGAAAAACCGCTCGTCAAACAGGTTCAGCGAGCGCAGGTACTGGATGTCATCCGCATCGAAATGGAGGTTTTCGATGTAGTCGATCACCTGCTCGAGCCCCGCGGCCACGGCAAAGGCCGCGTTCCCGGGGTTCTTGCGGTAAAACAGATCGAAAACCGCAACGCGATCGGTGATGCCGGCCTTGATGTAGCCGTTCATCATCGTCATCTGGTACAGGTCCGTGAGCATCGTTAGGTTGCGCATATGTTCTCCTTCTCTCCTAAGCCCTGCGGGTCAGTGCTCGTCCTCGGCGCCCGCATCTCCGCCGTCTGCCGCATCGTCTGCCTCAGCTGTATCGCCGCCGTCCGCGCCGTCGCCGGGCTCATCCGACGGCTCCGCGCCTTCCGCGGCCGATTCGTCCTTCGCATCCTCGTCCGCTTGGAGCGCCGCGTTCACGATGGCAGCGCCCATGACCGCAGCGGCGGCGTCCTCCGCGCCACTGTCCTCCGCCGCGGAATCGTCTTCCGCGGTCTCCCGGCGATCCTCCGGGATGAGCACGAGTTCGGGGTCCAGGGGCCCGACGGGCTCCTCCACCTTTTCCACGGGCGGGGCGTTCTTGCGGCGCTTGACAAAGCGCACAAACAGCACGATGGCAAAGGCCACCGCCATGACGATGGACAGCACCTGCGACACGCGCAGCCCGTTGGGGAAGAAGATCAGGCTCCCGATCGGGATACCGCCCTTGAACATCCAGAGGCTGTCGGTCCGCAGGCCTTCCACGTAGGCGCGCTCAATGCCATAGAGCACCCAATACCACAGGAAGAGGTTGCCCACGGGGGCGTTCTTCGCCTTCCGGCGGTACACCATGAGGAAAATAAAGATGAGGAAGCACGCAACGGACTCATAGAAGAACGTCGCCTGATGCCACTCGCCCAGGCGCTCGATGTAGACCGCGTAGGGGAAGTACTGCCAAGCGGGGTCCGTCACCAGGCCGCCAAAGGCCTCCTGGTTGAAGAAGTTGCCCCAGCGCCCGATCGCCTGCCCCAGAACCAGCCCGGGGGCGACCAGGTCCGCCAGCTTCCAGAACGAGATCTTCTTCCAGCGCGAGAAGATCAGCGTCGCGATGATGCCGCCGATGACGGAGCCGTAGATGGCGATGCCGCCCTCCCAGATGTACAGCGCGCGGATGGGGTTCGACGCATACTGATCCCACTCGAAGATGACATAGTACAGTCGCGCGCAGACGATGGCGATGGGCACCGTCAAGAGCGCATAGTCCAGCATGCAATCGGCGTCCAGTCCCTCTCGCTTGGCCTCGCGGTACACCATGATGACCGCCAGAACCACGGAAAGAGAAATCAGGATTCCGTACCAATAGATGTCCCGGCCAAAGATGGTAAACGCGACCGGATCCGGACAAAACATGGCTGTTTCCTCCTGGTTTTGATTTTTCCAAGACTGCCCCAGCAAAGTTGCAGAGGTGTAAACACATTATAGAGCGCAAATCTTTTCCAGTCAATGCAAACCCGGATTCGGAAATAATAAATTCACAAAATTCTGACAATGGTGTGAAGACAGGGCGCAAAAAAACCTCCGCCGCCGCAGGGCATCGGCCCTTTGGACGGGGAGGCATTTCCCCCTCGGGTTACGCCGCAGACGATTCCGTGCCCGCGGGCTGGATCTTCTCATACAGTTCGTCGAATTTGGCCTTCTGCTCCTCGGTCATCGCCTTGCCCTTGACTTCCTGCGCAAGGTTCTTGATCTCGGTGCACAGCGTGGGGTCCGCGGTCACGGCAATCTGGGTTATGCCCGCCTCCTTGGCGGTGATCTTCTCGCGCACCATTTCCTCGATGCGGTCCGTAAGCGTGCCCTGGTACTGCGCGTCAAAGCTCAGGCCGACAATGGCGCGGTCGCCTTCGGCCACGACGTCGCAAAGATCGACTTCGCTCAACTTCTCCACCTCGCTAGCCAAGGCGTCCATGTCCAGAACCGCCTGCGGCTGCATGGAGGACTCCGGGCTGGGCGACGCGTCCGAAGCGCCCGGGGTCATCGTCGCGCTCTCCATGGGAGAGGGACTCGCCGTCGCGCTCTGCGTGGGACTGGGGGTAGTCATCAGCGCCGAGGGCGAGGGCGAAGGGGATGCGCCGGGGCTGACGCTGCACGAGCAGGCGGTCAGAGCTGCCGTCGCCAGGATGAAAACCAGTGTCAATGCAAGTTTCCTTTTCAAGGGTTTCGCCTCCTTCGGGCCTTATTGTGCGCCATGCGCACCCGTCGCATACCTAAAACGCTGCAAGTTTTTTCTCCTGGGCGCGCCGTTGCAAAAAGTCATGACAGCATGTATAATAGGATGAGTTACTCGAGGCGCTTTTGCGCCATACGGAGGCGAAGAAATGGACAAACTGAAAAAGAAATTTTGCGGCGTTCTTGCGCTGTTCCTCCTTGCCCTGCTTCTGCCCCTGACGGGCTGCCAGCAGCAGGAGGTGGATCTGGAAGATCTCCTGCCGCGGGAGAGCGTGCAGCAGGCCGCTGTGAGCTACCTGAACATCGGCGTGGGCGAAAACATTCCCCGCCTGGACTATGCCGTCGGCTCCACCGAGTGCGACCAGCTGCTGAGCCT
>JBMNOF010000059.1:0-12012 GCA_050942925.1 Candidatus Spyradocola sp.
GTCCGAAAGCATCGCTTTCGGACTCCTCTCCCTTTAGGCGAACCGCCTTAAGCCTTGGCGGCAAAGTACTCGTTCAGCGCCTTGACCAGGGCGTCCACATCGCAGCCATGGACCATACCGGCCTGCTCCAGGGACTCCATCTGAGAGAAGGGGCAGCTGGTGCAGTGCATGCCGTACTGGTTGAGGAGCTTTGCGGTCTCGGGGTCCTTGCGGATCACTTCGCCGATGGTCATTTCCTTGTTGACAACGAACATGGGTTTTCGACCTCCTTTGTCTTCTGTAGACAGTATACCCATATCATAGCGCACGCAAACACATTGCGCAAGGGATTATGCCTTAAAATATATGGGAGTTAAGGGGGGCAGCGTGATTTCGCCCAAGCGCCGCGCAAAGGGCGCAAGCCGCGGATCGTTTCCGTCGAGCAAAAGCGTCAGCGGCGTCTGGCTCCGGTTGATCGCGAAGAGTACGCAGCCGTTGTGCGCCTTGTCGCCCAGCGCGTCGCGGCCGTTTTCTACGCGCCGCACCACGAGCAGAACGTCCGGATGCGGGGCGAGCAGTACCAGCGTACCACGCCGCCAGAGCGGCTCCGCGCGCCGCCGCGCAATCGTGCGGGTGTAAAAGTCGATGAGTTCGCGGTCCTCATGCCCCCAAGGATAGGTGCCGCGGTTGTAGGGATCGCCCGCCCCCTGCATGCCCGCCTCGTCTCCGTAGTAGATGGTCGGCATGCCGGGCAGCGCACAGACCAGAGCAAACAACGCCATCAAGCGCTGTCGCGCCATGCGGTAATGCGGCCCGTCCAACGTCAAGTTGCGCCAAGTCTCCTTGGGCGCATCCTCGCCGGAGAGCCCGGACAGCGCGTTGAGCGCGCGGGCGCGATCATGGCTGCCAATGAGGTTCATCAGCGCATAGAACATCTGCGGCGGATAGTTCTCGTGCAGGGAATTCACCGTCCGCGCAAAATCCCGCGCCGTGCCCTTGCCAGTAAAGAAGTTGAGCAGCGCCGTGCGCAGTGGGTAGTTCATCACGCTGTCCAGCGAGCGGCCCAGCGCATACGAGCGCAGCTGGCCATAGGCAACCTTGTTGGAGGCGTCCTCCCAGACCTCGCCCATGACCGCCGCCTCCGGGTTTTCGAGCTTTACGCGGGCACGAAGTTCGCAGATGAAATCGTCCGGAAGCTCATCCGCGACGTCCAGACGCCAGCCGGACGCCCCGCGCGCAATCCACTGCGCCACGACGCTGTCCTCGTTGTAGATGATGAAGTCGCGGTAGCTGCGGCAGTTCTCGTCCACCTCCGGGAGGGTCTTGACGCCCCACCAGCAGTCGTATTCCTCCGGATAGTCGCGGAAGCGATACCAGGAGGCGTAAGGCGAGTCCTTGGATTGGTAGGCGCCCACGGAGTCGTAAAGACCGTAGCGGTTGAAGTAGACGCTGTTGTCTCCCGTATGGGAGAAGACGCCGTCGAGCATCACGCGGATTCCGTTGGCGCGCGCCGCCCGGCACAGCCGGACAAAGTCCTCGTTTGTGCCAAATGTGGGGTCTACGTGCGTGTAGTCGCCGGTGTCGTATTTGTGGTTGGACTGCGCGTCAAAGATCGGGTTGAGGTAGAGCACCGTGACGCCGAGCTTGCGCAGATAGGGGAGCTTTTGGATGACGCCCGCGAGATTTCCCCCGAAGAAGTCGTGCCCGAGGTTGCTGCCCAAGGGCGCACAGGAGTACTCGTTGGGCTTTTCGTCCCAGGAGGCGTGCGTGACCAGCCCTGGTTTCTTGTCCAAAAGCGGCGCGCCGCCGTCGCAAAAGCGGTCCACAAAGATCTGATACATGACGCCGTCGTGCATCCAGGAAGGAACCGTATACGCCCGGTCATAGACCGTGATCTGGAAAGAGGGAGGGAGGTGCGTGGAGATCTGTCCTTCGCCTCCCAAGCCTTCCGGGTTGTTGCCGTACCAGAGCATCTCCCCGTCCGCGTCCACGAGGAACGTGTACCAAAGGATCACGGGCTCCTCGGGAAGGGTCAGGGTAATTTCGTAGAGGAACGCGCCGTCCATGTACCCGCGAAGGCGCATGGGCAGCTTCTCCTCGCCCTTTTCCGTCCAGAGGCGCAGCGTGCAGTTGGCGCCCTCAGGCGCGGAGATGCGCAGCCGCACGCAAGAGCCGCAGGGGCGTGCGCCCTGCGGCCAGCGATACTTCTCGCTTTGGGAGTCGTGCTTGAGTTTCGGCATAGGACTTATTTGCCTCCATGCAGCGGTTCCAGGTGCCAAATCCGGTCGATGTACTCGCGGATGGTGCGGTCAGAGGAGAAGTAGCCGGACTGGGCCACGTTGATGACCGCACTGCGCCACCAGGCACGGGTGTCATAGAGCTTGTTGACCATTTCCTGCTTGCGCGCGTAGTCGGCAAAATCGCGCAGAACCAGATACGGGTCCGCCATGCCGCCGTTGTCGCCGAAGAGCAGCGCGTGGTAGAGCTCGGAGAAGATGCGGTTCGGGCCCAGCGTGCCGTCCACGAGCTGGTCCATGACCCGGCGCAGAACCGGGCTGCGCTCGTACACCTCGCCCGCGCGGTAGGAGTTGTTCGCGTAGAGAGCATCCACTTCATCGCTGGTCAAACCGAAGATGAAGATGTTGTCCTTGCCCACGCGATCATAGATTTCGATGTTCGCACCATCCATCGTGCCGATGGTGAGCGCGCCGTTCATCATGAACTTCATGTTGCCGGTGCCGGACGCCTCTTTGCCGGCGGTGGAGAGCTGCTCGGAGAGGTTGGCCGCGGGCATCAGGTGCTCGGCGCAGGTCACGCCGTAGTTCTCCAAGAAGATGATCTTGATCATCTGGCTGGCGCGGGGGTGGGCCGCAACCATCGCAGCGACGGAGTTGATGAGCTTGATGATGAGCTTGGCCCGCATATAGCCCGGCGCAGCCTTTGCGCCGAAGAGGAAGGTGCGCGGCCGCATCTCAAAGGTCGGATCGTCCACAATGCGGTTGTAGAGCGAGATCACGTGCAGAATGTTGAGAAGCTGGCGCTTGTACTCGTGCAGGCGCTTGGCCTGTGCATCCAGAAGCGTTTCGGGATCAAAGGCCGTGTCCTGATGGCGGGCAAGCCAGGCAGCAAAATCCTTCTTGTTTTCGTGCTTGATGTCCGCGAACTTTTTGAGGAAGGCGCTGTCGTCTGCAAAGGGCATCAGGTCCGTCAGGCGCTCCGGGTCCTTGATCCACTTGTCGCCGATGGCCTCGCAGATGAGCTCCGTCAGGCGGGGATTGGCGCACAGGAGCCAGCGGCGATGCGTGATGCCGTTAGTGATGCCGATGTACTTTTCCGGATTCATGGCGTAGTAGTCGCGGAAAGTCTGCTTCTTGAGGATCTCAGCGTGCAGCTGCGAGACGCCGTTGACGGAATAGCAGTAGGCGCAGCAAAGGTTGGCCATGTGGATCTGTCCATAGGAGATGATGGCAAGGCCGCCGATGCGTTCCCACTGGCCGGGATAGTACTGCCACAGCTTCTGACAGAAGTCCTCGTTCAGGCCCTGCAGAATCTGGTAGATCCGGGGCAGCGTGGTCTTGACCATGTCCTCCGGCCAGCGCTCCAGCGCCTCGGCCATGATGGTGTGGTTCGTATAGGCAAAGGTGTGCTCCACGACGCGCTTGGCGTCTTCCCACGTCATGTCTTCCTGGTCGACGAGGATGCGCATCATCTCCGGAATGGCCAGAGCCGGGTGCGTGTCATTGATGTGGATGCAGACCTTTTCCGGCAGCTTGGTCAGATCCGTGCCGTAGTGCTTCTTGTAGTTCTTGATGATGTACTGCACGGTCGCAGAGGTGAAGAAATAGTGCTGCTTGAGGCGCAGCTCCTTGCCCTCGTAGTGGTTGTCCTCGGGGTAGAGGATCTTGGAGATCACTTCGGCCAGGTTGCGCTCGTCCATCGCGCGGACGTAATCGCCCTTGTTGAAGTACTCCATGTTGATGCGCTTGGGCGCGCGGGCGCTCCACAGGCGCAGGGGCACGACGTTGTCCACGTCATAGCCCACGCAGGGCATGTCGTACGGCACAGCAAGCACCGTGTTGTAGTCCACCTGACGATAGACCTTGCGTCCACCGACTTCTTCTTCGACGACGCGCCCGCCAAAGTGCACTTCGCAGGTATCCCCCTGCTGCACCTCCCAAGGACAGCCGTTTTCCAGCCAGTTGTCCGGCAGCTCGACCTGGTTGCCGTCGACGATCTTCTGGCGGAACAGGCCGTATTCATATCGAATGGAGCAGCCCATGGCCGGCATGTCCAGCGTGGCCAGGGAGTCCAGGAAACAGGCCGCAAGGCGTCCAAGGCCGCCGTTGCCCAAGCCGGGATCGCTCTCCTGCTCGGCAATGGCATCCATGGAGATGTTCAACTCCGAAAGCGCCTGCTGATAGTCCTTGGTGCGCATCAGGTTGAGGATGTTGTTGTGCAGGGCGCGGCCCATGAGGAATTCCACCGAAAGGTAGTAGACGCGGCGGCTCTTTTCTGCATGGCGCAGATGACGAGATTCCACAAACTTATCCATGATCTGATCGCGGACGGTCAGGGCGACCGCCTGATAGATCTGCTCTTCCGTCGCCTCGTCCAGCGTGCAGCCGAAGCTGCGCTCAAGGTTCCCAACGATGGAGTCCTTGATCCAGTCCACATTGTAAATTCGTTCCATTCCGATCCTCCAAACTCAATCCGAAAATGCCAAATACGTCTGCGATGATTTTAGCACATTCCACCAGGTGGGACAAGAAAAGTTAGCGTAAAAAACGCCGGTTTTTTCAAGATTTTGTAAAAGCGCGGCCCTGCGGTCGATGCGCTGTGTGGTCTATTGTACACCTGCGAACGGGAATTTATGTACCCGCTCGCCAGGCGATGGAGTTGTAACGAATTTGTAGCGATTTTCCGGATTTGTTGAAAAATGGGGAAATACTCGGTATAATGGTCCAGAACGAAAGATTCGCAAGGCGAAAGAGTGGGAAGCACGGAGGGATCAAAGAGTGCAGTTTACTTCAGCATGGAAAAAAACGACGGCCGTCGCGGCAGCGACGGCTGTGATTTTGGCGTCTACCGTCACGGTCAACGCGGCTGCGACCGGCACGGCGACCGCAACCGTCCTCGTGCGCAAGGAGGCGTCCACCTCCTCGGAAGCGCTGTCCACCATCCGCGAGGGCGGAGAGGTGGAAGTCCTTTCCGTGGAGGGAGATTGGGCGCTGGTGGAGGATGGCTCGCGCACAGGATACATCGCCGTGCGCTACCTGGACATTTCCGGCACGCCGTCGGGCTCGTCTTCTTCGTCGGGCTCCTCGAGTTCCTCTTCGTCCGTCCTTCGCAAGGGCGATCAGAGCGACGCGGTGGAGGAGTTGCAGGAAAAATTGATTGCCCTTGGGTACTTGGATACCAAGGCCACCGGATACTTCGGCTCTGCGACGGAGGACGCGGTCAAGGCCTTCCAGCGCGATGCCGGCTTGTCTGCCGACGGCGTGGCGGGCAGCGCGACGCGCTCCGCACTGGAGGCGGGAAAGACCTCGACAAATACCTCCTCCGCTTCGACCGCCCTGCAGCGCGGCGATGAGAACAGCCGCGTTTCCGAGCTGCAGCGGATGCTAGTGGACCTGGGGTATTTGAATACCGAGGTCACGGGGTACTTTGGATCGGCAACGGAGAAGGCGGTGGAGGCATTCCAGAAGGACGCAGGCCTGTCCGTCGACGGTGTGGCCGGCGCCAAGACCCTTTCCGCTCTGGAGAAGAAGAGCGGCTCGAGCAGCTCGAATGTCTCCTCCTCTTCCGGCGTTTTGCGCCAGGGCGATGAGGGCGACGACGTTCAGGACATGCAGGAGCGGCTGATCGAGCTGGGATACCTGAACACGGAGGCCACGGGATTCTTCGGCACGGCCACGGCCGCTGCGGTGCGCGCGTTCCAGAAGGACAAGAACCTTACGGCCGACGGCATTGTCGGGGCCGAGACCATGACCATGCTCAATAAGTCCGCAAGCGGCGTGAGCAGCAGCATCCCGGAGGAGGAAGCGCCCAAGCAGGAAGTCGAGGAGACGCAGGTCAACGGCGACATCGTTCTGGAGGATTGGTGGAGCGGCCACCTGGATTCCCTCATCGACTACGGCGACACGTACACCGTGACCGATGTGCTGACGGGAAAATCCTTCACCTGCGCGCGCTATGGCGGAGAGAACCACTTGGATTCTGAGCCTTTGACCGCCCAGGACGCGGCCACGATGTACGAAATCTTTGGCGGGGAATGGACCTGGTCTGCTCGCGCCATCCTTCTTACGTACGACGGCGTGACCTACGCCGCGGCCATGAACGGCATGCCCCATGGCGGCGAGCGCATTACCTCCAACAACTTTGACGGCCAGTTCTGCATCCACTTCCTCAATAGCCGCACCCATGGCGGCAATCAGGTCAACGAGGACATGCAGGCGCGAATCATGGAGGCGTTTTACTCTCGATAAGCGCAGAGACTTTGTTCCGGACGGCGTTTTGCCGTCCGGTTTTTTTATGCCGTCATAGAACCCGCATCTGCCTGCATAGGATGAGGCAGAAAACGGATGGGAGGGCTTGCGGCATGAATGGACGAGAGACCTTGGAGGAAAAGGCGCGCCTTGGGCGCGGAAGGGCGCATACGGTGGAGTTGACCAACCGCGAGAGCGCGGTGTTTGCCGGGGTCACAGACGTGGAGGCCTTTAACGAGGAAGAGGTCGTTCTGCTAACGGACATGGGCGTCATCGTGCTCAGCGGCGAGGGACTGCACATCGTCAAGCTCAATTTGGATGAAGGCGTGCTCGCGGTGGAGGGCCACGTCGTGGCGCTGGAGTACGTGCAGGAGGAAAAGCCCGCCAAGAGGGGATTGTTCTCCGGATTGTTCAAGTGAACTCGGGCGGCAGGACGAGGGAAAGGGGGGAGAGCGTTTGCTCTTCGAGACGCTCGGACAAGCGCGCGTCTTTCTGCTGATGGCGGCCGTCGGCGCGGTGATCTCCTTGCTCTACGACGTGCTCTGCCTGGTCAAGGGGGCCTTTGGCCGCCATGGGGGCTGGATCTCCGAGGCGATGTTCGCCTGCGCCGCAGCGGTGCTGCTCTTCCTGGGAATGGCGAGGGTGCAGGCGCCAACGCTCCGGCCCTATGTGCTGTTGGGAACGGCGGTGGGATGGTTTCTCTATGCAGTTTCCATCTCCCGCTTCCTGCATTGGGCAGGCGAAAAAATCGGCAAAATCTGGAAAAAAGGCGCGAAAAGCAAAGGTTGACAAGGCGAAAACCGGCCGCTATAATTGCCTTATGAGAACGGTGCGAAAGGATGTGTCAGCCCGTGAGCAAGCACAACCGGACCGCCGCCTTGTCTGTCCGCTGGGGGCTGTTCGCCTTTGCCCTGTTGCTCGTGATCGGGTTTGTGGTCACCTACTTTCAGCAGGAGCGCAGCTTGAACGCCTCGCAGGCGCGCATTGACGAACTCAACGCCACGCTTGACGAGCTCAAACTCACCGCCGCCGCCATGCAGAGCGATTTGGATTTCGCCCAGACCGATGCCTACATCGAGCGCATGGCCCGCAAGGAGCTGGGCTACGTCCGCGAGGGCGAGATCAAGTTCATCTCTGCGGAGGACGAGGCAGCGGAAAATGCGTTGACCGATGCAGACGACGAAACGGAACCGGAGGAGTCAGCTCCGCCGCAGGAGACGGACGACCCTGAGGAAGAATGAACCCGCATACCCTCTCGGGATGCGGGCTTTTTGTGGCAAAAAGGAGGGAGATCCGATGCGGGATTCCGCAGTGATCGATATGGGGAGCAACTCGGTTCGCCTGCTGCTCGTGCAGGCGGGGAGTACGGAGCAGCTAATGGAGACCACGCGCTTGGGCAAGGGCGTGGCCGACCGGCATCTACAAAAGGAGCCCATCGAAAAGACGGTTCAGGCGGTGGAACGCTTTTGCGCGCTCGCACGGGAACGAGGCGTGGAAAGAATCTATGCCTTTGCGACCTCGGCCGTGCGCGACGCCGTCAACCGGGAGGACTTGCTTGCGCCCATCCGGGAGCGCTGCGGCGTTTCGGTGGACGTGCTCTCCGGGAAGGAGGAGGCCTCCCTTGCCTACATGGGCGCTGCAGATGGGGAGCGCGCGCTCGTGTTGGACATCGGCGGCGGATCGACGGAGCTCGTCCTTGGGGAGGGCACGGTGCAGCGCGCCGTGAGCCTGCAGGCGGGGGCCGTGCGCCTTCGGGAGCGGTTTGACCAGGACCGCGCGGCCGCGACGGCGTTTCTGGATGCGCTTCTTGCCAGGCAGATGGCGGACTTTTCCGGTGCGCAGGGCGCGCCCATGCGGGGGATCGGCGGCACGATCACAACGCTGGCGGCCATGGAGCAGCGCCTTGCCGTCTACAGTGAGGAAAAGGTCAACGGGTTTTGCCTGCGGGCGGAGACCGTGCGCGGCTGGCTGGACCGCCTTTGGGACCTTCCGGTTGCGGCACGCGCGTTTCCGGGTCTGCAGCCGAGCCGGGCAGACATCATCGCCCACGGCGCACTGATTTTGGATCGCTGCCTGACCGCCTTTGGGAGGGAGACGGTCTGCGTTTCGACCGCGGACAACCTCCTGGGATACCTTCGCCTGCGCGAAAGAAGGGAAGCCCACCCTGCAGGCTGAAGCAAAAACCGGGCGAGGAGCTCCCGAACGGGGAACTCTTCGCCCGGTTTTTCGATTTGCGCGGATTCTTATTCGTACATGATCTGGATGGCGTCAGAGATGGCCTTTGCGGAGGCGCGAAGCTGGATCATCTCTTCCTCGTCCAAGTGGATGGGAAGCACCTGCTCCAGACCGTTGACGCCCACAATGCAGGGCAGGCTCAGGCAGACATCGTACAGGCCGTACTGTCCGGTCAGCAGCGAGGACACGGTCAGAATCGACTGCTCGTCGCGCAGAATCGCCTCCACGATGCGCCGCACCGCCAAGGCCACGGCGTAATAGGTCGCTCCCTTGCCGTCGATGATCTGGTACGCGGCGTTGCGGACTTTTTCGTGGAACTCGGCCCGAATCTGCGTGGCCAGGTTTTCCTGATAGGCGCCGGTGAGCTCGCAGAACTCATCCATGGACATGCCCGCGATGCTGGTCAGGCTCCAGGCAGGCAGCTCCGTGTCGCCGTGCTCGCCCAGGACATAGGTGTGCACGTTGCGCGCATCCACGCCCGTGTGCTCCGAAAGCAGGTAGCGCAGGCGCGAAGTGTCCAGCACCGTGCCCGAGCCGATGACCTGGCTCGAAGGCAGGCCCGAGATCTTCCAGGTGACATAGGTGAGCACGTCGCAGGGATTGGTGACGACAAGAAGGATCGCGTGGGAAGCGTACTTGACCACCTGCGGAACGATGGAACGGAACACCGCGATGTTCTTGCGGGTCAGGTCCATGCGCGTCTCGCCCAGCTTTTGGTTCGCGCCGGCGGTGAGCACGACGATGTCCGCGTTTTCGCAGTCCGCATAGGTGCCGACCTTGATCTCGGCGGGCGGGCACAGCGGAATGCCATGCGCCAGGTCAAGCACTTCTCCGCGGGCCTTCTTTTCGTTGAGATCGATGAGCACCAGCTCCGAAGCGAGTCCCGAGAGCAAAAGCGTATACGCCGTGGTTGCGCCCACTTGTCCCGCGCCAACGACGACGATCTTGGTTCCCTGTTTTTTCATCCGTTCCCCTCCTGTTCTTTTCTTCGGCTATAGTATACCCCTTTTTTCCTCAGACAAACGTTAAGATTGGCTGCTCTCTTCCACAATGCGGCGGGCGACGTCCGGGAAATTCGTGATGAGCGCTTCGCAGCCGAGACGGCAAAGCGCGCGCATGTCCTGCTCGTCGTTCACGGTCCACGGGTGGATGCGCACGCCGGCGTCCTGGCAGCCGCGGGTCGTATCCGGCGCAAAGTAGAGCGAGTGGAATTCCGGGTGAATGGCGTCTGCGCGCAGGTGCCGGGCATAGATGTGCGGATCGACCATGGTCTCGGAGTAGAGCAGGCCGATGCGCGCCGCCGGGTCTGCCTGCCGCACGAGCAGGAGAGAGCGGTGGTTGAAGGAAGAGTAGAGCACCCGGTCCGCAAGGCCGAAGCGGTGCACCATTTCCACGGTCTTTTCCTCTAAGCCGGGGTAGAGCGTTTCTCCCGTCTTGAGCTCGATGTTGAGCGTCATGGCGTTGGTGCGGAGGAACTCCAATACTTCGCAGAGCGCGGGCATGCGCGCGCCGCGATAGGCGTCCATGCCATTGCAGGCGTCCAGGGCCTGTGCCTGGGCGAGCGTAAGGTCGCGCACAAGGGCGTCCGTGCCGGTCACGCGGCGGACGTTTTCATCGTGGGTGACGAGAATTTCCCCGTCGCGCGTGAGATGGACGTCCAGCTCCATGCCGTCGGCGCCCATTTCTTGCGCCAGACGGAAGGCCTCCATCGTGTTTTCGGGCGCATAGGCGGAAGCGCCGCGGTGTGCCCATACAGCCGTCATATTCCGTTCCCTCCTTTGGGAAAAAATGTCACATTCATTATACATTGGATCTACCGGAATGTACACAGATTTGCTATACTGTGGAAGAAAAGAAATTTAGGGAGGCGTTTGCGCATGACGGGGACAAGGCAAAACGGGAGGGTGTCCGCTTCGCCGGAGAGGCGTTTTGCGGCCGCGCGCGTCAACCTGCTTCTCGTGGTGGTGCTCACGGCGGTCAACCTCGCCCTGCTTTCGCTGGGGTCGGACACGCAATTCCTGTTTTCGGCGTCCTTTCCGAGCATCGCCTACATGGTGGGGGATTCCCTCAGCGCGGCGGTCGGGGGCGCAACCTTCCGCTTGGGCGGGCTGATGCTGGGCACCGGGGTCGACGCGCTGTTTCTTCTGTGCTGGCTGGGGAGCGGGCGCAGGCGCGGATTCCTCATTGCCGCCCTGGTCCTGTTTGTGCTGGACAGCTTGGCGTTTCTTGCGCTGTACGCGCTGGCGGGGTTCAGCCTTTCCGGGCTGCTGGATGCGGCTTTCCATGTCTGGGTGTTGGTCTCCCTCATCCTCGGCGTCGCCGCCATGCCGGACATCACCGCGCATGAGCGGGCGGCGGAGGAGCAGGCGCGGGCCCTCGCCGCTGCCCTGGCCCACCAGCCCGTGGAGAACTTTCCCGCAGGAAGCGTTGACAAAGCGGAAAAAGACGGGTATAATACCCCTTAACCGGCGTTGACGGGAACAAGTAGCCGCGGTTTGGTCGCCAAAGAGAGCCCTTGGCAGGTGGAAAAGGGCGCGAGGGACCGCAGGACGAATACCTCCCCGAGCCTCCCTGTGAAAGGCCTTGCCCGAATAGCAGCGGACGGTTGCCCCCGTTACCGGGCGCGGCAGGATGATGGTTCTGCCGGTGAGGCCGGAAAAATCCGGCGAAGTGAAGTGGTACCGCGGCAAACCGCCGCCTTCTCAAAACGGTTTGAGAGGGCGGCTTTTTTTCTTCCCCGCAAAAAAGAAAGGCAGTGTGAACGCAATGGGACTTCGGTATGCAAAGCGCTTTGACGGCGTGTCCGGCAGCGCGATCCGCGACATCTTCAAGCTCCTGACCAACCCGGAGATCATCTCCTTTGCGGGCGGAAACCCCGCAAACTCCGCCTTGGAGAGCGACGTCATCTCCCGCCTGGCGCAAAAGGTACTGGCGGAAAACGGCGTGCAGCTCCTGCAGTACGGCCAGACGGAGGGCTATGCGCCCCTGCGCGAGAGCGCGGCGGAGTTCTTCCACCACAACGGCGTGTACGTAAAGCCCGAGGAGCTCCTGCCCGTCACCGGCAGCCAGCAGGCGCTGGACCTCATCTGCAAGGCTATGCTGGATCCCGGCGACGCCATGCTCGTCGAGAGCCCGACCTTCCTTGGCGCGCTGCAGACGTTTAAGCTCTACGGTGCGCGCCTCGTGCCGGTGGACACGGACGAGGACGGCGTGGTGCCGGAGCTGCTGGAGGAGAAGATCAAGGAGAACCACCCCAAGCTCATTTACCTCATCCCCACCTTCCAGAACCCCACGGGCCGCACCCTGAGCCTGG
>JBMNOF010000060.1:0-11923 GCA_050942925.1 Candidatus Spyradocola sp.
TGTCATCGGTGTGTCGGCCGGTGCGTGCAACGCGGCCTCCTATGAATCCCGGCAGGCCGGCCGCGGCGAGCGCATCGCGGAAACCTACGGCATGGACCGGCGCTATGTCAGCCCTTTGAACCTGCTGAGCCGCGAACACTCCATGTTCGGCATGCAGTTCATCTTTAACGAGATCCCGGACGTGCACGACCTCTTTGACTACGACACCTTCTACCGGACAAAGACGCACATGGTCATCGGCTGCACGGACGTTGCGACCGGCAAGGCAATCTACGTGGATACGCCGCCGCGCAAGACGCTCAACGACTACTACCGCGCCTCCAGCTCCATTCCGCTCTTCTCCCCGATGGTGCATGTGGACGGGTACACGCTCCTGGACGGCGGAACCTCCGATCCCATCCCCTTTGACGAAGCCCTTCGCCACTGCGACAAGGTCGTCGTCGTGCTCACGCGCGGTCGGGACTACGTCAAAAAGCCTACCCCGGCGCCCTGGCTCTACCGCCACATGCTGCGCGCCTTCCCGAACATGAGCCGTACCTGTGCAGAGCGCCATCTGGTCTACAACGACCAGCGCGCGCGTCTGGAGGGCTTGGCGGCTGCGGGAAAGGCCTTTGTCTTCTACCCGGATCACATGGACATCGAGGTCTTTGAGCGCCATCCCGAGCGCCTGCACGCCGTCTATCAGAACGGCCGGGAACAGGCTCTGGAGCGCCTATCCGCGCTGCAAACCTTCCTTGCGGACTGCGAACTGCTCCCCGAATGACAAAAAAGACGCCCCTGTGCGCGCACAGGGGCGTCTTTTTTGTGCCGATTACGCAGCGGCCTTTTTCTCCCGGAAGATTGCTCCGAAGATGGCGCGAACCAACGGACCCGCGACAAAGAACTGCCAGAAGAACGCCATCGGGAAGTTGCAAACCGTCGTCTGCACCCAAGTGGAGACAACGCCCGGCTGCAGACCGCCCTTGAAGAGCAGGGTGGCAATCAGGCTCATGCACGGGCACATGATCCACACCGACGCCGCCGAAATCGCCAGCATGACGGCCGTGCCGCCCTTGGACGGGTCGACCAGCCGGAAGGCAATCCACTTGGACAGACGCCCAACAAACACGAGCTCCAGCAGGACCGCGGCCAGCATCATGATCGGCCACTCGCCCAGCGCCATGAGGAAGATTTCGTCGCGCATTCCGCCCAGCGCGAGCGCAATATTGTAGCAAACCATACCATAGACCATGACGGCCGCCATCATAAGCGTAAAGATGACATCCTGAAATTTATTCTTCGGCATAAAACAGACTCTCCCCTCTTCAAAATCGCCCTGCAGAAGCGACAGACAAAAGAGGACGCAGGAAACTTTCGTTTCACTGCGTCCTCTCGACTCGCTCCACTACCATTAATTGGGATTAGTATAGCGAAATCCTTGCAAGTTGTCAAGCGGATTTCCCGTCTGTGCGTTTTATATTCGCGTTAAACCATCACACATTGACGTCCGCTTCGACCGCCACGTCGCCTTCGCGGTCAAACACGGGCTGGATGTACTCCTCCAAGAACTCATCCACCTGCTCCGGGCAACGGCCGATGTAGAGCTTGGGGTCCAGAACGCCCTCCAACTGCTCCCGCGTCATGCCAAAGGCCGCATCCCCTGCCAAGCGGTCCAGCAAATCGCAGGGAGCGCCCTCCTCCTTCATCCGGCGGGAAGCCTCCATGGAGTGCTGACGAATGCGCTCATGCAGCGCCTGACGGTCTCCGCCGCGCTTGACGGCCTCCATGAGGATGTTCTCCGTGGCAAGGAACGGCAGGAACTCGCGCAGGCGGCTCTCGATGATCTTGGGGTAGACGACCATGCCGTCGGTGACGTTGATGTAGAGCGAGAGCACCGCGTCCGCCGCCAGGAAGGCTTCGGAAAGGGAGAGGCGCCGGTTTGCCGAGTCGTCCAACGTGCGCTCCAGCCACTGGGTGGAGGCGGTCATGGCCGGGTTGTCCATCAGGGACATGATGTAGCGCGAAAGCGAGCAGATGCGCTCCGAGCGCATGGGGTTGCGCTTATAGGCCATGGCCGAGGACCCGACCTGGTGCTTCTCAAAGGGCTCCTCCATCTCGCGCATGTGCTGCAGCAGGCGCAGGTCGTTGCCAAACCGGTAGGCGGACTGCGCCAGGCCTCCGAGCACGTTCAGCACGCGGGAATCCAGCTTGCGCGGATAGGTCTGCCCACTGACGGGAAACACGCCGTCCAGGCCCATCTTGTGGGCGATGCGGCGGTCCAGCTCCTTGACCTTTTCGTGGTCCCCGTCAAACAAATCCAGGAAGGAGGCCTGCGTGCCGGTCGTGCCGCGGGAGCCCAGCAGGCGAAGCCGCGTCAGGATGTAGCACAGGTCGTCATAATCCATCAGGAGGTCCTGCATCCAGAGGGTGGCGCGCTTGCCCACCGTAACAGGCTGCGCGGGCTGCAGGTGCGTGTAGCCCAGCGTCGGCAGATCCCGATACTGCTTGGCAAAGCGCGCGAGGTTGCGCAACACCTTGACCATCTTGGGGCGGAGCAGCTCCAAGCCCTTTTTGAGGATGAGCACATCCGCATTGTCCGTCACATAGCAGGACGTCGCGCCCAGGTGGATGATGCCCTTCGCCTTGGGGCAAACCACGCCATAGGCGTATACATGCGCCATGACGTCATGGCGGATCTCCTTTTCCTTTTCCGCAACACAGGCGTAATCGATGTCGTCCACGTGCGCGCGCAGCTCGTCGACCTGCTCCTGCGTCACGGGCAGACCAAGCTCCATCTCGGTCTCGGCCAGCGCGACCCACAGCCTGCGCCAAAGGCCGTATCTCGTGTCGTTGGAGAAAAGATGCAGCATTGCCGGGGAGGCGTACCGCCCGCCCAGCGGGCTCTGATAGGTTGCGTTCGGGTTGGACATAAAGGGCATACCTCCTGCCTTTTTCGCCAGAATTTGCAGTGAAAACCGTACATTCTACCTTTCATTATAATTCGGCAAACTGGGGGTGTCAAAGGATGTTTCGGTTAAATCTCCCGCGCCTACATCCACAAAAATCCGAACGTTTTTCGTGTCTTTCGTCCTTCTGTACGGATATTTAACTTGCAGTCCGTAAGGGGATACGCTACAATGACTTTGTGGGGGATCTTTCGCGCAAGCGTCGCTTCCCCGCGAACAACCGAGTTTCCTATGGCCCCTTGGGCCATCGAATTTTCTATGGATTTAGGAGGGATCACATGAGCAAAAAGGTCGCCATGATCATGGGCAGCGATTCCGATTTTCCCGTGGTCAAGGGCTGTATCAAGACGCTGAAATCCTTCGGAATTGAAACCGCGGTCCGCGTCCTTTCCGCGCACCGCACGCCTGCGGAAGCCGCGGCCTTTGCGGATTCCGCTCGGGAGAACGGCTACGGCGTGCTCATCGCCGCAGCGGGCAAGGCAGCGCACCTGGCCGGCGCGCTGGCGGCCCACACCACGCTCCCGGTGATCGGCATTCCGGTAAAGTCCTCCACGCTGGACGGTTTGGACGCGCTGCTGTCCACCGTGCAAATGCCCAAGGGCATCCCGGTCGCCACGGTCGCCATTGACGGCGCGGACAACGCCGCTTTCCTCGCGGTGCAGATGCTCGCCATCGAGGATGCGGATCTTGCCAAGAAGCTCTCCGATTACAAACAGGAAATGGAGCGCCAGATCCTGGAAAAGAATGTAAAACTGCAGGAAGAGGTAAATGCACTATGAAGATCGAGAAGCGCAACCAGCTCTACGAGGGCAAGGCCAAGAAGGTTTTTGAGACCAACGACCCCAATCTCCTGATCGTGGACTACAAGGACGACGCCACCGCCTTCAACGGTCTGAAGAAGGGCACCATCGAGTCCAAGGGCATCATCAACAACAAGGTCACCAACTTCCTCATGAAGATGCTGGAGGAAAAGGGCATCCCGACCCACTACGTTGAGGAAATCTCCGACCGCGAGACGATCGTCAAGCGCGTGTCCATCGTTCCGCTGGAGGTCATCATCCGCAACATCGCCGCCGGTTCCCTGTCCAAGCGCCTGGGCCTGCCGGAGGGCACCAAGCTCGCCCACACCGTGCTCGAGTTCTGCTATAAGGACGATGCGCTCGGCGATCCCATGGTCAACGAGTACCACATCTACGCCATGAACCTGGCTACGCCGGAAGAGGTCAAGACCATTTCCGACTATGCGTTTAAGATCAACGACATCCTTGCGGAGTTCCTGGCCCAGGCCAAGATCGAACTCATTGACTTTAAGATCGAGTTTGGCCGCCTGCCCGATGGCACCATCATCCTGGCCGATGAGATCTCGCCCGACACCTGCCGCTTCTGGGACAGCGAGACGGGCGAAAAGCTGGATAAGGACCGCTTCCGCCGCGACCTGGGGAACGTCGAGGGCGCCTACAAGGAGATCCTGCACCGCCTGCTGGGCCTGTAAGCGATTGCTCTTTGCAACTTGTTAGGAAGGATAGCAACATGATCGAGCAAAAACTGCATGAGGAGTGCGGCGTATTCGGCATTTACTCCGAGCGCGACGATCAATGCGTGGCCCGCAGCGCCTACCTGGCGCTCTACGCTCTGCAGCACCGCGGCCAGATGAGCTGCGGCATTGCAGTGGGCGACCACGGCGTGATCAAGAGCTTTAAGGACAACGGCCTTGTGCCGGAGGTCTTTTCGCGCGACGTGCTCGACTCCTTGGGGGATGGACACATCGCCGTGGGTCACGTCCGCTACGGCACGAGCGACAACGCGGACCGCTCCAGCGCCCAGCCCATGGTCGTGCGCCACGTGCGCGGCAATATCGCCCTGTGCTTCAACGGCCAGCTGACCAACGCCCAGGAGCTCCGGCGCGATCTGGAACTCTCCGGCGCGATCTTCCACACCACGAATGACTGCGAGGTCATCGCCTACGTCTTTACGCGCGAGCGCCTCAAGACGAACTCCACCGAAGAAGCGCTGGCCGAGACCATGAAGAAGCTGCGCGGCGCCTACTCCATCGTGATGATGAGCGCCAAGAAGCTCCTGGCCTGCCGCGACCCGCAGGGCTTCCACCCGCTGTGCGTCGGCAAGCGCGAAGGGCAGATCATCTTCGCTTCGGAGACCTGCGCCCTCTCCACGCTCAACGCCGAGATCGTGCGCGACGTTGCGCCTGGCGAAATCGTCGTGGCCAGCGAGAACGGCCTTTCCTCCATTCCCGCGCTCTGCGGACAGAAGAGCGGCCTTTGCGTTTTTGAATTCGTCTACTTTGCCCGTCCGGATTCCGTCATCGACGGCGCGGGCGTGCACGAGGCGCGCCAGCGCGCGGGCGCGTACCTGGCGCTGGAGCACCCGGTCGCGGCCGACGTGGTCGTCGGCGTTCCGGACTCCGGCCTGGACGCGGCGCTCGGCTACGCGCACCAGTCCGGCATCCCCTACGAGATGGGCTTTGTCAAGAACCGCTATGTTGGGCGCACGTTCATCGAGCCCACCCAACAAATGCGCGAGGACGCCGTGCGCATCAAGCTTTCGGCCATCCGCTCCGTCGTTTCCGGCAAGCGCGTGATCCTCGTGGACGACTCCATCGTCCGCGGCACGACCTGCGCGCGCATCGTCCGGCTCCTGCGCGAGGCGGGCGCCAAGCAGGTGCACATGCGCGTCTCTTCCCCGCCCTTCATCCATCCCTGCTACTTTGGCACGGATGTCCCCAGTGAGGACAAGCTCATCGCTTGCCGTCTGCACTGCGACGTGGACGCCATCGCCAAGGAGATCGGCGTGGACACCCTCGGCTATCTGAGCGTGGAAGACATCCGCAAGATCGCCGTGGGCTGCGGCCTCAACTTCTGCGTGGGCTGCTTTACGGGCGACTACCCCGCTCCGCCCCCCGAGCCCCAGCCCGCGGACAAGTTTGCGGAGAAATACGAAGAATAAATCTGCCTCACCCAGCCATGTCGGGGCCTTGCGCCGTCCGGCATGGCTGGGTGAGCTTGATGATTGAAAAGAGGAATAGATCATGAACAACAGCCATTCCGAGAGCTATAAAGCCGCGGGCGTGGATGTAACCGCCGGCTATCGCGCCGTGGAGCTGATGAAGGAGCATGTGCGCCGCACGAAAACCCCGCTTGTGCTGGATTCCATCGGCGGCTTCGGCGGCCTGATGGCCTTGGACCTTGCCGCCACCCCGAACCCCGTGCTCGTCAGCGGCACCGACGGCGTGGGCACCAAGCTCAAGCTCGCCTTCCTTGCGGACAAGCACGACACCGTGGGCATCGACTGCGTGGCCATGTGCGCCAACGACGTGCTCTGCGTGGGCGCCAAGCCTCTCTTCTTCCTGGACTACATCGCCTGCGGCAAGAACGTGCCCGAGCGGATCGCCCAGATCGTCTCCGGCGTGGCCGAGGGCTGCGTGCAGTCCGGCTGTGCGCTCGTCGGCGGAGAGACCGCCGAAATGCCCGGCTTCTACCCGGAGGACGAGTACGATCTTGCGGGCTTCTGCGTCGGCGTTGTGAATAAGGACAAGATCCTCGACAAGGAAAACGTCCGCCCCGGCGACGTCATCCTGGGCTTGGCTTCCTCCGGCGTGCACTCCAACGGCTTCTCCCTCGTGCGCAAGGTCTTTGACATCCGCAAGGAGAACTTGGCCAACCTCACCGCCTATGACGAGTCGCTCGGCGCGAGCCTGCTGGACGCGCTGCTCACGCCCACCCGCATCTACGTCCAAAACGTGCTTCCCCTTTTTGCCGAGGTGAACGTGCACTCCATCTGCCACATCACCGGCGGCGGCTTCTACGAGAACATTCCGCGCGCGCTGCCTGCCGGCGTCTCGGCCAGCATCCAGAAGTCGTCCTACTCCGTTCCGCGCATCTTCCGCAAGATCCAGGCCACGGGCGACATTCCCGAGCGCGACATGTACAACACCTTCAACATGGGCATCGGCATGTGCGTAATCGTGCCGGCCAAGGAGGCCAACAAGGCGCTGACGATCCTGGAAAAGGAGGGCGAGCTCGCCTGGAAGATCGGCGAGGTCATCTCCGGCGGCGAGGGCGTGGAGCTATGGTAAGAATCGCCGTGCTCGTTTCCGGCGGCGGAACCAACCTGCAGGCGCTGCTCGATGCGCAGGGCCGCGGAGAGCTTGGCCCGGGCCGGATCGTCCTGGTCGTCTCCAACCGCAAGGCCGCCTATGCGCTGACGCGCGCACAAGAACACGGCGTGGAAACCGCCGTGCTCTCCAAGGTCATGCAGCCCGATCCCGCGCTCTACGATGAGACGCTTTGCCGCATGCTGCAGGAGAGGCAGATCGACCTGGTGGTCCTGGCCGGGTTCCTGGGAATCGTCGGGGAAAAGGTCCTCGCCGCCTTCCCCAACCGCATCCTCAACATCCACCCCGCGCTCATCCCCTCCTTCTGCGGCAAGGGCTTTTACGGCCTGCACGTGCACGAGGCGGTGCTCGCGCGCGGATGCAAGGTCACGGGCGCGACGGCGCACCTTGTGACCGCGGGCGTGGACGAAGGCCCCATCCTCCTGCAAAAGGCCGTGGAGGTTCTTCCCGGCGACACACCTGAAACCCTGCAGCGCCGCGTGATGGAGCAGGCCGAGTGGATTCTCCTGCCGCGCGCAGTCCGCATGCTTTCCGAAAAATTGGAGGAAGAAAAATGACCCAGTTTTCCGATGCGCTGAATACGAACACCTATCCCGGCCGCGGCATTCTCCTGGGAAAGAGCGCGGACGGCAAGAGCGCGGTCATCGCCTATTTCATCATGGGCCGGTCCGTCAACAGCCGCAACCGCGTCTTCGTCATGGAGGGCAGCGCGCTCAAGACCCGCGCCTTTGACGAGAGCAAGCTCTCCGACCCGTCCCTCATCATCTACGCGCCCGTGCGCGTGCTCGGGGATACGACCATCGTCACCAACGGCGACCAGACGGACACCATCTACGACGCGCTCGCGGCAGGCGGGGACTTCGCCTCTGCCCTGCGCACCCGCACGTTTGAGCCGGACGGTCCCAACTGGACGCCCCGCATCAGCGGCACGGTCCGCGTTTGCAACGGCCGCGCGTTCTACAAGCTCTCCATTCTCAAGGCCGGGGACGCGGCAGGCTCCTTCTGCGTGCGCCAGTTCTTCGAATACGAGGATTGCCCCGCCGGCAAGGGCTTGTTCCTGCACACCTACCTCTGCGACGGCACCCCGATTCCGTCCTTTGCGGGCGAACCGGAGGCGGTCTCCATTTCCGGCGACATCGAGGCCTTCACCGCCTCCACCTGGGAAAACCTGGACCCGGACAACAAGGTCTCGCTCTTCGTGCGCTACATCGACCTTGCCACCGGCACGGTGCAGGACCGCATCGTCAACAAGAACGTCTGATTCGGAGGGGAAGAAAATGAACGAACTGCAACTCAAATACGGCTGCAACCCCAACCAAAAGCCCTCGCGCATCTTCATGGCGGATGGCTCCAACCTTCCGGTCGAGGTCCTCTGCGGCCGCCCCGGCTACATCAACTTCCTGGATGCGCTCAACGGCTGGCAGCTGGTCAAGGAGCTCAAGGAGGCCACCGGCCTTCCGGCGGCGACCTCGTTTAAGCACGTCTCCCCCGCGGGCGCGGCGGTCGGCCGTCCCCTCTCGGACGTGGAGCGCAAGATGTACTTTGTCGGCTCTCGGGAGCTGACGCCCCTGGCCTGCGCCTATGCCCGCGCGCGCGGTGCAGACCGCATGTCCTCCTTCGGCGACTTCATCGCCCTGTCGGACCCCTGCGACGAGGCCACCGCGCATCTGATCGCCATGGAAGTTTCCGACGGCGTCATCGCCCCGGACTACTCCCCCGAGGCGCTGGAGATCCTCAAGTCCAAGCGCAAGGGCGGCTACAACGTCATCCGCATTGACCCCACCTACCGCCCGGACCCCGTCGAGCGCAAACAGGTCTACGGCGTGACCTTTGAGCAGGGCCGCAACGAGCTGAAGATCGACCGCGCGATGTTCCAGAACATCGTCAGCCGCAACAAGACCTTGCCCGAGGAAGCGCTCATCGACCTGCAGATCGCCATGATTACCCTCAAGTACACGCAGTCCAACTCCGTGTGCTATGTCTACAATGGGCAGGCCATCGGCATCGGCGCGGGCCAGCAGAGCCGCATCCACTGCACGCGCTTGGCCGGCGGCAAGGCGGACAACTGGTTCCTGCGCCAGCACCCGAAGGTCCTGGGCCTCCAGTTCCAGAAGGGTCTGGGCCGCGCCAACCGTGACAACGCCATCGACCTGTACATCGGGCCGGAATGGGAGGACGTCCTGGGCGACGACGTCTGGGAAAAGACCTTCACCGTGCGTCCCGAGCCCTTGACCAACGCGGAGAAGAAGGAGTGGCTCTCCAAGGTCACGGGCGTCACCCTGGGCTCCGATGCATTCTTCCCCTTTGGCGACAACATCGAGCGCGCCCACAAGAGCGGCGTCAGCTACGTGGCCGAGCCGGGCGGCTCCATCCGCGACGACCAGGTCATCGCCACTTGCGATAAGTACAACATGGTGCTGTGCTTCACCGGCATCCGCCTGTTCCACCACTGAGTTTCCCCCACACCCCGAAAAAAGAGGAGAGAGCATATGGACATTCTCGTCATCGGCGGCGGCGGGCGGGAGCACGCCATCATCCGCAAGATTCTGGAGAGCCCCTTGTGCGGAAAGGTCTACTGCGCCCCGGGCAACGGCGGCATCGCGGCGGACGCGGAGTGCGTTCCCTCCGTCAAGCCCACGGACATCGAGGGCGCCGTGGCCCTTGCCAAGGAAAAGAAGGTCGATTTCGCCATCGTCGCGCCGGATGATCCCCTTGTCCTGGGCATGGTCGACGCGCTGGAGGCGGCGGGCATCCCCGCCTTCGGCCCGCACAAAAATGCCGCGATCATCGAGGGCAGCAAGGCCTTTGCCAAGGACTTGATGAAGAAATACGGCATCCCCACTGCCGCCTATGAGGTCTTTACCGATGCGGAGGACGCCATCGCCTACGTCAAGGAGCAAAACACCTATCCCACCGTCATCAAGGCGGATGGCTTAGCGCTGGGCAAGGGCGTTCTCATTGCGGAAAATGAGGCCGACGCCGTCGCCGCCATCCGCGACATGCTCGAGGGCGGCAAGTTCGGCGCCTCCGGCCGCCGCATCGTCATCGAACAGTTCCTCTCCGGACCGGAGGTCTCCGTCCTCGCGCTGACGGATGGCAAGGTCGTGCGGCCGCTCTGCTCTTCCATGGACCACAAGCGCGCGCTGGACGGCGACGAGGGCCTCAATACCGGCGGCATGGGCACCATCGCGCCCAATCCCGCCTACACGGACGAGGTCGCCAAAAAGGCCATGGAGCGCATTTTCCTGCCCACCATCCGCGCCATGAACGCCGAGGGCCGCACCTTCCAGGGCTGCCTGTACTTCGGTCTGATGATCGTGGATGGCGACCCCTACGTCATCGAGTACAACTGCCGCTTCGGCGACCCGGAGACGCAGGTTGTTCTGCCGATGATGGAGGGCGACCTGCTTGCGGCCATGATCGCCACGCAGAAGGGCGCGCTCTCCGATGCGGTCTTCTCCACTCGTTCCGGCGCAGCCGCCTGCGTGGTGATGGCCAGCGGCGGCTATCCCGTGAAGTACGAGACGGGCAAGGAGATCCAGGGTCTCACCCCGGACGGCCAGATCCCCGACGGCTCCGCCACGGTCTATCACGCGGGCACCAAGCGCGAGAACGGCGCTTACTTCACTGCCGGCGGACGCGTCCTTGGCGTCACGGCTCGGGGGGATACGCTCAACGAGGCGCTGACCCGTGCCTACCGCGCCGTGAAGGGCATCCACTTTGACGGCGAGCATTACCGCCGCGACATCGGCAGAAAGGCAGGCGGAACCTATGGCGATTAATCGAATCTACGTGGAAAAACGGCCCGAGCACGCGGTCGAAGCCGGCTCGGTCCTGAATGACCTGCGCACCGTCCAGGGCGTGACGGGCCTGCGCGGCGTGCGCATCTTCAACCGCTATGACGTCGAGGGCTTGACCGACGCGGAGTTTGCCTCCGCAGTGCGCAACGTGCTCTCCGAGCCGCAGCTGGACAACACCTATGAGCACCTGCCGCCCCGCGTCAAGGGCGAGCGGACGCTCGCGGTCGAGTACCTGCCTGGCCAGTTTGACCAGCGCGCGGACTCCGCCGCCCAGTGCATCCAGTTCCAGACCTGCGGCGAGCGCCCCACCGTGCGCACGGCCAAGGTCTACCTCTTTGACGGCGAGATCACGGACGAGCAGATGGAGAGCATCCGCAAGGCGCTGATCAACCCGGTGGAGGCGCGCGAGGCCTCCCTGGACCGCCCCGCGACCCTACAGGTCGACTACGAAATTCCCACGACCGTGCAGACCCTCACCGGCTTTACCGCGCTGGACAAGGACGGCTTGGCCGCCTTTGTGCACGACTACGGCCTGGCCATGGATGAGGACGACATCGCCTTCTGCCAGAAGTACTTCCGTGACGAGGAGCATCGCGACCCCACCATCACCGAGATCCGCATGATCGACACCTATTGGTCCGATCACTGCCGCCACACCACGTTCCTGACCGAGATCGACGGCGCGGACATCGAGCACCCCGCGGTTCTGGACGCCTACAACCGGTACCTGGAGCTGCGCAAGACCCTCAACCGCCAGGGACGGCCCATGACGCTGATGGACATTGCGACCATCGGCGCCAAGGCCCTCAAGGCGGCCGGGCTCCTGCCGGACCTGGACGAGAGCGAGGAGATCAACGCCTGCTCCGTGCGGATTCCCGTGGACGTGGACGGCGAGGTGCAGGATTGGGTCCTGATGTTCAAGAACGAAACGCACAACCATCCCACCGAGATCGAGCCCTTCGGCGGCGCGGCGACGTGCTTGGGCGGCGCGATCCGCGACCCCCTGTCCGGCCGCAGCTACGTCTACCAGGCCATGCGCGTCACCGGCG
>JBMNOF010000061.1:0-11772 GCA_050942925.1 Candidatus Spyradocola sp.
CGGGACTTTGGGCGAAGCCCATGGTCCCGACGATGGACAAAGGGCCCCCGGAGACAAAAAGGAACCCCCCGGCGGGAGAAGCCGGAGGGTTCCTTTTGGAAAATCGCCCTTTCGCACTATTGGACGCAGGGCCGGGAGAAAAAGTTTCACCCCGCAAAAACTATGTGTGCAAAAGCTTCTGCATCAACGGCAGAAACCTCTCGGGATCGCCGGAGGTATGCAGTTCGCAGCCGCCCTCTCCCGCTGTGCGCAGGAGGTGGCGCTCCTCCAGCACGCGCCGGAGCTGCCGCACGGTGCCCAAGTTCCCGTCCACGAGCGGGATGCCCGGCGCAATGCGTTCCAGCGCACGGCGCAGGAAGATGTAGTGTGTGCAGCCCAGGACAATGGCGTCCGTCGGGCGGCTGAGATGGGGCCGCAGTACGGCGGACAGGGCGGCTTCCGCCTCTGCATCGTCCAGGTGCCCCGCCTCCACGCATTCCACGAGGCCATGCCCTTCCACGGGCACGGCCCCCTCGCCATAGAGGGTCATGAGGCGGTGAAACTTTTCCATGTGCAGCGTGGCGGGCGTTGCGAGCACGAGGATCTGGCCGCCGTGCAACAGGGCGTGGGCGGGCTTGAGCGCGGGCTCCATGCCGATGACGGGGAGCGTGAGCTCTGCGCGCAATTCCTTGGCGGCAGCGGCCGTGGCCGTATTGCACGCGATGACGAGCGCCTTGACGTCCCGCTGCAGGAGCTCGTCCACCACCCGGCGGACACAGGCGCGGATCTCCTCCGGGGACTTTTCCCCATAGGGCGCATTGCCGTTGTCCCCATAAAATAGGAAGCGCTCGTGGGGAAGCAGGGTCAGTGCGTCCCGCAGGACGCTGACGCCGCCCACCCCCGAGTCGAAGATGCCAATGGGTCTGAACATACTTCGCCTCCAAAGAACAGGATGTGATACAGAAACAGTATACCACATCCCTGCTCCCTCGTCACGAGGCAAACGTGGATTCCGGGTCCAGGAGCAGATCGGCGATGACGTCCGCAAGGGGCTCGGTGGCGTTCAGGGCTTCCTGAAGCGTGTTCTCGTTGTGCCCGACTTCCACGAGCACGGCGCGCTCCGACATGTGCTGGTTATACCGGCCCGTCTTGACCATGATGTCCCGGCAGATGCCCGGGATGCGCTCGTTGAGCCCCTCAGTCAGAGCCTCGGCCAGCTTATAGTTTTCCTGCCAGTTGGGCTTGATGGAAAACCCCTCGCCATCGTCGCCCTCGCCCGTGCCGATGAGCATCATGAGGCGCGCGTACTGCTTGCCGTTCGCCGTGACGCAGGAGGGGTTGGTATTCCGGGCGCTGGCCGCGTCGCGGTGGATGTCCAGGATCATGTCAAACTCTTCGCCCGCCTCCGTATAGCCTTCCAGCGTTTCCAGGGAGCGGATGTACGCCGTGCCCAGCTTGGGCGGTTCGTGCTCCGTCAAATCGTGCACGACCTCGATGCCGCGCGCCTCCAGCTCCTCCTTGAGCTTGGCGCCCACGGCCATGATGTTGAAATTCGGGTCAGCGCTGCGCCACTGCGTGGTCTCCTCATAGGGGTTGTCCGGATCTTGGGCAAAGGCCTCATAGGAGTGCGTGTGGTACAGCAGCACGCGGGGCTTTTCCTTGGGTTCCGCCTCAAATTCTCCCTCGATCTTGGAGATTTCCACGCGAATGCGGTCCACATCGTCGGGCAAGTCCTCCGTTTCCCCGTCTGCGGTGACGGGGATCGCCTCTTCGTCGGGCAGGAGCCAGGAGACCGCCGATTCGGGCTTGTCCGCCTCGGGATCGGCGGCCGAAGCCGCGTCTCCCACATAGCTGAGGGTTTCGCTCCCCTGGTCAATGGCGGAGCTTTCCTTTGCGCCCGCAAAGACGCGGATGCCGACAACGATTGCGACAATGAGCAGCACGGCCAGGACCGCCGCGCCGATGACCTGCGAAAGCGTGTAGACCTTGATGCGGATCATGTTCCTCTCCCCCTCCGGTTTCCGAGTGCTTTGCTACAGCCTATGCGGCGCGGAAGGGGAGTATGCGGGATGGACGGTTTTTCGGCACGAAAAAAACGGCCCCTTCCTTTTTTTCGGAAGCGAGCCGTTTGTTTTCGCTGATCTTAGCCGTTTGCCTTGGCAGCGGCACGCGCAAGCTGGGCCTTCTTGCGGTTGGCGGCGTTCTTGTGCATGACGTGCTTCGCAGCGGCCTTATCGACGGCAGCAGCAGTCACGCGCAGCTGGCTCTCAATCTGAGAGGCGTCGCCCGCAGCGACGGTGGCGTCAAACTTCTTGATCTGGGTGCGCACGGAGGACTTGACCATGCGGTTCTGCAGGTTCTTCGTGGCGGTGACCTTGACGCGCTTGATCGCGGACTTAATATTCGGCATTCGTTTTCACCCCCTCAGTACAAATCGACATGCACTATCATAGCATCTTCCCCGGAGAATTGCAAGTAGAATTTCCAATTTCGCATGAAATTAACGCCCGGCTTTGCGCTGGTTTGGGCAAAATAGGGCAAAGGCGCGCACAAAGCGCATACAGGGAGGCAAAGAGAACACATGCAGGCGGAACGGTTTCGGACAGATTTGGCCATGGAGGCGCGGGAAGCGGCCGGGGAGATTCCCGGTGTAGAGATGACAAAGGAACAGGATGCGGAAGCGGAGATCGCGCGCGTGCGCGTGCGGACGGACGAAGGGGCGCAGGCCATCGGCAAGCCCATCGGCACCTACGTCACGGTTTCCCACGCAAGGCTTTGCGAGGGCTCCGTGCGCCGGGAGGGCGCCTTGGCCAAACGCATCGCCCAGGAGATTTCCGCGCTTCTCCCCCTGAGTTCCGGGGGGAGCGTTTTGGTCGTCGGCCTGGGAAACCGGCGCCTTACGCCCGACTCCCTCGGTCCGCGCGCTGCGGACGGCGTGCTCGTGACGCAGCACTTTTGCAGCGCGATACCCGATCTTCGGCCGGTGAGCGCCCTGACGCCGGGCGTAACGGGAGAGACGGGTCTGGAGACGGGGGAACTGCTCGCGGCGGTCTGCCGGGCGTTTGCGCCGGCCGCGGTATTGGTGGTGGATGCGCTTGCGGCCCGCAGCGCCGACCGCCTATTGACGACGGTCCAAATCGCGGATGCCGGCGTTGCGCCGGGTTCGGGCGTGGGGAACCATCGCTCGGCCCTCAACCGCGAGACGCTGGGCGTGCCGGTGGTGGCGGTGGGAATCCCCACGGTCATCCACGCCTCCACCATTTTGCGGGATGCGCTGGAAACCATTGCGGGCGACGCCGGCGCCCGCGTAGACGCCCGCCAACTCGCGCAGGATCTCGGCGCAGGCGAGCTGCTGGTCACGCCTGCGGGCATTGACGAACAGGTGCGCGCGGCGGCATCCCTTCTTGCGGACGCGTTTGACCTAGCGCTTCATGCGCCACTGACGCTCGCCGATCTGCGCTCCATCCGCGAGGATTGACCGGAACAAAGCACATGCAAACGGGCGGACCGCCGGCATTCTTCCGGTGGTCCGCCCGTTTCACGGTTGCGATCAATCCTTGTGGGGAATCCAGCCCTGTGCGCAGAGGAGCTCCGCCGTCTCCACCGCGCCGCCGGCCGCGCCGCGCAGCGTGTTGTGCGACAGGCAGACAAAGCGGTAGTCGAAGATCGGGTCGTCGCGCAGGCGGCCGATGCAGATGCCCATGCCGCGCTCGTAGTCGCGGTCGAGCTTGGTCTGCGGCCGGTTGTCCTCCGTGCAATAGTGGAGGAACTGCTGGGGCGCGCTGGGCAATTCGAGCTTCTGGGGCTCGCCCTTAAAGGTCGCCCACGCCGCGAGCATCTGCTCCTTGGTCGGCTTATTCTTAAACTTGACAAAGACGGTGGCCAGGTGTCCGTCGGAAACCGGAACGCGCACGCAGTGCGCGGAGATCTTGGGCGAGGTGGCGTTGACGATAACGCCGTTTTCCAGCTTGCCCCAGATCTTCAAGGGCTCCTGCTCGCTCTTCTCCTCCTCGCCGGAGATGAAGGGGATGACGTTGTCCAGGATTTCCGGCATGGTCTGGAAGGTCTTGCCCGCGCCGGAGATGGCCTGGTAGGTGGAGACCATCACGTTCTCAATACCGCAGGAGTACAGCGGCGCCAGAGCCGGGACATAGGACTGAATGGAGCAGTTGGGCTTGACGGCGATGAAGCCGACCTTGGTGCCCAGGCGCTCCCGCTGGTGGACGATGGCGTGCGCGTGCTCGGGGTTGATTTCCGGGATGAGCATGGGCACGTCGGGCACGCCGCGGTTGGCCGAGTTGTTGGACACGACGGGCGTCTCGGTCTTGGCATACGCCTCTTCCAGGGCGCGAACCTCGTCCTTCTTCATGTCCACGGCGCAGAAGATGAAGTCGCAAAGGCTGGAGACCTTTTCCACTTCCGCGGCGTTCAGCACGGGCATGTCGGCGACGGCTTCCGGAATGGGAACGGACATGGCCCAGCGATCGCCAACCGCCTCGCGGTACGGCTTGCCGGCGCTGCGCGCGCTGGCGGCCAGGGCGCTGACCTCAAACCAGGGGTGGTCGCTCAGGAGCGTGAGGAAGCGCTGTCCCACCATGCCCGTGGCGCCCACAACCCCAACCTTGTATTTCTGCATGGATTACCTCTCCTTTTTCTCGTGTCGGTCTTAGAGGGCTTTGGTCTCGATCTCCTCGTTGAGCTGGGCCAGGATCTCATCGAAGGTCTTGGACTCCACCGTGCCCTTGCGGGAGCGGACGGAGAGCACGCCGCTTTCGACCTCCTTGTCACCCAGGACGAACATGTAGGGGATCTTCTGCATCTGCGCTTCGCGGATCTTAAAACCGATCTTCTCGTTGCGCAGGTCGATCTCGGTGCGGATGCCGGCCTTTTCCAGCTTCTTCTGCAGGTCGCGCGCGGCGTCGTCTGCGCGGTCCGTGATGGTGAGGATGCGCACCTGCACGGGGGCTAGCCACAGCGGGAACGCGCCGGCGAACTGCTCGGTCAGGATGCCGATGAAGCGCTCGATGGAGCCAAAGACCACGCGGTGGATCATGACCGGGCGATGCTTCTCGCCATCCGCGCCGGTGTAGGTCAGCTCAAAGCGCTCGGGCAGGTTCATGTCGAGCTGGATGGTGCCGCACTGCCAAGTACGGCCCAGGCAGTCGCGCAGGTGGAAGTCGATCTTCGGGCCATAGAACGCGCCGTCGCCCTCGTTGATGGTGTACTGCACGCCCAGATCGTCCAACGCGCCCTGCAGGCCGTCGGTGGCAAGGGCCCACATTTCGTCGGTGCCGATGGAGTTCTCCGGACGGGTGGAGAGCTCGACGGTGTAGCTGAAGCCGAAGACCTTGTAGACCTCGTCAATGAGCTTGTAGACGCCCTTGATCTCGTCGCGGATCTGGTCCGGGCGCATGAAGATGTGCGCATCGTCCTGCGTGAAGCACCGCACGCGCATCAGGCCGTGGAGGGTGCCGCTCTTCTCATGCCGGTGCACGAGGCCCAGCTCGCCGCTGCGGATGGGCAGGTCGCGGTAGCTCCAGGCGCGGCGCTCATAGACCAGGATGCCGCCGGGGCAGTTCATGGGCTTGATGGCGAAGTCCGTGCCGTCGATCTTGGTGGTGTACATGTTCTCGGCATAGTGATCCCAGTGGCCGGAACGCTCCCACAGGGCGCGGTTGAGCATCATCGGGGTCTTGATCTCCTCATAGCCGTGCTCGCGGTGGATCTTGCGCCAGTAGTCCTCCAGGATGTTGCGCAGGATCATTCCCTTGGGGTAGAAGAACGGGAAGCCCGGGCCCTCGTCGCGCACGTCGAACAAGTCGAGCTCGCGGCCGAGGCGGCGATGGTCGCGCTTCTTCGCCTCTTCCAGCTGCTGCACGTAGGCGTCCAGGTCCGCCTTCTTGGGGAAGGCCGTGGCGTACAGGCGCTGGAGCATCTTATTCTTTTCCGATCCGCGCCAGTACGCGCCGGCGACGGACATGATCTTAAAGGCCTTGACATAGCCGGTGGAAGGCAGGTGCGGGCCGGCGCACAGGTCGGTGAAGTCGCCCTGCGTGTAGAAGGAGATGACCGCGTCTTCCGGAAGATCCTCGATGAGCTCGACCTTGTAGGGCTCGGCCTTTTCCTTCATGAAGGCGATGGCCTCCTGGCGGGGCTTTTCGGAGCGAACGATGGGCAGGTTCGCCTTGACGATGCGCTCCATTTCCTTCTCGATCTTCTTGAAGTCCTCCGTGGAGAAGGCTTCTTCGCAGTCAAAGTCGTAGTAGAAGCCATTTTCGATGGCCGGGCCGATGGCGAGCTTGGCGTCGGGCCAAAGGGCCTTGACCGCCTGGGCTAGGATGTGGGAGGCGGTGTGGCGGTAGACGCGGCGGCCTTCCTCATCGGCAAAGGTGAGGAACTCCAGCTCGCAGTCGTGGTCGATGACGGTGGTCAGGCCTTCGACCTGTCCGTCCACCTTGACGGCAAGGGCCTCTTTTTTCAGGGCCTGCGAAAGAGAAGCCGCAATCTCCAGCGCGGTCTTGGGCGCTTCAAACTCGCGCACGTCTCCCTTGAGCGTGATCTTCATGGCAAATTCCCTCCAAAGCTGATTTTGTCCTGTTTTCAGGGAAAGGGGATGAAAAAAGGCCCCGTCCCCCTTGCAGAAATCTTCTGCAAAAGGGACGGGGCCGGACATTCTCTTTGCGATCCCCGCGGTTCCACCCAAATTGCCGCGCTTCCTCGCGCGACCACTTGACAGGCGCTAACGAGCCTTGCTTCGGCATGGTCAAAGGCTGGTCTTCACCGACTATTGCACGTAGGCGCGCTCTCAGCCGCGTCGCGCCCTCTCTTGCCCGCACTTTCTCGCCGGTTACTCGGTCCTCGTCGTCCCATGCGATTGTGGAAAAGTATAGCGCCGTTTTTCCGCGCTGTCAAGAGCGTTCCGGTAAATTTTTTATTCGACCGTTCCGAAGAGCAGCGGCCGGGGCGCCGGCGCCTGCTCGGCGAGGCGAACGGCGCCCCGCGCCAGGTCCATGGCGGCGTTCACGCGGGCCTCGTCGTTGGCATGCAGCAGGAGCAGCGTCTGGCCGCGGCGGACGGGGTCGCCGACCCGGACGCAGCACTCGATGCCCACGCCGTAGTCGATCGCGTCCTCCTTGCGGGCGCGGCCTGCGCCCAGGGCATTGGAGGCCAGGCCGAGATCTCGGGCGGCCAGGGCCGCGACAAAGCCGTCTCGGTCTGCGCAAAGGGGCACGCGAAGGCGGGCGCCGGGCAGGAGATCCGTGTTTTCCAGCGCACGCGCGTCCCCGCCCTGGGCAGAGACCATTTGGCAGAGCTTTTCCAGCCCGCTTCCGTCGCGCAGCGCGGTTTCCACGCGCTTTCGGGCGTCCGGCACCGTCTCGCCCGAGCCGAGGGATACCATGCGCGCGGCCACCTCCAGGCAGAGGTCGCGTGCGCGGCCGGTTTCCTCCCCGCGCAGGATCGAGACGGCCTCCTTGACCTCCAGGGCATTGCCGATGAGGCGGCCGAGCGGCTCATCCATGTCCGTAATCAGGGCCGAAATGCGTCTGCCGGCCGCCTTGCCGATGCGCACCATCTCCTCAGCCAGACGGCGCGAATCCTTCAACGTGGGCATCAGCGCTCCGGAGCCGGTCTTTACGTCCAGGAGAATGGCGTCGCAGCCCGCGGCGATCTTCTTGGACAAAATGCTCGAGGCGATGAGCGGGATGCTGTCGACGGTCGCGGTGACGTCGCGCAGGGCGTAGAGCGCCTTGTCCACGGGTGCAAGGTCTCCGGTCTGGCCGATGACCGCGCAGCCGATCTGCCGGACCTGGCGAAGAAAGGCCTCCATCGAGAGGTCTGTGCGCATGCCGGGGATGGAGGCCAGCTTGTCGAGCGTGCCGCCCGTGTGCCCGAGCGCGCGCCCGCTCATCTTGGCGACGACGCCGCCGCAGGCCGCGCACAGGGGCACGGCGACCAGGGTCGTCAGATCCCCCACGCCGCCGGTGGAGTGCTTGTCGACCTTGACCCCGGGGATGGAGGAAAGGTCGGCCTGTGCGCCCGTGCGTGCCATCTCGAGCGTGAGCGCAGCCGTTTCCGCCTCGTCCATGCCCTGCAGGCGAATGGCCATCAGCAAGGCGGCCGTCTGGTAATCCGGCACGCTGCCGTCGTAGACGCCGTGCACGAACCCGGCGATCTCCTCCGGGGAAAGGCGTTCCCCGCGCTTCTTTTTTTCGAGGATGGAGAGCATGTTGGCCATGATGGGTTCCTCCTTAGCGGTACTCCACCGCGTCCGGCCGCAGGGGCTTTTCCCGCGGCGTGTAGGCCGGCTTGCCGACCGGCACAAGGCTGAGCAGGCGAAGGTCCGGCTCCTCCGCCTTGCCCAGGTAGGCGTTGATCTCCGGCGCGGCCAGGACCGGGGCGTTCATCCAGCAGCCGCCGTAGCCCAGGTCTGCGGCGCAGAGCAGCAGGTTCTCGACCGCCGCGCCGACGCCCAGCAGATCCGGGCGGCCGAGGCGGTCCATCTCCTGGACATAGGTGAGGCCGCCGTCGCGCATGGCCTGCTCCAGCCGCGCATCCACATAGGCGACGGGCCGCATGTAGACGGCAAAGACCAGCGGCGCGCTGCGGAAGAAGGTGGACTGCCGGACGCGTCCGGCCAGGTAGCTCTCCTCCGCCTCCGGCAGAAACTCGCGGTGCGCGCGGCGCAAGCCGGCCTCGACCGCCGCGGCCAGGCCCTCGATGTCCTCCCGTCTCTTCAGCGCGACAAAGAGCCAGTTCTGCGCGCCGCAGGCGCTGGGCGCGGACTGCGCGGCGCGAAGCATGGCTTCGACATCCTGCGCGGGGATGGGATCGGGGGCGTACTTGCGGATGCTGCGCCGGGAGCCGGCAAGCGCTTCAAAGGACATGGGACCTCCTCCTTTCGGTTAGCGAAGAGAAAACTCGTCAAAGACCCGGCCCCACGCGGTGAGCTTCTCCGCAAAGGAGAGGGAAGCCGCAGCGGGACTGGTCGAGGGCAACGCGCGCACGGGAACGGGCAGAGCGGGGTATGCGCGCAGAAGGATGCGGTGCGAGGCCTTGCCATTGCAGAGCACTGCGCGGATGGAGGGGTGCTGCGCGAGGAAGGCGGGCACATCGCTGGGCACGACGTCGCGGATGGCGCTGTCCAAGCTGCCGCGGCGCACGCAGGAGGCGGCGCTGTCCCAGAGCGCGACGCCGTGCGCGGCCAAGCGCGCGCACCGGCTCTCGGGATCGCCCGCGTCCTGCTCCCCGTAGAGCGCGGCGAGCAAGGGCCAAAAGGCGTTGCGCGGGTTTGCATAGTAAAAGCCTTCGGCCAAGGAGATTTCCGAGGGCATGGACCCCAGAATGAGGACCTTGGGCTCCGAACCGCACAGGGGCGCAAGGCCCTGCTTTCTCTCCTCCAACTGCATCCCTCCCTTGTGAAAAAACAGACGGGGCGCCCCGCTCTTCCGGGCGCCCCGTGGGTTTGCGCGTCAGTCGTTCTCCAGGAGCTCGACGATGGTCTTGAGCTGGTCCACGCAATCGATGTAGGCGTAGCGGCCGCCGGTGTATTCGCCGCGCTGGAGGAGCTTCATGCCGTTGCCCTCCAAGGCGAGGATCTTCTCCTTCATGCCGTTGATGACAAAGGCGATGTGGTGGACGCCCTCGCCCTTCTCGTTGAGGACGTTGCGCCAAACGCTGGGCGTCTGATCCGGCTCGATGAGCTCAATGTCCAGGTTCTCGCCCACGTGGAAGAAGGCGAGCTTGGCGCGGGCGGCGCAGGGCTCGCCGTTGAACTCGCCATGGGTCTTGTCGATGGTATCGGTCAAGCTCCATGCGGGCGTTTCCACGCCGAGGAAGTCGGCAAAGGCCTTGGAGGTCTTTTCGATGTCGTTGACGACAAAGCCGATCTGCGTGACGATCTTGGTGCCAAGGATTCCCTTTTCCATGGTGATACCCCCCTATTTTTGTATGGATTTTGGGCTTTTACATCTCGATTTCGAACTTCTCGTCCTCGGCGTGCTTGACCACGACGCAGTCGTTGGCGTAGGTGCGCTCGGGCAGGACGACCAGGGTGGACACCTCGCCCTTCACCGCGTAAGGCGCATAGTGCCAGACGCCGGGCTTGAGGATGACGAGCGTGCCCTTGGGCACGAGGAAGGCCTCAAACTTGTCCGCGTCGATCTTGCCGTTGTTGGCCGGCGCCATGTGCAGAACGATGTCGCCGTCCAAGGGAATGTTGCCCTCCCACGCAGCGGAGTGGTACTCGGAAGTATCCACGATATTGGGGCGCTGCGCCACGCGGCAGATGGAGAAGGACGCCAGGTCATGCTGGGCCAGGGGAAGCTGGAGCATGTCCGGGGTAAAGACGGACGGCGCGTCGCCGTAGAACTCGGCAGGGCGCAGAAGGGATACGAAATCGCCGTAGGGGCGGAAGGCCTCGCGGTCCAGTTTTTTGACGGTGAGTTTGCGCATAGTGGGTTTCCTCCTTCAAATCTCTCTTTTTTTGTGGGAGTGTCTTGGAAAGCGCGGGTCAGAGGGGACGGAAGTCCAGGCCCCGGGCGTTTTTCTTTTCCTGTTGGGGAACGGGCACGGATTCGGGCAGGCAGTCCTCAATGTCGATGCCGTAGGTATTGGCAAGCGCACAGAGGTTATAGAGCATGTCCCCGATGGCGCCCTCCATCCCCTCCTCCTGCTCGACGGCACGCGCCAGGTCGCCCATGGCGCGCATCAGGTGCAGAAGCTGCTGCTTTTCCCCAAGCCGCCCCTCGCGGCGGCGAACCATCTCCTGAATGTAGGAGAGCGTGATCTCGTTGCCCATGGCCATTCCTCCGTTAGTTGGGGGTGAAAGATCAGATGCGGTAATCGCAGGAGACGCTCGTCTCCCGCACGGCGTGCATGTAGGCCTTCACCGGGCGGTGCACCGGGTGGTCCGCGTAGGCGGCAAAGTGCTCCTCGTTGTCAAACGTGCAGATGAGCGCCAGGTGATAGGAGCGCTCGGAGGCGAGGAAGTCCACGCCGACCTCCAGGTCCAGCAGGCCCTCGATCTTGCCCCGCATGGAGCGGAGCATCTGCGCGGCCGCCTCGACCTTGTGGGGCCGGGCGTCCTTCAAGCGAAACAGGACGATATGACGAACCATGCTCGTTCCCTCCTAAAGAACTTCTTTCCCAACAGTATAACAAATTGCATTGCAAAATGGAAGGGCACATTGTATACTGGTAAAGAGAAAACGAGTTCGTCCCGCAGGGAGGCAGGAGGTTTGACCATGTCCAACGAGATTCTCGACATCGCCGCGCGCATGAAGGAACTGCGCGAAATCTGCGAATTTTCCCAGGAAGATATGGCCCGGGAATTAAACGTGACGCCGGAGGCGTACGCCTCTTACGAGAGCGGCGCCATTGACATCCCCATCAGCGTGCTCCTGGCCATGGCAAATGCCTGCCACGTTGAGCCCTCCGCGCTGCTCACCGGCGGGGAGCCCAAGCTCCACGTCTACTGCCTGACGCGCGCCGGCAAGGGCGTGGGCATCGACCGCCGCAAGGAGTACCGCTACAAGTCCTTGGCCTACAACTTTGGCAACAAGGTTGCCGAGCCCTTCCTGGTCACGGCGGGCGTCGTGCCGGCGGGCACGCCCCTTGTCGTCAACACCCACGAGGGACAGGAGTTCGACTACATGATCGAGGGGACCCTGCGTCTCACCATCAACGGCACGGAGCTTCTCCTCTACCCGGGCGACAGCATCTACTTTGACTCTTCCTACCCGCACGGCATGCAGGCCGTGGGCAACGAGCCGGCGAAGTTCCTCGCCGTGGTGC
>JBMNOF010000119.1:0-5625 GCA_050942925.1 Candidatus Spyradocola sp.
AGCTGTGGATCTGCACGGCGTTCAGGACGGTCTTGCCGTTGACCTTGATGAGGTTGCGGCCGGCGGACGGGCCGACGAAATAGGTCTGCTCCTCGCTGTCGAAGGCGACCATGGCGTGGTTCTGGCGGGAGATCTGCATGTCGCCGGCGATGTGGATGTCGCCGGTTTCGCGGCCGATGTAGTTATAGCCGGCGTGGATGCGGTAGTCGAGGCCGCGCATGGGGCCCTCGATGCAGACCAGCCAGCCGACGACGGGTTCGGGCTGGCCCAGGCCGTAGCTCGGCCCGCCGATGACGGTATAGCCGAAGGGGTCGCCGGCGCCCGGCACGGCGCCGGAAAAGCCGGTGCCCGGGGCCTCGGTGGGAGAAAAGCCGCCCATGCCGGGCGCCTCAGTGGGGGAAAAGCTGCCAGCGCCAGGCGCCTCGGTGGGAGAAAAGCTGCCCGTGGACTCGGCGCTGCGCGCGCACTCCGGGCAGGAGGCGTGCAGGGCGGCGTTGTAAAAGTGGCCGTTGGGGCATTGCACCATCTTGACTTCCATGGGGGAATCCTCCTTTATTTCGCGGTGCGGGGCGCTTGCTCCCCGGTTTTTCGCCGCGCGTTTTTTCGTCATAATCGTACTATAGCACGCCGGCGCGCGCGGCCGTCCATTTCCGTTCCGCGGCCGTTCGCCTTGACAGGCGGGCGGGGCGGTCCTATACTTTTCTTGAAGAAACCGGCTCTGCCGGAACACAGAAACGCAGGAGGGTTGTCAGATGAATCAAGCTTTCTTGGACCTGCTGCTCAGCCGCCGGAGCGTGCGCGCCTACAAGCCGGACCCGGTGCCGGAGGCGCTGCTGGACGAGATTCTGCGCGCGGGGACCTATGCGCCCACGGGCGGCGGGCGGCAGTCGCCCGTGATCGTCGCGGTGACGGACCCGGCCACGCGCGCCGAGATCGCCCGCTTGAACGCGGCCGTGATGGGCAAGGACACGGACCCCTACTACGGCGCGCCGGTCGTGGTGCTGGCGCTTGCGGACCCCGCCTCCAACACCTGGGTAGAAGACGCCAGCTGCGTGCTGGAGAACATGATGCTGGCCGCGCACGCGCTGGATCTCGGCTCCGTCTGGGTGCACCGCGAGCGCGAGATCTTTGACAGCGAGGCGGGCAAGGCGCTGCTGCGCGCCTGGAACCTGCCCGAGACGCTGCGCGGGGTCGGCTCCATCGCCCTGGGCTACGCCGCGGCGCCCGCCCCGGCGCCCGCGCCCCGCAAGGCGAACTACATCGTTCGCGTTTGAGCGCGCACGCCTTCCGCCTGCGGCGGAAGAGAAAGGACGGCTTTTTGCCATGAAGTACATGCATTCCGAGTGGCGCCAGCGCCTAGAGCACTGGCTGCTGACGCTGCAAAAGGATCTCTACCGGCCCCTGGGGCCGATCCCCGTGGAGGGATTTTTGACCATGGACCAGCTCACCCCTGCGCAGGCGGCGCAGGGCGCGGACTACCGTCCCATGACCCCCGGCCAGCGCTGGGGCCGGTCCTATGAATACTGCTGGATGCGCAGCCGCATCGTGCTGCCGGAGGCGGCGCGCGGCAAGCGCATCGCGATGGACCTGTGCACCGGCGGGGAGACGACGGTGTTTGTGGACGGCAAGTCCTTCGGGACCTACCGCGCGGGCTGGATCACCGTTCCGCACCACTACCTCGTGGACAACGTGCTGACGCGCTGCGGGGAACCGGGCCGCGCCTACGACCTGCTGCTGGAGGCCTACGCCGGGCACTTTTACCCGGAGAGCGAGCTGGGCGGCTGCGCGACCGGGCCGGTGCTGCCGGGCTCCTACCAGGACCCCAAGGTCGAGGGCGAGCGCGCGCAGCTGGGCAAGATGACCTACGGCATCTGGAACGAGGACGCCTACCAGCTCTACCTGGATTTGGAGACGCTGCGCCTGCTGGGCGAGGAGGTTGACCCGGAGAGCCTGCGCGCGGAAAAGATCGCCGACGCGCTGGAAACCGCCACGCTCTGCATCGACTTTGAGCAGGACGAGGCCGCGCGCGACGCGAGCTACCGCGAGGCGCGTTTGGCCCTTGCGCCGGCGCTTGCCGCCAAGAACGGCTCGACCGCGCCGGTGTTCTACGCGGTGGGCAACGCGCACCTGGACCTGGCGTGGCTGTGGCCCATGGAGGAGACCTACCGCAAGACCTCGCGCACCTTTGCCGCGCAGCTGCGGCTCCTGGAGGAATACCCCGACTACAAGTACCTACAGAGCCAGCCCGCGGCCTACGAGATGTGCCGCGAGCACTACCCGGAGCTCTACGAGCGGATTCTCGCGGCGGTGCGCGAGGGGCGCTGGATCGCGGAGGGCGCGATGTGGGTGGAGCCGGACACGAACATGACCTCCGGCGAATCGCTCGTGCGCCAGCTCGTGCACGGCAAGCGCTACTTCCGGGAAAAGCTCGGCGTGGACTCGGTCGTGCTCTGGCTGCCGGACACCTTCGGCTACTCGGCGGCGCTGCCGCAGATCCTCAAGGGCTGCGGTGTCAAGTACCTGGTGACGCAGAAGATCTTCTGGTCCTACAACGAGGGCGACCGCTTCCCCTACCACTACTTCACCTGGCAGGGCGCGGACGGCTCCGAGATCTCGACCTTCCTGCCCACAAGCTACACCTACCGCACGGACCCGGGCGAGATCTCGCAGGCGTGGAAAAAGCGCGTGCAGAAGCGGAACCTGGACGCGTTCCTGCTGCCCTACGGCTACGGCGACGGCGGCGGCGGACCTGCGCGCGACCACGTCGAGTTCCTCCGGCGCGAGGCGGACCTGGAGGGCATGCCGCGCGTGCGCAGCGCGGGCCCGGTGGAGTTCTTCCACGACATGGAGGCGGAGGGCGGACCGAAGCACACCTACGTCGGCGAGCTCTACTTCTCCGCGCACCGCGGGGTGTACACCTCCCAGGCGGCGATCAAGCGCGGCAACCGCAAGAGCGAACTGGCGCTGCGCGAGGCGGAGTTCGCGGGCGCGATGGCGGGCCTGCTGCGCCCGGCCTACCGCTACCCGCTGGAGACCATGGACGCGGCGTGGAAGCTGCTCCTGCTCAACCAGTTCCACGACATCCTGCCCGGCTCTTCCATCGCCAAGGTCTATGAAAAGGCGCGCGCGGACCATGCCCACGTCATCGCCCAGGCGGAATCCGTCGCGGACGAGGCGCGCAAGGCGCTGGCGGAGGGCGAGGGCGTGACGGTGTTCAACTCCCTGTCCTTTGCGCGCAAGGGGCTCGTGGCGCTGCCGGCCAGCTTTGCCGCGGGCGCGCGCACGGCGCAGGGCGCCTTCCTTCCCGCCGAAAAGACGGAATCCGGCGCGCTTGTGCAGGTGGAGGTCCCGGCCTTGGGCGCGGTGACGCTCTACCCCTGCGCGGTCGAATCCCCCGCGCCGGCGGCCCGCGCTTCCCTCACGGACGGCGGCGCGGTGCTGGAGAACGCGCGTGTGCGCGCGGCCTTCAACGCCCAGGGCGAGATCGTGTCCTTTGTGGACAAGGCGACCGGGCGCGAGTTCGCCGCCGGGCCGATGAACCGCCTGCTCGCCTTCAAGGACGTGCCGCGGCTCTTTGACGCCTGGGACATCGACTCCAACTACGCGCTCTCGCCCATTGCGCTGGACGAGCCCGCGACCCTCACCGTCCGGGAAGCCGGCGGCCTTCGCGCGGTGCTGCACCTGGAGCGCAAGATCCTGCACTCGACCTTCTCCCAGGACATCGTCCTCACGGCGGACGGCGGGCGCGTGGACTTTGTCACGACCGTGGACTGGCACGAGCTGCACCGCCTGCTCAAGGTGGAGTTCCCCGTGGACGTGCAGGCCACCGAGGGCATCAACGAGATCCAGTTCGGCTACCTCAAGCGCCCGACGCACCGCTCCCGCCTCTACGACAGCGACCGCTTCGAGGTCTGCAACCAGCGCTACAGCGCGCTGTGCGACGAGAGCCACGGCGCCGCGGTGCTCAACGACTGCAAGTACGGCATCAGCATGAACGGCAACGCCCTGCAGCTGACGCTCCTGCGCGCGGCCGCTGCGCCGGAGATGCGCGCGGACAACGGCGTGCACCACTTCACCTACGCCTTCTGCGGCTGGGAGGGCGCGTTCCTCGACAGCCCGGTCGTGGCGGAGGCCTATGACCTGAACGTGCCGCTGACCACGGCCCCGGGCGCGTGCGCGGACCTGCCCTCGCTGCTCTCCCTCTCGGCGGAGAACGTGTTTGTGGACACGATCAAGCCCGCGGAGGACGGCAGCGGCGACGTGATCCTCCGCCTGTACGAGGCCAAGCGCGCGGACACCGAGTGCGAGATCGCGCTGCACCTGCCCTTTGCCTCGGCAACGCTGTGCGACATGCTGGAAAACCCGCTGGAAGATCTGCCCCTTTCCGAGGGACGGCTTTGCCTGCACTTCCATCCCTTTGCCGTGCGCACCCTGCGCCTGCACCCGTAACCAAAAAAACCGGCCCGGACCCCAAAGGGAGCCCGGGCCGCAGACTGTAAAAAAACCACCCCCGATTCCGCGGGGATGCAAGGAAGGGGTCTCGCCCCTTCCTTTTTCTTCCGCAGCGGCGGCGTGTACGCCGCGAGGAGCGGACCGCCGGGCCGCTTCCGCTATCCTTTCCGGTCGTCGCCGTAGGCGGCAGGAAAAGGAAGAATTCCTTTTCCGGACAGCGGCCCGGACCCCAAAGGGAGCCCGGGCCGCAGACTGTAAAAAAACCACCCCCGATTCCGCGGGGATGCAAGGAAGGGGCCTCGCCCCTTCCTTTTTCTTCCGCAGCGGCGGCGTGTACGCCGCGAGGAGCGGACCGCCGGGCCGCTTCCGCTATCCTTTTCCGGACGGCGCCGTAGGCGGCAGGAAAAGGAAAAATTCCTTTTCCGGACGGCGGCCAGGACCCCGAAAGGGGCCCGGGCCTTTCTTTTGCGTGCGGCGTCCGGCTGTGCTACAATAGAGGAAATGGAAGGGGGACTGGATTCGTGGAACTGCGCGTGCTTCAATACTTTCTCGCGGTGGCGCGGGAGCAGAACATCTCCGCGGCTGCGGAGTCCCTGCACCTTTCCCAGCCGACGCTCTCGACGCAGCTCAAGGCCCTGGAGGAGGAGCTGGGCAAACAGCTGCTGATCCGGGGCACGAAGGGCTCGCGCAAGGTGCTCCTGACGGAAGAGGGCATGATCCTGCGCAAGCGCGCCCAGGAGATTCTCTCCCTCGTGCAGCGCACCGAGGACGAGATCACCCGGTCGGACGAGGCGGTCGTGGGCGACGTCTACATCGGCGCGGGCGAGAGCGACATCGTGCGGTACCTGGCGCGGGCCGCGCGGGCCCTGCAGGACCGGTATCCGGACATCCGCTACCACATCTCCAGCGGAAATGCGGAGTACGTGCTCGAGTACCTGGACAAGGGCCTGTTCGACTTTGGGCTGATCTTCGGTGGCGCGGACCCCAAGCGGTACGACTTTTTCACCATCCCCTACCCGGACACCTGGGGCGTGCTCATGCGCCGGGACTCGCCGCTGGCCGAAAAGGCGGCCATCGCGCCCGAGGACCTGTGGGACAAGCCCCTGCTCCTCTCCCACCAGCGCAACGAGGACCTGCGCCTGAGCCGTTGGTTCCAGTGCGAGGGCTCGCACT
>JBMNOF010000114.1:0-6017 GCA_050942925.1 Candidatus Spyradocola sp.
AACCTGGTCTACAACGCCTCGCTCCTCGTGGACGAGGGGCTGGGCTACGCCGTGACGCTGGACAAGCTCCTCAACACGCAGGGCAGCAGCCTGTGCTTCCGCCCGCTGTGCCCGCCCCTTTCGGCGGACGCCTGCCTGGTCTGGAAGAAGTACCAGGTGTTCTCCCGGGCTGCCCGCCTGTTTCTGGACAGCCTGCGCGACCTGCTGGCCCCGCAGGAGCCGGCCGCGCCGCAATAGCCCCGCGCGATTTTGCACACTCCCACACAAGGGCGCAGTATTCCCCCGGCGGGCCCTGCTTTCGGCCCCGGGCGCTAAAGGAGCGCCAGCTCCCGCACCTCGCGCAGGGGGATGGGCGCGCCGTCCTCCAGCACCAAGACGCGCGCCGTCTCGTCCAGGCGGCGCAGCGTTCCCACGGCGGTGACGTATGCGCCGCCGCTCTTTTTGGCGTCCGGCACGAAGTAGGTGACGGCAAGGCGCGGGTGGTCGGCGGCGCGCGACGCCAGGCGGCGCAGCGTCTCCTGCAGGGCGGCCTCCGCGTCCTCGGCCAGCTCCGCGCGCGCCTCGGTCAGCCGGTCGACCTCCGCCACGACCGCGCCGTAGCCCGTCAGCGCGGCAAAGGGCGCAAACTGCGCCGCGCGGGCGGCGCGGGGCATGGGCGGGTGGCCCGGCACCTGCGGGCGGTCCCGGTGCAGGATGTCGTCATAGCGCCCGCTCATGCCCGGTGCCCCCCGATCTGCGCGCTGCGGGCGAGGCCCGTCGCGCCCGCGAGCAGGTCGCACCCGCGGAAGATGGCGCTCCCGCCGTACCTTTCCCGGATGGCGAGCACGGCGCGCTGGCGGCTCTCCTCGCGGCGGTCCTCGGCGCGGCGGGCGGCCTCCTCCTCGTCAAAGAAGCTGATCTGCACGCAGGACGCCTCGCCCGCGGGGCCCAGGCGGCAGGCCGTGAGGTTGAGCCGGCGCACGAGCAGCGCCGGGTCCGCGATGCGCGCAAAGAGCGTCCCGGCCGCCTCCGCGATCCGCCGGCAGGAGGCGGTGCGGCCGCCCAGGTCCAGGCTCCCGTGCGCGCCCTCGGGCACGCGCCGGCCATAGGCGTCCGCGCGGGTGCGCCCGCGGAAGCCCAGGCGCAGGCTCTCCCGATCGTAGCCGATGGAGAGCACGATCTGTCCGGCCGCAAGGCCGCGCGCCGTCAGGTCCAGGGCCAGGGCCTCGGCCATCTCCCGCAGGACGAGCGCGGCCTCCCCGTTCGCATAGGGGCGGGAGAGCACCTGCCCGGAGCCCACGCTCCTCTCCTCCGGCTGGTAGGTCTTGATGTCCCGCAGGGTGCAGGGCTCCTCGCCCCAGGCGTGGTCGATGAGCAGCTCCGCGTTGACCCCGAAGAGCCGGTAGAGCAGCTCGGGGTTGTGCACGTCCCCCGGCCCGCCCAGCGAGCAGCGCGCGATGTCCCCCATCGTGAACAGGCCGTTGGCGCGCAGCTTGTTGGCATATCCCCGGCCCACGCGCCAGAAATCCGTCAGCGGCTCGTGCGACCAGAGCTCCCGGCGGTAGCGCTCCTCGTCCAGCTCGGCAATGCGCACGCCCTCCGCGTCGGGCACCGCGTGCTTGGCCCCGATGTCCATGGCGATCTTGCACAGGTAGAGGTTTGTGCCCAGGCCCGCCGCCGCCGAAAGGCCGGTCTCCCGGTAGACCTCGCGGATCATGCGGCTGGTCAGCTCCCGCGCGGTGCAGCCGTACAGCGGCACATAGGGCGTCAGGTCGAGAAACACCTCGTCCACGGAATAGACGTGAATGTCCTCCGGCGCGACAAAGCGCAGGTAGACGGCGTAGACGCGCGCGCTGTACTGCAGGTAGAGCGCCATGCGCGGCCGCGCGACCAGGAACTTCAGCTCCCAGTCCGGGTGCGCGGCGAGCTCGCTCTCCCGGTGCGAGGCGCCCGCAAAGGCCTGCGCCCCCATCCGGCGCCGCGCGTTGATCTCGCGCACCCGCTCCCGCACCTCGAACAGCCGTGGCCGCCCCGGAACGCCCCGCGCCTTCAGCGGCGGCGTGACCGCCAGGCAGATCGTCTTGTCCGTCCGCTCCTCGTCCGCGACCACCAGGTGCGTATCCATCGGGTCCAGGCCGCGCTCCACGCACTCCACCGAGGCGTAAAAGGACTTTAGGTCTATGGCCGCATACGCCTTCCGCTCCATGCCCGCTCTCCCCCTTCCGGCAATTTAGACGAACACACAATCCCTTTATTCCTCTTTATTCTACCACGCCCCCGGAGAAGATGCAACCAAAACCGAACAGGTTTTCCCTTGGAAATTTCCGTCTCCGCGAAGGGCGGGGCATGTGAAATTTTTTTGAAAAAAACGGGCGAAAGAGGGAGCGTCAGGCCGGGGGAAATCGTTTCCCTCTTTGGGTATGTGTATGCAGATTTTAGGAGATGAACGAGATGAAACGAATTCTGGTCCTTTTGCTCGCCGTGGCGATGCTGACCGGCTGCTCGGCCCCGGCGGCAGACTCCCCCGCGGCGGAATCCCCGGCGGCGTCGCCGACGGCTGCGGTTTCCATGGCGGCGATTCCGGCCGAGGCCTCTGCGCCGGACCCCTGGGCCGTCTGGGATGGGGAGCGGCTCTTCTACGTGGGCAACGACGGCCTGCATCGCCGGGAGGGCGAGCAGGATTCGGTCGTGGACGCGGGCGAGAGCCGGCAGTATCGGGGCCTGTATCCGCTGGCGGACGGCCGGCTGCTCGTGCTCAAGCGCCTCGCCCGCGAGGCCGAGGATGCGCAGGTGGCCGCGCTGCCGTCCTGGGCGTTCGGCTACGAGGCGGAGTCGGCGATCTACGACGTGCTCCTCCTGGACGAGCAGGGCGAAAACCCGCAGACGCTGCTCTCCGGGGGAATTGACCCGATCTTTGTCCGCGAGGACGCGCTGGTCTGCGTGGGGGCCACGGCAGAGCGCGCGCTGCAGATCGTGGACCTGACCACGGGAGAGACCCGCACGGCGCAGGGCGTGGACCTGTCCAACCAGGTGGTGACGGAGGCCTTTGCGGTGGAAGGGACCTATTACTTCTCCGCGATGCCCGCCGAGCAGGACGACGAGACGGCGACGGACTACGCCCTGGACCCGGAAAGCGGCACGGTGCGGGTCCTGACCGAGGGCGAGATGCCCGACCCGGCCGCGGCGCAGACCGTGTCCCCCTCGGCGCTTCCGGAGGCGCAGGTGGAGCGGAGCGGCTCCCTGGAGGAGCAGACCTACCTCTACCACGCGGGCGAGGAGACGTACAGCGCGCTGCTGCGCATGGACATGGACCTGGGCGCGGCGGTGGTGACCTTCCTCGTGGGCGAGGAACCGGTCAGCCTGCTGGAGGTGGAGTCCATCTACTCCTTCTTCGACTATGACGAGGTGCAGGCGGCGGGCGAGGAGGCGTTCATTCTGGCCAAGCAGGCGGAGGATGGCGTCTATTACGCAGCCTATGTGGAACAGCTTCGCCTCTCCTTTGCGGGGGGGTGGGCGTTCGTCTACGAGGGCAACGCCGCCGGCGTCGGCGGCCCGGAACGCCTGGTCCTCGCAACCCCCTTCTCGGTTGGGGAATAAAAAAAACCGCCTCGCCTCGAGTGCTTGCCCGGGGCGGGGCGTTTTTTCTTTGAAAAGAACGGTTGAACTCCCTTCTCCCATGCAACAGCCCTAGGCACTTGCCTAGGGCTGTTGCATGGGAACGTATGGCTGAGCCACCTTTGTGAATTCACTGTCCCCCTGGGCACTTGCCCACGGCGGGGCGGTTTTTTCTTTGAAAAGCCCCTCTGCGGATTCCCCCTCCTGGACGCTTGCACGGGGCGTTGCGTCGGAATGCGGAAGAAGGCGGGCGGCGCGCCGCCGACGGGCTTTAGCGGTGCATGGCATCCTCCAGGGCGCCCGCGACGAGCTGCCGGGGGATTTCCCGGCGGACGAGCAGGGGGCTGACATCGATGTGGACGGCATCGCGCCGCTCGGCGTCCGTCAGGTCCACGAGCAGGTGGTTCATCCCCACGTTCCCCAGCAAGGGCGCCGGGCGGCCGCCGGCCCAGACGAACCGGGACGGCCGGACCGCGCCCCGCGCGCAGCGGGCGAGCGCCTGGACCAGGCTCGGGGCGTCGGCCGCGCCGGAGAGGAACGCGCCGTCCGCGTGGCCCACGCGCACGAGGCCCACCAGCGTGTCGCGCGCGAGGCGGCACCGCGCGTCGTACCCCACGACGTCGCCCCGCCGGTGCAGGCGCACCTGGGCGACCGGCGCCTCGAGGCACACGGCGTTTGTGAAGTCCGCGCGCAGGGGCCCGGTGCAGCGCCCGAGGAGCGCCGAGCCCAGGCGTACCGCCCGAAACCCGAGGTCGCCCAGGCCGCAGAAGGCGCGGCTGGCGCAGGCGTGGGTGAGCCCCGGATCAAAGCCCATGTCCCGTATGTCCGCCAGGGCCCGGGCAAACCGCGCGGCCTGGCGGCGGCAGACGCGGAGGTAGTCGCGCGTCTGCGTGGCAAAGTGGGTGTACACCCCCTCCAGGGCCAGGCCCTCGAGGTCGCGCGGCACGCTCGCCAGGCTGTCCCAGCGGTACCCGTAGCGCCCCAGGCCCGTGTCGATCTTCAGGTGCACGCGGGGCGGGCGCCCGACGCGCCGGCCCGATGCGCGCAGGGCCTCGGCCTGGGCGGAGTCCCCGAGCATGAAGAGCACGCCCCGGGACAGGAGCAGGTCCAGCGCCTCGGGACAGAGCTCGGGCGTGAGCAGGAGGACCTCCTCCTCGCCCATGTCCTTGAGGCGCAGGGCCTCCTGTGCGGTGCCGACGGCGAAGAAGTCCACGCCGCACGGCAGGAGGGCGGCCCGGGCATTTCCCAATCCCAAGCCATACCCGTCCTCCTTGACGACGGCGAGGATGCGGGCCTGCGTTCGTTGCCGAATGGCGCGCAGGTTGTGTGCGATGGCGGATGCGCTGATGCGGAGCGTGGTCACGCGGTTTCCCCTCTCTCCCGGTATCCGGTTAGCGTTTGGATCGTTCTTTTCCTCATGGTAGCAAGGGGTTGTTTCCGCCGCATCGCGCGGTTGTATCCGAATTGTTACACTTTCCCTGGGCCTTCACATTTCCAGGACCGTCACGGTATAGGCGGCTTCCGTGGCGAGCACGGCCTCCGCCTCCCCCTTTTCCAGGACGTCTTCCTCCACCGTATAGTTGTGGGAGAGGAGGATCACGCGGTCCTGCTCCGGCGCGATCCACAGGTCCGCGTAGGACTGCAGGCTCTGGTAGAGCACGCGCCGGCCGCTGCGCCGGGGCTGCCGCGCGGCGTCCAGCGGGTAGACGCAGACCAGGCACTCGCCGTCCGCGCCGTACTCCACGCTCAGGGCGTACAGTCCGTCGGGCGAAAGGCGCAGGGTGCGCAGGTTGGCGTCCGCAAGCTCCGTCCAATAGACGACGCCCGAGCCGCGCCCCAGGAAGGGCTGATACGTATCCCCTCGGAAGCAGGCGCCCAGCACCGCGTCCTCCGTGATCTGGAAGATCTCCCCGCCGTTGCGCAGGAGGTTGGAATAGAGCTCGCTCGCCGCGGTATCCTCGGCCCCGCCGGAAAAGACGGCGCAGACGTTGCCGAGCACCGGGGAAAAGTAGCTCACGGCGGCGCGCTCCCCGTCGCGGGAGATGACGACCGATTTATTGTAGGCGTTGCCCGGGTCCCCGACCTGCTCCATGGCGTAGGCCTCCGTCTCCTCCATCTCCTCCAGGACGATCCAGGTCTCGGCCTCGCCCGCGTCGCAATCGCCGCGCAGGACCTCGTTGAGCGGGACGTCCTCGGGGAAGGGCAGCGTGGTCTGGATGCTGCCGTACCATTCCATGTCCTCCTTCCAGGAGACGCCGCTGCCGTTATAGGTCATCCAGCAGAAAAAATGCTCCCCATCGCCGGAAAAGCAGAAGTCGAGCGTCAGGAGCGTGCTCACGCGCGGGCACTGGAGGACGCAGCGCATTTCGCCCGTGCCGACGTCCACCAGCGTGAGCCGCAGGGTTTCGGTCGACCGGTCGGTC
>JBMNOF010000062.1:0-11277 GCA_050942925.1 Candidatus Spyradocola sp.
CCGCCCCCGCGCCCCCCCCCCCTTCCGCGCGCGGGGGGGGGCGGGGGGGGGGGGGGGGGCCCCCCCCCCCCCCCCCCCGCCCGGTTCTCTTACTTCTTCGGGGTCTCCGGCTTCTGCGTGCCGGCGGGTGCGCCGCTGCGGGCGATGGAGTCCCGCATCTGCGTGTCCGCGATGACGTTCTGCATGTTGTAGTAGTCCAGCACGCCGAGCTTGCCTTCGCGCAGGGCTTCGGCCATGGCGCGCGGGACCTCCGCCTCGGCCTCGACGACCTTGGCGCGCATCTCCTGCACGGCGGCGACCATTTCCTGCTCGTGGGCAACGGCCATGGCGCGGCGCTCCTCAGCCTTCGCCTGGGCGATGCGCTTGTCGGCCTCGGCCTGATCGGTCTGCAGCTGCGCGCCGATGTTGCGGCCGACGTCCACGTCCGCGATGTCGATGGAGAGGATCTCAAACGCGGTGCCGGCGTCCAAGCCCTTGGCCAGAACCGTGCGGGAGATCATGTCCGGGTTCTCCAGAACTTGCTTGTGGGACTCGGCGGAGCCGACGGTGGTGACGATGCCCTCGCCGACGCGGGCGATGATGGTTTCCTCTCCGGCGCCGCCGACCAGGCGGTCGATGTTGGCGCGGACGGTCACGCGGGCCTTGGCGCGCAGCTCAATGCCATCCTTGGCGATGGCGGCGACGACGGGCGTCTCGATGACCTTGGGGTTGACGCTCATCTGCACGGCCTGCAGCACGTCGCGGCCGGCAAGGTCGATGGCGGCGGCGCGCTCAAAGACCAGGTCGATGTCGGCGCGCTGGGCGGCGATCAGGGCGTTGATGACGCGGTCGACGTTGCCGCCGGCCAGGTAGTGCGCCTCCATCTTGTTGATGGAGATGTCCAGGCCCGCCTTCGTGGCCTTGATGAGCGGATAGACCAGGCGGGAGGGCGTGATGCGGCGGATGCGCATGCCGACCAGGGTGAAGATCTTGATCTTCACGCCCGAAGCCATGGCCGAAATCCACAGCCCCAGCGGGAAGAAGGAGAAGAAGATGGCCAGCACCACGATGATGGCAACCAGAATGCCAAATGCCACGATGATTTGCTCCATTTGGGTTCCTCCTCGTTTGAATTTGTATGGTCATGCGTCAGATTTGACGCACAACAATCTTTCTGCCCTCCACGCGCACGACCTTGACGCGGGCGCCCACGTCCACGAATTCGCCTTCCGTCAGGACGTCCAGCTTGACGCCGTCAAAGTCTGCGCGGCCAACGGGCCGCAACATGGTGGTGACGACCCCCTCGTGCCCGAGGAAGTAGTTGAGGTCCTCGCCGCTGGTGAAGCCGTCCTCGCGGTCGGTGGCGGTCTTGAGCACCAAGGGTGAGCGGGCCAGCGCGCCCTTGGAAGCGGAGCGCACAGCGATGGTAAAGAGCAGGCAGAGCACCAGCACGATGATGATCGTGAGCAGGATGCCCTCCAGCAGGCTGTCCGCCGCGACGATGACGCCGATGAGCAAGAGCGCAAGGCCGGATATGCCCGGCACGCCGAAGCCCGGCGTAAACATCTCCACCGTCACCAGCACGAATCCGGCGATCAGGCAGAGCGCGGCTGGCCAGTTAAGAGAAATGATGTCCAGCAGGTCCATGCCATCCCCTCCTTGTTTTCACCTTGGAAACAGTATAGCAGGAAGTCCGCTCTCTGTCACGCGCGTCCGCTCCAAAACCTGCTCGGGCGCATCCAACTGTCAGATCGGGCGCGCAAACGGCAGCGCTTGCCGGAGAAGCGCGAGGTCCTGGGCGTAGGTCTCGCGCAGGGCCGGGTTGTAGAGAATGGAAGCCGGGTGGTAGAGCGCAAAGACCGGCGCGCTCCCTGGGATCTCCAGCTTCTGGCCATGGACCTTGCCGATGGGCAGGGCCTTGCCGGTCAGCGCGCGCAGGGGGACGTTGCCCAGCGTCACGATGAGGTCGGGCGCCACCACCGCGAGCTCCTTTTTCAGCCAGGGCAGAAAGAGCGCGACCTCCTCGCGCGTCGGGGGGCGGTTGCTCGTCTTGCCCGAGGGGGAAAGGCGCACGGGCCGAAACTTGACGGTATTGGTGATGTAAAGGTCTGCGCGGTGCAGGCCCGTTCCCTCAAGAAACCCGTCCAGGTTCCGCCCGGCGCGGCCGACAAAGGGCTTGCCCAGCAGCGTCTCCTGCTCGCCGGGCGCCTCCCCCACCAGCGCGATGCGCGCGCAGGGATTTCCGTCGCCGAACACGTACACCTTTTTGTCCGGCGCATAGAGCTCGTCAAAATAGGCCGCGCAATCCTCGTTGAGGCGGCGGAGCCTGGTCAATGCGTCCACGTCGTTTCCTCCTTGGGGTAGAGATCCAGTTCCCGCATCTTTTCGCGCAGGGACTTCAGGTCCTGCCAGGCCTCCCGCTTCTTCTGCCCGGTCTCGTCCCGCAGGAGCGCCGAGGGGTGGTAGGTGGGCAGCAGGAGCGTGCCCTTCCGCTCGACCCAGATCCCCCGCTCGCGCGTGATGCGGATGTCCGGCCGGATGATGTGCATGGCGGCCGTGCGGCCCAGGCACACGAGGATCTTCGGCCGGATCAGCACGAACTGGGCGCGCAGGTAGGGCAAGCAGGCGGCGGCCTCCTCCGCGGTCGGCTCGCGGTTGCCGGGCGGACGGCACTTGACGATGTTGGCGATGTAGACCTGTTCGCGGCGTAGGCCAATGGCGGCGAGCATCTTGTCCAGCAGCTGTCCCGCCGGGCCCACGAAGGGGCGGCCCTGCTCGTCCTCCTGCCGGCCGGGGCCTTCGCCCACAAAGAGCACGGACGCGTGCGGATTCCCTTCGCCGAGGACCGTGTTCTGCCTGTGCGCGCACAGGCCGCAGGCGCGGCATTGGGAAACCGCGCTTTCCAGCTTCTCCCAGGTCACCTGCATAGGGCGCACCCGCCTTTCCCGTTTTTCTTCAGTATACCCTTTGCGCCGGCGTTTTACAAGGTTGGTCTTTTTGTGGTATACTAGGGGAAAATCCAGGCGGGAGGCCGGAGGGCGCTTTGCAGTTTCCGCTTCCTGCCCCTTGGCGGGCTTCTGCTCGTCCGGCCGCACAGCGGCCGGGAAGATTCGGAGGAATCCACATGCCGGAAGAATACACGACGCTGTACCGCGCCTTTCGCCCGCACCGCTTCTGCGACGTGGTGGGCCAGGAGCCGATCGTGCAGACGCTGAAAAACCAGGTCAAGTCCGGCCGCATCGCGCACGCCTATCTGTTCAACGGCACGCGCGGGACGGGCAAGACCACGACCGCGCGCATCCTCGCGCGGGCCATCAACTGCGAAAACCCACAGGACGGCGAGCCCTGCGGCGAGTGCCCAACCTGCCGGGCGCTCGCCCAGGAGAACAACCTGGACATCCTGGAGATCGACGCGGCCTCCAACGGGAGCGTGGACCAGGTGCGCGACTTGTGCGCCAAGGTCGCCTATCCGCCGCAGACCTGCCGCTACCGCGTCGTCATCATCGACGAGGTACACTCGCTCTCCACCTCGGCCGCCTCGTTCAACGCGCTGCTCAAGACCCTGGAGGAGCCGCCGGAGCACGCCGTCTTCATCCTGGCCACGACCGACCCGCAGAAGCTGCCGCCGACCATCCTCTCGCGCTGTCAGCGCTACGACTTTAAGCGCATCGGCACCAAGGACATCGCCGCGCAGCTCTCCCGCATCTGCCGGGAGACGCAGTGCGAGGCCGAGGACGAGGCGCTGCTGGACATCGCCCGCGCGGCCGAGGGCGGCATGCGCGACGCGATCAGCCTGCTCGACCTGTGCATGAGCTACTCGCAGAAGCACATCACGGCGCAGGTGGTCCAGGATGCGCTGGGCACGGCGGGCGGCGCGGCGCGCTTTGCGTTTGCGGACGCGCTGGCCGCCGGGGACGTGGGCCGCTCCCTTACGGTCATTGACGACCTGATGCGCGCGGGCCGCGAGCCCGCGGTCTTTGCCCGGGAGATGACGCGGCACCTGCGCAACGTGCTCGTCGCCTGCGCGGGCTGCGCCAACCTGCTGGACGTCAGCGACGAGGATGCGGCGCGGTACCGCACGGAGGCGGACGCCTTCGGCGCAGAGCGCGCGCTGCGCGCGATGGACTTGTTCGCGCGCGCGGAGCCGGAGATGCGCTGGGCCAGCCAGCCCCGGATGCAGCTGGAGATGGCGGCGGTGCGCGCGTGCCGGCCCGCGTTCGATCAGAGCGTTCAGGCGCTGACGGAGCGGCTGGACGCCCTGGAGCGCAAGCTCGCCAGCGGCGCCTACGCCGCGCCGGCAAAGCCGAGTCCGGCGCGGGCCGCCTCCGCCCCCGCGGCGAGCCCCTCCGCGCCCGCCCGGCCCAGCCGCCCCGTGCCCGAGGGGGATGCGGCGGTGTGGAAGGAGGTCCTCAAGGAGGTCAAGTCCACGAGGATGCAGCTGTTCACGGCGCTCAAGATGGGGAGCTTCCACGGCCTGGAGGGCTCGGAAGCCGTCGTCTCCTTTGAGGACCGGAACGAGATCTTCCACGGCATCTGCCTCAAGGAGGACCACCACGCGCTGATCGACCAAGCCTTTACCAAGGTCTGCGGCCGGCCGATCACCACGCGCTTTGTGCTCAACTCCCAAAGCGCGCCGCCCTCCGCAGGGCCGGTGGACGAGGGCTCGCTCTTTTCCGCGTTCGGAAGGGAAAACGTGGACATCGTGGACTAGGGCGCGCGGGGGATTCACCCTTTACGAAATCGGATGGAACATGTATAATACTTGCGTACAACGAGCTGTTTAGGAGGTTTATGGATATGGCAAGAGGCGGATTCCCGGGAATGCCCGGGGGAAACATGCAGCAGATGCTCAAGCAGGCCCAGAAGATGCAGGCCAACCTCGCCAAGCTCCAGGAGGAGCTGGAGGCGCGGGAGTTTGAGGCCTCCGCCGGCGGCGGCATGGTCACGGTCAAGGCCAACGGCAAGAAGGAGATCCTCTCCCTCACCATCCAGCCCGAGGCGGTCGACCCCGACGACGTGGAGATGCTGCAGGACATGGTCATGGCGGCGGTCAACGAGGTGCTTCGCCAGGTGGAGGAGACTTCCTCGACGGAGATGGGCAAGCTCACGGGCGGCCTGAACCTGCCCTTCTGACGCGGCAATGAGCAACATCGACTCCTTTTCCCGCCTTTGCGCGCAGCTGGCCAAGCTGCCGGGCATCGGCCGGAAGAGCGCGCAGCGCATGGCGTACTACCTCCTCTCCCAACCGCCCGAACAGGTAGAGGCCTTGGCGGACGCCATCCTGACCGCGCGCAAAACCGTGCACGAGTGCCGCATCTGCGGCAACTACACCGACCAGGACGTCTGCTCCATCTGCGCGGACGAGCGGCGCGACGGCACCATGATCTGCGTGGTGCGCGACCCGCGGGACGTGGCCGCGATCGAGCGGATGCGCGACTACAACGGCAAGTATCACGTTCTGCACGGGACCATCTCGCCCATGGAGGGCATCGGCCCGGACGACATTCGCATCCGGGAGCTCCTGGGCCGCCTCAACGGCGTGCACGAGGTGATCCTGGCCACAAACCCCGACATCGAGGGCGAAGCCACCGCCGCCTACATCGCGCGGCTGCTCAAGCCCTTTTCGGACATCAAGGTCACGCGGATTGCGCACGGCGTGCCGATCGGCGGCGACCTGGAGTACACGGACGAGGTGACGCTCTCCCGCGCGCTGCGCGGCCGCACCGAAATCTAACCCGCACAAGAAACAGCGCCCCCGGCGGAAAGGTTTCCGCCGGGGGCGCTGTTTGCCTCAGCCGTCCACAAAGGCCACGCGCGCCGCCTCCCGCAGGCTGCGCACGCCCACGCAGTCCCGAGGGAGGAACGCGCCGTCCAGGGGCTGCAAAATGCAGGGGAAGCCGGCGTCCCGGGCTGCCACGCGCTTTTGCAGCAGTCCGCCCACGGGCAGCACCGCGCCGTCCAGGGCGATTTCCCCGGTCACGGCGATGTCCTGGCGCAGGGGCCGGTTCTCCAGCGCGGAGAGGAGCACGAGCGCAGCCGCCAGGCCCATGGACGGGCCGTCGACGTTGCCGCCGCCCTCGATGTTGAAGGCGACGTCGCGCTCCCCCAGCGGGAAGCCGAAGCGCTCCACGGCGAGCACGGCGTTGCGCACGGCGTCGCGGGCCATGTCGCCGGCCGCCAGGTTCAGGGTAAAGTTCCCCGTTCCCGGGCGCAACACGGCGGTGAGCCGGCGCACCGCGCCCGTGCGGCCCTGCACGCCCAGCAGCGCCGTGCGCCCAACGGCGGGCGGCTCCGCCGGGGCCGGATGGCGGGTGCGCACCGCGGACAGCGTGACGGCGCCCCCGCGCTGGGAGGCGGCCAGGGCGCGGACGCACTCGCGGCCGTCCAGGGAATGCTCGGCGATGTAGCGCAGGGCGGGGCCGGTGGCGCGCAGGTGCAGGCGCTCGGCCGCCCCCTGGGCCACGCGGTAGAGGTCCTGCTCGTCCAAATCCGCAAAGAAGATCTCGACGCAGCGGGAGCGCAGGGCGGGCGAGATCTCCTCTGGGCTGCGGGTCGTGGCGCCGATGAGCACAAAGTCCGCGGGCGCGCCCTGGGAAAAGAGCTGGCGGATATAGCGGGGCACGGCGGGGTTGTCCGCATCGTAATAGGAGGAGTCAAAGCGGACGCGCTTGTCCTCCAGGACCTTGAGGAGCATGTTCTGCAGCCGGACGTCCATCTCCCCGATCTCGTCGATGAACAGCACGCCGCCGTGGGCCTGGGTGACCAGGCCCAGCTTGGGTTCCGGCAGGCCGTGGCCGGCGAGCTCGCGGCCCGCGCCCTGGTAGATGGGGTCGTGCACGGAGCCGATCAGGGGATTGACGCCGCCCTGCGGGTCGTAGCGGAGCGTGGCGCCGTCCACCTCCACAAAGGGCGCAGAGCGCAGGAACGGGGACTCGGGCGCCTCGCGCGCGCAGTCGAGCGCCAAGCGCGCCGCGGTGGTCTTGCCGCAGCCGGGCCCGCCGTAGAGCAGCACGTGCTGCGGGTAGGGCGAGCACAGGGCGCTGCGCAGCCGGGCAAAGGCGCGGTCCTGTCCCACGAGCTGGGAGGCGTCCACGGGCCGGGCGCGCGCGAAGGCGGAGGCGGAGAGCGCAATGCCCTCCTTGACGACCAGGTCCGTCAGCTTCCGGCGCGTCGCGGCGGTTTCGGCTCCCCCCATCTCGTCTAGCAGGCTCAGGCGGAGGCTGTCGTAGTACTCGCGCTCGGCCCGCGCCATGCGCTTTTCCACCAATTTCTCCAGGTCCTGCTTGGCCTTCCTGCGGGCGGAAGCCTCGGCATAATTTTCCTCCAGTTGCGAAAGCGGGACGTCCGTGCGGTCGATGTGCAGCAGCTTTTTGATTTCTGCCAGCATCTGATCGATCTGCTCGGGCGTCCCGCTCATGTCATCCATCTTCGGTTGTCTTCCTGTGCAAAGGGTGCACACGCCTTGGTAAAGCGCATACAGCCTCGCGCGCTGCTCGGCATTCATAGGGGTACTTCTGCCCTCCTCCTCGTTTTTTTGCGGAAACAAGGGGGCTTTGCGCCCCCCGTCCGCCGCGCCCCCGGGCGTCTCTTACGCCTGGGCGACGATGTTGAGCTTGATCTTTGCGGAAATCTCCGGATAGAGCTTGATGACGGCCTCCGTGGGGCCCACGTTCTTGACGGCCTCGACGGTGATCTTGCGCTTGTCGATGTCCATGCCGTACTTGGCCTTGAGGGCGTCGGCAACCTCCTGGTTGGTGACCTTGCCGTACAGGCGGCCGTTTTCTCCGGCGCGCACGGCGATCTCCACGACCATGTCGCCCATCTTCTTGGCCAGCTCCTTCGCCTCCTGGCGCTCCACCTCTTTGCGGTGGCTCTGCGCAGACTTGGCGTTTTCAATGGCGTTGAGGTTGGCGGCACTGGCCTCCACCGCCAGCTTGCGCGGGAACAGATAGTTGCGGGCGAAGCCGTCGCTCGCCTCGATGATCTGGTCCTTCTTGCCCGTTCCCTTAATATCCTTGAGCAGGATCACTTTCATAACGGATCTCCTCCTATCTCTTTCTCTTTATTTCGCGTTCCCGTCGTCGGAATCGTCGTCTTCATCGGCGTCCCGCAGGCCAAAGTCCCGGGGCGTGGGTTTGCCGATCTTGCGGAAGTAGAAGATCTGCTCCAAAAAGCCGATGAGGAACAGCAGCGTTTGCAGGAACACAAGCCCCACGGCCTGCACGAGCAGCCGCACCGGACGCGGCCAGCCGTGCTTCTTCAAGAACCACTCGCTGACCGAGAGCCCCTGAACGGCGTAGAGGAACTGCACCACGCTCCACACCGCCAGGTAGACGGCATAGGCGTTCGAGCTGACGAGCAGCAGCACCCACATCACCAGGATGCCCAGCATCAACGCGAGGTTCAGCTTTGTCGGGATGCGCACCATTCCCAGGTCCGGGAGCTCCGAAAACTCCTCGGCGCGGCCGGAGCGCCTGGCCGCCAGCAGCGGCAGGAGCGCGCTGAGGAAGCCGATGTGCAGCGCCTGCTTGACGAGCATGTCGATCAGGTTCAGGCGCAGCGAGAGGTCAAAGACCTCCAGCAGCTCCGCCGTCAGCTGTGTGCGCGTGGTCTCGTCCAGCCCCGTGAGGGGATTGGCGTCCACCTCCGAGAGCAGGCCCATGCTCGACCAGGTGGAAAGGAGCATGTCGTACAGCTGCGGGGCGGCCTCCTCAATGGACTGCAGCATCTGCTGCAGCCAGTTCGTGACGAACGCCACGGCGTCGCCCAGCAGCAGGTTGCAGGCGATGTAACTCACCGCGCCGTAGACGAACACCCCGATCGCGGTGTTGACCATGACATGCCAAAGCGGCGCCTTTTGGCGCAGGCCCCGCAGAAGCAGCGGGGGCAGGGCGGCCATGGGCACCAGCAGCCACAGTGCCAGGGGCCACAGCCCGTCTCCCAGGACCAGCGTAAACACCGCGAGCCCGCCGCAGAACCCCACCGCGCCGCCCGCGGCAAAGATCGGCCCGATAAAGAGCCCCCCTCCGGTCAAGAGCGCGAACACCGCGCCGGTGTAGGCGGGTGCGGCGGGGAGCAGGAAGCTCGACACCAGGCCCAACAAAAACATGCCCGGTGCAAAGAGGAGAGTCCACGCAATCTGTTTTGTCTTTCCCATCTGTTTCTCCTGACAAAGGATCACACTTTGTACCCGTCTATTTTAGCCCGTTGGCGGGCAATTTGTCAACCAAAGGGGGGCTGTCAATTCCTGCGCAAACCGGGTTTTTCCGGTGCCGGAACACAATCAGAATACAAAAAGGAGGAAGCGCCGTTGGGCGGTTCCTCCTTCGCGCAAAGGCGCGCATTAGTCAGCGGAATAGGGCAGCAGAGCGATGTGGCGCGCACGCTTGATCGCAATGGAGAGCTGGCGCTGATGCTTGGCGCAGTTGCCGGACATGCGGCGGGGCAGGATCTTGCCGCGCTCCGTCACGAAACGACGCAGACGAGCCAGGTCCTTATAGTCGATGTGCTCAATCTTATCCACGCAGAACTGGCAGACCTTGCGGCGCGGCTTGCGTCCGCGGGGCCGGCGAACTCTTTCTTCAGACATGTTCTCTTACCTCCTTGTACTCAGAATGGAAGCTGGTCGTCGTCATCGACCTGTGTGAAGCCCTGGCTGGCAAAGTCGTTTGCCGGGGCTGCAGAGGATTTCGGGGCAGGGGCGCTGTAGCCGGCGTTTCCGCCATAGGACGATCCGCCGCCGTAGGAGGAACCTCCTGCGTAGGACTGGCCGTCGCCCTGGGGCTTGGAGTCCACAAACTCGCATTCGTCGCAGACGACTTCGGTCACGTAGCGCTTTGTGCCGTCCTGCGCGTCATAGGTGCGGGTCTGCAGGGAACCGATCACGCCGATCTTTCTCCCCTTGCCAAAGAAACGATGCACAAAATCAGCCTGTTGTCTCCAGGCAACGCAGTCGATGAAATCCGACTCGCGCACGCCCTGCTGGTTGGCAAAACGGCGCTGCACCGCAATGCGGAAGTTGCAGACCGGGATGCCGGAGCCGGTGGTGCGGTAATCGGGATCTCGGACCAGATTGCCGACGAGAATGACTTTATTCATCTTGCACCGTCCTCTTTAGTCCTCGATGCGGGTCACAAGGTAACGCATGACGTTCTCGTTGATCTGCAGGTTGCGCTCGAGCTCGCGGGGAAACTCCGGAGCGGCGGTGAACTGCACGAGGACGTAATAGCCTTCATTCTTGAAGTTGATGGGATAGGCCAGGCGGCGCTTGCCCCACTCCTCGACCTTGTCGACGGTTGCACCGTTGTTCGTCATCAGGGTCTGGAACTGGGCGATGAGGTCCGTGCGGGCCTGATCCTCCATCGCGGAGTCGATCACGTATAGAAGCTCGTACTTGTTCATGACTTTCACCTCCTTATGGACTTTGGCATGGCGCAGACGCACCATGCAAGGATGAATGCGCTACTTAGCATAGAATACCACAGCCGCGTCCTTTCCGCAAGTAAAATTTCCGCATCTTTCCCGTTTTTTTCGTGCACTCAGCTGGAGTTTCTGCTATACTCCCCTTGGATATACAGAGCCGCCGGCTCCGAAGGGAGGATCACAGAATATGTACACCTTTCACATTCTGACCATCGGCCACCTTTCACGCAACAAGTTCTGGGGCGAGAGCAACGACCAAGCCTATCGAAAGCCCCTTGCGACGAGCACGCTGCTCCTGGGCGAGGGCGAAGTCATCGTTGCAGACCCTTCTCTTCCGGAAGCGGAGATGCGCGAGGCGCTTCTCAACGCTGCAGGCCTTTCCTTGGAAGACGTGACCCTGGTCTTCTCGACGCACAACCACCTGGACCACCACGTCGACCCCCTCTGCTTCCCCCACGCGCGCTGGCTCATGCCGGCGGTCGATCTCTCCTACCTGCACGAGCACTGGGCGGAACACAAGCGCTCCTTCCCCGGCGACGACTTCGACGTGGTCGAGCATTGCGAGAGCGCGGGCAGCGAGATTGCGCCGGGCCTTCGCGTGGTGCCCTTGCCGGGCCACACCCCGGGCACGAGCGGCTTGGCCTTTGACGCGCCGGAGGGCCGCGTCCTGCTCACGGGCGACGCGGTGATGACGCGCGAATTCTACAAGGCCGGCGAGCCCTACTTCTTTGGCTGGGACAACGATCTTGCGAAAAAGACCATCGCCGCCCTGCGCGGCACCGCAGACGTGATCATCCCCGGCCACGGCGAAGCGTTCCTCGCCCGCGCCTGGGAGTGACGCGCGACCCTCCGCCCTGCGCAGGCGGCGCCCCGGCG
>JBMNOF010000063.1:0-11019 GCA_050942925.1 Candidatus Spyradocola sp.
CGCGCATGAAGGAGATCAAGCGCGTCTTCATGTACCACGGCGCAGAGCACAAAACCGTCTACTGCCATGAGCACGACGAGGAGCTCACCGTTGAAAACTGCCAGAAGTACCCGGTCATGCACCCGCGCTGCGGCACGGCCTTCCTGCTGATCGTCATGATCGTTTCCATCCTGGTCACGTCCGTGGCCGGCGTCTTTGGCCTGGACAACAACCCCTTGACGCGCATCCTCATCCGCATCGCGCTGCTGCCCTTTGTCGCAGGCCTGAGCTATGAGGCCCTGCAGTACCTCGGCCGGCACGACACGCCCGTGACGCGCGTTCTGCGCTGGCCCGGCATGCAGCTCCAGCGCCTGACCGCCTTGCCGCCCACGCCCGACATGCTCGCGGTCGCCATCGTCTCCATGAAGCTGGCCGCCGGCATTGCCCTGACCCCGGAGGAGGAGAAGGCCTGCGGCCTCGCCCCGGAGGAGGAAGAGACCGAGACCGCCGGCGAGGAAGAGGCGCCCGCGCAGGGCGAAGCCTCTGCAGCCCCCGCGGCGGACGAACCCGCGCAGGAGTCCGCCCCGACCGCGGCCGCAGCCTCGTGAGGGCGGCGGAGCTGCTCCGGCGCGCAAAGGATGCGCTCGCCCCTTCGCCCGATGCGGAGTGGGATGCGCGCGCCCTCCTGGCAGACGCGCTGAACGCCGAACCCTCGGCCCTGGCGCGCCGCCTTTCGCAGGAGGTTCCAGATGCGCGCGCGGAGGAGTTTTTTGCCGCCGTGCGCCGCCGCGCCGCCGGAGAACCCCTGCAGTACGTCCTGGGGCGGGCCTGGTTCATGGGCCTGCCCTTTCAGGTGGATGCGCGCGTGCTCATTCCCCGGCAGGACACGGAGCTGCTGTGCGAGACCGCGCTGCGGGAGGCGAAAGCCGCGGGCGCTGCCGAGGCGCTGGACCTGTGCACGGGCAGCGGGGCCGTGGCCGTCGCGCTCGCGCGCCTGGGCGGCCTGTCCGTCACCGCCACGGACCTCAGCCCGGAGGCGCTCGACCTTGCGCGCGAGAATGCCCGGCAAAACGGCGTCGCCGTCGCCTTTTACGAGGGCGACCTGTTTTCGGCCCTTCCCGCCGGCCTGCGCTTTCCGCTCATCACCTGCAACCCGCCGTACCTGACGGCCGCGGACATGCGCGCCCTCCAGCCGGAGGTCCGGCGGGAGCCCGCCCTGGCCCTCTTCGGCGGGGAGGATGGCCTGGCGTTTTACCGACGCCTGGCAAAGGAAGCGCCCTCGCGCCTGCTCCCCGGGGGAACCCTCCTGCTGGAGATCGGCTCCACGCAGGGCGCGGCGGTCTGCGCGCTCTTTTCGGGCTGGAGCCCCGCCGTCCTGCGCGACCTCAACGGCCTGGACCGCGTGGTCCTGGCCCGTGCCCCGGGAACCGCATCAAACTAAGGAAGGAGAAAAAGCGGCATGGACAATATGATGGACAAGCTCGAGGCGCTGGCCGCGCGCTATGATGAGCTGCAAACGCGCCTTTCCCAGCCGGAAACGGTCGCGGACATGGACACCTTCCGCCGGCTCATGAAGGAGCACGCGGACATGGAAGAGCTGATGCAGGCCTTCCACGCCTATAAGGAGACCTGTGAAAACCTCGCGCAGGCCCACGAGATGCTCGAGGACCCGGAAATGCGCGACATGGCCAAGGAGGAGCTGGGCGAGCTCGAGCCCAAGAAGGAGGAGCTGGAAAACCGCCTGCGCCTCCTGCTCCTGCCCAAGGACCCCAACGACGAGCGCAACGTCATCCTCGAAATCCGCGCGGGCACCGGCGGGGAGGAGGCCGCGCTCTTTGCCTCGGAGCTCGCCAGGATGTATGGCCACTACGCCGACGCCCGTGGCTGGAAGACCGAGGAGCTGGACGCAAACCTGACGGAGCTGGGCGGCGTCAAGGAGCTCTCCATCCGCATCGAGGGCCGCGGCGCCTATTCGCGCCTCAAGTATGAGAGCGGCGCGCACCGCGTCCAGCGCGTGCCGGAGACCGAGAGCGGCGGCCGCATCCACACTTCCGCCGCCACCGTCGCCGTCATGCCCGAGGTGGACGACGTCGAGGTCGAGATCAACCCGAACGACCTGCGCATCGACACCTATCGCTCCGGCGGCGCGGGCGGCCAGCACGTCAACCGCACGGACTCCGCCGTGCGCATTACGCACATCCCCACCGGCATCGTCGTCCAGTGCCAGAACGAGCGCAGCCAGATCCAGAACCGCGAGCAGGCCATGCGCATGCTCCGCGCGCGCCTTTGGGACAAGGCCCAGCAGGAGCGCCAGCAGGAGGTCTCCGCCTTCCGCAAAAATCAGGTCGGCTCCGGCGACCGGTCCGAGCGCATCCGCACCTACAACTATCCCCAGGGCCGCGTCACGGACCACCGCATCAACCTGACGCTCTACAAGCTCCAGCAGTTCTTGGACGGCGACATGGACGAGATGCTCGACGCCCTCGTCTTCGCCGATCAGACCGCGCGCCTTGCCGCCGAGAACATCGGCTGACGCGCCCACGCCTTTGAGAAGGGAAGAACAGCAAATGGAAACCCGAATCTGTCCGCCGACGGAGGAAAACCTCCGCCTTGCGGCCGAAATTCTGCGCGGCGGCGGCCTCGTCGGGATGCCGACGGAGACGGTCTACGGCCTTGCTGCAGACGCCACAAACCCCCAGGCAGCCCTGTCCGTTTTTGCGGCAAAGGGCCGGCCTGCGGACAATCCGCTCATCGTCCACATCAGCGACCGCGCGGAGCTCTCGGGCGTGGTCGCGGAGATTCCGGACCGCGCGAAAAAGCTGATGGACGCCTTTTGGCCCGGACCGCTGACGATGATCCTGCGCAAGGCCGACGCCATCCCCCTGGAGGTCACGGCGGGACTGCAGACCGTCGCGGTGCGCTTTCCCGTCCACCCCGTGGCCCGCGCCCTGATCGCGCGCACCGGCCGGCCCCTGGCCGCGCCCAGCGCCAACCTCTCCGGCCGGCCCAGCACCACCACCGCCGAGCACGTCTATCACGATTTGGCCGGCCGCATTCCGCTCATCCTGGATGGCGGCCCATGTCAGGTCGGGCTGGAGTCCACGGTCGTCGACCTGAGCCACGGCCCCGCCGTGCTGCTGCGGCCCGGCGGCGTCACCCGCGAGATGCTCGAGGGCGCGCTGCAGGAGCCCGTCGCCCTGGGCAAGGGCGTCATGGAGCCCCTGCCCGAGGGGGAGAAGGCCCTGTCGCCCGGCCTCAAGCACAAGCACTATGCGCCCAAGGCCCAGGTCATCGTGGTCCTCGGGGAGGACGCGGCCCGCGGCGCGTACGTCCGCGCCCACGCCGGCGAGGATGCGCATCCCTGCGTGCTCTGCCTGGAGAAGAACCGCAGCCTGTACGGCGACCTTCCGGTCCTCTCGGCCGGCGCCACGCCGGAGGATTACGCCCACAACCTCTTCGCGGCCCTTCGCACCGCGGATGAAAAGGGCTATACCCGCGTCTACGCTGAGGGCCTGAGCCTCTCCGGCGTGGGCCTTGCGGTCATGAACCGCGTCGAGCGCGCGGCTGGCTTCACGGTCGTTCGCGCGGAGCAGGCGAACAAAAAGGAGGATCGCGCATGAACGTACTCTTTGTCTGCACGGGCAACACCTGCCGCTCGGCCATGGCCGAGGAGCTGCTCCGCCGCATGGCCGACCAGCTCGAGATCGAGGACCTGGAGGTCCTGTCCGCCGGCACCGACGCCGACGAGGGCATGCCCGCATCCTACGGCGCCTGCGCGGTCATCGCCGAGCGCGGCGGCGACCTGTTCAACCACAGCGCCCGTCAGCTCACCCGCGCCATGATCGAGGACGCGGACCTCATCCTCACCATGGGCCGCGCGCACAGGGATCGCGTGCTGGCGCTCTGCCCCGATGCGGCGGAGAAGACGCATACGCTCCTGGGCTACGCCTCCGGGAAGGACCAGGACATCGAGGACCCCTTCGGCGGGGACGCGGAGGTCTATCTGAAGACCATGGACCAGATCGAGCTGGCGCTCGTGGTGCTCCTCATCCGCCTGTACCCCGACCGTGCCGGGGAGATCCGCCGCGTCTACAGCCCCAACGATGCGTGAAATCGTTTCACCTAGCGAAACAATTTGCGCATGCACGCAAATTGGAGTATACTGAAGAAAAAGATCGGGAGGGGGAACGACAATGATCGCAATCGGCAGTGACCACGCCGCCTATCGGCTCAAGCTCCTCATCGAGGACCACTTGAAGGAAAAGGGCGTGGAGTTTGAGGACCTGGGCTGCTATGGCCCGGAGCGCGTGGACTATCCCGTCTACGGACAGAAGGTGGCCGAGGCCGTCGCCGCCGGCCAGTACGAAAAGGGCATTGTGCTCTGCGGCACGGGCATCGGCATTTCCCTTGCGGCCAACAAGGTGCCGGGCATCCGCTGCGCCGTCTGCTCGGACACGTATTCGGCCAAGTACACGCGCCTGCACAACGACGCCAACATGCTTGCCATGGGCGAGCGCGTGGTGGGCCCGGGCTTGGCCATGGAAATTGTGGACGTCTTTCTTTCCACGCCCTTTGAGGGCGGCCGCCATGCGGCCCGCGTGGACATGATCTCGGAGATTGAGAAAAAATACAGCAAATAAATCAAGCGTTAGGAGTGCACAGCATGGGCAAGATCTTCGTCATGGATCATCCGCTGATCCAGCATAAACTCACCCTCATCCGCGACAAGAACACCGGCTCCAAGGAGTTCCGCGAGTTGGTCAACGAGGTGGCCATGCTCATGGCCTACGAGGCCACGCGCGACCTGCCCCTGACCGAAACCGAGGTGGAGACGCCGATCTCCCCCTGCAAGACCAAGGTCCTGGCCGGCAAGAAGATCGGCGTCGTCCCGATCCTGCGCGCAGGCCTGGGCATGCTGGACGGCGTTTTGAGCCTCATCCCCGCCGCGCGCGTGGGCCACATCGGCCTGTACCGCGACCCGGAGACGCTGGAGCCCGTGGAGTACTACTGCAAGCTGCCCGGCGACATCACCGAGCGCGACCTCATCGTCCTGGACCCCATGCTCGCCACCGGCGGCTCGGCTTCCGCGGCCATCACCTTCATCAAGAACCGCGGCTGCAAGTCCATCCGCATGATGAACCTCATCGCTGCGCCCGAGGGCATTGAGCGCATCCGCCGCGAGCACCCGGACGTCGACGTCTACGTCGCCTGCGTGGACGAGAAGCTCAACGACCACGGCTATATCGTCCCGGGCCTTGGCGACGCCGGTGACCGCCTCTTTGGCACCAAGTAAGGTTGGACCGTTTGCGCTGGCGGGAGGGTTCCTCCCACCGGCGCTTTTTGTTTTTGCTTGAAAGGGGGAGTTTTCTCATGCAAATCAAGCGAAAGACCCTGCGGCGCACCGAGTGGTGGGGCGGATGGGAGATGCGCTTTGCCTGGAGCCCGTTCGCGGGCTTGGGCCTCGAGGGCGTCAGCGCGCTCCTGCGCGTGGACCGCGTGCAGGTCCCCCTGCTCAACGGCAGCCGACCCCTCTGTGCCGCGGGCTACGATTGGGTACAGCTCGCGCCCCAGGGCGAGCCCTGGTGGTGCAGCGCCTTTTTTCGTCCGGATGGCCGCCTGACGCAGCTCTACTTTGACATCACCCGCGGCAACCTCCTCGACGGCCCCGACTCCGCCTTCGAGGACCTGTTCCTCGACGTCGTCGCCGAACCGGACGGCCGCCTCTTCCGCCTGGACGAGGAGGAGCTGCGCCAGGCCGTCGCCGAGGGCCTCCTTTCCCATGCGGAGGGCGCCGCCGCCCTGCGCGCCGCAGAGAACCTGGAATCCCGCCTGCGCGCGGACTTCTCCGGCTTCTGCGCCCTGTTGTCAGAGGCGCGGCAGACGCTCGAGCCCCGTCTTCCCGCCCTGCAGTTCTAGTCCCCTTCGCTCCCGCATACGCTGGAACAACCTGATGTGTACGGGAGGGAACATTCATGGAACGATACGATATATACCGCGACATTGCCACCCGGTGCGACGGCACGGTGTTCATCGGCGTGGTGGGGCCGGTGCGCACGGGGAAGTCAACGCTCATCGCGCAGATGATGGAGCAGATGGTCCTGCCCAACCTCCCCGAGAGCTACCGCAAGGAGCGCATGGTCGACGAAATGCCCCAGTCCGGCTCGGGAAAGAGCATCATGACCACCCAGCCGCGCTTTGTCCCGGCCGAACCCGTCTCTCTGGACATGGAGGGCGTCGGGGACCTGTCCGTCCGCTTCGTGGACTGCGTGGGCTACATGGTCGAGGGCGCCCTGGGCGCGGACGAGGAGGGGACGCAGCGCATGGTCCGCACTCCCTGGTTTGACCGGGAAATCCCCTTTGCCCAGGCCGCAGAGGTCGGCACGGACAAGGTCATCGGCGAGCACTCCACCATCGGCATCCTCGTCACCACCGACGGCAGCTTCTCCGGCATCGACCGGCTGGGCTATGTCGAAGCGGAGGAGAAGGCCGTCTCCGCCCTCAAGCGCAGCGGCAAGCCCTTTGTGCTCGTGCTCAACTCCGCCACGCCCGAATCCCCGGAGGCGCGCCGCCTGGCCGAGGACCTGACGGAAAAGTACGACGTGCCCGCGCTGCTCCTGGACGTGCTGCACCTGACGCAGGAGGACCTGGCGAGCCTGCTTAGAACCGTGTTGTACGAGTTCCCGCTGCGGGAGGTCATCGTCGACCTGCCCACCTGGGTCCAGGCCCTGCCGGAGGACGAGGAGCTGCCCCAGGAGATCCTCGCGGCCGTGCAGGCCAGCGGACAGGACCTCACCCACGTCCGCGACATCGACCGCATGATCGCGCGCTTCGAGATGGAGGACGCAAAGGCGCCCTTTGTGGAGGACATGGACCTGGGCACCGGCCGCATCACGCTCGGCCTGCCCCTGCGGGAGGGCTTGTTCTACGAGGTGCTCAGCCGCCGCTGCGGCGAGGAGATCCGCTCCGACGCGCACTTGATGGCCATGATGACCGACCTGGTCGCCGCAAAGCGCGAGTATGACCGCGTCGCCGACGCCCTGGAGTCCGTCAAGACCACCGGCTATGGCCTCGTCGCCCCCGCCATGGAGGAGCTGACCTTGGCCGAACCCGAGATCACCCGCCACGGCGGCAGCTACGGCGTGCGCCTCAAGGCCTCCGCGCCCAGCCTGCACATGATCCGCGTGGACATCGCCACCGAGGTCAACCCCATCCTTGGCTCCGAAAAGGAGAGCGAGGACATGGTGCACTATCTCCTCTCCGAGTTTGAGAACAACCCCGCAAAGCTCTGGAGCACGAATATCTTTGGCAAGTCCCTGCACGATCTCGTGCGCGAGGGCTTGGCCGGCAAGCTCATGCGCATGCCGGAGGACGCCCAGCAAAAGACGCGCGAGACGCTCTCCCGCATCATCAACGAGGGCAGCGGCGGCATGATCTGCATCCTGCTCTAGGCACCGCCCGAGCGATCGGGGGCGGAAAAACATAGGAGATTTTTTGCGCCGCCCCCCTTGAGCTCGCGGGGAAACTATGTTATACTATATAGGCTTTCATAGCGCGCCTGTAGCTCAGTGGATAGAGTGTCCGACTCCGACTCGGGAGACCGCAGGTTCAAATCCTGTCAGGCGCACCAAGGGAAGAGCCACGATTTGCAGAAATCGCGGCTCTTTTTTTCATCCGGCGCCTCCCCGCGCGGTCTTGACGCGAGAGAATCCGCAAATTTTCCTGCGAAGGGCTGATGCGCACGCAAAAAAAATAGCATTTTGGGAAATCTGCGCGCGGATTTGGGAAAAAGTGTTGAAACTCCTCTCCAAATCGTCTATACTTAGAACGATTGAGACAAAACGCCCCCTCCCGATCTGCTTCCAGGCTCAGGAAAGCGGGAAGGGACGCGTCCCAAACCAAGAAGAGGAGAGGACGCTCGCACATGAAACAACTTCGATCCGAGGTAGGCTATCTGCCAGAGGAGAGACCGAGTTGGATTCGGCTGCTCCTGTACGCCATCCAGCAGGTCATCGTCATGTTCCCCGCAACCGTCACCGTGGCCTTGGTCACGGGCTTCCAGGTGTCCACGACCATCTTTGCCAGTGGTCTTGCCACGCTGTGCTTCATCCTGATCACCGGCCGCAAGATCCCCCTGTACTATGGATCGAGCTTCGCCTACCTTACGGCCATCGCCAGCATGTGCGCGGCCGAGGGCTTTGCCAAGGTGGACGGCATCCTGCCTACGGAAGCGATTCAGTACGCGCAGTTCGGCATCATCCTGTCCGGCTTTGTTTCCATCGCCGCGGGCTTGCTCGTGCGCTTCTTTGGACGCAGGGCGGTGGAGACCATCCTGCCCGCTTCCATCACCGGCCCCATCGCCATGATCATCGGCCTGACGCTGGCGGGCAACGCGCTCTCCGACGCCATCCCGAACGTGACGGAGGTCACGGCCGAGAGCAGCGCCTGGATCGTGGTCGCGCTCGTGACGCTGATTTCGACGATCGTCTATTCCCGCTACCTCAAGGGCTTCCTGGGGCAGCTTCCGCTGCTGCTGGGCGCGCTGACGGGCTGCGCCGTCGGCGGCATCATCTATGCGACGGGCTGGGCAAACCTCTTCCGCGCCATGCCCGCTGCGGCGCTGGACGCCTCCCTGTGGAAGCTCGGGGACGGCTCCATCTTTGCCGTGCCCGCCTTCTCCCTGCCCAAGGTCTCCTGGACGGCGGCCGCCGCGATCATGCCCATCGCCATCGCGACCATCCCCGAGTCCACGGCGCACATGTACCAGCTGGATATCTATGTCAATGACGTGGCGCGCAGAAAGGGCCGTAAGCTCGGATACAGCCTCGTCGACATGCTGGACCGTAACCTCATTGGCGACGGTATCTGCGACATGATCTCCGGCGTGGTTGGCGGACCGGCCGGCACGAACTACGGCGAGAACATCAGCACCATGGCCATCACGAAGGTCTTCTCCGTCCCGGTGCTCATCGCCGCCGCCATCATCGCGATGGTGGTGAGCTTCTTCACGCCCCTCATCCAGGTGATCTATGGCATCCCGCTGGCGGTCATCGGTGGCTTGGAGATCTACCTGTTCGGCGCCATTGCCGCGCAGGGCATCGCGATCATGATCGAGAAGAAGGTCGACATGTTCTCTTCCAAGAACATCGCCGTCATCGCCTCCATCATGATCATCGGCATTGGCGGCAACTATGCCTTTGGCGGCAACATTCCCTTCTTCGGCATTCAGGTGCCGTGCATCGCGGGCGCCGCGATCTTTGGCATCCTGCTCAACCTGCTCCTGAGCATCGGCGAGAAGAAAAAGGCCGCAAAATAATCCCCCACAGAAACCAACGGCTCCGCAACGCGGCGGCAGCTGCGGCGGATGAAAATCCACCGCAGTCTGCCCCGCAATTTTTTTCATTATAAAAGGAGGGGTCCCTATGGGAGACGTGATTCAGATCGCAATCACCATGCTCGTGTACATGCTGGCGATCATCGGCATTGGCTTTGCCTTTGCCCGCCGCTCCAACGCGAGCTCCGACAACTACTTCCTCGGTGGACGCACGCTGGGTCCGTGGGTGACGGCCATGAGCGCCGAGGCCTCGGACATGTCCGGTTGGCTGCTGATGGGCCTGCCAGGATTGGCGTACTGGTGCGGCCTGGCCGACGCCGCCTGGACGGCAATTGGTCTTGCCGTGGGCACCTATATCAACTGGCTGCTCGTATCCCGGCGACTGCGCCGGTACAGCGAGCGCGCCGGCAACGCCATTACGCTCCCGGAGTTCTTCTCCAACCGCTTCCATGAAAAGAGCAAGGTCGTCATGACGATCGCAGCGGTGTTCATTCTCGTGTTCTTCACGGTCTATGCCGCGAGCTGCCTGGTTACCTGCGGCAAGCTCTTTTCCACTCTCTTTGGATTCGACTACGTGGCCATGATGATCGTGGGCGCGGTGTTCGTGCTGCTGTATACGCTGGTCGGCGGATTCCTGGCCGAAAGCGCCTCCGACTTTATGCAGGCGTTGGTGATGATCATCGCACTGGTCGTCATCGTCACGACCGCAACCGTCGCCGCGGGCGGACCCTCGGCTGTCCTGGAGAATGCCCGCTCCATTCCCGGATTCTTTGAATTCTTTGGCCTGGCTTCGCCCACGACCGTCGACGGCGTGCAGCAGATCGAAAACGGCGCGCCGCTCTTCGGGGAGGCGCAGCCCTATGGCGCGCTGAGCATCGTCTCCATGCTCGCTTGGGGACTGGGATACTTTGGCATGCCGCAGGTGCTTCTGCGATTCATGGCCATTCGCTCCGAGCGCGAGCTCACGCAGTCCCGCCGCATTGCGACGGTTTGGGTGCTGATCTCGCTCTCCGTCGCGGTGATCATCGGCATCGTCGGCCGCGCGCTGTATCCCACGGCGCTGACCACGTCCTCCGATGCGGAAAACGTCTTCATCCTGCTGGCCACCAACCTCCTTCCGCCGGTGCTGGCGGGGCTTGTCATGGCCGGCATCCTTGCCGCAACGATCAGTTCTTCCGACTCCTATCTGCTCATTGCGGCGTCTGCCTTTGCCAAGAACATCTATCAGGGACTTCTGCACAAAAAGGCGACGGACCGGCAGGTGCTGATCGTGTCCCGCGTGACGCTGCTGGCCATTGCCCTCGTCGCCATCCTCATTGCCCTGGACGAGAACAGCGTCATCTTTACCATCGTCAGCTTTGCTTGGGCGGGATTTGGCGCGACCTTTGGCCCGCTGATGCTCTTTAGCCTCTTCTGGAAGCGGATGAACCGCGTAGGCGCTATCGCTGGCATGATCAGCGGCGGCGTCATGGTGTTCTTCTGGAACCTGGTCATCCGGCCCTTGGGCGGGATTTGGGACATCTATGAGCTCTTGCCCGCTTTCCTCGTGTCCTGCGTCTGCATCCTTGTGGCCTCGCTCCTCACGGCGCCGCCGCAAAAGGAAATCCAGGAGGAGTTTGAGGCGGTGCGCGCGGCGAAATAGCGTTCCCCGCCCCACCCCGGCATCCCTCGACGTGTGTGCGAAAGGAGGTCCCCCCACAAGGGGGGAC
>JBMNOF010000064.1:0-10992 GCA_050942925.1 Candidatus Spyradocola sp.
TTCCGGTGATAATGGCGAAGGGGTCCCACCTGTTCCCATCCCGAACACAGAAGTTAAGCCCTTCAGCGTCGAAAGTACCTGGCTGGACACGGCCCGGGAGGATAGATCATCGCCGGATTCCATTTTTCGATAGCCTCGTCGTATGACGGGGCTATCTGTCTAATCGGCGAATTTATAAGGAGGACAGGGGGTCATGTACCAGGAGTTGGTGAAATACCCGACGGGCACGAGGTCGGAGAATGTGCTCTATATTGTGGGCATCGTGCTGGGCGTATTTCTGGTCAGCATCCTCTCGTGGCTGCTCAGCAGCTGGGGGGTGCCCATGATGGATTTCCTGGCGGTGGCCATCCTGGCGGTCTGGGCGTTTTTCATTTTCTCGCGCCGGATCGTGGAATACCGATATGCCCTGATGGACAGCGAGTTCATCGTGGGCCGGATCGTGGGCGGAAGGGAGAAGCCCGTCTTTTCCCTGGAAGTCACGGACATCCAAAGCATTGGACCGGTGGAAAAGAAGAGCCACTTGCGCACGCAGCGGTTTGCCCTGCGCACGAGCAAGCTGACGGCGGTGCAGATCGTGTACCGGAGGGATGGACAAGAGCAGCGGGTCATCCTGCAGCCGAGCGGCCACATGCTGCGTCTCATCTACGCGCGCGCCTTTCCGCAGGACAAGTCTGACAGGGACTGAGGCAGGATCACCGCTACCCGAACCGGGGCGGTGATTTTGTGTATAAGGGGAGAAGAGAGATGACGATCGAGGAGATGCTGGCCGCCCAAGAGGGGCGCGTGAGCTTCCACATGCCCGGGCACAAGATGCGCCGGGGCGCGGCGACGGCGCGGGATACCACCGAGCTGCCCAACACGGACGACCTGCACGACCCCACAGGGCCCTACCTCGCGCTGGGCAAGCGCCTGGCGAAGGCGTTCGGCGTGGGCGTGAGCGTCCCGCTCGTGGGCGGGAGCACGCGCGGGGTCCAGCTCATGGTGCTCTGCGCGCTGCGCCCCGGGCAAACCCTCCTTCTGCCGCGGAACGCGCATCTTTCGGCGTGGTCGGCCTGCGCGCTCGGGGGGATCGAGGCGGTGCCGATTCCCTTGCGCTACGACGCGGAAAACGAGGTGAGCAACCTCGACCCGGACGATGCGATCGCGTGCATGCAGGCGCACCCGGAAGCCCGGGCGATCCTGCTGACGCGGCCGGACTATTATGGTAGAATGCCGGAGATCGGGCGCATCGTGGACGAGGCGCACGCGCGCGGGATGCAGGTCCTCGTGGACGAGGCGCACGGCGCGCATCTCTCCCTCCTGGGGCTGGACGGCGCGGGGGACCAGGGCGCGGACTTCTGGGTGCAGAGCCTGCACAAGACCCTCCCGGCGCTCACGCCCTGCGCGGTGGTGCACGCGCGGAATCCGGCGTGGGAGCCGGAGATCCGTAGGCTGCACCGCCTGCTGGAGAGCTCCAGTCCCTCCTCGCTGCTGCTGTGGTCGATGGAGAATTGCCTGGAGGAGCTGGAGAAGGGCGGTCGGGAGGCGCTTGGGCGCCTGGCGGAGCGCTGCACGGCGTTCCTGCGGGAGATGTGCGCGGACGCGCGGTTTTCGCGCACGGCCGCGTTCCTGACGGCCTATCGCGTGGACCCGACGCGCCTCGTCCTGGACGTCCGGGGAACCGGGCTCTCCGGCGAGGAGGCGGCCGCGCGCTTGCGGCAGGCGGGCGTGGACATGGAGATGGCGGACGACCTGCGCGTTGTGGGAATTCCGTCCATCGCGTCCACGGAATCGGACTTTGCGGCGCTGCGCGCGGCGCTCCTGGACCTGCCGCGCGCGCAGGCGCCCCGCCAATGGCCGTCTGCGGAACCGGTGTGCGGGGAGCGCGCCTGTAGCGTGCGCCAGGCGGCGCTCGGCGCGGTGCGCTGGGTTCCGCTCGAGCGCGCCGCGGGCGGGATCGCCGCGGGGAGCATCGGGGCCTATCCGCCGGGTGTGCCGTTCGTCACGCCTGGGGAGCGCTTGACGCAGGCGGCGGCGGACGCGCTTTGCGCGGCGCGGCGCGCGGGACGGGCCATCTTTGGCGCAAACGAAAAGGGGGAATTGCCCATGGCGGCAAGACGGTATGACGCTGTGCTCTTTGATCTGGACGGAACGCTGATGGACACATCGGTGGGCATCATTCGCTCGGTGCAGTACGCGCTGCGCGGCATGGGCCTTCCGGACGACGATCTGCCGCGCATCCGGCGGTTCATCGGGCCGCCGCTGCACGCGGCGTTTTCCGAGCTCTACCACATGGAGGACGCGCAGGCGACCGAGGCCGTGCGCCTCTACCGGGAGCGGTACGAGACGACGGGCGTGTATGAATACGAGCCCTATCCCGGGATGGCGGATCTGCTCCGGGATCTGCACGCGGCGGGCGTGCGCCTGGCCGTCTGCACGGGAAAGCCGGAGCGCTTTTCCCGCATCCTGCTCGAGCGGGAGGGGCTGCTCCCGCTGCTGGAGATGCTCGTCACGCCCGACCCGAGCGAAAAGACGGACAACAAGCCGGAGATGGTGCGCACGATCCTCGAGCGCCTGGGCCGGAACGCGCTGATGGTGGGAGACCGGTGCTTCGACATCCGCGGCGCGCGCGCCAACGGGATCGACTCAGCGGGAATTCTGCACGGGTTCGGGGGCGAGAAGGAGCTGCGCGAGAGCGGGGCGACGTTCCTCGTGCACGGGGCGGAGGACCTGCGCGCCCTGCTGCTCGGCGAGAAAAAGGAGGCGTGAGCCGTGTTCATCACCTTTGAGGGCATGGACGGCGCGGGCAAGACCACCCAGATCCGCATGCTGCAGGAGCGGCTGGAGGCGGCGGGGCAGTGCGTGCTCGTCACGCGGGAACCGGGCGGCAACGCGGTCGCCGAGACGATCCGCGCGGTCCTGCTCGACCCGAAAAACGACATGGACCCCTTGACGGAAGCCTATCTGTACGCGGCGGCGCGCGCCGAGCACGTGCGCGCGGTGATCCGTCCGGCACTGGCGCGCGGGGAGACCGTCCTGTGCGACCGGTACCTCGACTCCTCGCTCGCCTACCAGGGATACGGGCGCGGCCTTGGGGAGGCGGCGGTCCGGGAGATCAACGCCCGCGCCGCGGCGGACTGCGTTCCGGACCGCACCTACCTTCTTCTGCTGCCGGAAACCGCCGCGGAAAGCCGCGTGCGCGCCCGCGGGCCGCGCGACCGGATCGAGAGCGCGGGCGATGCCTTCCTCCGGCGCGTGGAGGCCGGGTTCCGGGCGCTTGCCGCGCGGGAACCGGCGCGCATTTGCGCGGTGGACGCTTCCGGCTCTCCCGAGGAAATTGCCCGCAGGATTGCGGAAGATGTTGCGAATTTGCAAACACGGAAGGCCGGTCAGGCTTAGTCGTTGCACTTTTTTGGCGGTTGCCCTATAATGGAAATGGAGTCTGTACGAAACGAGGAGGTTTCCCATGCCGATAGAGATTGTCATCCTGTTGCTGATCGCGGTGGCGGGGATCGCTGGGAGCATTGTGTTGCTGGTCTTCAACGCCTCGCTCCGCCGCCCGTCTTTGGAGGAGCCGTCGACTGCGGAGGAACCGCTCCCTGCCGGGGAGCCGGTCCCGGCGGAAGCCCCGGCGGATTCGCCCGTTTCCACGGCGGAAGCGGAAAAGCCGGCCGGGCAGGAACTGCGCTTTACGCCCCTGGACCGTGAGCCGGAGACCCAGCGCGCGGCCAGGCAGCCCGCGCCCGCCGCAGAGGCGGCCGAGCCGGCGGCGCCGGGGAGCACGGTGGTGGGCGACATTGCGCTGTCCATCGGCAACGTGCAGGACATTGGCACGCGCGACCAGCAGCAGGACGCCTTTGCCATCACGCCCCTGGAGGAAGAGCTGGTCGTCCGCGACCACGGCGTCATGGCGGTGGTCTGCGACGGCATGGGCGGCATGGAGAACGGCGCGGAGGCCGCGAACCTGGGCGCCATCCAGTTCATGCGCGCCTACCTTGCCGCGGACAAGGTGGACGGCAACACGCTGGTGGAGGCGGTTTACCGCGCGAACGAGGCGGTCTATGGCGCGTTTGCGGGAAAGAACGGCGCCCTTGCCGGCACGACCCTGGTCGCGGCCTCGATTCTGCCGGACGGGCTGCGGTTCGTCTCGGTGGGCGACAGCCACATCTATCTCTTCCGCAAGGGCAAGCTCTATCAGCTCAACCGGGACCACAACTATTTCTCGGAGCTGCTGGAGGAGGTCAAGGCTGGCCGCATGACCATGGAGGAGGCGCGCGCCAACCCGGAGCGCGCGCACCTGACGAGCTTTGTCGGCCTGGAGACGCTGGAATTGGTGGACTACAATGTCGCGCCGGTGCCGCTGCGCCCGGGCGACCGGGTGATCCTGTGCTCGGACGGCCTGTTCAAGACCCTCTCGCTGCAGGAGATGACGGACATTCTCGGCCGCTCGAGCGGCTTTACCGCGCAGGACGAGCTCCTTGCCGCCGTGCGGCAGAAGGGCAAGCGCAAGCAGGACAACGTGACCGTGGTTCTGCTCTACTGTGACCCGGTGAAATAAGGCGGTGCACGAACGATGAACAAAAAGAGGAAAGGGTTTGCCGCGCTCCTGCTGTGCGTGGCGCTGCTGCTTTGCTCCGCTCCGGCCCATGCGGCGGAGACGATGACGCTGGACGAGGCGACGAACGCCGTCTTCCGCGTGGCGACGCGGGACGAGAGCGGAACCGTGGTCTCCTTTGGCTCGTCCTTTGGCGTGGGCGAGGGTTCGCCCATCAGCTATCTATTGACGAATTACCACGTCGTCTCTCCCAACGAGGACGGCGTGTCGGTTTGGGTGGGGCGCGACACGGAGATCCCCTGCGAGGTGGCGGTTTCGTCGCCGGACAAGGACATCGCGGTGCTGAAGCTGGAAACGCCCATTGACGCGGAGCCCCTGCCGCTGGGCACGGAGGACATGGTCGCCATCGGCGACGGCGTGTTTGCCCTGGGCTATCCCACCAACGACATCAGCAACACCATCACCTCCTACCCGAGCGACGTCAGCGGCAGCCGGGGCATCATCTCCCGCAAGGCGACCTGGAACGGCGTGCGCTATTACCAGATCGACGCGGCGCTCAACTCGGGCAATTCCGGCGGGCCGCTCCTGCACGAGGACGGGTACGTCATCGGCATTGCCACGATGAAAATGGACGACACCGAGGGGATCAACGGCGCCATCCGCATCGAGGAGGCGCTGGAGCTGCTCAACTCGGTCGGGGTTTCCGTCAAGATGGCGACGCTGACCACCGCCTCGGACGCGGGCAGCGCTTCCCCCACGCCCGCCGTCACGCCCAGCCCTTCGGCGGAGGTTTCGCCTTCGCCCTCGATCCTGGTCACGCCCCTTGTGACCCAGCAGGAGAGTCCGTCCTCCGGGGCGGGCACGGTTTGGCTCGTGATCTTTATCCTTGCGGCGGTCGCCTTCCTCGCGGTTTTGGCCTTCATCCTCCTCAAGCGCCGGGGCGGGGTCGCCAGCCTCGTGGAGAACGTATTGCCTGGCCGCAACCGCGGCGGCTACGTCGTGGGGCTGAAGGGCACCTATGCCGGCGCGGTCATCGCCCTTGGCGGGGAGACGATCTTCTTCGGCCGCGACCCGCAGCGCTGCCAGATCGTCTTTGACGCCACGGATACCGAGATCAGCCGCGTGCACTGCTCCATCCGCTTCGACGCGGAGCGCAAGTGCTTCATCTTAGAGAACTACTCCCGCAACGGCACCTTCCTGGAGGGCGACCGTCTCTTGAACGACGGGGACGCCGCGGACCTGACCAGCGGGGACATCTTCTACCTTGTGGACCGCAGCTGCATGTTCGAGGTGCGCGACAAGGCTCCCCAGGATACGGATAAGGAGGAGGGATCGCTGTGAAATTCAAGCGTTGCGAATTCGGGCACTACTATGACCCGAGCAAATACGACCGCTGCCCCCATTGCTTTGCCCGGTCCTCCGGCGTGGAGGCGGAATACACCGTGGCCAAGCGCCCCGTGGACGAGCGCGTGATGCAGGCCTACGATTTGGACGCCTACGATGCGCCCGCGCAGACCTCCGTCCCGGTTCAGCCGATGCCTCGGGCGCAGGGGGCTCCGGCACAGCCGGCGGCCCCGGTACAACCTGCCCAACCGGCGGCTCCGGCACAGCCGGCGGCCGCCCAGGAACCGATGGCCCCGGTGCAACCGGCGGCACAGGTACCGCCGGCGGCGATGGCGGAGGATTCGGTGACGGTGGCGCGGCTTGCGCGCGACACGGGGATCAATCCGCCGGTGGGGTGGCTGGTGCAGATCACGGGCGCCAACAAGGGCAAGGCGTACGAGATCCACACGGAGCGGAACACGATCGGCCGCTCCTCGGCGATGGACATCTGCCTAAAGGGCGACCTGGGCGTTTCGCGGGACACGAACGGGGTGCTTTCCTACAACCCGCGCAACCGGAGCTTCCACCTCATTCCCGGGGAGGGGAAGGCGATCGTCTACGTCAACGGGCAGGAGCTTTTGGGGCCCCAGGAGCTTGCGGCGTACGACTGCATCGAGATCAGCGAAACGGCGCTGCTCTTCGTGCCGCTGTGCGGCGAGCGGTTTGCCTGGGAGGACCTGAAGGAAGACTAACGCGCGCCGCAGCTCGCGCCGGCGCAGGAGAAAATGAGCAAAAGGCGGTGTTTGGCTGGTGCGCAAGTACGAGATCTGTCTTGGATGTATGCGGGAGAAAGGGCAGGCGGAAGTCTGCCCTTTTTGCGGATACCGCGAGGGCACGCCCCCGGCGGCGCCGCACTACCTGGCGCCGGGCACGATCCTGGCCGGGAAATACCTGATCGGCCGGGGCCTCGGCCACGGCGGATTCGGCACGACCTACATTGCGCGGGACCAGGTGCTGGGGATCAAGCTGGCCATCAAGGAGTACATGCCGCAGGACTGTGCCTCCCGCGCGCCGGGGTCCAACATGGTCACGCCCTTTTCCGGCGAGGGCGCCAAGCGCTTTGCGGACGGACTGGAGTCCTTCCTGCAGGAGGCGCGGACGCTCGCCCGGTTTGACGGCACGCCCAACATCGTGGGCGTGCGCGACTTCTTTACCGAAAACGGCACGGCCTATCTCGTGATGAACTACCTCGAGGGCATCACGCTCAAGCAGTACCTCGTGCGCAGCGGCGGCAAGCCCGTGCCCTTCAACAAGACGCTCGGCATCTTTCTGCCGGTGATGGACGCCCTTCGCATCGTGCATGCGGCGGGGCTTTTGCATCGGGACGTCAGCCCCGACAACATCTTCCTGACCACGTCCGGGCAGGTGACGCTGATCGACTTTGGCGCGGCGCGGCAGTCCATGGGCGCGCAGACCAGCATGTCCGTCATCCTCAAGCCCGGCTATGCCCCGGAGGAGCAGTATCGCTCCCGCGGGCGCCAGGGCCCTTGGACGGATATCTATGCCCTGGGCGCGACGATGTACCGCACCCTGACCGGGAGAATCCCGCCCGAGTCCCTGGAGCGCCTGCGCAGCGACTGCCTCGTCCCGCCCTCGGCGCTGGGCATCGCCATCCCGCAAAAGGCGGAGGCGGCCATCCTGCGCGCCATGGCCGTGCGCGCGGAGGACCGCTTCCAGACCGTGGACGAGTTCCGCGCCGCCCTCCTGCAGGGCGCGCAGATGCCGGCCGCGGCGCACGAGCGCGTCGCGATTCCCAATCCCGCACAGACCCCACAGGGGCGAACCCCGCAGGACCGAACCCCGCCGCAAGGGGGGCGAACGCCCCAGGGACAGACCCCGCCCCGCGGCGTGGAGGAGGATGCGGAAACCTATCCGCTGCCGCATCGCGGCGAGGGGCGCGGAAAGAAGAAGCGCGGGCCGCGCGCGGCGGTGGTGGTGACCTTTGTCGCGCTGTCGCTGGTGGTGGTGCTGGTCGTCGGGTTCTTCGTGTTCCTCTCCTCGACGGGCGGAGAGAATCCGTTTGCCGGAGGGATTGTGCTGCAGTCGCCGGAGCAATCCGACAGCGCGGAGCCCACGGCCACGCCCGCGGAGGGCGTGCAGGGCAGCGCGCAGGCGGAGGCGACGCCCACGCCTTCCCCCACGGCGGCGCCGGAACTCGGGCCCTTTGACGACGGGGCGGTTCCGAGCGCGAGCCTTAGCAGCTTTGTGCCCCGCGCCGGCCGGCTGCTGGTCATTGAGGACGAGAACGCGACCATGACCTGGGTCACGGGCTCGGCGCCGAGCGCGCGGCCGGAGATGCTCTGCGCGCAGTTTGCCTACGATCCGGAGACGTCCTCGCCCCTGGGCGAAGTCTATGGGTACTATTTGGATCAGGGGGGCAACCTGCGGTATGCCTCGGTGGAGGCGGGCGGATCGGATGTGCTCGTTCTGCCGGCCAACTGCGCCGTGGGCATGGAGTTCAGCGGGCAGATGGGCGAAAGCCGCGTCGTGGCCGTGAACTACTCGGGTTCGTCCAACGGCGTGGAGCTGAACGACTGCATCGTGGTCGAGTGCGATGCGGGCTACGCGTTCTACCAGCCGAACAAGGGCCTGGTCCTCGTGCAGACGGGCATGGACGGCGGAAGCGTGATCCATCGCCTCGTCTCGGACGAGCAGGATTTGCAAAATATCTACTCGATGTTCGTGGAGTGACGAAAGGGAGGAGAAGAACATGAAAATCGCGGACAGCGCGCTGGACTTGATCGGCAACACCCCGCTTGTGCGGCTGCAGCGCATCGCGAAGCGCCACGGCATTGCGCCGGTGCTGGCAAAGCTCGAGCGGTGCAATCCCGCCGGCAGCGCAAAGGACCGCGTGGCGCTGCGCATGGTGCAGGACGCGGAGGATAAGGGTCTTTTGCGCCCCGGCGCCACGATTGTGGAGCCCACGAGCGGCAACACGGGCGTCGGGCTCGCGATGGTCGCGGCCCTTCGCGGCTACAAGCTCATCCTGACCATGCCGGAGTCCATGTCCGTCGAGCGGCGGATGCTCCTGTCCGCGCTGGGCGCGCAGATCGTGCTCACACCGGCCAAGGACGGCATGGCCGGCGCGGTTGCGCGCGCGGAGGAGATTCTGCGCGAAACGCCGGGCGCGTTTTTGCCCTCGCAGTTCGACAACCCGGCCAACCCGGCCGCGCACGAGGCCACCGCGCGCGAAATCCTGCGCGACACGGAGGGCGGCGTGGACGTCTTTGTCGCGACCGTCGGGACGGGCGGCACGGTGTCCGGCACGGGGCGCGTGCTCAAGGCGGAAAAGCCGGGCGTCTACGTCGTGGGCGTGGAGCCGGCGGAGTCGCCGCTGCTCTCTGGCGGAAAGGCCGGCCCCCACGGCATCCAGGGCATTGGCGCCAACTTCGTCCCGGGAAACTACGATCCGTCCGTCGTGGACGAGGTCGTGACCGTCTCCACGGAAGAAGCCTATGCCTTTGGCCGGGAACTCGCCCGGGAAGAGGGGCTTTTGTGCGGCATCTCCTCGGGCGCGGCGCTGGCGGCGGCCGTGAAGCTGGCAATGCGCCCGGAGTTTGTGGGCAAGCAGATCGTCGCGCTGCTGCCGGATACGGGGGAGCGCTATCTCTCCACGCCCCTGTTTGCGGAGGGCGAAAATGGCTGAGCGCGTGGTCGTGGGCATGTCGGGCGGCGTGGACTCCTCCGTCGCCGCCCTGCTGCTCAAACAGCGGGGCTATGAGGTGCTCGGCGTGTTCATGAAGAACTGGGAGGAGAAGGACGAGGACGGCGTCTGCACCGCGACGAAGGACTTTGAGGACGTGCGCGACGTCTGCGACGCCATCGGCATCCCGTACTACACCGTCAACTTCAGCCGGCAGTACTGGGACCGGGTCTTTACGCACTTCCTCGAGGAATACCGCCGCGGCCGCACGCCCAACCCGGACGTGCTCTGCAACCAGGAGATCAAGTTCCGCGCGTTTTTGGACTTCGCCATGCAGAGCGGCGCGGACCGCATCGCCACGGGGCACTTCTGCCGCCTCGACCGCGAGGGGGGACAGGTGCGGCTCCTGCGCGGCGTCGACCCGGGAAAGGACCAGTCCTATTTCCTGCACGCGCTCACGCAGGAGCAGCTCGCCCGCGCGCTCTTCCCCGTCGGGGACAAGACAAAGGCCGAGGTCCGGCAAATTGCGCGCGAAAACGGCCTCTCCACGGCGCAGAAGAAGGATTCCACCGGCGTGTGCTTCATCGGGGAGCGGCGGTTCCGGCCCTTCCTCAAGCAGTTCTTCCCGACCGAGCCCGGGGACATGGTCGATCCGGAGGGCCATGTCGTGGGCCGGCACGAGGGCTTGACCTTTTATACCATCGGGCAGCGCCGCGGCCTGGGCATCGGCGGCTGCGGGGACGGCCGGTCCTGGTTTGTCGTGGGCAAGGACCTGGAACACAATCGCCTGCTCGTCTGCCAGGGCGAGGACAACCCGCTCCTCTTTTCCCGCGCGCTGCACGCCTCGCACATGACCTTTCTTGCGGGGCGGGCGCCCGCGGAGCGCTTTGCCTGCACGGCCAAGATCCGCTACCGGCAGTTGGATCAGCCCTGCACGGTGGAAATGCAGGGCGACGAAGCGCGCGTTTGCTTTGCGGACCCGCAGCGCGCCGTGACGCCGGGACAGTCCGTCGTGCTCTACGACGGGCCCGTCTGCCTGGGCGGCGGGATCATCGAAAGGGCGGAAATCGCGTGATTTCCGCCCTTTTTGGCCCCAAGGGGAAAGAGGGAGAAAAAAGCGAAAAAAGTTTCCAAAAAGGTGTTGACAAAGCGGACGACATTTGGTATTATATACAGCGTCGTCAGCGACGGGAACGAACTCCTGAGCCTGCGGCATGCGAACCTTGAAAACGATACATTGAGAATGACAAGGAAGAAACGAAAAGTTGATTCCTAAGACGGACAACGAGAAGAAGCACAGCGAGAAGCTGAGCGATAGAGATCAAATATGAGAGTTTGATCCTGGCTCAGGACAAACGCTGGCGGCGTGCCTAACACATGCAAGTCGAGCGGGGATCATGGAAGTGCTTGCACGGAAATGATTCTAGCGGCG
>JBMNOF010000065.1:0-10942 GCA_050942925.1 Candidatus Spyradocola sp.
CTTCGCTTGGAAAAAATCGGCTACACCGCCAAGGTCTTTTCGACCGGCGCGGAGGCAAAGGCCTATCTTCTCTCCACCATTCCCCAGACCGACACCGTGGGCGTGGGCGGCAGCATGACCGTGCAGGAGCTCGGCCTTGCGCAGGCCCTGCGCGAGCGCGGCCAGCAGGTCTTTTGGCACTGGGGCGTGCCCGCCGACCAGGTGAACGAAATGCGCCGCCTGGCCTCCACCGCCGACACCTACCTCTGCTCCGCCAACGCCATCTTGACCGACGGGCGCATCGTCAACATCGACGGCTTTGGCAATCGCCTCGCCGCGACCCTCTACGGCCCGAAAAAGGTTTACATGATCGTTGGCGAAAACAAGCTCGTCGACACGCTGGACGCGGCCATGGACCGCATCAAAAACGTGTCCTGCCCGCAAAACGCAAAGCGCTTGCAGCTCAAAACGCCCTGCGCGGTGCTCGGCCACTGCACGGACTGCTCTTCCCCGGACCGCATGTGCCACGCAACGGTCATCCTGGACCGCAAGCCGAACTCCCATCCCATGGAGATCCTGCTCGTGGCGGAATCCCTGGGCTACTGAGGGAGGACCTGCACGATGGCATACTGGATTTGGTTCCCGCATGATTTCTCCATCGATCTCCGCGCCCGCGTGGAGATGCGCCGCCAAGAGCACGGCATGACCTGCCCTTCGATCTGGCGAATGGACGCGCCGACGCGCGCCGTTGCCTTTCAACGCACGTATAACCTGGAGAAGCCCGGCCGCGCGCGCCTCTTTTCGCAGGGAGAGGCCTATGTCTGTCTGGACGGCGCGTCGATTGCGGACCGGACGGAGGAAATCCCCCTGCCTGCCGGCGAGCACGTGCTCACCATCTCCGTCATGAGCCTGGACACCCTGCCCGCGCTCTACCTGGACGGAGACGTGGAAACGGACGGCCGCTTCCTCGCATGTGAGAACAACGTGGACTTCGTCCCGTGCGGCTGGTCCCCCCTGTTCTCCGCGCCGGATAAGCGCCCGATGGACTATTCCCTTCCCACGCGTCCCCTCCCCTCCGTGGGGAGAACGCAGGACGGCCTCATCGACTTTGGCCGCGAGGTCTTCGGCTTCCTGCACGTGGTTTCCGCCGCTCCCGGAGCCTACACCGTCTATTACGGCGAATCCGAGGCGGAGGCGCGGGCCGGCAAGCGCGGCGAAACCTGGGACACGGGGTGCTTTGCCCGCGCCGGGGAGGAAGTGCGCCTTCCTTCGCGCGCCATGCGCTACGTCTGCGTGGACGGGCCGGCGGATCTGGCGGCCACGTGGCTGGAAGAAGAGTACAACGGACTGCCCTGGCGCGCCTCCTTTTCCTGTGCGGATGCGCGTCTGAACGAAATCTACAACGTCTCCGCGCGCACGATGGAGCTGTGCACGCGGGAGTTCTTCCTGGATGGCATCAAGCGCGACCGCTGGGTTTGGGCGGGCGATACCCTGCAGTCCGTGCTCATCAACCACTACTCCTACTTGGACAGCGCCACCGCCCGCCGGACCCTGGCTGCCCTGCGCGGCCGCGATCCCTTCAACCAGCACATCAACACCATTCTCGACTACACCTTCTACTGGATGATCGCCGTCTGGGAGGACTACTTCTACTCGGGCGATCCCTCCTTTCTCGCAGGGATGTACGACAAGATGGTCTCGGCCATGGACTACACGCTGCGCTTCACCTCCGAAGACGGGTTCGTCGTGGGGCAGAAGCGCGACTGGGTCTTTGTGGACTGGGCGGACATGCGCAAGGACGGCGAACTGTGCGTCGAACAGGTCCTCCTTTGGAAGGCGTTGCGCGTGCTCGCGGACAGCGCCGCCGTCCTTGGCCGGACGGAAGAGGCCGCCGCCTATGGCGAGCGGGCAGACGCCCTGCGCGAGCGGATTCTCGCCGTATTCTGGTCTGCAGAGGAGGGCACGCTCCTGCACCAGCGCGTGGAGGGCAAGGTGCAGGGACACACGCGCTATGCGCCCCTCTTTGCGCTGCTCTACGGCCTGCTGCCCGAGGACAAGGCGCGCTCCGCCATGGAAAACTCGCTCCTCTCCGACAAGGCGCCTGCCATCACCACGCCCTACATGCGCTTTTACGAGATGGATGCGCTCTTCCGCGCGGGACGTGCAACGGAGGTGCTGGACGGCGTGCGCAGCTACTGGGGAGGCATGCTGGACCTGGGCGCGACGAGCATCTGGGAGCAGTTTGATCCCAACGAGAAGGGCGAGGCGCACTATGCCATGTACGGCCGGCCCTTTGGCCGCAGCCTCTGCCATTGCTGGGGCGCAGGTCCCGTCTACCTCTTTGGACGCCACGTCCTGGGCGTTGCGCCCACGGCGCCGGGCTATGCGCGCTATGTGGTGGCTCCGAACCCCGGTTCCCTGCGGCAGGCCACAGGCACCGTGCCCACGCCGGACGGCCAAATCGAGGTGCACTTGGAGGACGGACACGTTCGCGTCCGCAGCACTTGCCGCGGAGAGGGCACCCTGCTTTGGCAGGGACGCAGCATCCCCATCCCGCCCTGCACGGGCGCGGAACCCAGCGCGGCCGAACTCTAACCGCAAAACAGCCCCCGAAGACGGGTTCCTCCCTGTCTTCGGGGGCTGTTTTGCGGAAAAGTGCTCCGCGCTCAATAGCCGTGTGCTAGCGCGTATTCCGTCAAGACTTGCCCGATGAGGGCATGTCCTTCGGCATTGGGATGGATGCCATCCACGCAAAGGCGGCGCAGGCCATCTCCCGCGCGCTCAAATGCGCCCCGCACATCGATCAGGTTTGCATTCAGCGTCTGCGCGACCTGCCGCAGAAGATCGGAATACCCGCGGTGCGTGCGATAGATGCGCTCCACATCCCCCAGCCACCGCAGGACGTTCTCCCCCTTCTCCAGGCTGCGCGTAACCCAGGAAAAATACCGCTGCGAATCGATGGGCGGCAGCGTCAAGAGCACAGGGATCAGCCCCGCGCCGCGTGCGTCGCGCACCATCTGCGCCATGTTGTCCGCAAACTGCTCCGGCAGGACGTGCGGATCGTGCGGGTCCTGCGGCGTCTGCGCGATGGCCGCCCAGTCGTAGTCCACGTCGTTTCCGCCAAAGCTCAGCAGCACGGGATTCCCTGGCTCCACGTCCTTCAGTCCGTTCTCCAGCGCCTGGCGCCCACGCTGCGACGTCATCCCAAATCGCGCGTGGTTCTCCATCTCCAGGTGCAATTCCTCCGCCGCACGGGAGAACCCGCTGCGCTCCCGCAGGCCCACGTATCGCCCTCGGTTGGCGTCGAACACGATCCCCTTTGCAATGGAGTCTCCCCATACATAGACCTTCCGCAGCATACTTTCATCTCCTCACCATCTAGTTTCTGATATTAGATTATCTCTTTTATATTTCCTTGTCAAGTGTTTTTTATTCACACTTGTTCCGGGTTCAATTTTGTGTTACACTTGTTCACAGAGAGAACTCGGAGAGGGGTGGATTGTTTGCTACAGGACGACCTGAAGCAGTGGGCCCAGCAGGTGCAGTCGTATCGCCTGCCGCGCTATGACGAACTTCCGGCGATCGATCTGTACATGGACCAGGTGGTCGCCATTTTAGAGGATTGCCTGCGCTTGTTCCTCCGCGACGCGCAGGAAAAGCGCATCACGCCCGCCATGATCAACAACTACGTCAAGCTCAAGGTGCTCCCTCCGCCCGTAAAGAAGCGGTACACGCGGGACCACCTGTGCCAGCTCATCCTGATCTGCCTGCTCAAGCAGGTGCTCTCCCTTCCGGAGATTCAGCGCCTGCTCTCCGCCCAGCTCGAATCCAAGGACGTGCGCACCATGTACGACGGCTTCTGCACCACGCAGGAGCGCTCGATCGCCTCGGTCCTGGGTCGCGCCGTGACGCAGGCGGACGGCGACTTGTCCGACATGGCGCTGCGCATCGCCGCAGAGGCCAACGTCGGAAAGATGATCGCCGAAAAAATCTTGGACGTCTCCTCCCCCCCGCCTGCGCGCGAGAAAAAGCGCGAGCGCGAATAGCACCGCCAAACGCCCCCTTGACAGGGGGCGCTTTTCTGTCTATAATGTGCTTGTACGATAAGTACACTAGATGACAAAGGAGGGAATTCATGGACATCCTCATCAGCAGCAGCTCAAGCAAACCGATCTATGAGCAGATCACCTCGCAGATCAAGGCGCAGATCATGAGCGGCGCTTTGCAACCGGGGGAGGCGCTTCCCTCCATGCGCGCGCTGGCCAAGTCCATCCACGTCAGCGTCATCACGGTGCAGAAGGCCTACGAAGACTTGCAGCGGGATGGCTTCATCGAGACGACGGTTGGGCGCGGAACCTTTGTCGCGCCCTTGCGGCGGGACTTTTACCAGGAGGAGCAGCAGCGCCAAGCAGAGGAGCACCTGCTGCGCGCCGCCGAAATCGGCCGTACGAGCGGAATTCCCCTGGAAACGCTCCTCGAGATTTTGACGATGTTCTATCAGGAGGGAGAATGAGCCATGGACGCCATTTTGCAGGTGGAGCACCTGACAAAGCGCTACCCGAACTTTACTTTGGAGGACGTCTCCTTTTCCCTGCCCAAGGGAACGGTGATGGGTTTGATCGGTGAGAATGGCGCGGGAAAGAGCACGACCCTGCACGCCCTGCTCGACCTCATCCACAAGGACGGGGGCAGCGTGACCTTCTGGGGCCAGCCACTCTCCGCCTCCCGGCAGATCCGCGAGGACATCGGCATTGTCCTGGACGACGTCAACTTCTACGCAACGCTTACCCCTCAGCAGGTGGGGCGGATTCTCCGCGCCGCCTACCGCCAATGGGACGATACAGCCTACAGCGCCTACCTCACCCGCTTCGGCCTGCCCTTGCGGCAGGAGATCCAATCCCTTTCCAAGGGGATGCGCATGAAGCTGCTGATCGCGGCGGCGCTCTCGCACAAGCCCAAGCTCCTGATCCTGGACGAGGCGACGAGCGGCCTGGACCCCGTGATGCGGGACGAAATCCTGGACGTGTTTTGGGACTTTGTGCAGGATGAAGAGCACGCCATCCTCCTGTCCTCGCACATCTCGACGGACTTGGAACGGATTGCGGACACCATCACCTTTCTCCACCAGGGGCGTCTCGTCTTTTGCAAGCCCAAGGATGAGCTTCTCTACCGGTATGGAATCCTGCGCTGCGGCCAGGCGGATTTTGCCAAGATCGACAAGGCGGACATCCTCGCCTGCCGTCGCGAGGACTACCAGTGGAGCGTCCTTGTCGCGGACAAGGAGGCGGCCCGCCGAAAGTACCGGCCGCAGGTTCTGGACGACGCAACGATCGACGAAATCCTCCTGCTGTACGTGAAAGGAGAGCAAACCCGATGAAAAGCCTGATCCTGAAGGATCTGTTCAACATCGCGCACAATGCAAAAACCATGGCGGTCATCCTGCTGCTGTTTGCGGCGATCTTCATTCCGACCTCCGGTGCGGAGGGCTACCTCTTCATCAGCGCGATCCTGTGCAGCATGATGATCGTGACGACCTTCGCCTTTGACGACGCGTGCAATTGGCCACGCTACGCGCTCGCCATGCCCCTGAGCAGGCGCGATCTGGTCCGCGGAAAGTTTGCGGTGCTCGCCATCTTCTGCACAGTGGGAACGGGACTCGGCCTGCTCCTCGGCACGGCGGGCGGGCTGCTGGCGCGCAAGATTGCACCGGGGGACCTTCCCTCGCTTCTCTTTCTCGCGTTGCCGGCCTGGGGCTTCGCCATGCTACTGGGGGGCCTGTCCATCCCGCTCGTCTTCCGCTTTGGTTCCGAACGCGGGCGAATCCTGCTGATCCTGTCGTTTCTCGTTCCGGCGGGGCTGTTCCTCGGGGCGTACCGCCTCCTGCTCCTGCTGGGGCTCGAATTGACCGGCCAGGCCGTGCTCGCGCTGCTTGGACTTCTCCCCCTCTTCGCGCTGCTCTTTTGCCTGCTCATGGAACAGGTCAGCGTGCGCATATTTTCCTGCCGGGAGGTTTGACACATGACAAACGCTGCGGAAAAGCGGGCGCCGATGGGAACGCTGCGCGCGCTTCTTGCCGTTCTTCTCGCGCTTGCGGCGCTCGTCGCGGCGCAGGCGCTGGCGCTCCTATTGGGGGAAGTCCTGCTCGGTGCCGGCGTTCCCGGGCCGGCGTGCAACGTCCTGACCGCCGCGCTCTATGCGCTGCTCGCCCTGGGCGGCGTGGCGCTGCTGTGCCGGTTCGTTCTCCGTATTCCCTTGGCGGCACTGCGGATCGGCCGGCTCTGGATTCATCCGGTCTGGGTGCTCGCGGCCTTTGCGCTGCCGACGCTCGTGCTCGCCGGCGCGCTCCTCGCCGGCGGGCGCTGGGAGATCTACCGCTTTGACTCGCAGACCGTTTGGCTCATGGTGACGGGCGGCGTGTTCTACTACGGACTCGCGGCGGGAATCGTCGAGGAAATGGTCTTCCGGGGGGTGATCCTGGGATGCCTGGAGCGGCGCTGGAACCAGAAAATCGCCATACTCGTCCCCTCTGTGCTCTTCGGCCTGGTGCACCTGATCGACGCGCCGCTGGACCCGCTCAGCGCCGTGCAGCTCCTCACGGCTGGGACGATTGTGGGCGTCCTCTTCTCCCTGATTACGTGCCAAAGCGGCTCCGTCTGGAACAGCGCGCTCGTGCATGGCGTATGGAACGCCGCCATCCTCGGCGGCATCCTCCACATCGGGAGCGCGCCGGACAGCGCCTCGATGTACAACTTTGTTCTCTCCGGCGCCTCGTTCCTTCTCTCCGGCGGGGATTTTGGAATCGAGGCCTCCATTCTCGCCATCGTGCCCTACCTGCTGGGCATCCTGCTGGCCGTCTTTCTGCTCCATCAGGGGAAAAAGGAGGGGATGGCATGAAGAACACCTCCCGCTGCCCCAAGTGCGGATCGCAAAATCTCGTTCGCGTCCCGGACGATGCGCACCGCTACTTGAGCAACAGCATTGCCATCACCAAGGTCGTCTGGGTCGACCGCGTGCCCGTGGCCCGCTATGTGTGCTGTGACTGCGGCTACGTAGAGGACTGGGTGGAGTCCGCCAAAGACCGGGACACGCTTGCGCGCACCTACCGCTAAGACAAAACGGCGCCCGAAGCCCCACAAGAAGGGGCTTCGGGCGCTGTTTGTTTTCGAGGCGTCAATTCTTTTCAAAGCGGCCGCCGACCTGGCTGCCAAACGTATATCCCTGGCGCTCGTAGAGGTTCATCCAGTCGCGCATGCGGGTGGTGAAGTCATGGTTGGTGTTCGTCTTGGACATGAGGGACAGAAGCTGGTCCGTCGCGTCGGAGGTGTTGGCCGACGAGAGCAGCTTGCGGATGCTGAACGCGCACTCCAGCTCCTCCTTGCTCAGGAGCAGGTCCTCGCGCCGCGTGCCGGACTTGTTGAGGTCAATGGCGGGGAAGATGCGCTTTTCGGAGAGCTTGCGGTCCAGGTGGATCTCCATGTTGCCGGTGCCCTTGAACTCCTCGTAGATGATGTCGTCCATGCGGCTGCCGGTCTCGATCAGGGCCGTGGCGATGATCGTGAGCGATCCGCCCTCCTCGATGTTTCGGGCCGCGCCGAAGAAGCGCTTGGGCTTGTGGAGCGCTCCCGGGTCCAGACCGCCGGAGAGCGTCCTGCCCGTGGGCGGGATGACCAGGTTATAGGCGCGGGCCAGGCGCGTGATGGAGTCCATGAGGATGACGACGTCGCGCCCCTGCTCCACCAGGCGCTGCGCCCGCTCAAAGACCATTTCCGAAACGCGGGTGTGGTGTTCGGGCAGCTCGTCAAACGTGGAGTAGATGACCTCGCCGCTGATGGAGCGCTGCATGTCCGTGACCTCTTCGGGGCGCTCGTCGATGAGCAGAACCATGAGCTCCGCCTCGGGGTAGTTGGTGGAAAGCGAATTGGCCAGCTTTTTGAGCAGGATCGTCTTGCCGGCCTTGGGCGGCGCGACGATCAGGGCGCGCTGGCCCTTGCCCACGGGCGCGATCAGGTCGATGATGCGCAGGGCAAGGTCCTGCGACGTGCCCTCGCATTCCATGGTGTAGCGCTGGTTGGGGAAAATGGGCGTCAGCTCGTCGAACTCGCGGCGGTGCAGCGACTCCTCCGGCGGCTGATCATTGATCGCGGTGATGTAGAGCAGCGCGCGGTTCTTCTCATTGTCCTTCTGCGGCCGCGTCTTGCCCGTGATCTTGTCGCCGGTCTTCAGTCCAAACTTGCGGATCTGGTTGATGGCGACATAGACGTCGTGCGCGCCGGGAAGGTAGTTTTCCGTGCGCAGGAAGCCATACCCGTCCGCCGTGATCTCCAAAATGCCCTCGCAGTCGCCGCAAGCGCCCTCGTTGAGCATCTGGCTTACGGCGGGCTTTACATCCTCCGGGAAGAGCGGGAGCACGGCGCTCTGCGCCTCGCGCTCTGCGCGCATGGGATGGATGCCGGGTTCCTCCATTTGGACGGCGATGTCCTCCTGCGCCAGGGGTTCGGCATAGGTCGGTTCCTCAAACGCGGGCAAATTCTCTCCCCCGCGATCCTTCTTCTGCCGGCCGCCGCGCCGCTTGGGCGGGTCGGGCAGGTCGTTTTGATCCACAACGATCCCGTTTTTCTCCATGATCTTGAGCACGAGCTCGCGCTTGGGATAGGTCGTGGGCGAATCCACGCCCAACTCCTTGCCCATGGCCCGAAGCTCCTGCAGCTTCATGGACTCCAATTCCTGAAATGTCACTGAGATTCTCCCTTCTAAGCGATGTGCAAAAAGAAATGCGGTTGGGTCGTCCCAAAGAGATGGGGCCGGTATATTGTATGCACTCCCAACGGAGAAGTATTCCGGAAGGCGCCGGCAGCGGGACGGCCGAATGTGCAAAGTTTACTTGCCTGTGTAGCGCGCAACGGCGATGTCGCGCGTGATGGCCTGCTCCACCCAGTGCGCCAGGCCGTCATAGGGGCCGCCCGTCACGGGCTCATAGCCCGCCCGCACCAGCATGCCGCGCGCCTGCTCCAGCGGCAGGGTATTGGCGTTGAAGGACAGGGCCACCGCTGCCCCCGGCAGGAGCACCTTCTGCCACGCGCGCAGGGCGCGGTTCATGAGCTTGTCCAGGGCGACCTTGCTCTGCCCGTCCCGGCTCTCGTGCTGGACGCCATAGGGAAGATCGCACGCGATCGCGTGGAACGTGCGTCCCTTGTAGAACCGGTCCGTGTACAGCGTATCGCCCAAGGTCACGGTGAGCGTGCGGGGATCTTCGCGCATGTGCTCGGCATTTTCCGCCAGAAGGAATCGCGTGCGCGTGCCTGCGCTCTTCCCCTCCACAGTAAGCGACGAGGTCTCCACGCGATGCTTGAGGCGGTTGTGCTCGCAGTACTTCTTGAGAAATTTGCAGATCTCCGAGACGTCCATCTTGTCGATCTCCACGCCGCTGGCGTCGTAATCGCGGCGCAGCGCCTCAAACAGGGTGGTTCCACGGCCGCACATGGGGTCCAGGATCTGCAGCGGGCGGTCAAACCACTTGGCGTACGCCGAAGAAAAGACCGCCAGGTTCACCAGCATCCCCGTGAACATCTCGTTCGTCTTGCCCTTGTACTTGAGCACGCCGGAAAGGTCGCCGCCAAAGCGCAGGGCGCCGCCGGGCTGCAGGGGCAAAAGCGCCTCCCCCTGCACGGCAAAGACCGCATAGGCGCACGAGAGGCGGCTGAGCAGCTTGTGCAGCCGATCGTCGACTTCCGGAACATCAAATGCGCAGAACTCAATGCCCTGCATTTGCAGGGGCCGAACCGAAATGCGTTCGTCAAACGTGTGCAGCAGGATTTCCATCTCCGCCACAGCGAGTTTTTTCATGGATTCAAAATACCGGACGTTGGCGTGCGGCCACAGCAGCACCGCGATGGTCATCGCTTCATTCCCCCAAAAAAATGGATATTGGATATACATATTGAGTATAGCACAGGGCAAAATCGAACGACAAGGTTGATTCATGTTAAAGTTTGCATACAAAATGAAAAGTATGCAAAAAGGGGAAGGCGGATGCTTCCGCCTTCCCCTCAGTGGGAATTTGTGTTATTCCTCCGAGCCGCTTTCCTCGACCTTTGCCAAGGTGACCTGCAGATCCAGCGTCTCGCCGCTGCGCAGGACCGTGATGGTGACCGTGTCGCCCACGTCATGCGAGTAGAGGACGGACTGCAGAGAGCTGAAGGAAGTGACCTGCTGGCCGTCAATGGCCGTGATGATGTCCATCTGCTTCATGCCAGCCTGATCCGCGGGGGAACCCTCGTTGACTTCCACGACCAGGATGCCCGGGTCCATGTTGGAGAAGTGCACTTCCTGACCCGTGATGCCCAGGCCCGGACGAGTGATGGTGCCGGTGGCAATGAGCTCCTCGACGATGTCCTTGACGTCGTTGATCGGGATGGCGAAACCAATGCCCTCAATGGTGGAACCAGAAGAAGTCGAACCGGAAGTCTTGCGGGAATTGATGCCGATGACCTCGCCCTTGACGTTCAGCAGCGCACCGCCGGAGTTGCCCGCGTTGATGGCCGCATCGGTCTGGATCATGCTCAGGTACGCGCCGTCCACTTCCAGGGTACGGTTGGCATAGCTGATGATGCCGTAGGTCGTGGTGCCGCTCAGTTCATCGCCCAGAGGAGAACCGATGGCGATCGCAAACTCGCCCGTGCGAACCTGATCCGAATCCCCCAGCGTCGCCGGGGACAGATCCGTGCGGTCCACCTTCAGCAGGGCGATGTCCTGCAGCTCGTCGCCGCCGACGATCTGCGCCTCGATCTCCTCGCCGCTGTGCAGAACAACGGTGACGCGGGAAGCGCCCTCAATCACGTGGTAGTTCGTGATGACGTAGCCGTCCGAGGAGTAGATGACGCCGGAACCGGAACCAGCCAGCTGCTCTGTGGTCTGGGGCTCGCTGTTCTCACCGCCGCCGTAGTAGGGGAAGTAGAAGCCACCA
>JBMNOF010000066.1:0-10855 GCA_050942925.1 Candidatus Spyradocola sp.
GAATCGTTCTGGGATCTCCTGCTCTAAGAGATATGGGACAAAAAAAGGACGGCGAAGGCCGTCCTTTTTTTGTGGAAAGCGGGGATATAGCCGCCGTCTGCGCGGATTTTCTCGCGCAGTGCCTGCTGGCTCAGATCGCGCGGGGCGATGGGCGCGGTGCGGAACTGTGCGTTGACCAGGCAGCGAATTTTTCCCCCGGTATAGCGGGTTCCCTCCGCGCGGCTGACAAAAAAAGGACGGCGAAGGGAGAGGCTACATAAAGAAGCAGTTTCTCCATTGAGCTTTCTAAAATGCGCTTGCAATTATTATTGATTCACATTATAATAGATATATAAATTGAAATTTATAGAAAAAAGTAAACCTTTTGTAAATTGTATTATCAATTTAGAGAGCAATCGAACACATGAACTGAACCCCAAAAGTTAGACAATATTTTCAAATTGGAATTTGTAGGAGAGAAAATGATATGCGCAATCTTGAAGTTGAAAATAAAATGTATGAAATAGCCACGCAGTTTGTCGAAAAAGATCTCCCACTGGCTGGGGTTGTGTAGGAGTTGTGCACACAGAAGAAGGCAGCTATTTTACCAGTGTTGCATTGGAATGTGAGAATGCTTCTGTATTATTATGTATTGAAACAAGAGCAATGTGCGAAGCACAAAAATTCAATGAAAAAATCACGCATTGCTTGTGTGTTGTCAGAGATGATGAAAAATCACCATATAAAGTCTTGTCCCCTTGCGGTGTTTGTCAAGAACGGTTAAGGTATTGAGGAGAAGATGTGCAAGTGGGTGTAACAACAGAAGATAATTCTCTATTATTTGTGACATTAAAAGAAATGCAGCCATATGGAGGATCAGAATGAAAAAACTTAAATTGGAAACTCAAAGATTGGTGTTGAGACCATGGGAATTGTATGATGTGGATGATTTAGTAGATGGATTAAATAATATCGAAGTTTCAAAGTGGCTGGCTTTTGTCCCTTACCCATACACAAAAGAACATGCCGAGTTTTTTATCAATATGGCAGCAAACAGTAAGGACTTGGAATTTGCAATTGTCCTGAAAAGTGAGGACAGGGTGATTGGTGGCGTATCAATAAGTAATATCAGCAAAATACACGGCACTGCTGGCGGTGGCATATGGCTGAATGAAAAATATCACGGCTTGGGGTATGGCACAGAGGCTTTCGGAAAACGAATAGAATTTGCGTTTCAGGAGTTGAAATTGAGAAGACTAGAGAATGGTTACTTTCGGGGTAATGAGAAATCCTGGCAGATGCAGAAAAAATTCGGCTACAAGCAGGAAGGTATAAGAAGAAAAGAATTCGTCTGCATGGCGACCGGGTTAGCAGAAGACGAATATATCACAGGATTACTGAAAGAAGAGTGGATTAAGCAATAGCTTGTTCGGCAAAGGATAGCAAAGATAAATCCCAGTTTATCAATCAGTAACTGAATATTTATAATTGCATATTTGAATACATAGCCGATTGGTTTTCAAAAGAAAATCAGCCGGCTTTTTTATCTGAACCAAAATCGTATGCCGATTACTTGCAGTAAGTCCATACGGATAGCGAGCATCGGATTTTGATACCAAAATCCAAACAATTCAAAAAAATCAGGAGGCAACTTCTTTACGAAGCGCCTCCCCAAGCCGTCCTTTTTTTGCGGGAAGCGGGGATCAATCCAAGATATAGCCGCCGTCTGCGCGGATTTTCTCGCGCAGGGCCTGCGGGTCCAGATCGCGCGGGGCGATGCCGGCCTGGGCGCTCATGGCGGCCGCCAGCCCGCCCGCGTGGCCGATCGCGCCGACGATGGGCGCGGTGCGGAAGGCGCCCTGCGCCCGGTAGGAGACGGAGGTGCAGCGCCCCACCGTCAGCAGGTTGGCAATCTGCGCGTTGACCAGGCAGCGGTAGGGCAGGGAGCGAATCTTTCCCCAGTAGTAGCGGTTTTCCTCCGCGTGGCTGGCGAATCGGCGGGAGGCGTCGTTCTGGCCCTGGTTTCCCGCCTCGTGCACGTCCACGGGGTAGGCGGAAAACGCCACGGCGTCGGGGAAGCGCCGGCAGGCATAGACGTCGTCGTCGGAGAGCGTGTACAGGCCGACGATTTGGCGCGAGCTGCGCACGCCCACGAACGGGCCCGTGTAGAGCAGGCGCGCCTCCTCAAAGCCGGGAATGTACTTGCGGAACATGCGGTAGAGCTCGTTGGCCTGGCGGCGGCCCTCGATCTCGGCCATCGTAAGGGACTGGGGGTCCAGGTTGTCAAAGCCCTCCAGGTGCGAGGTGTTGATGATGATTTCACCCGGGTTGCTCGTCTCGAAGAAGAGCACGTCCCGGCGGGAGAAATGGAGCGCCCCTTCGGCCACGGCGCGCTCCGTCGTGCGCGTAAAGCCGCCGATGGACAGGCGGCAGGCGCGGTCCACCTTGTGCGTGTCGTGCTCCAGGCGGGGGAACTCCTCGTCGTGGTCGCGGATGTAGGCGCGGGTGCGCTCCACGTCCACGTTGTTGACGCGCAGCATCATGCTCATGGCCTGCGGCGTGCCGGTGCTCGGGCTGCCGATGTGGAAGGGCACGCCCGCGCGCGCCGAGAGGTCGGCGTCGCCCGTCGCGTCGACATAGACCTTGGCCCGGACGGGGAACAGCCCCGCCTTTCCGCAGAGCCGCAGGGAGGCGATGGCGCCATCCTCAACCTGCACGTCGGCCAGCATCGCGTGGTAGAGGAGATCGACACCTGCCTCCAGCGCCATCTCTTCCAGCTCCGTCTTGAGCCCTTCGGCGTCAAAGGGCGTGACGGTGTAGGTATAGCCCGTCGTGTCGAAGATGTGCCCTGGAGAGAGGCCCTTGCGCTGCAAGCGCTGGATGACCTCGTCCGCAATGCCGCGCACGATGAGCGTGTCGCCGGCATGGAAGGTCATCATTGGCCCCACGCCTGCGGCGGTGAGCATGCCGCCGAGGAATCCGTACTGCTCGGCAAGGAGCGTCCGCGCGCCGCAGCGCGCCGCGGCGATGGCCGCAATGGCGCCGGAAAAGCCGCCGCCAACCACGAGAACGTCGTAGAGGTCCTGCATGAACGGGTCCCTTCCCTTCTCTCAATCTGTATGCGGGGACAACGGGGGATTAGATCCCGCTGCGCCAGGCGGCGAGGCCCTGCCGCAGCAGCCGCGCAAACTCCTGGCCGTTGGCAAACGGGGGACAGACCATGGAAGCGCCGCCTGCGTCGCCCAGCTGATGGACGTCGGAGCCGGCCGTCATGAGCAGGCCGTGGGCCTTGGCATAGGCCAAGGCGCGGTCGTTGTGGCTGTCATGGCGCGGATTGGCGTTGAGAACCTCGATGCCGTCCAGGCAGTGCGCGTCCTGGCAGGTCAATCCCTTGCGGTAAGGGTGCGCCTGGATGAGCACGCCATCCGGCGTGCTGCGCACGGCCGCGTGCAGATCCTCCAGGGAGAGAAAGGCCAGGCACGGGAGCAGCTTGAGCTGCTCCGGGGACACGCCGTAGACAAGATAGTCCTCCGGGCCGTCGTAGAGGCGAACCTCCATGCCGGGAAATACGCGCAGACCGACCTTTTCCCCGGCCTCCTTGGCCTGGTAATACCCGGAAAAATAGCGCTCCAGCCGCAAGAGGTAGTCCTCGCCGGTTGGGTGCACGGCAAAAAAGTCCGGCGTATAGTGATCGGTGACGAACAGGGCGTCATAGCCGGCGGCATGCACCTGTTCGACGAGCTGCTCCGGCGTCAGGCGGCCGCAGGGGCTCACCGGCGCCGTGTGCGCATGGGTTTCCACCTTCCAAAGCGATTCCATGGTATCCTCCCTCAATGGAATAGATCGCGCAGGTCGCCGCGCGCGGCAGCGGCTTGCGCGCAAAGACAGACCGCCTCGGCGTCAAAGCGCGCATCGTGGGCCGAGGTTTCCGCGCCGAAGTCCGCCAGCGCCGCCCGGGACACGGCCTGCGCCTCGATGCCGTAGTGGGCGAGGAGCTCGGCCAGGCTCGGCATCTTGTAGGGACGGCCGCCCGGCAGGCGCAGGACGCGGGCGAAGCGGTACATCGTGCACAGGCCGTAGCGGTGCGGCAGCGGCCCGAACGCGCGCTCCAGCACGCGCTTGTCCCGGTTGAGGTGATGCGCCACCAGCGTCGCGCCGGAAAAGGCGGCAAGCACCTCCTCCCGCACGCGGCCGGGCTCGGTTCCCACCGCGCAGAGGAAGCCGGGCGCAAGGCCCGTCAGGCGCTGCACGCGCGGGGCCACTTCCTCCGCGCGAAAGTAGAAGTTGCGGCAGGCGCGGCGCGGCCCTTCCACCTCGATGTAGGAAAGCTGCAGCAGCGCGAGCGTTTCGGGGTCGTATTCCGTGTCCAGAAAGACCGCCTTCACGCCTGGGCGCGCAGGTAGGAGGCGATGCGGCCCACGCCCTCCTCGATCAGCTTCGGCGGCGCGGCAAGGTTCAGGCGCAGGAATCCGTCGCCCAGGGCGCCGTACTCCGAGCCCGCGTTCAAGCGGACCTTCGCCTTCTCGACGAGGTCCTTCTGCAGCGCCTCGCTGCTCATGTGCAGGTGCCGCAGGTCCAGCCAGAGCAGGTACGTGCCCTCGTTGGGATAGACCTTTGCCCCCGCGGCGCGCAGCTCGCGCACAGCATAGTCGCGGTTTTGCACGATGATCTCCTTGACCGCCTCCAGCCACTCGTCGCCGGTCTGGTAGGCCGCGGTCGTCGCCAGCACGCCCAGCAGGTTTCCGCCGCCCATGCCGATCTCGTTGGCCTTGTCGGAGAGGGCCTTGCGCAGATCCGGGTCCGGGATGAGGAAGGTGGAGTGGTTGAGGCCCGCGATGTTGAAGGTCTTGGTCGCCGAAACCGCCACCGCAACGCCCGTTTCCGCGCCGGTGAGGGTCAGGGCCGAGACGTGCTTCTTGCCGTCAAAGACGAAGTCGCAGTGGATCTCGTCCGCGACCAGGGGAACGCGGTGCTTTTTGCACAGGTCCAGCACGGTCTGGAGCGTCTCCCGCTCCCAGACGCGGCCGCAGGGATTGTGCGGGGAGCACAGGAGCATGAGCTTGCACTCGGCAAGCCGCTTGTCCAAATCCGCAAGGTCTATTTCATAGCGGCCGGACTCGGTCTGCACGAGGGGATTTTCCACGATTTCCCGCTTGGCCCTGCGGATGACGCCGGAGAAGGGGCCGTACACAGGGGACTGGATGAGCACCTTGTCGCCCGGCTGGGTCAGGGCGTGCACCGCCAGGAGGAGGGAGTCCACAACGCCGGGGGTGAAGAGCATTTCCTCCGCGCACAGCTTCATGCCGTGGTGGCGGGCGTAGTAGTCGACAATGGCCTGCTTGTCGTCGTCGCCCATGCGCGTATAGCCGAAGACCGGGTGCGCAATGCGCTGGCGCAGCGCGTCCACAATGCCCGGCGCGCAGGGGAAATCCATGTCGGCGACCCACATGGGCAGCACGCCGGGAGGCGTGGTGTCCCACTTGCTACACTTTGTATTGCGGCGGTCAATGCTTTCCAAAAGATGAAAATCCACGAAGAGTCCTTCCTTTCCGTCTTGAAATTCGGGTTTAACAATAGGGGCGAAGGAGCGCGTATGCGGCGCGGGCGTCCGCGGCAAAGTCGTCGCAGCTGCCCTCGATGCTGACGCGGCCGGCGTAGTCCGCCTTGTGGAGCGCGCGGAAGAAGGCCGCATAGTCCGCCTCCGAACCGTCGTCCTTGCGCGGATAGGCGCGGCGGACGCGCTCGGCAATGTGCGCGTGCAGGATGCCCCGCTCTACGGCCGTGCAGTCCTCGCCGCCGGCCATCATGTGGTAGAGGTCGGCCAGCGCGCCGACGTTGGGCAGGGCGACCCGCCCGGCCAGGTACTGCGCCTCGGCGACGTGATGCAGGATGTTGCACTCCTGCGCGCGCAGGGGCTCGATGGCGATGGACAGCCCGTAGTCCGCGGCCATCTGCCCGGCCAGGGTCAGGTAGTCGGCAAGATAGGCGTATCCCTGCGCCTGCGCCATGCCCTCGGGCAGGCGGCGCGCGCCGCCGGAGCCGAAGACCACGACTTGCACGCCCAGCGCCTGCGCGCGGGAGAAGGCCGTGCGCAGGTAGGCGCGCACGCGCTCACCCGTCCCCTCCGGCGAGCAGAGGGGGTATTCGGCGGGGATCATGCTGTTCATGGCCTCCACCGGTAGGGGAGAAGCCTGCACCGCGGCGTGCAGGTCGGCATAGGCGGCCTCGCTCATCTGCGCGACCTGCGTCATGTTCAGCTCCAGATAGTCGTAGCCGATCTCCCGCATGACCGGCGCATGGTCGATGGATGTGCAAATTCCCAGGCGAATCATGGTGGGTCCCTCCTTAGACGTGCAATTTCTGCCTTTCCATTCCGAAAGATCCTGGGGGCTGTCCCCAGAGCGCAGGAACGCCGCCTGCGCAAATCCTGTGCTGCCCGCGGCGAAAACCGCCAAGGGGCGCTTAACGGATCGCGACGCCGGCCGAGCGCGCGATGTCCTGCACGCGGACAACCGCCTCGCGGTAGGCCGCGTCCCCGGTCAGGTGCTCGATGATCATGGGCATGTCGGGGGAGAGCGCCTCGGCGCGCTCGATGTAGTGCGCGATGTCCAGGCCGCCAAGGCCCACGGGCACCTCTTCCAACAGGCAGGTCATGCCGTCGTGGAGCTTGGAGTCCTTGAGGTGGCAGCTCCGCACGCCCGCGCCGAGGAGGTCAAAGGCCTCGTCGATGAACTCGCGGTTGTAGAGGTAGGTCCGGGGGCTGTAGACCCAGTTGGTGATGTCGATGTGCACGGCGAAGGCCTCCCGGTCCACGGCCTTGAGCAGGTCCAGGTACTGCTGCGGTGTGTCCGGGATCATCCACTGCATGGCCTCCATGCAGTACACGGTCTTCTTGGGCTTTACGCTGTCGATGATCTCGCGGATGGACTGCACGGTCGCGTCAAAGGCCTCTTGCGTGTAGTTGGCGCGGTGAAAGCCGTCCCAGCGGGCGCCGCCGAACGCCCCGGCGATGTTGACGCAGCAGCGCGCGCCCAGCTCCTCGGCCAGGCGGAGCTGGCCCTTGCACTTGGCAAGCGCGGCGGCCCGCTGCTCCGGAATCTCGGACAGGGGGTTGCTCCAGGCGCCGACCTCGGCGATGCACAGGCCCTCGTCGCGGGCGGCGTCGGCGTAGGCCGCGATTTGCGCGTCGCCGGCCGTGTATTCCACGGGGAACACGGCGGCGGAAAGCTGCAGGGCGCGCAGGTCCTTTGCCCACTGCGCCGGGGTTTCGTGCGGAAGAACGTGGGAAATGCCAAGTCTCATAAGTTGCTCACCTCTCTGCGTGGTTTGCTTCGTCGATGGCCTCCTGGGCGTACCAGTTGGGGATGGAGGCGCCGTAGGCCTCGCCGTACCAGGCGCGCACCTGGCCGGCCTGCTGTTGCAAGGATTCTGCCGACGCCGGCCGGCCCAGCGGGACGGACCCGGGCAGGGCGGGAATCTGGTCCACCGCCACGTACAAGGCGAGCAGCGGCCAGAAGCCGGCGGGCGGCTCCCCCTGAAAGTAGGCGCGCAGGAGCGCGCGGGAGAAGGCGGGGGAGCAGGCGACGCTCTCGGGCAGGCAGTGGAACTCCTCCCAGGGGTCGCCATAGTCCATTCGATCAAAGCCCGTGATCCCGAGGCGGAAGGAGGCGTCCAGCACCATGCTGCAAACGGAATAGCCGCCGTGCTGGAAGGTGGAGGGCCGGCCGGAGAGCAGCGCGGCGTGGCCCAAGGCGTAGGCGGCAAACTCGTCGCACGCGGGAATGCGCGCCGACCCGGCGCGGTAGGCCTCGATTCGGGCGGTCATCCGGCGGCCGTACGCTTCGGCCCATTCCGGCGCCAAAGGAGCGGGGACGGTGTGCATCGCCCGCAGGATCTCGCCGGCCTGGCGGCCGATCTCCCGCTGCTGGGACGTGGGCAGGCTTGGCAGCAGTTCCTGGGCCGGGCGGCCCTCCACCCAGCTGGAGAGCGTGTAGACGCCGCCCTGGCAGTCGCCGAAATCGAGCGCGCGCGGGATGTTCAAGGCGAGCGGCGCGAGGGCGCGCATGGCGGCATACTCGCGCAGGCGGCGCTCCCGCAGGTCCTCCGGGCTGATGCGCAGCAAGCACTCGCCGCCGGGGCCGGAGACGTGGAACGTTTCGTCCCCGGGAAGCCCCTCAGGAACGGGGTCGATTTCCGTCCAGAGATCGCTTTGCGGTATGTTTCGAAACAGGGCCGATCCCCCCTCTTTTTCTCCCAAAATCCTACTTAAGTATACACCGCGGCGCACGCTCTGACAAGAACGCGGAAAAAGTCCGCGCGCTTGCCTATTGACGCGGCGGCAAGGAAATTCTATACTCTTTTTGGATACAGAGCAATTTGTACAGAGAACGCACAGAACAAGAGGGGGTTGACAAACGATGACCATGCTGGGCTTTGCCGCGCTCAAAGAGGGCGGAACGGCGCTCGTGACGCTGCCCATTCCGGAACCCGCGCCCTATCAGGCGCTGGTGCGGATGCGGGCCTGCGGCGTGTGCAACGGAACCGATTCCAAGATCATTCACCACACCTTTAAGCTCTTTGACCAATACCCGACGCTGCTCGGGCACGAGGGCGTCGGCCAGGTGGTGCGCCTGGGCGAAAAGGCCCGCCGCCTGCGCGTGGGGGACCTGGTGCTGCTCCCGTTTGTCGAGGGGGAGCTGGCGGGCTATTCCTCCGGCTGGGGCGCGTACTGCCAGTACGCCGTGGTCTGGGACCTGAAGTCCATGCTGGAGGACGGCGTCACCCCGCCGGACAGCGCCTATGCCCAGAGCCTGCTGCCGCCGGACATGGACCCCGTGGACGCGACGATGATCGTCACCTTCCGCGAGGTGATGTCCAGCATCCCGCGCTTCCACATTGAGGCGGGGGAAACCGTCGTGGTCTACGGCGCGGGACCGGTCGGCCTGTGCTTTGTCAAGTTCCTCAAGCACCTGGGCTGCACCGTGGTTTCCGTGGACATCACGGACGAAAAGGCCGAGCGCGCCAAGCGCTTTGGCGCGGACTTTGCGATCAACTCCACAAAGACCGACGTTGTCGCCTTTGTGCGGGAGCACTTCCCCGCGGGCGTTTCGTCGGTGGTGGACGCCGTGGGCGTCAACGCCCTGCTCAACCAGGCGATGGAGCTCCTGGCGGACCACGGCAAGATCTGCTCCTACGGCATCTCGCCCAAGCTGGAGATGAACCTCAACTGGAGCCGCGCGCCCTACAACTGGAGCCTGACCTTTGTGCAGTTCCCGGAAAAGAAGGAGGAGGCCGCCCAGCACGAGGAAGTGATGGAGATGATCCGCACCGGCGAGCTCGTGCCCCGGGACTTCATCTCCTTGGTCCTTCCGCTCAACGAGATCAGCGCCGCCTTTGACCTGGTGGAGCAGAAGCGGACGGACCTAAAGACCGTGATCGAATTTTCGTAAGGAAAGGGGAATCCCCATCATGCAGCAGTCCAAGCTCTTTCAGATCCTTCCCGACTACATCTGCACGCCCGACGGCATGGCCATCGACCAGGAGGGCAACCTCGTCCTCTCCTGCCCGAACTTTGCCGACGACAACCTGCCCGGGTGCGTTGTCAAGATCGACAAGCAGGGCAACGTCCGCAAGTGGTTCGACGTGCCGGTCAACCCCGTGCACGGCCTTGCGCGGACCATGGGCATCGCCTTTGACGACGACTGGAACCTCTACCTCTGCGACAACCCCGGCTGGCTCGGCCGGAAGGAGACGGACTTTACCGGCCGCATGCTCAAGATCACCGCGGACGAGAACGGCATCCGCTCCTGGAAGACCATCGCCTACGGCATGGAGCACCCCAACGGCGTGCGCATCCGCGACGGCTACCTCTACGTCACCCAGAGCAACCTCGTCAAGGTCAAGGACCCGAGCGGCAAGCTCGTCAGCGCCGTGTACCGCTTTGCCCTGGACGACGAGAACATCTGCGTAACCAACACGCTCGAGGACCCGAACCTCTTTGTGACGTTCCTCACGCAGAACCCCGACTGCCAGTACGGCGCGGACGGCATCTGCTTTGACGAGGCCGGCAACCTTTACGTCGGCAACTTCGGCGACGGCGCGGTGCACAAGATCACCATCGAGGGCGGGCGCGCGGTCAAGAACGAGGTCTGGGCCAAGGACCCCGAGCAGCTCACCTCCACCGACGGCATCTGCCAGGGACCGGACGGCTGCTTCTACGTCGCGGACTTCTCGGCCAACGCCGTGGCGCGCATCTCCAAGGACGGCAAGGTCACCCGCATCGCCCAGAGCCCGGATACCGACGGCCTGCACGGCGAATTGGACCAGCCCGGCGAACCCATCGTCTGGGACAACAAGATCGTGGTCTCCTGCTTTGACCTGGTGACCGACCCCGGCAAGGTCAACACCGCCCACGAGATGCCCGCGACCATGGCGTATCTCGAGCTGGAATAATCGCCATCTGCAAAAAAGCGGGCGCCCCCGCAGGAGGCGGGAGCGGCCCGAAGAGGAGGGAGCCCTGGATGCGAAAGTCCCTGCATCGCGTGTGCCTGGCAGGCTTGGCGCTGGCGATCTTGCTGCTCGGCGGCTGCTCGGCCGGGCCGAGCGCGGAGAGCCGGGCGCTGGCAGAACGCGTCTTCTGCGAGGAGGGGCCGTATGCGCTCCTGTTCGCCTATTCGACGGAGGCGCAGGGCGCAGAAGCGCTGGCGCGGGAGAGCGAGGACTTTGCCGCCCTCCTCACGCGCGAGGACGCGGAGGCGGCGCTCCTCGTTGTCGCCGCGGAGTCGGACGACGCGCTCGTCCGGCGCGCGGTGCGCATCGCGCTGGACGCCCTTCCCTGATCCCGAGCCGGCGGGGCTGCGGAACGCCTTTCCGCAGC
>JBMNOF010000008.1:0-49786 GCA_050942925.1 Candidatus Spyradocola sp.
GACCTATTCGCTCTGCGCGGACCGCCTGCGCGAATAGGTCGCCTCGGCCGTCACGATCCCGTCGTCCAGCCGGGATACGACGTCGTCACTCTGCTCCACTTCCGCCTGGTGCAGGCGCTCCAGCAGATCCTCCCACTCCGCGCCCTCCAGCGGGAAGCGGAACTCGAGCCGTTCCGCCAGCCCGGTCGCCTCCCGCGTCTGGTCATCCATGAGGTAGACGACGCCATAGGGTGGGTCCAGTTCCTCGCCATAGGTCATCCCCCGCTCCTGTGCAGCGCGCCGGATGGCCATGGTCGTGGGGTTCATGGCGTCAAATAGGATGGAGTCGGGCGCGTCGACCAGCACGAGGAAGAGGTCACCCGGCAGGATCTGGACGCTTTGCGCGTTCACGACCAGGTACTCCCGCAAGAGCACGCGCTCACCGTCCTCCACCTGCGTTCCGTGCTGCTGGAGCTGCCAATACTCCTCCATCGTATCCCCCGGCGAAAGGGTGCCCATGCTCCATTCCAGGTTCTCCATCGGCACCGGCGTGATTGCCATCTCCTCCCGGGGCAGGGCCACGATGTAGGTGTCCCCGTTTGCGTTCCGCCGTCCATAGAGGGCAAAGTCCAGCTGCAGTTCCGGCAGAAGGTCCTCTGCCTCGGTCGGAGAGAGGTCTTGGAAGTCCGGCACGAGCCCTGCCAGCGCGGACTCATAGGTCTCCATGGCCTCCACGACCGCCTGCGGTCGGTTGTCCGGCGCGTTGGTGGCCGCCGGGCTTTCGGTCTCCTCCGCAGCGGGTTCTTCCGCCGGGACCGCTTCCTCCGCTGGCGCTGCGGTGGGCGCCTCGGCGCTCGGCCCCGTCAGGGTCACGGCACAGCCCGTTAGCGCCGCCACTATGGCCAGCGCGGAGAGGGCCGCCGCGAACCGCCGCTTCCCGCGCGCGATTCGCCGGATTCTCCTTCGAATTCCGCCCCGGGTTTGCGCCATGGCGGTTGTGGCGTTGACCAGTGCCGCCGCCGTGGGCTTTCTGGCCACAAAGGCCAGGAGCGTCTTCCCATAGTCGATCCGCGCCGCCTCGCCCAGGGCTTGGATGGCCATCGCGTCGCAGGCGCTCTCGCAATCCTCCCGGCTGCACGCCGCCGCAAACCAAACGAGGGGATTGAACCAGTGCAGGACGAGCGCCACGCTGCGCAATAGCGCAATGACCGCATCCCCCTGCCGCTTGTGGGCGAGTTCATGCACGAGCACATGCCGCAGGTGCTCCGGATTCTCCATTGCCGCGGGCGTGAGCACGATGCACGGCCGGAACACCCCCATCAGGCAGGGGGAATACACGGCCTTGGAGCAGTAGACGCGCACGCCGTGGAGTTGGCGCGCAAGGGCGCGCCCGACGCCGTGCTCCAGGTCCTGCACGGGGATTCGGGAGCGCCGCACCCGCGCGGCGAATTTCAGGTTGACGCCCACAATGACCGACGCCGTCGTCGCCGCGCCCACGGCCCAAACAGCCAGCAGCACCGTCCCGACTTCCAGGCCGCCGCCCGCCGGCGGCTGCGCGGCAGCCTGGGTGGCAGGACTCTGCTCGGGTTCGATTTCCGCGCCCGGCAAGGGATTGGTCGCCGCTTCCTCCTGCGGATGCAGGGTCAAGGGCTGCGCGGCAATCTGCGCCACCGCGCGGTCCACCTGCTGGACGGGCGCTGCATTGAGGATGCTCACGGCGCTCGGCAGGCGCAGCGGCACGAGCAGGCAGAGCAGCACGGGCAGCCAAAGCGCGTACAGCACGCGCGGCGGGAGCCGTCGGCCCAGGGCAGCGCGCAGCAGCAACACGAGCAAAATCAAAAGAGAACCGGTCAGCGTCATGGTCCAAATGGCTTCCACGCCCTTCACCCCTCTTTCTTTCTGTGGGTTTCCAACTCGCGCACGAGGTCGTCGATCTCCTCCTGCGTGAGGGATTCCTGCTCCACGAGGGAGCGGATGAGCAGCGCGCTCTTCCCGCCAAAGACCTTGCGCAGCACGGATTGCGTCTCCTGCCGCACGGCCTCTTCCCGCGGGAGCCGCGCGCGGTACTGCATGGGGCTCGTCCCCGGCACGATCTCTGCGCTGCCCTTTTGACACATGCGCTTGAGCAGGGAGATCACGGTGTGCTTGCTCCAACCCGTCTCCTCCACCAGGGCGCGCGTGAGTTCCGGCATGGTCCAGGTTCCGCCGCGCCAGAGCAATTCCATGATCTTCCACTCGCTGTCGGTGACGGTTCTTCTCTCCTCCATGGATCAATCCACCCCTTCATGAACAACTTGTCTACCACAGGATACCACGCGGTAACAAACTTGTCAACAAGTTTGCAAAAAACGCCCGCAGGGCGGAACGCTCTGCGGGCGGATACAGGCAGGGGATTTACTTCTTGTTGCGGCGCAGGAAGGCCGGAACATCGTTGTTGTAGTTGCGGCGTGCCGCGGGCTGTGCGGGCGCATCGGGGATGTCGTCCTCATCGCCGAACACGCGCTGGCCGCGCATGGGGCGAACGGGCTGCTGCGGGGCCTGGTAGTCGTCAAAGGCCGAGGGCTGCGCCTGGGTCTCCGGCTCCTCCGCCGTCTCCTGCGCGGGCTCCTCATAGGAGGAGTTGCTCAGGTCGCGCAAGCGGCTCTGGCGAGGCGTCTGCGCGCTGCGCTCATCGCGGACCCAGACGGGGATGCGCTCGGTAACGCCGTCGTTCTGCGGCTGCGCCGCGGGCGCGGTGCGCTGTGTTGCAGCGGTCTGGGCGTTGGAAGCGGACTTGGGCACGTTGTAGTCCGCGCCCTCAAATCCCGTCGCGATGACGGTGATGCGGACCTCGTCGTCGAAGGTTTCGTCGATCCCGGCGCCGAAAATGATGTTGGCGTCCGCATCCGCGGCCTGCGCGATGAGGGAGGCCGCCTCGTTGACCTCCAGGATGCCAATGGTGTTGCCGCCGGTGATGTTGATGAGCACGGCCTTGGCGCCGTCGATGCTGGTCTCCAGCAGCGGGCTGGAGATGGCCTGCTTCGCGGCCTCCACCATGCGGTTTTCACCCTTGCCCAAGCCAATGCCCATGTGGGCCATGCCGCGGGACTGCATGATGGTGCGCACGTCGGCAAAGTCCAAATTGATCAGCGCCGGCACGGCGATCAGGTCCGAGATGCCCTGGATGCCCTGGCGGAGCACGTCGTCTGCCATGCGGAAGGCATCCGGAAGAGAGGTGTTCTTGCCGACGATCTGCAAGAGCTTATCGTTGGGGATGACAACGAGCGTGTCGACCTGCGCCTTGAGCTCCATGATGCCCTTTTCGGCATTGAGCATGCGCTGACGGCCCTCAAACAGGAAGGGCTTGGTCACGACGCCGATGGTGAGGATGCCCAGTTCCCGCGCGAGCTGCGCGACGACCGGCGCCGCACCCGTGCCCGTGCCGCCGCCCATGCCGGCGGTGATGAAGACCAGGTCGCTGCCCTTGAGCATCTTGGAAATTTCGTCCTTGCTCTCGTCCGCGGCGGCCTTGCCGATCTCGGGCTTCGCGCCCGCGCCCAGGCCTTTGGTCAGCTTTTCGCCGATCTGGATCTTGTTTTCCGCCTTGGACTGCGAGAGCGCCTGGCGGTCGGTGTTGATGGCGACAAATTCCACGCCGCGCAGGCCATATTCCACCATGCGGTTGACGGCGTTGTTGCCCGCGCCGCCGCAGCCGACGACCTTGATGCACGCGCCAGCCACAACTTCCTGTTCAAATTCCAGCACTGAAAATCCCCCTATCCGTTCAAACTAGTCAAATGGGAAAAAGGCTTGTCCAAGCGTCACTTCGTAAAGAACGCCTTGAAGAATCCACCGATTTTGCCTCCGCTTTCCGCGGGTTTGATCTCCATCTGGCTCACGGACTCATACACCAATTCGAGCAAGCCGATCGCCGAGGAGTAGGCAGGCGAGTTGAGCTTAACGGCCGGCGGCGTGGGCGCGCGGAAGGTGCGCTCCACGACGGAGGAGATGGTCTCCCGCCCGCCGCGCATGAGGATGAGCCCGCCGCCGGTGATGTAGAAGGTCGACCGCGGCGAAAGAAGGGAAGTATCCTCTTCAATGGCATCGCGCACCATGTCCGAGAGCTCCGCAACGCGGGGCTCGATGACGGCCAGCACGTTCTCGCGATGGAAGGAAACGGTCTGCCCATCCGGGTCCTTCACGGAGAGCTGATCCTGCCCGATGCCGAAGGTGTACCTGCGCTTGAGCTCCTCCGCCATGTCCATGGTGATGCCAAGCTCCATCGCAAGCGACGCCGTCAGGTGGCCGCCACCCATGGGCAGCACCTTGTAGCGCATGAGCGCATCGCCCTGGATGAACATGACCTCCGTCGAAAGATAGCCGATGTCCACCAGGACCGCGACCTTGTCCCGCTCCTCCGGGGGAACGAGCAAGAGCGCCTCGCCCAGGGCCGGCGACAGATAGCCGCTGATGTGGATGTCCTGCTGTTCCATGCGGGCCTGCATGTCCTCCAGGAACGTGGGATCTGCAACGACAAAGGAGGCCATGCAGCGGATGACCTGTCCCTTGAGTCCCGCCGGCTCCATGGTGCGGCGGTCATCCACCGTAAACCACGCCGGGCTCCTGTGGATGATGACCCCTTCCTGCTGGTTCTTGTAATCCAGTGCGAGGTTCATGACGTCGTCGACGTCCTCGGGCGTAATGCGCCGCTCGCTCTCCAGATCCAGCACGACCTCGTTTTGCTCCAAATGAATGAAATCGCCGGGCACGCCGACATAGATTTCCTTAATCTCCCTTCCGGAAGAAAGCTCCGCCTCGCGCACGGATTTCATGATGGCCTGTTCCACTTCCTCGTCCGAGGCGTTCCAGTGCCCGTCGCTGTATCCGTCATAGGGCACGACGCCAAATCCCAGCAGCTGGGCCGGGCCGGAGCCGTTTCCCTCTCCCACCAAAGTTACGATCTTGGAGGTTCCAAATTCAATGGCTGCAGCCATGCTCTTCACTTGTGTACTACCTCCCAATCCGTGCAGGATTCTCGTCTGCACAACTTACCCATTCTATTTCTTATTATACTTCAAACTTTCCGCGTTGAAAAGGTCTGCTTTCTCTCCCAAAGGTAAAATCCCCTGACATTTTCTGACTCTTTACAACTTGGAAACATATGGTAGGGCTGCATCCGATGCCTCACACGCCCTCTGCGGGCTCGTCCGAGGCCGCTGGCGTCTCCGACGGGGCAGGGGTGGCCGACGCCTCCGGCGTCTCCTCGGGCAAGGATGTGGGCTCGGGCTCCGCCGTCTCGTCCGCTGGGTCAGCCGTCTCCGCCGGCGCCGTCTCTTCCGGCGCCAGGTACGAGGCGTTTTCCCCGGTCGAGACGGTGATTACGCCGCCGGAATACCCTTCGGACACGAGAATCGGCTCCACCGCGCGGAGCCAGCGGATTTTTTCGTCCATGTCCTCAAAATTTCCCAGGCGAACCTCAAATCCGCTGACCGTGGTCATCCATAGGTCGGAAACCGCCTCCAGGTTGATTTCCGAGATGAGCTGGATGACCTCCTGCTTGTGGAGCTCGGAGAGGATCGCGCGCAAGGCGTCCATTTGACTTTCCTGGCTGGCGGTCACGGTCTCCTCCACCGCGGTGCCGCCCACCACGTTCAGGCTGCTGACCACGGGCAGAGAGAGGTCGCCAAGGCTTTGGCGAACCTCCAGGACAAAGCCCGTCTCATCCACGACGAGGAAGCTGTCCTGATACCGGATTGCCGCGCTCGCCCGGCGCTCCTGGACCTGAATGCGCAGCTTATCAGGGAAAACATAGTCGATGGACTCCACCTCAAAGTAGGGGTCTGCGTCGATCTTCTGGCGGATCTCGTCAAAGTTGAGCTTAAAGATGCTCTCGTCGTTGGCGATTGCCGCCAGGTCCACCACATCTGCCGGGTCGCGCGCTTCGCAGCCCAAGACCACCACTTCGCGCACGCGCATCGCTTCGCTGCAGGCATACGCGCTGCCCGCGATGACCACGAGCAGCAAAAACAGCACCAGATAAATCCGCGCGCGCAATGTGTGTCCCTCCTTAGCATCCTTCGTCCGCAATTTCGATTCTTCGGGCCGCGCCGCCGAGCGCGACGAGCTTTTCCTCCAGGCGGTCATATCCCCGATCGATCAGGGATACGTTCGTCACGATCGACTCGCCCTCCGCTGCAAGCGCCGCAATGCACAGCGCCGCGCCCGCGCGCAGGTCCCGGGTAAAGACGTGCGCGCCGGTCAGAGCTTCCACCCCGCGCACAACCGCCACGTGCCCGCTGACCTGGATATCCGCGCCCATGCGGGACAGCTCCGCTGCATGGGACATGCGGTTTTCGAATACGTTTTCCACGATCACCGACGTTCCCCGCGCGATCGTCAGAAACGCCATCATCTGGGCCTGCATATCGGTGGCAAAGCCGGGAAAGGGCGCGGTCTCCACCCGGCGCACAGGCCGGGGACGGTCGCGCATGCGCACCCGCACGCCCTCGCGCCAAGTCTGCACCGCGCAGCCAGCCTCCTTGAGTTTTGCCAGCAGCGCCTGCATATCTTGCGGCCGGGCGTCGCGCACGCAGACATCCCCGCGCGTCGCGGCGGCGGCCAGCAGCAGCGTGCCCGCGCAAATGCGGTCGGGCAACGGTTCATACTCGCAGCCGTGCAGGACCGCGCCGCCGCGGATGTGCACCACGCCCGAGCCCGCGCCGCGCACGCGCGCGCCGCAGGCATTGAGGAAGCGCGCCAGGTCCTGGATCTCCGGCTCGCGCGCGGCGTTGTGAATCACGGTGTCTCCGGGCGCACAGACCGCGGCCATCATCGCATTTTCTGTCGCGCCAACCGATGGGTAATCCAAATGGATCTGCCCGCCGCGCAGGTTTCCCGAGCACAGGATGTGCCCGTGCTTCTCCTCGATTTGGGCGCCCAGAGCCCGCAGCCCCTGCAAATGCAGGTCAATGGGCCGCAGCCCAATCTCGCAGCCACCGGGATATGTAAACACCGCGCGGCCGAACCGCGCCAGCACGGGGCCCAGCATAAAAATCGAGGACCGCATCTGTTTGGACAGCGCTTCGGGCATGACATGCTCGCTCGCGCCGTCCGTGTCCACAATCAAGTCCATGCCCTCGCGCTTTGTCCGGCAGCCCAAGCTCTCCAGCAGACGCAGCATGTTGGCAATGTCCGCCAGGTCCGGACAGCCGCACAGCCGCACCGGCCCTTTCACGAGCATGCACGCCGCCAGCAGCGGCAGGACCGCATTCTTCGCCCCGTGGACCCGAATCTCGCCGGAAAGCGGCCTTCCTCCGTAAATGGAAAACGCCTCCATGAAACCCCCTCCTGTCCCTGGCAGGATATGTCTTGGGGCGCTCAATGGTGCAGATTTCCCGGAAAAAGTCAGCCCTCCGCGCGCATCCACCGCTCCTTGAGGCGGATGAGAGCCGGCGGGGCGACCCTTTCCCGAATGGCCACCGGCCGTCGCGACACCGAGACGAGAAGGCCCATGGTGGTGAGGAAAATCGCCATCGTCGTACCTCCGGAAGTGAAGAAGGGCAGCGGTATGCCCGTTGTCGGTGCAAAGCCCGTCACCACGAGAACATTGATGACAACCTGCAGGGCGATGACGGAGGTCAGGCCCAGCGCAAGGTACGTCCCGAAGCGGTCCACGGCATTCACCGCGATGCGGTACCCAAAGTAGATCAGCGTCAGGAACACGCCGAGCACACCGACGGCCCCGACAAATCCCAGCTCCTCGCCAACGATTGCAAAGATGAAGTCGGAGGATGCATAGGGCAGGAAGTTGTGCTTCTGCTTGGAAAGGCCCAGCCCCGTTCCAAACCACCCGCCGTTCCCCAGCGCGTAGTAGCTCTGCACGAGCTGGTAGCCTTGGTCGCTCGCGTCGGACCAGGGGTCTAGGAAGAAGACGATGCGCGACCATCTTTCCGTGATGATAAAGCGGGCGAGGATGTAGAACGCCACCAGGGCCAGGCACATCAGCACGATCAGCGTCCGCTTGCGCATGCCCCCGGCCATGAGCAGGAACAGCGTGACGAACACCAGCAAGCACGAGGTCGAAAGGTTGGGCTGGGCCAACACCTCCAGCACCAGCACGCCCACGACGCACAGGCAGGCGAAGTTGTTTCTCCAGAAATACTGCATGGTGCTCTGCCGCTTATCCATGTAGTACGCAATGTAGATCACGATGGCGACCTTCAGGATCTCCGCCGGCTGAATGGACAGGCCGCCTGCCGTGCTGTTGGAATTGCTCACGGGAGGACCAAAGACCAGCCAACGGCGTGCGCCGTTGATCTCCGGCGACCGGACGAGCAGATGCCCGTCGTTGAAGAACGACGCGAGCTCCCCGAGCTTGGGGAGGAGAATCACAAGGCCCAGCATCACAAAGCTCAGGCCGCACAGCGCCATGACGATCCACCGCTGCTTGAGCCAGCGATAGTCCAAATGCATGGCGGCAAAAAAGCCCGCCCCGCCCAGCGCCATGCCGAAGAGCTGCGTCTCAAACTCGTCAAAGGCGTTTTGATTGGCGACGCTCAGGCTGTAGGAAGAGGCGGAGAGCACCATCAGCGACCCGAAGGCCGCCAAGGCGATCGTGCAAATGACAACGCCCCAATCGATGGGCAGGTGCTGCCCAATGACCCACATGTTGCGCAGGTTCCATCGCTTCGGCGCCGGGTCGTTGATGTGCGAGCGCCTGCGCTCGGCCTTTTTCCTCTGCTGCGCAGCCTTGTCGGCTGTCCTCATCGCGTCCTTCCCTCCCTCCGGGCCCTCTCCATCTTAAAGCTTCGAGACGATCTCCTTGAACACGCGCCCGCGTTCCTCGTAATCCTTGAACATGTCAAACGATGCACAGGCCGGGGACAGGAGCACGTTTTCCCCTTCGTGCGCGCAGGAGCGCGCCAGATGCACGGCCTCCTCAAAGTCCGTGGCGTGCAGTACGCTGGCAAAGCCCACCTCGGACAGCGCCTTTGCGATCTGGTCCGCCGTATCCCCGAGCACCACGACCGTGTGGATCTTGCTGGCCAGGATCTCCCGTGCCAGGGGCAAGAAGTCCGTGTGCTTGTCATAGCCGCCGGCAAGGAGCACCGTGGGGACCTTCATGGCGCGCACCGCACGGATGGAGGCATCTACATTGGTGCCCTTGGAGTCGTTGATATAGGTCACGCCCTCCACCGTCCGCACCGTCTCGATCCGGTGTTCCACGCCGGGGAAGGTCTTCAGCGTATGGCGCACTACCGGCGCAGGAACCCCTGCGAGCATCGTAAGGGCCGTCGCCGCCAGGGCATTTTCCAGGTTGTGCTCGCCGGGGATGCGGATCTCCTCCACGCGCAGAACGCGCTTTTTCCGCCCATTCAGCGAAAAGACGACCTCATCGCCCTCGACATAGGCACCCGTCTCCACCGCCTGCCGGCGGGAGAAAAACGCGGGCGTGCAGGAAATGCGCTCGGCCATTCCCCGCACGATGGGGTCCTCCAGGTTCAGGACCGCATAGTCCCCTTCCCCCATGTTTTCAAAAATACGCTCCTTGACGCGGATGTATTCCTCCATCGTGCCATGGCGGTTCAGGTGATCCTCGGTGATGTTGCACATCACGGCGATGTGCGGATGGAAGTCCGTGATCGTCTCCAGCTGGAAGGAGGAGACCTCTGCCACCGCCACATCTTCCTCCGTGCAGCGGAGCGCGCAGGCCGTAAACGGGTAGCCGATGTTGCCCACGACATAGGCGGTCTTGCCCATGTTCCGGAAGATCTCGCCGATGAGGGTGGTGGTGGTGGTCTTTCCGTTTGTTCCCGTCACCGCATAGAGCGGCGCGCGGGAAACCTCCGCCCCCAGCTCCAATTCGCCGATGAGGGGCACGCCCGCCGCCTGCACCGCCTGCAGGATGGGCGCCTGCAGCGGAATGCCCGGGCTGGTCACCGCAAGGTCGTACGTTGCCAGGTCCTCGGGCTGGGCCTCCTTGCCCAGGCACCGGCGGATGTCCATCCCCTCCAGGGGCTGAAGCGCCTCCCGAAGCTGCGCCTCCTCCTTGTTGTCGGAGATGGTGACGCGCGCACCCAACTCGTAGAGGCATTGCGCCGCGCTCACGCCGGAGCGCGCCATGCCGCAGACCAATACCTTTTTTCCTTCCATGTTCATGATCGTTCACCGCCTGTTCCAATCTTCTAATTCTCTTTTGTCACATCGTCGTGGAGAGCAGCCCCACGCCGCACATTACGACCGTGATGAGGGCAAACAGCAGCACAATCTTCCGCTCCGAAACGCCGCTCATCTCAAAGTGATGGTGCAGCGGCGCCATGCGCAGAAGCCGCCTATGCCGGTAGCGGATGGACAGCACCTGCAAAATGTCGGAAAGGCTCTCCAGCACGTACATCAGACCCATGATGAGGATCAGCAGCGGCTGGCGAAGCAGGAGCGAAGCCATGACGTAGGCGCCGCCCAAGCCAAACGAACCCGTATCCCCCATGAACACGCGCGCGGGGTAGGCGTTAAAGCGCAAAAAGCCCAGGCACGCGCCCGCCGTTGCCGCGCAGAGCACGGACATGGTTCCCGTTGCCTCCGCATCCACGCCGGCGGCTTCCGCAAAGAGCGCGACAAAGCCTAGGGCCGCCATTACAATCATGGTGACCGTAGAGAGCAATCCGTCCACGCCGTCCATGAGGTTCACGGAGTTGGTCGTGGCGACGATCACAAAGACCGCAAAGGGAATGTACCAGATTCCAAGATCCAGTTGCCAATCCGTAAAGGGGATGTAGATCTTGCTTCCCACATAGGGGCTAAAGTAGCAAAACAGCGCCGCGCACAGGGAGAGCAGCACCTGCAGGACGATCTTCTGCTTGGCGGAAAGTCCCTCCGGCCGCTTGCGCACGGCCTTGATGTAGTCGTCCAGGAACCCAATGCACCCAAACCCGAGCGCAAAGAGCACGGCGGGCAGCATGAGGTTCCAGCGCGTCTGCGCCGGAGAAAAGACGAGAGCGGCAACGGCCAGCGCGGCAAGAATCAGGATGCCGCCCATGATGGGGGTACCGGTTTTCTTGTTGTGCGTCTCCAGGCCATAGTTTCGCTCCGTGGCGCCAAAGTTCAAGCGCCGGAGCTTGCTGATGACGAACGGCCCCATCGCCAGCACCGCCAGGAAGGCGACCAGCAGGGCAAAGACCATGCTTTGCATACGGTTTCATCCTTTATGTTGTATTTAACTGAAAGGGCGGAGTGCGTCTCACTCCAGGGAGTCCAGTTCGCTCAACAATTCCCGCACGACGACCTTTTCATCAAAGGGCAGCTTCTTGCCTCCGATGTCCTGATAGGTTTCGTGTCCCTTGCCGGCAAGGACGATCACGTCCCCGGGCTTGCCCATGCGCATGGCATAGCGAATGGCCTCCCGCCGGTTTTCGATGACCGTATAGGGCGCGCCCGTCGGCCGGATGCCTACTTCGATCTCCCGAAGGATCTCCATGGGGTCCTCCAGGCGGGGGTTGTCGCTGGTGAGGATGGAGTAATCCGCCAGCCTGCCGCTGATCTCGCCCATGATGGGCCGCTTTTCCTTGTCTCGCCCGCCGCCGCAGCCGAACACGCAGATGAGGCGTCCCTTTGTAAACTCGCGGATGGTCTTCAAAATGCTCTCCAGCGAGGCCGGGCTGTGCGCGTAATCCAGGATCACGCGGTAGGGCGTGTGCGTGGGCAAGGGCTCAATGCGGCCGGGCACGACCGTCACGCTTTCCAATCCCGCCTTTACGTCTGCGGGGCGCATCCCCATCTCCAGGCACGTCACGGCAGCCGCCATGCTGTTGTAGACGTTGAAAATGCCCGAGATGTGCAGGTGCAGCGGAATACGCACGTCCTTCCAGCTCAAGACATAGCTGACGCCGCTTTCGTGAATCTCGATGTCGTTGGCATAGGCGTCCGCGGGCCGGGAAACGCCAAAGGTCGTGGCGGGCACGCGGCCAAGCATGTGCTTTCCCGCCTCGTCGTCGGCATTGACGACCGCATGCTGGATGTAAAACGGGTCAAAGAACTTCTCCTTGGCCTTGCGATAGGTCTCCATGGTGCCAAAGTAATCCAGGTGATCCTGGGAGAAGTTCGTAAACACGCCCATCTCAAACTTCATGCCGACCACCTTGCGCAGATCCAGCGCGTGAGCCGAAACCTCCATGACGAAGAAGTCGCAGCCCGCGTCGCGCATGCGGGCCAGCAGCGCCTGCTCGTCGATGGGGTCGGGCGTGGTGAGGTTGGAGGGCTCCTCCTTGTCGTCGATGAACGTGCACACCGTTCCCATCAGGCCGACCTTGTGCCCTGCCTGCCGGGCGATGGCCCGCACGAGGAAGGAGGTCGTGGTCTTTCCCTTGGTTCCGGTGATGCCCACCCCCCGCATGCCGCGGGAGGGATACCCGTAAAAGCACTGCGCCATGTAGGACATGGCCGCGCGCGCGTCCGGGACCAGGACTTGAGGAAGGTCTACCGGGAGGCGGCGCTCCACGACCAGGGCGGCCGCGCCCTTTTCCGCCACCTGCTGGGCAAAGCTGTGGCCATCCACGCGCAGACCCGGCAGGCAGAAGTACAGGTCCCCTTCCTTCACCTTTCTCGAGTCGCAGGCAAGGCCCGTGATTTCGGCCTCTCCAAATACCTCCGGGCTCTCCGGCAGGCTGCTTGCAAGCTGCGTCAGTTTCAAGTGTGTTCCTCTCCTTTTCTGCTTGGGTCCTCTGTGGGGTGGGAAACGCTTCTCTTGTGGCCTCGCCTAGTCGAACGTGACCGTGACCTCTGTTCCGGCGGGAACGCGCTCGCCGGGCTCCGGGTCCTGGGACACGCAGATGCCGCTGCCGTCAATCTTCATCTCCAGGCCGACGGCGCGCAGCGCGCGGTTGGCCGGGACCAGCGACATGCCCGTCAGATCCGGAACATCCACGAGTCCGTCGTCCTGGGGTTCCACATACTCGGTGTACAGCACCACGAGGGACCCCTCTGGCACCTCTGCGCCTGCGGCAGGCAGCTGTCCCTGGATCGTCCCGCCAAGTCCGGAGACCATGACCCGCAGGCCCGCGTTGCTCATGGTCGCGCTGGCCGTTTCCACCGAGCCGCCCGTGACGTTGGGAACCTCGACCGTGCTTCCGACGAGCTCCTCCTCGCCCTCCTCGTACTCCGGCTCAACGCCCAGGTACTTGAGCGTCTCCTCGAGAATCTGGCGCGCGTAGGGCGCCGCGACGGTGGAGCCGTAGTCCGGCCGGACGCTCGGCTCATCCACGATGAACAGCAGGCCGATTTCCGGATCGTCCATGGGGGCGAAGCCCAGGAACGAGCAAATGTGCAGGTCATTGGAGACCTTGCCGTTGACGTACTTCTGCGCGGTACCGGTCTTGCCGCCCACGCGATAGCCGGGGATGTAAGCATTCCGGCCGCCGCCGTTTTCCACGGCGTTTTCCAAGAGCTCCCGCACGATGGCCGAAGTCTCCTCGGAAATGGGGTTGCCAACGACCTCCTTGCCGTAGCTCTCCACCACTTCGCCCTCGTCCGTCAGGATCTCCTTGACGATGTGGGGCTTGAGAAGCTCGCCGCCGTTGACGGCCGCGCTGCACGCAGTCAGCAGCTGCACGGGCGACACCGAGACGCTCTGCCCAAAGGCCACGCGGGCGATGTCCACGTTCTTGACGTATTTGTAGGCAATCATCTGACCGCTGGTGGCGCCGGGGAGGTCGATGGGGACCTCCATGCCGATGCCAAAGTCGTGCAGGCCATCGTAGAAGGTGTCAATGCCCATGCGCAGCGCCAATTCCACAAAGACCGGGTTGCAGGAGTTGGCCACCGCATCCACGAGCGTTTCGGAGCCATGGGGATTGCCCGTGCGCCAGCAGGAGATCTTGTCGCCGTCCACCATGGTGTAGCCCTTGCAGTAGAAGGTATCGTCCACGCTGGTGACGCCGTTTTCCAGCGCGAGGGCGGCGGTCAGGATTTTGAACGTGGAGCCCGGCTCGTAGGCATCCTGCACGCAGGAGTTGCGCATGAGGGCGGCCAGCTCCGTCAGGTCGTCGCGCGGCGGATCGTTCAGGTCGAAATCCGGCTTATTGACCATGCCCAAGATCTCGCCGGTCTTTACGTTCATCATCACGACCTGCACGCCCTTGGCCCCCGTTTCCTCCAGGGCTTGCTCGGCCACGCTCTCCATGACGGACTGGATGACGTAGTCCACCGTCAGGCGGACGGTGTAGCCGTTTTCAGGCATGACGTACTCTTCTTCTCCCGTCTCCATCCGGCGCGCACCGGCGTCAATCTCGGTCACGATGCGCCCATCCTTGCCGCGAAGGTACTCGTCCAGGCTCTTTTCCAACCCTTCCTGGCCTTCTCCGGAGACCGTGCAGAATCCCAGCACCTGCGTCAAAAAGGCGCCCATCGGATAGACGCGAACCGTGTCCTCGCTCACGGAGATTCCGCGCAGGTTGGCCTTCTCCACCTGATCCCCCAGTTCAATTTTCACCTGGCGCGCCAGGCGGACGCTGTTTTGATCGGTGTCGGTGATCTTTTCATAGACCTCCTCCGCGTCCAGACCCAGGATCTCCGCCAGGGTCTGGGCGGTGGAGCGGATGCGCGTTTCCTTGGTCGTCGGGTCCTCGCTCTCGTTGCCCACGACGTCCTTAGGCGTCGCCGTGATGGTCACCGAGCTTGCCGACTGTGCCAGCACCTTGCCGTTGACGTCCACAATCTCCCCGCGCTTGGCCGTTACGGTAAACGAGCGCGTCCACTGCGAGAGCGCCTGGCTCTGCAGATTTGCGCCGTCGATGATCTGAATGTAGAAAAGGCGCGCAACCATTACCACAAAACAAAGAACAACAAGACTAAAGAGCCAGCCGATCCGGTTCTTCGTCTTGTCGGTAGGGGGCGTATTCGGCATGCCGTGGTTTCTCCTTTCCGAAGGACTGCTCGCACCTCTTTCTCTCTATCTATCGATCGGGCGAAACACAGGGTCTTCTCCTGGCGTCATCTCCGCCTCAGGGCAGATTGATGACGCGTGTATCTTCCTTTTTTGCATAATCCATATGCAGGTTTTCTCTTGCATATTCCTGTATTTTGCTGATGTTGCCCTGCATGTTGATCTCCACCTGCAGCTCTTCCAAGCGCTTCTGCTGGTCCTCAATGCTCGCAATCAGGGAGCGCTGCTCGACGACCATGTTCTCCAGCTGCACATAGCGCAGCAACAGCGTGTACACCCCCGCGGCGACAGCCACCACCACCACGATGCCCACCGCCGCAAACAACGCCTGAATGCGGTGCTGCCGGCGGCGCACTTCCTCGGCCTCGATCTCCGCGCGCTCTCGCGCCTCTTCCTCGCGGCGGCGGCGCTCCGCCTCGGCGCGCTGCCAGGCGTGCTGCTGCACGGTCCGATGGTTCACCTCGGCATGGGTGAGCCGCTGGGTTGCGGGTTCCGGTTCGTAGTAGGCGCGCGTGGGCTCGGCGCGGCGGCGCTCCTGACGGGAGCGCGTATCCCGCACGAGTTCCTCGTGCCGGAGGCGCTGCCGGTCCCGATTCCGGTCGGGCGCGCGACGGGTCATGGGCTCCTCCGCCTGATGGGCGCTGCGGCGCACGGTGCTGCCGGCTACGTAGTAGTCATCGGCGTCCAGGCCCGGGGTTCTCTTGTGCACCGGCATGGCGAAGTCCTCCTTACATTAACGAGAATGGGTAGGGATTGTTTCAAATTTCCAGCGGGCCCTCTCCCCGCTCAAAGGCGCGGACCTTTGCGCTGTGGGCGCGCCGATTTTGCGCGCATTCCTCTGCGCTGGGAAGCACCGGCTTTCGCGTGACAACGCGGCCCGCACTCTTCTTTCCGCAGATGCAGATGGGGCTCTTTGGCGGACAGGTGCAGGGGTTCTGCATCGTCTGAAAGGCGTGCTTGACTGCCCGATCCTCCAGGGAATGGAACGTGATGACGACGAGCCGTGCGCCCGGCTTCAGGCACGCGACGGCGTCGTGCAGCGCTCCCGGCAGAAGCGAGAGCTCGGAATTTACCTCGATGCGGATTGCCTGAAACGTGCGGCGCGCAGGATGGGAAACCTCCCGCCTTGCCGCAGCCGGCACCGCCGCATCGATGACGCGCACGAGGTCCATGGTCGTGTGCAGAGGCCGCGCCGCCACAATGAACTTGGCGATGCGGGCCGCCCACTTCTCTTCCCCGTATTGGTAGAGAATGCGGGCAATTTCCGCCTCGGGATACGTGTTGACCACGGTTTCCGCCGTAAGGGGCGCGCTCTGGTCCATGCGCATGTCCAGCGGCGCATCCTGGTGAAAGGAGAACCCTCGTTCCGGGTTGTCCAGCTGATAGGAGGACACCCCGAGATCCATCAGAATGCCGTCGACCTTGTCCACGCCCACCGAATTCAAAAGCGAAATTATGTTCGCATAATTTCCGTGTAGCGCGCAGAAGCGGTCGGAAAAGGCGGCCAGCCGTTCGCCGGCTGCCCGCAGTGCGTCTGCATCCCGATCGATCCCGATCACCCTGCCGCGCGTGCGGAGCAGGATCTGCTCCGTGTGCCCGCCGCCGCCGAGCGTCGCATCCACGAACACGCCGTCCGGCCGTTCCGCGACGTTGAGCAGGTCCATGCAGGGTTCCAACAGGACGGGAATATGTGCAAAATCCATTTAGGTCTCCTCAATGAATCGGAAGAACGCGTCCCGATTCCAGACTTCCACATGACGCCCCGCACCGGAAACGACGACATCCTTTTCCAAGCCCGCATACTGCCGCATGGAAGTGGGGATGAGCAGCCGCCCCTGACGGTCCATCTCGTTGTCGTCCACGGAGGTGGCCAGGAGCTTTCGCATCTGGTCGTATGCCTCCTCGTCGTTCTCGTCGATCTTCTCGAACTTTTCATAGACGGCGTTCCATTCGGAAAGGGAGTAGAGGCAGATGCAGTTGTTTCGGCCCCGCATCATGGCGATGGTCTTTCCCAGCTGCTCTCGGAACTTCGAGGGGATGGTGATGCGCCCCTTCGGGTCCAGGCTGTGCTCGTAATATCCGGAATACCGATCGGCCATGTTCTTCCCCCTCCTTTCCCGCGCGCAGCGCCCTTACCGCCGTTCTTTCAGGGAGCATCCTCCACGTTCTGCCACGACGCTCCACTTGGATGTATATATTCTCCACCTCGCTGTCTTTTCCCTCCCCAATTTTGGAAGAGCTGCAAAAAAAACGATTGGAAAATTTCGACAATTCTATTTGCATCTCGTGTTTCTCCCCTTTCCAAACTGCACTCTTGGGGCTCTATAGGAGAAAATGTGTTCGTTCTTTGCGTTTTCTCTGGGTGAAACGCGTTTGGGATTCCATTCAAGGATTTGCCGCTGTGCGAAACAACTGTAAATCAAACGGCAAAAAAAGGGACTTGCATCCACAAAGATGCAAGTCCCTTTTTTGCCGTTCGAACAGGGCTCACGTCTGCGCGAAATCCTCGCTCCGCGCAATTTCCCGCAGGCGGAACCCCAATCCGTCGCAGGAAACCTGGTGGTAGATGACGCCATTCCTCTCCCCGGAGAAGGCGCCGCGAAGCCCTTCCGCGTGGAGATGCCCGTATACGCAATGCCGAACGCCATAGCGCTCCAACAATTCCGTAAAGCCGCTGTCCTCCTGCCGCTCGTTAAAGGGTGGATAGTGCAGCATGACGATGATCGGCAGCCCCGGGCCTTTGCGCGCCGCATCCTGGAGGGAGAGCTCCAAGCGGAGCACTTCCCGCCGGTAAATCTTGAGATCCTGCGCGTTGGAGTTGGGGTTGGCGATGGTCCAACCGCGGGTGCCGGCAAAGGCAATGCCCTGCAGAACGCGCGCATCGTTCTGCAGGGCATAATTTCCCTCGGGCAGAAGAGCGCGCAGGCGCGTGAGAGATGACCACCAGTAGTCGTGGTTGCCGCGCAGAAAGAGCTTTTGCCCCGGCAGCGCGCAGACGGCGGCGATGTCCTGCGCCGCCTCGTCCAGCGTCATGGCCCAGGAAAGGTCCCCCGGCAGCAGAACCACGTCCTCCGGCAGGACGCGCTCCTGCCAGTCCTGGCAGATCTTCTCGAAATGCCGTTCCCAATGTGCGCCGAAGACATCCATAGGCTTTCCCTGGCTTCCAGGCAAATGGAGGTCTCCGATCGCAAACACGCGCATGGATTCCGCTCCTTTCGTGGTCCTCACTTCCGGCGAGGCTCTTCGGGCTTCTCCTTCTCGTCTTCCTCTTCTTCCAGGTCGTCGTCCATGCCGAGTTCCTTGTGGATCTCGCTGTACTCGTTGGAGGGGATGTCCTCATCGACGTCGATGTCGATCTCCTCCAATTCGCTGGTGGCTTCCAGCGCCGTCACATCGCTCTCCTCGGGCATGGTCTCCTCTTCTCCGACATCCGTGACACCGCCCTCCTGGAGCTTGAGCTCCTTCAGGCACGACGCGCACAGCTCTTCCCCGGGCACGACCGGGCGTTCGCCGCATGCAGAGCACAGCTCCAGCTCTTCATGCTCGTCCTCTCCCCGCATTTCGCGCTTGCACACCGAACAGTAGCGCTCGGTGTCGGGTATGTAGTTCAGTTCGCAGCGCGGGCACTTGATATACCCCATAACGATCCCTCCAGATCCTTTTTCCAATGGCTTTGCAGCACCATATGTTGGACGTGGAAACAGCGTGCATGGAAACCGCTGAAAAAACGGATTCCCACGCCCTTTTCTGCCTGTGCCGCCGCTTCATCCTTTTTTATCGGTGTTCATTATATAACGAACCGCAGCCGTATGCAAGCACAACTCTCTGCGTTTTCCGAAAAACTCCATTCTTAACATTTGTGCAGCGATCGTTTATTTATGTCATCATAATATTTCCAAATGCCGCTTTGTCCAGGATTCCGGCATTTATGTTCAAAATTTCTTCGTTTTATTTTACAAAAACTTTATTGACGAAAGAAAGGGCCCGTGCTATATTAATCCATGACAGGTTGCCTTCTTTCGATTCATATCCTTTTAAAATCCTATCTTTGTCCTATTTGCTGATTTGTCAGCTCACTTCTATCGTCCTATCCAGAGGTGCCTGTGTTGAATGCCGCGGTCAATTGCTAGAATTGACCGCCTTTTCTTTGTCTATGCAGGGCGCCGGAATTGCGGCCCCTTTTTTACGGAGGAATGGCAAATGTACGAGGCGGAACTCTTTTCTCAGCGCGTGCGCATAGCGGCCGCGCCAGGGCTCTTCTCCCCCCAAGCTGCGGACCGCGGGACCTTGGCCATGGCCGCGCAGGTGGAACTGCGGCCCGGTCAGCGGCTCTTGGACCTTGGGTGCGGGGCCGGTCTTATCGGGATCGCGGCGGCAAAGGTCCTGGGCGAGGAGGCCGTCGTCCTGACGGACGTGGACCCGGCGGCCGTGCGCTGTGCGCGGGAAAACGCCGTGCGAAATGGCGTGCCCGGCGTACAGATCGTGCAGGGCGACGCGCTGGACGCGGTGGATGCGACGGGCTTTGATTGGATTCTTTCCAATCCTCCCTATCACGCGGATTTTTCCGTCCCCAAGCGCTTCATTGAAAAAGGTTTCAATCGATTAAAGCTGGGCGGCTCCCTGGTGATGGTGGTCAAGCGCCTGCCTTGGTACCGCAACAAGCTGACGGCCGTCTTTGGCGGCGTGCGCGTCTGCGAAAGCGATGGATACTACGTTTTGACTGCCCAGCGCCGCACGATCCACTATGCCGAAAAAAAGATTCGGCCGAACAGAGCTTGAACCCTGTTCGGTCTCACCTTATTTTAATAGGAAGGAATTCTGCATTTTCCCCCTTCTTTCCCCATAGAAAAAGAGGGCTGGCGTTCCTGCGCCAGCTCTCTTTTTCTGTGCGTATGCAGTGCTGGCGGGGCGCTTATTTGCGCTCCGGCTTGTATTCCTGCCCAAAGGTCTCCACCGTGACGCGCTCCATCACGGGGTAGTCCAGGGGACGGTCCGCGTAATCGGTCTTCAGCGCCGCAATGTGGTCCACGGCCTCGATGCCCTCGATCACCCGGCCAAAGGCCGCGTAAGCGCCGTCCAAGTAGGGCGCATCCGCGTGCATGATGAAAAACTGGGACCCTGCAGAGTTCGGCATCTGCGTGCGCGCCATGGAGATGACGCCGCGCTCGTGCTTGAGCGTGTTGACGAAGCCATTCTGGCGGAACTCGCCCTTGATGGTAAAGCCCGGGCCCCCCATGCCATTGCCCTGCGGATCTCCGCCCTGAATCATGAAGCCGGGGATGACGCGATGGAAGCCGAGCCCGTTGTAAAACCCGTCCTCACAGAGCTTGACAAAGGATGCGACGGTGTTGGGCGCGATCTCCGGGTAGAGCTCGATCTTCATGACGTCGCCGTTTTTCATCTGAATGGTGACAATCGGATTCATGTCTTTCCCTCCCTCTTCCCTGTGCGGGAACTGTCTAACTATTATAGCAGATCTGCCTGCGACGGGAAACCGTCGATTTTAGTGATACACCGGCAGCCACGAGCCATGGGCTTCGATCAGGTCGTCACACAGGGCCACGATGTCGTCGATCGAAAGCTCCGATGCCGTGTGCGGGTCCAGGAGCGCCGCCTGGTAGATGAAATCCTTCTTCCGCGTCAGCGCCGCTTCAATGGTCAGGAGCTGCACGTTGATGTTCGTACGGTTGAGCGCGGCGCACTGGGGCGGAAGGTTGCCGACATAGGTCGGCACAACGCCGGACTTGTCCACCATGCACGGCACTTCGACCACGGCTTCTGCGGGAAGGTTGGGGATGAGACCCGTGTTCAGCACATTTCCGCCGAACTTATAGGGCACGTTCGTCTCCATGGCCTCCATGATGCGGGAAGCGTACTCCTTGGAGCGCTCATGGGTGAGGTCGTGCTTCTCCACCAGCTCCTGCCGCATCTTGCTCCACTTCTCAATTTGCTGCACGCAGCGGCGGGGATACTCATCCAACGGGATGTTGAAGCGCTCGATGAGCTCGGGATACTTGTCCTTGATGAAATAGGGCATGTACTCCGCATTGTGTTCCGACGACTCGGTGACATAGTAGCCAAAGCGCTTCATGATTTCATAGCGAACCATGTCGTTGTGCTTTTCCTCCCGCGCGGCGGCGCGGGCCTTGATCTCCGGGTAGAGGTCCTTTCCATCGTGGGTGATCTCCAGCAGCCAGGCCTGGTGGTTGATTCCCGCAATCTTCCACTGCACAAGGTCGTCGTAGGGCATGTTCAACCCCTCGAGCAGTCGCTGCGCGCAGACCTGCACGCTGTGGCACAGGCCCACGGTCTTGATGCCCGTCCCTCGCAGCATGGCGCCGGTGAGCATGGCCATGGGGTTGGTGTAGTTGAGGAACCAGGCGTCCGGGCAGACCTCCTCCATGTCGCGGGCAAAGTCGAGCATGACGGGGATGGTGCGCAATGCGCGGAAGATGCCGCCGATGCCCAAGGTATCGGCGATGGTCTGGCGCAAGCCGTACTTCTTGGGAACTTCAAAATCCGTGATGGTGCAGGGGTCGTAGAGGCCGACCTGGATGGCGTTGACCACGTAGTTCGCGCCGCGAAGGGCATCTTTTCGATTCTCCACCCCCAAGTACGTCTCGATGTGCGCCTTGTTTCCGCAGTTGCGGTTGAGGTTTTCCAGCATGAGCCGGGAATCCTCCAGCCGCTGCGCATCGATGTCGTAAAGGGCGATCGTGCTTTCGGAAAGGGCCGGCGTCATCATGGCATCCCCCAGCACATTCTTGGCAAACACGGTGCTACCCGCACCCATAAAGGTAATTTTCGGCATACCATTTTCCTCCTGTGAACGGTGTTCTGTTTTTTCCCTGTGCTTTGAGGATAGCAAACCCTGGAGACGTTCACCATGGGAAAATGAGGGATTTGACATGGAAAAATGATGGATCTTTTAGGCGTGTCTGCGCACCAGGCGCAGGATGCAAACGGTCATGTCGTCCGAATGCTTGCCGACCGCCCGCGCCTGCCCGATGAGACGCCGTGCGGCGCCATCCGCATCTCGCAGGTCCAGGGCGAGAATCGCCTCGGTCAGCCAGGCCTCGTTTCCGCCCACGGCGTCCATCACCCCGTCCGAGAGCAGAATCAATGCGTCTCCGTCCTGCATCTTGAGCTGTGTGACGGAAGGCTTGACCTTGTCCACGATCCCCATGGGCAGCGCATCCCCGGCTATGGACAACAGCCGCCGTCCCCGCCGGATGTAAGAGGGGACCGCTCCGATCTTCATGGCGCGCAGGGTTCCGCGCGTAAGGTCGATCAGCATCAAGTCCATCGTGGAAAAGCACTCCTCCTTGTTCCTGTGGAGGAGCAGGTCATTGACGCCGCTGAGCGCGGCCTCCGGTTCAAACCTGGCCAAGAGAAAATCTTCCATCAAATCGATCGCCGCACGGCTCTCGGCCTGGGCGCGCAGGCCGTGGCCCATGCCGTCGGCCAAGGCTGCCATGTACTGCCCATCCGGAAGCTGCACGGTGGTCAGCGTGTCGCCGCAGGGCTCGCTTCCGTCCGGCGCAAGGGACGCATAGCCCGCATGAATCTCAAATGCCTCCGCCTCCTCCATCGTGAGCGCGCAGGGTCCCTCCTTGGGGCAAAATCCTTCCCGGCTGGCGCGCATGGGCGCGCCGGCCGCTGCGGAAACGATCTGCCGCAGGCGCTTATCGCACAAACCGTCGCGCTGCCGGCAATGCACTTGCAGGTGGACGCGGCACTTCTCCCCTACGCGCTGGGCGCGGACGCCCTCGACGCGGATGTGGGCGGCGTCCAGATCCTGCGCGATCTCCCGCGAGAGCTCGGGCAAATCCTGCACGGGGGTGCGCAGATCCTCCGCCATGGCGCGCAGCGCGGCGCCCACTGCCGCGTAGGGTCCGCCCGACCCGCTCGCCGCAAGTGCCCGCGCCATCCGGCCATAGAGGGCGGCATACTGCTGAATCTTTTCGCTCATCTCGCCGCGCAGGCCGCCCTGCGTCATCGCGGCAAAGCGCCGCACGCGCTCCTCCCGGCTGACAAAGGCGCGCAGCCTCTCCCACACGCTCTCGCGCACGCTGAGGAATGCGGCACAGGCGCACACGCCCTCCACGGCCCGCTGCCAGGTGAGAAAACGCGCGTCCAACGCCCCGGCCAGCACGAGCGCCACCGGCAGGGATGCCGCCGCCCCCCACTTGCCGAGCCGGGCAAACAATCCGGGCAACAGGCCGGCCAAAACCATCCCCGGCAGCAGATAGGGCGCTTCCGGCTGGGTGACGCCCAGCAGCAGGCCCGTCACCGCGCCGACCGCTGCGCCCATCCCCGCGCCGCAGAGCCATCCCGCCCCGATGCAAAGAAAGAGCAGCGCTGCCAACACCGGAGAGAATCCCCATGGCGCGAGCTGGCGAAAGCCCGTCAACACCCCGGCGGCAAGCAGGGAGAGGCTGATGATCTCTTCCGGGGAAAGGATCTCTCGGTCCTGCAAGCGAACGCGCAGAGCCGTGGCGTACATGCGCGCCAAAACCATCGCCGTCAGTCCGCCCGCCGCGGCCATGATGTGGTCGTAGAGATTCTGCGCAAACAGCAGCGGCAGCAGGTAAGCGGAGAGCCCCGCCGCAAGGACGCAGGTCAAATCATTCGGCTTAAGGTTGGTCAACCGCAGCGCGGCATACAGCGCAAACAGGAGCGCACAGGCCAAAAGCGTTGCGGGGGAACCGGCAATCAATGCCCCCAGCGCACAGCCCGCCGCCGCATACGTCACAGACCTGCCGCGCATCATGGCCCCGGCCAGGAGCGCCGGCGCAAAGGGCATGGCCCCGCCCGTGAGCTTTCCCTGCGCGCCAAAGAGGCACAGCAGGAGCACCGGAACCCCTTGCCGAAGGCTTGTCCCTGCGCGGCTCTCCAAAAATGCCTGTATCCGTTCCTCCAGCTTTAGGTCCGAAAGGACCGTTCCCCGGCGGTCCGTGTTCATGCTCCACACGCGCGTCCGACGGTTCTTGGCCGGTTGGGTCATCGGCCGCACCTCCCTTTTCTGCATCGGTTTCTCTCCTAAGACTCTACGGCAGGGCGTGCGCGTTCTTTGTCGTTCGGGTGCAGAAAGAATCCCCGTTTCCCGCCATTTCCCCGAAGCCTCTGCGAGCGGAGACGACGCGCGTATTGACAAGGCCCCCTGTTTTGTCGTATTGTGTTAGGAGCGGGGCAAAGAGCCCCGTTTCTACAGAGAGAATGGGTGCAATTCTATAGACCGAAAGAACGAAGGGAACGTGCATGGCTGGGATCTTCAAACTGACCTCTGGCGGCCTGATGGTGAACTACCGCTGCTCCGCGCGATGTGGACATTGCCTTTACTACTGCTCTCCGGACCGGGAAGGGGCGTATATTTCCCCGGATTTGGCCCGGAAGGTCTTTGTGCGCGTGCGGGAATTGGGCACGCCCTCCATGCACATCAGCGGTGGGGAGCCTTTCCTGGAAGAAGATAAGCTCTGCGCGGTCCTGCAAGCGGCGCAAGAGGTGGAAATGCCCATCGATTACATCGAAACCTCTTCTTCCTTTGTGACGGACGAGGAGTCGGCCTTGCGTTCTGTCCTCCGCGTGCGGGAGCTGGGCGTCCGGACGCTGAGCCTTTCCATCTCGCCCTACCACAACGAGTTCATCCCCATGGACAAGGTTTTGACGCTCTCCCAGGCCTGCCGGGAAGCGGGGGTCACGCCCTCCATGTGGATCGACGAGTTCTTTCCGGACATGACGGCCTTGCCTACGAATGTCGCGCACAGCCGTGCGGAATACGAAGCCTACTTTGGCAAGAACTATTGGGCGCAGCTCCGGCCCCGGTTCGGCCTGCAGATGCTGGGCCGCGCGCTAAAGACCCACGCCAAGGACATGCCCACCGTCTCCACCTCGCGCATCCCGCACATGGGGCGCTCCTGTGCCGAGTTGGGCAGTCTCTCCCATTACCACATCGACCTGTACGGCCGCTACATTCCCCCGAGCTGTCCGGGCCTCTCCCTGCCGCTCTCTGCGCTGGGCGTGGAACTGGACCCGGCGGTCTATCCCGTGTATACGCGCCTTGCGCAGGACCCGCGCAGCCTTCTGGATTTTTGCAAGGCGCACGGCTTTCTTCCCCAGGGCAGCTATTACAACCGCTGCCATCTCTGCCAGGACATGCGCCTGTTTCTGTACAAGACCTTTCCCGGCGCTTTTCCGGAGTTGGCGCCCGCTTCCTTCTACGAGGCCATCATCGCGGAATCTTAAATTGAAAATGTGCGCCAACGCGTGTATAGTAATACATAACATCGAAAATGAGGAGGTCAAGGCCCATGGAATTGGAAACTCTCGCTCTGCGCGCCGGATACAAGCCCGGCAACGGCGAAACGCATACCATGCCCATCTATCAATCCACCACCTATGAATACACCTCTGCCGACCACATGGCGCATCTGTTCGATCAGCCGACCGAGGGACACATCTACTCCCGCATTTCAAACCCCACCGTGGGCTTTGTCGAGGAGAAAATCGCTGCCATGGAGGGCGGCGTTGGCGCGCTGATGACCACCTCCGGCCAGGCGGCCTCCCTGCTTTCCGTGCTCAACATCTGCAAGGCCGGCGACCACATCCTGTGCACCGCGGGTGTCTACGGCGGAACGGTCAATCTCTTCGGCGTGACCCTCAAGCGCTTTGGCATTGACTGCACCTTTGTCTCCCCGGATGCGACGATCGAAGAGCTCAACGCGGCCGTGCAGGAAAACACGCGCCTGGTCTTTTCGGAGACGCTGACCAATCCCTCCCTGGTCGTGTGCGACATTGAGAAGTTCGCGTCCTTTGCGCACAGCCACGGCATTCCGCTCATCGTGGACAACACCTTCGCCACCCCCATGCTGTGCCGCCCCTTTGCGTTCGGCGCGGACATCGTGACCCACTCGACCACCAAGTACATGGACGGTCATGCGGTCATCGTGGGCGGCGTCATCGTTGACGGCGGCAAGTTTGACTGGAAGAACGGCAAGTTCCCGGAGTTCACGGAGCCCGACCCGACCTACCACGGCACGGTCTATGCGGACTACGGCGCTGCGGCCTATATCATCAAGTGCCGCATGCAGCTCATGCGCGACTTTGGCGTACTCCCCAGCGCGCAGGACGCGTTCCTCCTGGATCTGGGCCTGCAGACCCTGCCGGTCCGCATGGCCAAGCACTGCGAAAATGCCCAGCGCGTGGCCGAGTTCCTGGAGCGCTCTCCCAAGGTTGAGTTCGTGAATTACCCCGGCCTGCCCTCCAATTCCCAGCATGAGAAGGCGAAGAAGTACTTGCCCAAGGGCTGCTCGGGCGTCATTTCTTTCTCCATCAAGGGGCCGCGCGAGAATGCGGCGCGCTTTATCGATGCGCTGCAGCTGGCTTCGACCGTAACCCACGTGGCAGACATTCGCACCCTGGCCCTGCAGCCGGCCAACACCACCCACCGCCAGCTCACGGACGAGCAGCTCCGCGAGGGCGGCGTCACGCCCGGCCTCATCCGCTTCTCCGTGGGTCTGGAAAACATCGACGACATCCTTGCCGACGTTGCCCAGGCGCTGGAGAAGGTCTAAGTTCCTTCCAAATGCGCAAAGGAGCGCCATGGAAGCGGGAGTATTCCCCGCATCCATGGCGCTTTTTTAGGGAAAGTTGTGCAAAGTTTCGCCTTCTTGGATACACAAAGGCGGCCGCGTGTTGTATAATGTGGAAAGGCCTTGGCGGCTAGAAAGGAGCAGCGAGCATTGGAACACGAGGATAAGACGGATCTCATCGCCAGAACGGCGCGCCTTGCCGGACAGCTGATGCTGGAAAACGGAGCGGAAACCTATCGCGTGGAGGACACGGTCAGTTACATCTGCAAAGCGTTCGGCCTACAGGATGTCTCCGTTCTTTCCCTGCCCACGGGCGCCATTTATTCCTTTGTGGATGCGGACGGCGTGCCGCACTGCGAGGTCATCCGCACCAAGGTTCGCACGACAAACCTCGGCCAAGTCGCCCGCGTCAATGAGATCTCGCGCGGCATTGTGACCGGAAAAATCTCCTTGGAGGAAGGGCTGGACCGGCTCGACGCGCTCAGCCGGGTCAAACCGCAGCCGCTTTGGATCGCGATTCTGGCCAGCGCCGTTTCCGCCGCCTTCTTCTCCCTGCTCTTTGGCGGAAACGCGTTTGATTTCCTCATTGCCTTGCTCTGCGGCGCGGTGACGCGCGCCCTAGCTGTTCTCTTCAGCGAGGACAGCGTCTCTTCCACGCTTTACACGCTTCTCTCCGGAGCCATTTCCGCGGCCATTGCGGTCGGCAGCCTGCGCCTCTTCCCCTATGGGAACCAGACCTCCATCATCATCGGCGCGATCATGCCGCTTCTTCCCGGCCTTGCCATCACCAACGCCATACGCGATACCGTCAATGGCGACCTGGTTTCGGGCGTGGCGCGCACGGCGGACGCCTTTCTCAAAGCTGTGGCCATTGCCGCAGGCGTGGGCGTCGTTCTGGCGCTCTGGAGATAGGAGGGAACGCAAATGTCGATGGGAAGGATTCTCTTTGACCTGGTCGTGGCGGGAATTGCCACGGCGGGCTTTGCGCTCCTGTTCCGCACGGAGCCAAAGTCCTTGCTGCCCAGCGCCATCCTCGGCGGCGTCGGCTACATCGTGTACGATGCGCTGCTGCTGTCCTCGGGGTCCGCGTTTGTCGCAGCGTTTGTCGCAGGGGTGCTCGTGGGCATCAGCGCGGAAATCACCGCGCGCTTGCGCAAGGGCCCGGCCATCGTCTACGCCACGATGGGTGTCATTCCTCTTGTCCCGGGATACGGACTCTACCGCACGATGGAGTACATGGTGCAAGCCGACTACGTGCAGGCCCTCTCCGCGGGAATGGAAACGCTACTCGTCGCAGGCGCCATCGCCATGAGCCTGGGCTTCTCCACGGTTGTGGCCCGCAACGTATTCCGCATCCTCGGCCTCCGGCACCATCGGGGGTAACCGCTGGAAATCCGCCCAAAAATTCAGCCGCTTCTGATTTCTGCAAAAAAAGGCGCAGGAAGGGAATCTTCCCTTCCTGCGCCTTTTTTGCGGTTAGATGGCGTCCGCCAGCTCCGCGGCGCGCTTGCAGCCATCGGTCTTGTCGATATCGCCGACGTTCAGCACACCGGGCACCAATACCTCGCCCACCATCTTCCACTTGTTGAGCGCCGCAGTCCGCTCCATGGGGATGCGCACGCCGTCCAAAACGGTGAGGTCATTCTCCTCGCAGCAGGCGATCAGCGCGCACTCCTTGCCGCTGATGTCCTTGCCGCCGACAACCAAGGAATAGAGCCGGTCGATGACGCCCTTGATCTGCGCGGGAATGGAATACCAGTACACCGGCATGGTGAAGACCAGCGCATCCGCTTCCAGAATGGCCGGTGCGATTTCGTTAAAATCGTCGTCAAAGGAACAGGCCTTTCCCGTCCTAAAGCAGGTCTCACAGGCGTGACATCCGCCGACCTTGCGGAACGCAGCGTCAAACCGCGTGACGGTGTGTCCTTTTTCCTGTGCAGCGCGGATAAACGCGTCCGTCATGGCAAAGCTATTCCCGTTCTTGCGGGGGCTTCCGGTAATCACGACGATTTTCTTGCTCATGGTGCTTCCTCCTTTTGCGGGGATTGCTTCCCCGCACGATCCATAATCATCATAGCCAGAATGGAAGCTCATGACAAGTACGCACATTTTTGTGCGATACTTACGCTGAGGAAAGCGTGGCGGCGCCATGCAGGGGCGCGCAGCCGCCGGCCGCGTCCCCCCGCACCGTCACCGCGACCGGAGGAAGTGCCGCGCCTGCGCGTAGAGGCTATCCTCGGTCTCAATGCTGCGCGCCCGGTGCAGAATCTGGTCCTGCACGTCTTTGGGCAGCGAGTGGAAGTAGTCGCTGGCCGCAGGGTGGTGTTCCATCAACGCGTGGAATCCCCGCGGGCCGTAGTAGTCGTCTTCTCGATCCATTGCCCTCACCTCCGCCTTTCGTCCTGCCCAGCGGAGACATCCGGCGTCTGCATGCCGTGCATCTTCCGCAGGCTCTCGTACTCTGCCTCGGTGCAAGGGGGCGTGGGAAACAACCCCGTGCACTCCTGCGCTGAAACGGTTTCGCTCTTCCCGGGGAAGCCGTCGTCCCGGAGGTACTTCTCCAGCGAATCCCGGCACAGGCGCTCGTAAACCTGTTTGGTCATGTGTTCCCGCAAAGTGCATCCACCTCCACGTCTTTAGCATGGCCCGATTGCCGAAAAACCTGCGCGGCAGGTTCTTCCGTGCCAATCGATGGAATGAGACGAACATGGGATTAAGAATGTCGAAAGGCGCTTAACAAATTCCCTCGCCGTGGTATAATAAGAAGAAATGGCTGCAGCAATTTGACGGAGGGGAGGATTTCCCACAATGCCGCTTTTCCAAATTCATTCGAAGATGAAGCCGCAGGGCGATCAGCCCCAGGCCATCGACGCGCTGGTGGAGGGCCTGGAAGACGGCCTACGCACGCAGGTGCTGCTGGGCGTCACGGGCTCGGGCAAGACGTTTACCATGGCCAACGTCATCGAGCGCGTGCAGCGCCCGACGCTGGTGCTGGCGCACAACAAAACGCTGGCCGCGCAGCTCTGCGCGGAGTTCAAAGAGCTCTTTCCCGACAACGCCGTGGAGTACTTCGTCTCCTACTACGACTACTATCAGCCGGAGGCCTACATTCCCACGACGGATACCTACATCGAGAAGGATTCCTCCATCAACGACGAGATCGACCGCCTGCGCCACAGCGCGACGGCGGCCCTTTCCGAGCGGCGGGATGTCATCATCGTCTCCTCCGTATCCTGCATCTACTCCATGGGCGATCCCTCCGAGTACGAAAACATGACGCTCTCCCTGCGCGAGGGAATGCAAAAGGATCGCGATGAGGTGATCTCCCTGCTGGTGGAAAACCAGTATGACCGTAACGACATCGATTTCTCCCGCGGCACCTTCCGCGTGCGCGGGGACGTGCTCGAGGTCTTCCCGGTTGGGCAGCAATCCAAGGCGATTCGCCTGGAGTTCTTCGGGGATGAGATCGACCGAATCAGCGAATTTGATCCGGTGACCGGCGTCGTCTCCGCTCACCTCAAGCACGTGCTGATCTTCCCGGCGACGCACTATGCCATCTCCCGCCAGCAGCTGGACCGGCAGATCGACGTCATCGAGCAGGACTTGGCCAAGCAGGTGCAGGTTTTCCGCGACCAGGACAAGCTCCTGGAAGCCCAGCGCCTGGAGCAGCGCACCAACTACGACATTGAAATGCTGCGCGAGATCGGCTTCTGTTCGGGAATCGAGAACTACTCCCGCTACTTTGACGGCCGTCAGCCGGGACAGGCGCCCTTTACGCTGCTGGACTATTTCCCCAAGGATTTCCTGCTGATCGTGGACGAGTCGCACGTGACCATCCCGCAGATCCGCGCCATGTACGCCGGCGACCGCGCCCGCAAGAAGGAGCTGGTGGAGTATGGCTTCCGCCTTCCCTCCGCCTACGACAACCGCCCGCTGCGCTTTGACGAGTTCGAGGAGCGCATCGGCCAGCGCATTTTCGTCTCGGCAACGCCCGGCCCCTACGAGATGGCCACCACCGGCAAGGTTGTCGAACAGATCATCCGCCCAACAGGGCTTGTGGACCCGGAGATCGTCCTCGTCTCCGCGCAGGGACAGGTGGACGACCTGGTCGGCCGCATCCGCGAGGTCACGAGCCGCTCCTGCCGCGTGCTCGTCACGACCTTGACCAAGCGCATGGCCGAGAGCTTGACGGACTACCTGAAGGATCTGGGCATCAAGGTCAGCTATCTGCACTCGGACGTCGATACGCTGGAACGCATCGAAATTCTCCGCGACCTGCGCTTGGGCAAATACGACGTGCTGGTGGGCATCAACCTGCTGCGCGAGGGTCTGGACTTGCCCGAGGTCGAGATGGTCGCCATCATGGACGCGGACAAGGAGGGCTTCCTGCGCAGCGAGACCTCCCTCATCCAGACCATCGGCCGCGCCGCGCGCAACGTGGACGGCAAGGTCATCATGTACGCCGACACCGTGACGGACTCCATGCGCAAGGCCATCGACGAGACCAACCGCCGCCGCGCCCTGCAGATGGCCTACAACGAAGAGCACCACATCACCCCGCAAACCGTGCGCAAGGCGGTGGCGGACCTGCTCGTCGTCTCCCGCGCGCCGGAAGCGGACGAGCAGAGCGTGCTCAGCGACGAGGAAAAGCAGTTGGCCATTCAGCATCTGGAGGAACAGATGCTGGAGGCCGCCGGGCGCCTGGATTTCGAGCAGGCCGCAAAGTTCCGCGACGAGATCCTTGCTCTGCGCGGCGAAAAGGTGGGCCCGGAAAAGGCTGGACGCAATTCCGTGCCCGGCCGCCGGCCCACGCGCAAGCGCCGCAGAAAGTAAGCTCTTCCCCATCGGGAATCGGACCTATGGACCCAGGAGGTTTTCGCTCTCATGAACGACCGCATTTTCATCAAGGGCGCCCGCGAACACAATCTCAAGAATGTGGACGTCGAGCTGCCGCGCAATAAGTTGGTGGTGCTGACCGGACTTTCCGGCTCCGGCAAGTCCTCGTTGGCCTTTGACACGCTCTATGCCGAGGGGCAGCGCCGCTATGTGGAATCCCTTTCCTCCTACGCCCGCCAGTTTCTCGGCCAGATGGAAAAGCCGGATGTGGACTACATCGAGGGCCTTTCCCCCGCCATCTCCATCGACCAAAAGACCACGAGCAAGAATCCTCGCTCCACCGTCGGCACTGTGACCGAGGTACACGATTACCTGCGCCTGCTCTATGCGCGCATCGGCATTCCGCACTGCCCCAAGTGCGGCCGGGAAATTCGCCAGCAAACCGTGGACCAGATGGTCGACCAGATCCTCGCCCTGCCGGAGCGAACGCGCATCCAAGTGCTTGCACCCGTGATCCGCGGGCGCAAGGGCGAGCACGCCAAGGTCCTGGAGGACCTCAAGCGCGACGGCTATGTGCGCGTGCGCGTGGACGGCGAAATGCGCGAGCTGGACGAGGAAATCTCCCTGGACAAGAAGAAAAAGCACACCATTGAGGCCGTGGTGGACCGCTTGGTCGTGCGGGAAGGCATGAACAAGCGCCTGACCGACTCCCTGGAAACGGCCATGAAGGTCTCCGGCGGCCTGATCGTCATCGACGTCATCGACGGCGAGGAGATGCTCTTTTCTCAGAACTACGCCTGCCCGGACTGCGGCGTCAGCCTGGAAGAGCTGACCCCGCGCATGTTCTCCTTCAACAACCCCTACGGCGCCTGCCCCACGTGCTCCGGCCTTGGCACGCTGATGCGCATGGACCCGGACCTGATTTTGCCCAACCGCGACCTGTCCTTGAACGAGGGCGCCCTGCGCGTCACGGGTTGGAACTCGGGCGCGGACGGCTCCATCTTCAACATGTACCTTACTGCCATGGCGGAGCGGTACGGCTTTTCTCTGGATGTGCCGGTCAAGGATCTGCCCAAGGAGGCGGTGGACGCCCTGCTCTACGGCACAAAGGGCGAAAAGCTTGCCCTGCACTACGAGCGCGACGGCCGCGTCACCTCGTATTCCGCGCCCTTTGAGGGCGTGATCCCCAGCCTGGAGCGCCGCTACCGCGAGACGAACTCCCCCGGCATGCGCGAGGAGTACGAGGCCTACATGTCCAACATTCCCTGCCCGGACTGCCATGGACAGCGCCTAAAGCCCGTGTCCCTGGCCGTGACGGTCGGCGGCGTCAACATCGCTGCGCTCTCGGACCTCTCAGTGCGCAAGGCGCGGGAGTTCCTTTCCTCCCTCACCTTGACCGAAAAGGAAGAGCGGATTGCCCGCCAGATCCTCAAGGAGATCGACAACCGCCTGGGTTTCCTGTGCGACGTGGGCTTGGAATACCTGACGCTTTCGCGCTCCGCAGGCACGCTTTCGGGCGGAGAGGCCCAGCGCATCCGGCTGGCCACGCAGATCGGTTCCTCGCTCATGGGCGTGCTCTACATCCTGGACGAGCCCTCCATCGGCCTGCACCAGCGCGACAACGACCGCTTGCTGCAAACCCTCAAGCACCTTCGCGACATTGGCAATACCGTCATCGTCGTCGAGCACGACGAAGATACCATGCGCCAGGCGGACTACATCGTGGACATCGGCCCGGGCGCCGGCGTGCATGGCGGCGAGGTCGTGGCCTGCGGCACGGCCGAAGAGATCATGCGGAACCCCAACTCCCTGACCGGCCAGTTCCTATCCGGCGCGCGGAAGATCGCGGTCCCCGCGCAGCGCCGCAAGCCCACGGGCGAACTGCTCGTGCGCGGCGCGCGGGAGCATAACCTGCGCAACATCGACGTGCACATTCCGCTGGGCGTCTTCACCTGTGTCACGGGCGTTTCCGGCTCGGGAAAATCCACGCTCGTCAACGAGATCGTGCGCAAAGCCCTTGCCCGCGACCTCAACCGCGCGCGCACGCGCCCCGGCGCGCACGACGGCATCGACGGCATCGAACAGCTGGACAAGGTCATCGACATCGACCAGTCGCCCATCGGGCGCACGCCGCGCTCCAATCCCGCGACCTATACGGGAATGTTCGACCTCATCCGCAACGTCTTTGCCGGCGTGCCCGAGGCCAAGGCGCGCGGCTATAAGGCCAACCGCTTCTCCTTTAACGTCAAGGGCGGCCGGTGTGAGGCCTGTTCGGGCGACGGCATCATCAAGATCGAGATGCACTTTTTGCCCGACATCTACGTCCCCTGCGATGTCTGCAAGGGCCACCGCTATAACCGCGAAACGCTGGAAGTGCGCTATAAGGGCAAGAACATCTACGACGTGCTGGACATGACCGTCGAACAGGCGATGGAGTTCTTTGAGAACTTTTCGCAGATCTACCGCAAGCTGCGCACGCTCTACGAGGTCGGCTTGGGCTATATCAAGCTCGGTCAGCCCTCCACACAGCTCTCCGGCGGCGAGGCCCAGCGCATCAAGCTCGCCACGGAGCTCTCCCGCGCGAGCACGGGTCGCACGCTCTACATCCTGGATGAGCCCACGACCGGCCTGCACATGGCCGACGTGGAGCGCCTGATCGAGATGCTGCAAAAGCTCACGGATGCGGGCAACACGGTCCTTGTCATCGAGCACAACCTCGACGTCATCAAAACGGCGGACCACATCATCGACCTCGGCCCCGAGGGGGGCGACGGCGGCGGCACCATCGTGGCGCAGGGCACGCCGGAGGAAGTTGCGGCCGTGCCGGAAAGCTACACGGGCCAGTGGCTCCAAAAGGTTCTGCGCTGACAAAACGCCCCCGAATCCGGTTCGCCGGATTCGGGGGCGTTTCTCATAGGTCGGTGATCTTCTCCGCGGGCTTAAAGTATCCGCGCGGATGCCCGCACACCGGGCAAAACTCGGGCGGCTCCGTTCCCTCATGGACGCGCCCGCAGACGGTGCAAATCCACCGGATCGGCTGCGGCTTTCGCTGGAGCAAGTCCTTCTCCATCTGCGCGATGAAGGCGCCATAGCGCTCATCGTGCATGCGCTCGATGTTGCCCACCATCCGAAACAGCGCCGCCATGCGGTCGAAGCCTTCGTCCAACGCCTCGCGCTCAAAGCGCGCGTACATGTCCGTCCACTCATAGTGTTCGCCCGCCTGCGCGTCCTTCAGGTTCTCCGCGGTCCCGCCGAGCTTTCCTAGGGAGCGGTACCACAGCTTTGCGTGGTAGTGCTCGTTTCGGGCCGTCTCCTCAAACACTTCCGCAACCTGAATCAGCCCTTCGCTCCGGGCGACCTGTGCGTAAAAATCGTACTTGTTGCGGGCCATGGACTCGCCGGAAAAGGCGGCCATCAGGTTGGCCTCGGTTCGTGAACCCTTAAATTCCATGTGCAGTCCCTCCTTGCAGGTTTGCCTGTATTTTGGTCTATGCGCCAAAATTTATGCAGGGAGTGGAAATCTTCCGGGAAGGTGTGGTATAATCAGCAGTGAGAAATCGTTACCGCAGGCGCATATTTTTTCCACAAATACACAGAGGGTCGCCTGCAAAAGGAGGAGAATTGTGGGGGTACTCAGCGGCTTTTTTAAGAAGGAAGGTTGGCGCTATCTGCCCGGACTGGTCTTTTTGATCGCCAACGCTGCGTTGGATGTCGTTCCTGCGCGGCTACTTGGCGAAGCGGTGGACCTCATGCGGGAGCCCATCATCGATCGCCTGGCCGTTCTGCACACGCTGCTCTGGATGGTCGCGGCGGCCGTGGGCATCTTTCTCACGCGCTCTATCTGGCGCTCCTTCATCAACGGCAATGCGCGGCGCATGGAGATGTGGCTGCGCAATACGCTCTTTACGCACCTGCAAGGCCTGGGACCGGACTTCTTCAACCACCAAAAGACCGGCGACCTCATGGCCTACGCCATCAACGACGTCAACGCCATCCGCATGACGTTTGGCCCGGGCTTTGCGCTGGCCTGCACGAGCCTGTTCACGGGGGCGTTCTCCATCTTCCAAATGAGCGCCGGCGTAAACCTGCATCTGGCGTTGGCCTGCCTGATTCCCATTCCCTTTCTGCTCGTGTTGATCTTCCGGCTGGGCACCGTCACGCGCGAGCGGTTCCGGCGCGTGCAGGAGGCGTTCGCGGCCGTATCGGACCGCGTGCAGGAAAACATCTCCGGCATCCGCGTCATCAAGGCCTATGCCCAGGAGACGGCGGAGGTCGAACGGTTTGAGTCCCTCAACCGCAACATGCGCGACACCAACGTGTCCATGGTCAAGGTCTCCTCTGCCATGAGCCCCATGGTCACTTTCATCTTCGGCATCAGCTTTACGGTTTGCCTGATCTACGGCAGCCACTTGGTGCGCACGAATGTCATCACGTTGGGAGAGCTCGTCTCCTTCAACGGATACTTAACCCTCATCATCAGCCCCGTGCAGTCCGTCGCGCGCGTGACCAACATCCTCCAGCGCGGTCTTGCGTCGCTCCGGCGCTATGCCGCGGTCGTCGAAACGCCGCCCACGGTCGTGGACGCCCTGGAAAACAAGCACAAGGGCCCGCTGCAGGGAGAAATTCGCGTCCGCGATCTGACCTTCCACTACCCGGATGGCGGCGACGCGGCGCTTCGGGACGTCTCCTTCGAGCTGAAGCCCGGAAAGACGCTGGGCATTCTCGGCCACACGGGCAGCGGCAAGACCACGCTGTGCAATCTGCTGCTCAAGCTCTTCAACCCTCCCCGCGGCACGGTCTCCTTTGACGGCGTCGACATTCACGACATCGGCTTGGACACACTGCGCAGCGACATCGGCTATGTGCCGCAGGATAACTTCCTCTTCTCCGCGACAATCGCGGAAAACATTCGCTTCTACGCGCCGAACGCCACCATGGAGGACATTGCGCTGGCCGCAAAGCAGGCGGACATCTACGACTCCATCCTGGAATTCCCGGACGGCTTTGACACGGAGGTCGGCGAGCGCGGCGTGACCTTGTCCGGCGGCCAAAAGCAGCGCATTTCCATTGCGCGCGCGCTGGTCAAGCACCCGAAAATTCTCATTCTGGACGATGCGCTCTCGGCCGTGGACGCCAAAACCGAGCAGGACATCTGGCAATCCCTGCGCGGCGTATTTGACGGGGGCACTTCGGGCATCATCGTGGCGCATCGCGTGAGCGCCCTGCAAAACTGCGACGAGATCCTCGTCCTGGAGCATGGCCGCGTCATAGAGCGCGGAACGCATGCGGAACTCCTGGCCTTGGGCGGCCAATACGCTAGAACCGCCCGCAAGCAGGAGAGCGGGGAGGTGGAAGACGATGCGTAAGCAAAACCGCGGGCTTTCCCGCCTTCTTCCCTTCCTTCGGCCGCAGCTGCGCACGCTCCTTTTGTGCCTGCTCATGGTCCTTCTCGTCAACGCCGCGGAACTGGCCAAGCCCTACATTCTGGAGGTCGTCATCGACCGCTACCTGACCGCCGGCCGGCCGGACCGCGGCCTGGACGCCATCTGGGTCCTGGCGCTCTCCTACATGGCTTGCGTGGCGCTCTCCTCGTTCCTCAACGTCTCGGAAGCGGTGATGGTCAACCGCATGGGCCAAAGCATCCTCATGGACATCCGCCGCCGCGTGTTCACCCACATTCAGCACATGTCCATGAAGACGCTGGACCATTTCTCCTCCGGCCGGCTCATCACGCGCGCAACCAACGACGTGGAGACGCTCAACGAACTGTTCTCCGACGTGCTGGTGAATCTGTTCAAGGATGTCTTCATGCTGCTGGGCATCGTGGTGATGATGCTGTGGATGAACTGGCGCCTGGCGCTCGTCGCCTTTGCCGTGGTCCCCTTGATCGCGCTGATCACCGTCCTCGTGCGCGGCAAGCTCCGGCGCAACTTCGTGCGCCTCAAGGCGCTGACCGGACAGATCAACGGCTTTTTCTCGGAGAACATGTCGGGCATGCGCCTTGTGCAGATCTTCCGCCGGGAAAAGGAAAAGCATGCAGAATTTGACGTGCTGAACTTCGGCTATTACAAGGCCGCCCGCCTGCAAGTGCGCATGAACAGCCTGATGCGCCCGCTGGTGGAGGTGGTCAACCAGCTCGGCATCGCGATTCTCGTCTGGTATGGATGCGGCCAGATCGGCCTGGGCACGCTGGAGATCGGCATGCTCTATGCCTTCACCAACTACATCAAGCAGTTCTTTGAACCCATAAACGACTTGGCGGAAAAATACACCACCATTTCCTCTGCCGTCGTCTCCACGGACCGAATCTTTGAGCTTCTGGACGACGAAAGCCAGCTGGAGGATACGGTCACCGGCAAGCCCCTCCCCAAGGTCGTGGGCCGGGTCGAATTTCAGCACGTCTGGTTTGCCTATGAAGGGGAGAACTGGGTGCTCAAGGATGTCTCTTTTACGATCGAGCCCGGACAATCCGTTGCGTTTGTCGGCACGACGGGCGCGGGAAAATCCACGATTATCTCCTTGCTCTCCCGCTTTTATGACATTCAAAAGGGATGTATCCTGCTGGATGGCCAAAACATCGCGGACTTCTCCTTGGAGCAGCTGCGCAGGCGCGTCGCCGTGGTCCTGCAGGACGTCTTCCTGTTCTCGGGCAGCATCGCCGAAAATGTGCGCTTGGGCGACCACGAGATCACCGATGCGCAGGTGCAGGACGCCTTGCACCTGGCCTGTGCGGACCGCTTTATCGCGGAACTCCCGGGCGGCATGGACTATCCCGTGACGGAACGAGGCTCCACCTTCTCGGCAGGTCAGCGCCAGCTTCTCTCCTTTGCGCGCGCCATTGCGCACAACCCGGCTGTCTTTGTCCTGGATGAGGCCACCGCCTCCATTGACACGGACACGGAGCAGCTCATCCAGCAGTCCGTGCACAACGTCTCCTCCGGCCGCACAACGATCATCATCGCGCACCGCCTGTCCACCATCCGCGACTGCGACTGCATCTACGTTCTGCGCAGCGGCCGCATCCGCGAACAGGGCACGCACGAGGAACTCATGGCCCTGGGCGGCATATACCAAAAACTCCACGACATGCAGCTCAAGGATGCCTAACGCGCCATCCAATCGTAGGGGAGAAAGCCTTTGCTTTCTCCCCTACCGTTTTATTGGCCTGCATGGTCCGCACAAATCTTTTTGCCATACCACAAAGCCTCGTCCAACAACGCCTCCAGGCTCTCCATGGGCGTGTCCGGCGTCATGTTGTTTCCTGCCGCCAGGATCAACCTTCCCTCAGGACGAAAATACGTGTCCAGCAAAAATTGCACTTCTTTCCGCACATCCTCCGGCGTGCCGTACGGTATGATGCGCTGCACGTCAAACCCTGCCCAGATGCAGATGTCTCCCCCGTATTTTTGCGCGACCTCACGCTCATCCATGGTGTATTTCTGGATGGGGTGCAGGACATCCACGCCAATCTCGATGAGCTCCGGCAGGAAGGGAAGGATGTTTCCGCAGCAGTGGAACCAGAAATGCATGCCCAGCTCGTGCGCATAGTCCACCAGCTCCCGGTAATACGGCTTGAAGAATTCGCGGAAGATCCGTAGTGAAAAGAATGGCGCCGTCTGCGTTCCAATGTCGTCACTGGTCCAGACGGCATCCAAATGTAGTTCTTCCTTCCCTCGCCGGAGCATGACTTTGTAAAAATCCGTCAGGCGTCGGAAGAGCTGGTGAACGAATTCAGGATTCTCGTAGAAGTCACAAAGCGCATTCTCCATGCCGCGCAGCGACCAGAACCGTTCGAACAGCCAATACCACCACAGCCCCACGCGGTACCGCTCCCCTACCGGCGGAGCATCTGCGGGAATCAAACCTGGATACCAAGGGTCCGGAAAATCCACAAGAATTCCTTCCCACTGTTCCCAATCTTGAATCGCGCTCACGGCATCCAAGGGCGTTCCCGGCGGAAAGGGGTTGTCCTGGTTCATCCAACGGTAGGAAGGCGCATCCGGCGGCGCGTCAAAAACGTCCGGAATGCGAAAGCAGATCTTCTCAAAGTCGCAGGGATACTTTTCTAGGATGCTTCGGCATACCTCCTCCTTGTCTCCCATTGCGCTAGGAGAAATCCAGTGTTGCACGGCGATGGGGATGCGTCGGGCTCCGCCCCTTCCCTCGACGACGCGGATCATTTCCTCTCTTGAAAGCGGTTGGTCCAACATACTCTGCACCTTCTCTCTAAAATGTTTTTTTGTAGGGGCTTTGCTTTCAGTATAGAAAAAAGGCCCCGCTTTCGCAAGGCCTCTTTTTCGTTTTGTACACAAACTCATGCGTCTTCTTCCAGCCCCACCGTCCGCCGCCAACGCCCGCGGACATAGCACGCAAAGAGCAGCGCGCCCCGGCAAACGTTGTCGGCCACCATGCAGCACCACACGGCGGTCAGACCCAGGTGCAGCCAGTTGACGCACACATACGTCGCAAGAATGCGCACGCCCCACATGGTGGCGATGGAGATCAGCAGCGGCGAACGCGTGTCCCCGATGCCGTCGAACACGCCTTCCAAGATGATGGAAGCGCCAAAGATCGGTTCGGAGACCGCCACGATCCGCAAAACGCGCTGTCCCAGTTCGATGACCTGTTCATCCGTGGTAAAGATCGACATCATGAACCCGGGGAAGAGGAAGAGCAGAGACCCGGTCACCGCCATCACCCCGGCGGCCATGAGCACGGAAGTGCGGGCCGCCGCACGCAGCCGCTTGCCATCCCGCGCACCCAGCGCATTGCCGCAGAGCGTCGCTGCAGCCGCCTGCATGCCGTAACCCGGAATGTAAAACGCCTGCTCCGCCGTCAGCGCAAGGGAGTGCGCCGCAAGCGCCGTCGTGCCCAGGCGCGTCACCTGGGAGGAAAACACCACTTGTCCCAGGCATGCGCCCACGCGCGAGAGCGCCACCGGCGCCCCGATGCGCACGCAGTCGCCCATGATGCGCCGGTCCAGCCGCAGTCCCAGTCCGCGCGGCGAAACCTTGCGGTTGCGCATCATGGCCAGGAACATCGCAACGCCTCCCACGACATAGGAGATCGCCGTGGCAATCGCCGCGCCCTGGACGCCCAGCCCCGCGCCCGGAATCGCAAGGGAAATTGGTCCCAAGCGCACCGTGTGCGCCGCATAGATGAGGAAGTAATTCAGGCAGACATTGGTGAGATTGACAAACAGGTTGACCGCCATGGGCGTCTTCATGTCCCCTACAGCGCGCAGGACGGAACCAAAGAGCACGATGCTCGCCCGGAAGAGCATTGGCGCGCAGATGATGGCAAAGTAGGCCGATCCGTCCGCGCGCAGGCCGGGGTCCGCGCCAAGCCATCCCGGCAGAAAGGGACTGATCCCCACGGTCAGCACGCCCACGGCAATGCCCAAAATCAGCGCCAGCAGGATGGACTGCGAGGCCGCCCGCTTGGCGGTCTGCTCGTCGCCCGCGCCGTTTGCCCGCGAGATGGTCGCCAGCACGCCGACGCCCATGGCAAACAGCGGCGCGTTGACCAGCCACGTCACCGAGGTGGTCATGCCCACGCTTGCCGAGGCCTCTGCGCCGATTCGTCCCACCATGGCGGAATCGGCAAACTGCACAACAGTTTGCAGCGCCTGTTCCACAACCGTCGGCCAGGACAGCGCCGCGATCTCCCGGACCATTCCCTTGGTTCCGCTGTTGATGCCCATTTTCCCGTATTTCCTCCCCAAATTCGCAGATGGGTTCAGTATAGCACATGCGCGTGCGCTCTGACAAGCGCGCAAAAAAAAGGGCACCTACCGCCCGCACAGAGGCGGGGGACAGGCGCCCGGAAAGAACGCGCGGATTTGCTGCCCTTACGCGAACGGATTCTCGTCCTTGTACAGCATGCCCTTGGGCTGGTTGAAGGCAATATCCGGCACGCCCAGGAGCTTCATGGCCTCAAAGAGGACCTTGCCCACGTGCGCAAAGCCCACCGCGCCATGGTGCGGGTAGTGCTTGGCGACGAGCACATGGCGGTAGAAGCGCTTCATCTCGGGAATGGCGAAAACGCCGATGCCGCCGAAGGAGCGGGGCGCCACAGGCAGCACCTCGCCCTGCGCCACATAGGACTGCAGCTTGCAGTCCGCCGTGCCCTGCAGGCGGAAGAAGGTGATGTCGCTGGGGATGATGTCGCCCTCGAGGGTGCCGCGGGTGATGTTGGGCTCCTCGTTCGGCTCCAGGGAGCGCTTCATGATGCGCTGGTAGTTCATGTGCGGCTTCTTGAGGTAGCAGGAAGCGGTGTTGCCGCAATGGAAGCCCATGAAGGTGTCGGTCAGCTTGTAGTCGGTGGTGTTCCGGATCTCCTGCTCGTACATGTCCTCAGGCACGGTGTTGTTGATGTCCAGCAGCGTCGGGGCCGCGCCGGTGACGCAGCAGAGGATGTACTCCGACACAGCGCCGTAGATGTCCACTTCGCAGGAAACGGGGATGCAGCGGCCCGTCAGGCGGCTGTTGACGTAGCAGGGCACAAAGCCGAACTGCGTCTGGAACGCCGGCCAGCACTTGTTGGCAAAGACGTAGTACTTGGCCGCGCCCTTGTTGGCCTCCGCCCAGTCCAGAAGGGTGATTTCATACTGCGCCAGCTTGGGCAGGATGCCGGCATAGGGGTTGTCCGCGCCGAGCTCCTTGGCCATGTCGGCCGCAACTTCCGCGATGCGCGGATCGTTGGCATGCTGGTTAAAGGCCGCAAAGAGGTCCAGCTCGGAGTTCTCCTGGATGTTGATGCCCAGGTCAAACAGCGGCTTGATGGGCGCATTGCAAGCGATGAAATCATAGGGACGGGGACCAAAGGAGAAGACCTTCAGGTTGGACAGGCCAATGCGGACCGCCGCGATCGGCACAAACTCGCAGATCAGCGACGCGATCTCATCCGCAGTGCCCACCGGGTACTCGGGGATGTAGACGTTCTTGAGGGACTTCAGGCCAATGGAGTAGCTGGCGTTGAGCATGCCGCAATAGGCGTCGCCACGGCCGTCAATCAGGTCGTCGCCGCTCTCCTCTGCCGCCGCAACAAACATCGTGGGGCCGCCAAACTTGTCGGCGAGCATCGTCTCCGGGCCCTCGGGACCAAAGTTGCCGAGGAATACGACCAGCGCATTGCAGCCATTCTCCCGGACTTCTTCCAGCGCCTTCATGGCGTCGGCTTCGGACTCAATGATGGTGGGAATATCGACGATCTGGCCGCCCGCCTTGGTGTAGGCGTCCACGACCGCCGCCTTGCGCTTCGCAGAAAGCTGGATGGGGAAGCAATCGCGGCTGGTAGCAACCAGGGCGAGCTTGACAACGGGAAGATTCTCGTACATGGGATCACACCTCCATAAAAAGGTTCTGCCTATATTCTAGCATGTTTTTGCCGAAAAGCAAAGTATCCGGTTTGGAAAATGGAAAAATCCCTTTTCAAACTTCGACGGTTTGTTTTCCTCTGCAGGCCTTGCGCTTTTTGACCGGTTGCGCTATGCTTATCTCAAATTGGCGCTTTGGGAGGTAACTTTCGATGAAAAGCATCAAGCCCGGGCGCGGTCCCTCCATGATGCGCGGCTTTACCTCGCTGATCTCCGCCGGCTTTGGCGTGATTTGGACGCTGCTGGCCGCAAGCATGGGCGCACCGCCCCTCTTTTGCCTCTTTGGCGTTCTGTTCATCGCGCTGGGCATCGGCCAAGCCATCTACCAGTTTAAGAACGCCAGACAGAAAAACCGCTATTCCTCCTTTGACATCACGGACGAAAACGAGGAGCCGGACCCGTTCAACGAGCGCTTCCACTCCTCTTCCGAGGCCGCTGCCCAGGAGGAGGACTACGATCCCAACGGCGGGACGAACTTTTGCCCCTATTGCGGAGAAAAAACCGGCCCGGAATACGCCTTCTGCCCGAACTGCGGCCGCAAACTGCCCAGCTAAGGTTTGGCTGGCTCTAGGGATGCGCGCGCAAAATTCACAGACCCGCAATTGACAAGCCCGAATCCGAACCGTATACTCATTAGAAGTAAAACTGTTTTTTGTCGGATTTTGAGGTGTTTTCATGGATAGCGGAAAGGTTCTGCTCATCATCAATCCTGCGGCCGGGCATCGGGCGGCGCGGCGGGCGCTCTATCCCCTCGTGCAGCGCCTGTGCGCAGGCGGGCAGATGGCGACCGTCTACGCCACTTCCGCGCCCGGACAGGCGCGCGGCGTCGCGGAGTCCCGGGGTGGGGAGTTTTCGCGGGTCATCTGCTGCGGGGGAGATGGCACGCTCAACGAGGTGCTGGATGGTCTCCTGCGCGCCGGCGTTCGCGTGCCCGTCGGATACGTGCCCACCGGCACGACAAACGACCTTGCGCACGCGCTGCGCCTGCCCACAAAGCTTTCCCGCGCCATCGATTTGGCGGTGATGGGTCCAGCGCGCGACCACGATGTGGGCCGCTTTTCGGATGGACACCTCTTTGACTATGTGGCGTCTTTCGGCGCCTTCGTGCAAACGGCCTATGCCACGCCGCAAAGCCTGAAAAATGCGCTGGGACGCGCTGCGTACTTTGTCTGCGGCTTGCCGGAGGTCTTTGCGCTGCGTCCCCGGCGCCTGACCCTCCTTGCGGACGGCCGGCGTCTCGAGGGGGATTTCTACTTTGGCAGCATCTCCAACAGCACGCGCATTGCTGGACTGCTCGACCTGAACCGCGCGGGCGTGGCGTTTGACGATGGAAAGCTCGAGCTGCTCCTCATTCGCCGCCCGCCCACACCGCATGCCCTCCGCAGCCTCCGCCGCGGTTCGTTTGACGAGCGCTTCTTCGTCTTTCTGCGCGCATCCGAGATCGAGATGCACTTCACCGCCCCGACGGAATGGACAGTGGACGGCGAGTGCGCTGGCCGGATGACGGAGATCCAGGTGCGCTGCCTGCCCCGCGCCGTTCAGCTGGTCGCTCCCGCCGGCTGAGCGAATTGCAAGCCGCCCGTGTCGGCGGGAAAGGAGAAACAACATGCTTCAGGTCCTCGTCATCGACGGGCAGGGCGGCGGCATCGGCCGCCAGCTCGTGCAGGCCATTCACTCCGCCTGCCCGCAGGCCTTTATCACCGCCGTCGGAACCAACGCCACGGCAACCTCCGCCATGCTTCGGGCAGGGGCGAACAATGCTGCCACTGGCGAAAACGCCGTGGTCGTAGGGTGCCGCCGCGCCGACGTCATCGCCGGCCCGATCGGCATCGTCATCGCAGACGCGCTTCTGGGGGAAATCACCCCGGCCATGGCCGTAGCCATTGGGTCCAGCCGCGCCAAGCGCGTGCTCGTGCCCGTCAACCACTGCGACAACCTCATTGTGGGCGTTGCAGACATGCCGCTGGCCCAACTCGCCCAAGAGGCTGCCCAGCGCGTTGCCGAACTCGCCGAATAGCTCTACGCTTCGCCGCATGGCGAAGCGTTTTTTCGCCTCTTCTTCCACCTTTTTCTTGACTTTGCCCCCTTGCGCGCGCATACTGAAGAAAATCCAACAAAAAAACAACTGGGAGGTTCACAGAACTATGAAGCGAGCACTGCTGATGGGCGACTATGCGTATCACACTTGGCACGGTCTTGCCGGTGTGGACGACCAGATTTGCGAAATCTTGTCGGAGTATACGATCGAAATTTGTACGGATTACGCGCACCTCACAGGGGAACGCCTCCAGGCGTTCGACTTCGTTCTCGACTACATCGACGGGTGGAACCGCTGCGGAAACTGCGACGCCGCAGGCGCCTTGCTCGCCTATGTGGCGCAGGGCGGTGCGCTGCTCAGCCTGCACAACGGCATCATCAAGCGGTCCAGCCCGGAGCTGGAACAGATGGTGGGCGGCGCCTTTACCGGGCACCCGCAGCATGAAGTCCTGACCTATGCGGTCAAAACAGCGCACCCCGTCTCGCAGGGACTGGAGAGCTTTTCCATGGACGAAGAGCCCTATCAGTTCCGCCTCGATCCGCTGGCCAATTTGACCATGCTCCTGGAATACACCTACCACGGCCAACCCTATCCGGCCGCTTGGTTGCGCACCTTTGGCAAGGGCAAGGTTCTCTACCTCTCGCCTGGGCACAATGCCGCCTCCTTCCAAAACGAGGGCTTCCGCGCGCTCCTTCTGCGCGGCGCCGCCTGGTGCGCCGGGGAGCTGTAAGCGAAAGGGGGGCACACGCCATGCAGACCGTTTTGATCACGGGGGCGGACCGCGGGCTTGGCCTCGCGCTCGCCCGCGAATACCTCGCCTTGGGCTATACCGTGTTTGCGGGACGCTTTTTGCCGGAGTACGCGCTGCTGGAGGACCTCCGGGACTCGTTCCCCGGCCGTCTCTTCCCCATTCCTCTGGACGTTTCCGATCGGGAGAGCATCCTTCGCGCCCGCACGGAGGTGGAACGCCACACCGACCACCTGGACGCGTTCGTCTCTGACGCCGCCTACATGGGCGGTCCGGAGAATTCCCGCATTCGTGGACCGGAGAAAATCGATCCGGAGCTGCTGTGCAAATCCGTGCGCGTCAATGCGCTGGGCGCGCTGCAATGCGTGGACGTCTTTCTTCCGCTCTTGGACCGCGGCCAGGAGAAGCGGCTGTGCTTCATTTCCTCGGAAGTCTCTTCCGTCGCCCTCATGCAGCGGGACGGCGATTTTCGCTACTGCATGAGCAAGACTGCGCTCAACGTCGCGGTGCGGATGCTGCACAACACGCTCTATCCGCGCGGCTACTCCTTCCGGCTCTATCAGCCGGGATGGATGCGCCGGCAGAATCCGGACGGCTCCCTCCTGACGCGAGATGCCCGGCAGATCGATCCGGACTTCTCCGCCGCGCGCGCCATGCCCGTGTTTACCGGCCATCGTCCGGACGAGGGCCGGCTGGAGCTGGTGGACTACCTAGGCAGCATCTGGCCATTCTGAGGGGAGGAGGAGCCTGCATGATCGTCTACATGACCAGCCTAAACTCGGACTTTGCGCGGGAAATCCGCGCGAAATTCCTCGCGGAGGGGCACAGCGTATCCGTCGGAGAGGACCTCGCCGCGCTGCCTGCCATCGACCTGTTTCTCGCCACGGAGGATGTGCACCTCCCGGGCGACGACTTCACGGTTCTGGACGGCGTGGACCCGGAGGTCGTGATGCGCGCCGTGGAGGAAAACCTCTGCGCGCCCATCCTCGCCCTGGAATCTTCGCTCCCTGCCCTGGACCGAGGGCGGGAAAAGCGCGTCTGCTTTGTCACGAGCGGCGCCTATGCTTCGGTCAACTGGAACGAGCAGACGCGCGGATACGGGTACGCCATGTCCAAAGCCGCCCTTTCCCAGGCGGCCAAAATCTGCTATAATCGGTTGTATCCGGAAGGTTACACTTTCCGCATGTTCGACCCGCTCCCGGAAACCGTGGCGCCTTCGCTTGCTGCGAGCGCCGCCTACGATCTCTTCACGCGCTCCCGCGCCTATGACCCGGACACCCGCAGCCGCACGGACGAGGCCCGCTTCGTGCTTCGCGACGCGCTGGGCCGCGAGTGGCCCTGGTGAGATCTTCCCCTTTCCACGACCGGAGGTACCGTCCATGCCCGATTCTTCCATCACGAAAAAGGCGCTTGCCGACGCCCTAAAACAGCTCATGTCGGAAAAACCCCTGCAGAAAATCAGCGTGGGGGATATTTGCGAGCGCTGCAACATGAATCGCAAGAGTTTCTATTATCACTTTAAGGACAAGTACGATCTGGTCAACTGGATATTCTACACGGAGTTCGCCGAGCAGTTCCTGGGCGCCGACCAAATCGAGCCCGCCTGCTTTCTGGAAAAGATCTGCGAGTACTTTTACCGGAACCGCGCCTTCTACGTTGCCGCCCTCGAGCAGGAAGGCCAGAACAGTTTTTCCGAATACTTTGCCGACGTCATGCGTCCGCTGCTCTCCCTGCACTACACGGACGTCCTGGAGGAGGACGACGCGCACGACTTCATCCTCACTTTTTACACCGACGCGCTGTTGACGGCCTTGAAGCGTTGGCTGCGCGAGGGCACCATGCCCCCCCAGCGCTTTGTCGAGCTCGTTCGCCGCGCAAATGCCTGCCGTCCAACCAGTTCCTGCGGATAAAGCGAGAGGACGGACAACCAAGGTTGTCCGTCCTCTCGCTTTCTTTTCAAGGGAAATGGGCCGATTCTCAAAAAACAGACCGGCGGTCGGTTCTTGGAATCGGGCTTAATTTTTCTTTTCGGTTGCGGTGATGCGCGTCCAGAACAAGCCGGTCGCCATGTCGCAGATGCGGCGCTTGTCCGCGTCGCTGACCACGACGCCGCCCACGGTGATGGTGTGCGCGCTCATGAACTCGGAAAGCTCATAGGAGTCCTTTTCCTTGTATTCCTTCGCGGTGAGGCGCTCGTCTGTGCGGCACAGCAGGTAATCCACCGACACGCCGAAGTATTCCGAGAGCTGGAGAAGCAGCTCGAGCGTGGGCTCGCGCAGATTGCGCTCGTAGGACCCAATGGCGCTGGAGGAGAGATTGTACAGATCCCCCAACTCCCTTTGCTGCATCCCGCGCTCCTTGCGCAGCTCGCGCAAGCGATCTCCAAACGTGCCCCCAGCCATACGCACACCTCAAACCCCGTAGTATCCGGCCCTCCACCAGGAGGGCCGAACCATTGTGGAGTCATTATACCACATTTTCCACAGCTTCGACAACAGCGGCGCGGGGATTTTGTCAAAAACGCGGCAGCGGATTTCCGGAGATCTCCTCTTGCAGGTCGTGCGCCTCCGCCTCCCATCCGGCATCCGTCCTCTGGATGCGGAACTGCAGGGGCGCCTTTGCCTCGAGCGCCCACTTTGCCAGGTAGGGAAGCGCCGGGTGCAGCCCCGGCGCCGAGCCGGCAAGGACCTCCGCGACGGGGCGCACCCGGGCCGCGTTCCCGCCCCGGAGAACGTAGAGATAGGCGTCCTCGTCCCCAAGGGTTCCGACGCCGGCAAAACTCGCCCCCTCCGGCAGCAGCTCCTGCGGCATGCAGAGCGGCGGCAGCTCCTTCACCGGGAGGAAGTCCAGGCCGTCCTCCCCGCGTTCCACCGCGATGCCCCGCTTCGTCACCTGTACGAGCAGCAATCGGCAGCCCGACACGCGCATTCCCCCTTTGCTCTTAGTCCAGGTCCGCCGTCACGCCCTTGAGCATGTCGATGATCTGGATGTGCTGCGGGCAGACGGCCATGCACGCGCCGCACTCCACGCAGTTCTTCGGGGACTTTCCCGCGTCCTCCAGCTTCTTGTAGTCCGCGTTGCCCTTGTGTAGACCGCCGTAGAGGGAGGCGTTGTTCCACGCGGAGAAAGCGCCGGGGATGTCCACGCCCTGCGGGCAGGGCATGCAGTAGGCGCAGCCGGTGCAGCCGACCTTGGTGCGGCTGCGGTACGCCTCGCGCACGCTGTCGATGAGGGCGAGCTCCTTCTCGCTCATGCAGTTCGGCTCCACCGCGTCGAAGATGCGCAGGTTGTCGCGCACCTGTTCCACGCTCGTGCAGCCGGAAAGGACCGTGGCCACCTGCGGGTGATTGCACAGCCAGCGGAACGCCCATTCCACGGGCGAGCGCTTGACGGGATAGGCGTCATAGAGCGCCTGGACGTTGTCCGGCGCGACGGCCAGACGTCCGCCCAGAAGCCCCTCCATGATGACCACGGGAATGCCCTTGCTCCCCGCAAGCTCCAGCCCCTTGGTGCCCGCCTGGTTTTCGATGTCCATAAAGTTGTACTGAATCTGCACCATGTCCCAATCGTAGTCGTTGAGAATGGTCTCAAACGTCTTGTAGTCGTCATGGAAGGAGAAGCAGGCAAAGCGAATCTTTCCCTCCGCCTTTAGGCGATCCAGGAACGAACAAACGCCCAGGGCCTTGATCTTTGGCCAGCGCTCCGCATTGAGGGCGTGGACGAGGTAGAAGTCAATGTGGTCGGTCTGCAGCCTTTCCAGTTCTTCGTCAAAGAAGCGCTGCATGTCCTCTTCCTTTTCCACCATCCAGGTCGGAAGCTTCGTTGCGACGGTCACCTTCTCGCGGTAGCCATCCTGAAGCGCCTTGCCCAGCACCACCTCGGACTGCTGGCCGAGATAGACATAGGCCGTGTCCAAATACGTCACGCCGCCATCGATTGCCGTGCGGATGATGCGAATGGCATTCTCTTCGTCGACGACCTTCTTGCCGTCCTTTTCCACCATGGGGAAGCGCATGCAGCCCAGCCCAAAAGCCGAACCCTGTATGCCCAATTTGCCAAAGTTGCGCATTTTCATGTTCTGTGTCCTCCTTTGCGGTCTTTCTGTCAACAAGCATAGTATAATGGTTTTTCCGCCTCTATGCAATCGTTTTTCTTGGCGAAATTGCGCGCCTTGCCCCGACGCAAAAATTGTTGTATACTCATACAGAAAAGGAGGTCGAACGGACCTATGAAATGCAAGGATCAAGTTGCGCTGGTGACCGGCGCAGCATCCGGCATCGGCGGCCGCGCAGCGGTTCGCCTG
>JBMNOF010000067.1:0-10710 GCA_050942925.1 Candidatus Spyradocola sp.
CTCCGAAGATCCGGCGTACATGGGCACCTACAACAACAACTTCATCATGGACGACCAGCTGGCGCAGCTGGCTTGGGACATGGTCTACGGCGTTGAGGCCGGCGACGACGCGGCCTACCTCGACATGTGGCAGAAGTTCATGGATCGCTGGAACGAGCTGCTGCCCGATGTTCCGCTGTACTCCAACATCTACTACACGGTCTTCCCGGATTGGCTGCAGGGCTACGAGCAGAGCAGCTACTGGGATTTCTCGCAGGCGGTTCTGTACGCCTCCATCGAGAACGCGGAGTAATTCCCTCGCAAAACTGACCCCCGTCTGAAGCAACGGCAGGGCGGACCTCCGCCCCGCCGTTTTTCCCTATCGTTGGGGTCTTGCGCACGGTGGAGCGCCCCTTTCCTCCGAAAACATCCTCCCCTCTTTGCGGGGATGAAAATATATGGACAAATCAATCTCAACGTAAGGAGGGAAATACGCTGCGATGAAGAAGTACATCCTGAAGCGCATCGTCTACATGGTGGTTGTGTTCTTCCTCGTCTCCATCCTCATGTATTTTCTCTACAATTTGATCCCGAGCGACCCGGCGCGCAACCAGCTGGAGTCGGTCAAAAACACGTTGCGGCCCGAGGAATACGAGCAACGCTATAAGGATCTTCGCCAGCAGCTGGGCTTGGACGATCCGCTGCTGCTGCGCTATGCCCGCTGGATGGGCCTTGCCCCGGAAAAGCAGACGGGAGAGTTTTCCGGCATGCTGCAGGGAGACTTTGGCTATTCCTCTTTCTTTAAGCAGGACGTGAGCCAGGTCATTCCCGTGCGCATGAAGAACACCGTGCTCATCAATATCTTTGTCACGATCCTCTCCCTGGGCATTACGATTCCCTTGGGAATCTATTGCGCGGTGCATAAGCGAGGGCTTGTGGACAAGAGCGTGCAGGTCTTTACGATCGTGGGATACTCCATTCCCATCTACATCGTGGCGCTGCTGTTCATTTGGCTGTTCGCGGTCGTGCTACGCTGGTTCCCCGTCAGCGGCATGGAGACGCCCGGCTCGACGTACACGGGCCTGCGCGCGTTCTTGGATACCTGCTATTACTTGACGCTGCCGGTCCTGGTTCTGACGTTCGCCTCCCTCGGCGGCATGACGCGCTACGTGCGCTCGGCCATGATTGACGCCTTGAGCATGGATTACATCCGCACCGCGCGCGCAAAGGGTCTTCGCGAAAAGGTCGTCATCTATTCGCACGCTTGGCGCAACGCCCTGCTGCCCATCATCACGGTCATCATCGGCTGGTTCCTGAGCATCTTTTCCGGCTCGGTCATCGTGGAGACGACCTTCACGCTCAACGGCATGGGCCAGCTCTACTACCAGGCTCTGCGCAACAGCGACTATGAGTTGGCGCTCGCCTGTCAGATGTTCTACTGCGTGGTGAGCCTCGTGGGCGCGCTGATCATGGACCTGAGCTACGGCATCGTCGACCCGCGCGTGCGCGTGGACAAGTGAGGAGGGGAGCACAATGGCAAACAACTCGAAAAAACACCGGTTCAGCCTGCTTACCCGCCTGTTCGGGAACCGGAACAAGTCCGAGCGCAGCTTCCTGGAAGAGGAGCAGCTCCAAAGCCCCGGCCGGCTCGTTTTCCGCAACTTTTTGCATAATAAGCTGGGCATGACGGGAATGATCCTGTTCCTCGCGATTTTCCTGTTCGTGCTCATCGCGCCGCAGGTGTTCCAGTTGGATCTGGGCTACCAGGACAACACGCAGTCCAACGTGCCCCCGACCATGAGCATGATGAGCCTGCCCGACGAGCTCAAGGGCCACGTCGTGGACATTGCGCCGGGCACCACGTTTGCCGTGGGCGTCTCGGACGAGGGCAAGGTCTACACGTGGGGCTATACGCGCATCACCGACACCATCGACCTGGCCAATATCCCGGAGGAGGTCCGCGCGGCCAAGATTGTCAAGGTCGCCGCAGGCTATGACCACATCGTCGCGCTGGACGAGAACGGCGGCGTCTACGTGTGGGGCAACACCCGCCTGGGACAGGACCAGCTGCCCAGCGAGATCTCCCGCGCCATGCGCAAGGGGGAGAACCTGGACATCGTGCAGATCGAGGCCGGGTTCCAGTTCTCCGCGGCGGTCACCGCGGACGGCGAGCTCTACCTCTGGGGCAACCGCAACATGTGCGACCTGGATGTGCGCCGCGCCTATCAGGGCCACATTCGGAAGGTTGCGCTGACCACCTATAGCTACATCGCCCTGCTGGACGACGGCACCGTGGCCTATACGGGCCTCAAGAGCGACAACGCCATCAGCGCAGTCCCCGAGACCGTGATGAACTCGCACATCGTGGACATCGCCGCGACGGGCACGACCTGTGCGGCCGTGGATGAAAACGGCAAAGTCACCGTCTGGGGCAATGCGACGCATGGCGAAACGACGGTCCCCAGCATGGAGGCAACCCCCGAGGAGCTCTATGGCGGCCTCTACCACTACACCGCGCTCTTGGAGAACGGCGACGTCGTCTCCTGGGGAGACAATACCCATGACCAGGGCGTCGTGCCCGAAGCAGTGGAGAACGGCGACATCGAGACCGTGTATGCGGGCTTCTATCAGAACTACGCCCTCACCACCAGCGACGAGGTCGAGACCTGGGGCCTGCGCGGCTACCTGCTCGGCACGGATGAATACGGCCGCGACATCCTCAACCGCATCGCCAACGGCGGCCGCGTCACCATGACCGTCGGCGCCGTGTCCGTCATCATCTCCCTGGTCATCGGCGTGCTGCTGGGCGGCATCTCCGGTTACTTCGGCGGCTGGATCGACATGGCCATCATGCGCATTGCGGAGGTCGTGTCCGGACTGCCCTTCCTGCCGTTTGCCATGATCCTGTCGGCCATTATCGGCACGCGAATCTCGGTGGAGCAGAGAATGTACCTCATCATGGTCGTCCTGGGCGTGCTGAGCTGGCCGGGAACCTGCCGCCTGGTCCGCGCGCAGATCTTCTCCCAGAGAGAGCAGGAGTACGTCACCGCCGCCAAGGCCATGGGCGTCCGGGAGAGCTCCATCGTCTTCCGGCACATCCTGCCCAACGTCCTGAGCATGATCCTGGTCACGGCGACCTTGGACTTTGCCACCTGCATGCTCACCGAATCCACGCTGAGCTACCTGGGCTTCGGCATTTCGCCGCCCACGCCGACCTGGGGCAACATGCTCACCGGCGCCAACAACAGCGTGGTCATCCAGCAGTATTGGTGGCGATGGGCCTTCCCGGCCGCAATCTTCGGCATCTGCACCATCTGCATCAACCTGATCGGCGACGCCCTGCGGGACGCCTTCGATCCGAAGTCCGCTGAACGCTAAGGAGGGCTGACCCATGGCATTATTGGAACTGAAGGACCTTCGGACCTTCTTCCGCACCAAGCGCGGCATCGTCAAGGCCGTCAACGGGGTGAGCTATTCCGTGGATGCGGGCAAGGTGCTGGGCGTCGTCGGCGAGTCCGGATCGGGCAAGAGCGTCTCGGCCATGAGCATTCTGCGCCTGCTGGACAACAACGGCTACATCGACGGCGGAGAGATCCTCTTTGAGGGCCGGGAGCTGACCAGGCTCCCCATGAATGAGATGTACAAGATCCGCGGCAACGAGATCTCCGTCATCTTCCAGGAGCCCATGACGAGCCTCAACCCCGTCTTTACCGTGGAGAGGCAGCTGAGCGAACCGCTGCGCATCCACCAGGGGATGAGCAAGGCCCAGGCGAAGAAGCAGGCGATCACGCTGCTTTCCGACGTCAAGATCCCCAACCCCGAAGTCGTGGCCAAGCAGTATCCCCACCAACTCTCCGGCGGCATGCGCCAGCGCGTCATGATCGCAATGGCCCTGGCCTGCAAGCCGAAGATCCTCATCGCGGATGAGCCCACGACCGCCCTGGACGTCACCATCCAGGCGCAGATCCTCAAGCTCATGAATGAGCTCAAGGAAAAGAACGGCACCGCCGTCCTCTTCATCACCCACGACCTCGGCGTCATCAACCAGATGGCGGACGACGTGGCCGTCATGTACTGCGGACAGGTGGTGGAGCTGGCTCCGGCCCACACCATCTTCCACGGCCATACCTATTCCCATCCCTATACGGAGGGACTCCTTGCCTCCATTCCGCGGCTGGATACGCCCGCCAATACGCGCCTTGAGGCGATCCCCGGCGCGGTGCCGCACCCGCTCGACCTCCCCAAGGGCTGCAAGTTCGCCCCCCGCTGCAAGTACGCCACGGAGCGCTGCCGCCAGGAGGAGCCGGAGCTGGTCCACGTGACGGAGGAGCAGCAGATTCGCTGCTTCTACCCGAAGAAGGAGGATAGACATGGATAACAAGAGAGAGGTCTTGCTGCGGATCGACAACCTCAAGCAGTACTTCCCCCTGAAGGGGGGCGGCTCCGTCAAGGCCAACGACGGAATCTCTCTGGACATCTACAAGGGCGAGACCTTCGGCCTGGTCGGCGAGTCCGGCTGCGGAAAGTCGACGCTGGGCCGCACCATCCTCCAGCTCTACCACCAGACCTACGGCCGGACCATGTACTACGGCATGTCCCTGGACGACCTGGCGCCCCATTACGTGTTCGAGACCATCCGCAATCTGCCCAAGCTCCGGGAGAAGCTCCACGAGCTCGAGAAAAAGCGCGACGCGCTCGAAGCGCAGTACGCGGGCCTGACCGAGGAGCAGCAGTACGCCAAGCACGAGGAGCTGGACCAGGCGAGAAAGCTGGCAGAGGATGCGCTGCTGAACATCACCAAGATCATCGGCGGCTTCCTCGTGGCCAAGGACCTCAAGCCCGTCATGGAGATCTATGAGCGCGCCTACAGCCTCTCCAAGTCGCTCAGCGAGTTGGAGCTGCGCCGCGAAAGCGCCGCCGTGGATGCGGACGACCTCGAATTCGCCGCCAAGAAGCATCCGGAAAAGGCCAATTCCGCCAAGCTCGACGCTGCCCGCGCCCGCCTGCAGAAGCTGGAAGCGGAGATCGACGACAAGCGCAAGGAGCTGGCCAAGGTCCATGCCGAAATCGAGGAGATGCGCAAGCCGTATGCCCAGGACCCCGAGTTTGCAAAGTACGAGGCCTACCGCGACAGCGGCATCGACCTGGCGCGCCTGAGCTACAACGAGATGCGCCGCCTGCGCCGCGACATGCAGCTCATCTTCCAGGACCCGTATTCCTCGCTGAACCCGCGCATGAGCGTCGGCCAGATCATCAGCGAGGGCATGCTCGCCCATGGCATGATCAAGCGCAAGGACGATCGGATGCAGGAGCTCGTGCTCAAGGTCATGGACCAGTGCGGCCTTGCCCCGTACTTCCTGCACCGCTTCCCGCACCAGTTCTCCGGCGGACAGCGCCAGCGCATCGGCATCGCCCGCGCCCTGGCCACAAAGCCCAAGTTCGTCGTCTGCGACGAGGCCGTTTCCGCCCTGGACGTCTCCATTCAGGCGCAGATCATCAACCTCCTGCAGGACCTCAAGGAGCAGGCGGACCTGACCTATCTCTTCATCACCCACGACCTGAGCGTCGTCAAGTACATCTCCGACCGCATCGGCGTGATGTACCTGGGCACCATGGTCGAGCTGGCAGACTCCCAGGAGATCTTCGATAACCCCGTGCATCCCTACACGGAGGCCCTGCTCGGCGCCATCCCCACCACCGACACCGAGGAGAAGCGCGAGCTCCAGGTCCTGGAGGGAGATATTCCCAGCCCCGTCCATCCGCCCAAGGGCTGCAAGTTCCACACGCGCTGCGCCTATTGCACGGACATCTGCAAGCACGTCGTCCCGGAGTGGGAGGAGATCGCCCCCAACCACTTTGTCGCGTGCCACCATAAGCGCACCCGCGCCGCGGAAAAGCGCGAAAAGGAATAGAGAGGGGGAGAAGACGTGCTCTACAAAAAGCGCGTGGAGCGCGCGCTCAACCACCTCGCCGAAAAGAGCGGACGCAAGCGGAAGGACAGCCGCCCGGCAGAGCTGCCCGGCCAGGAGTACGATCCCCGCGCCGAACGCGAGCCGGAGGATATTTCCGATCAGTTGGAGCACGGCGATTTGGCCGCCATGCTGATCTCCGCCTTCCTCGTGTTGCTCCCGGTCTGCCTCGTGGTCCTGCTGGTGCTGGCAGGCGTCGGCGCCCTGTTCCTGCGCGCGTGATCGCAAAAGGACTCGCCTTGTGAAAAGGCGGGTCCTTTTTTTTCGCGCAAAAAAGAGCCGCGCCTGTGTGCACAGGCGCGGCTCTTGGCGGAGAGAGGGAGATTCGAACTCCCGCCCGGGGTTAACCGGCTACCGCATTTCGAGTGCGGACCCTTCGACCACTTGGGTATCTCTCCAAGGTTTGATGCCGACAACAGACGGCATCAAACGGAACAAAACTATTATAGCAGATTGTCCAGGCAAAAGCAATCGCAAACTTTCGCAAACCCGGGCCGATTCAGCCACATCAGCAGGTCGCACCGCCGACGGTGTGCTTGCCCAGGATTTCGGCCTTGCGGCGGAGCAGATCGTCGGAGAGAAGCTGCGCTTCGACGTTCTCAAAGCCCAGGCGTGCAATGGTGTCCGCAAAGCGCTCGCCGGGAATGCCCTGGTCGCGGAAGAGCAGGATCGCCTTTTCCAGAACTTCCATGACCTCCTGCTCTGAGGTAAAGATCTTGGAAAGCGAGTGGCCCTGCGCCACCTTCTTGCCCCAGCGGCCGCCGATGCAGATGCGGTAGCCATAGGTGCCCTTCTCCAGCGCCTTGAAGGGGCACTTGCCAATGCAGCGTCCGCAGTGGTTGCACTTGTTCGGATCGATGACCAGGCCGTTCTCCGTCAGCTTCGCCGCGCCAATGGGACAGTTCTTTTCCACGGCGCAGGTCTTGCAAGTGCGGCACTTTTCGGACTCAAAGGCCGGAATGCGCTGGCCGATGATGCCGAAGTCGTTCAAATCGGGCTTGACGCAGTTGTTCGGACAACCGCCCGTCGCAATCTTGAACTTATGAGGCAGCTCGACGTCGTGCCAGCCCTCGTAGAAGGTCTTGTGGATCTTTTCCGAGAGGGCGAAGGTGTCATACAGGCCGTACTGGCAGGTCGTGCCCTTGCAGGAGACAACCGGGCGCACCTTGCTGCCCGTGCCGCCCGTGCTCAGCCCCGCTTCGGCAAGGTAGTCGCGCAGGGGCTGGATGTTCTCGTAGGGAACGCCCTGGATCTCCACGGTCAGACGCGTGGTCATGGCCACTTCGCCGTCGCCGAATTTCTCCGCCGCCTCCGTGATGCGGCGCATGTGCTCGTTGCTCAGCTTGCCGTTGCCGGTGATGACGCGGCAGTTGAAGTTGTTGGTTCCCTTGCAGTGCAGGAAGCCCAGCGCCTTCACCTCTTTAATCTGCGCAGGTGTCAGCGTGCAGGTGGCGGGCGCCTCCTCCTGCCCGTTCAAACGGGCGATGTGCTTTTCCAGCACGTCTGCCGCCAGCATTACGGCCTCCACGCAGCGGAACGCCTCCGTGAAGTGCTTGGGCTTAATTTCGTCGCAGTTCACCGCGGAGAGCGCCTGCGTGAACTCCGCCACAAGGCGCGCGTTGTCCGTCTTGATGCCGTCCGGCTGGGCGAGCTTCGTCGTGGGGTAGATCACGCCGAGCGCCGCCAGGCTTCCAGAAAGGGCGCCGCAGACGCCGCCACAGCCCATGCCGCCGCCAAAGCCGGAAAACAGAGCAAAGTCCTTTTCCGACAGGCCCAGGTGATAGGCTTCATTTGCCGCGCGAAGGACGGATTCGGCACAGTTGCAGCGCTGCTCCAGATAGTATTTCTTGACAAAATCTCTCAGCATACGTCACGACTCCTTTTCGTCGATTCTCCTTTTTCCATAATAGCGCAGAATGCGTGATATGTAAAATACAAATTGTTTGATGGTTCCCATCGATATTTGGCTATGGATTCTCCGGCTTCCATTCGGCGCAAAGGTCCAGGAAGGTGTGCAGGCGCGCCCCGATGAACTTGTCCCGATGCACGGCGACGGAAAACCATCGCGTAAAGTCGCAGTCCAGGACGGGAATGGCGGCGAGATCTTGCGACTGACCGCGCAAAAGGAAGGGAGAGAGCAGCGCCACGCCAAAGCCCTGGCGCACGGCGTTGAGAATGGTCTGCGTGTTGTTGCACTCCCAGGCGACCTGCGCACGGAGCCCCCGTTCCTCAAAGACGCGGTCCAGAGCGGTGCGCGTGTCGCTTCCGCGCTCCCGAAGGAGCAGGGGGGAGGCGGCGATCTCCGACAGGGATGCGCCGTTTCGCTCGGCAAAAGCGCTGTCCTTCCGGCAGATGAGCAGCAGGCAGTCGCGGATGACGGGAGTGGAGAGCAGATCGTGGCTGCGCACGCGGCCCTCGACGAGCGCAGCGTCCAGACGGTTGGTCAGGATCTGCTGTTCGATGACGCGCGTGTTGTTGCACAGGACGCGCGCAGGCGGCCCTGGAAGCTTGCGCAGGATGTCGCCAATGACGCACGCGCCCACCGTGACCGACGCCCCGATGCGCAGCGGCGTGTCGTCCGCAAGATTCCCCATGCGGCGGTCGATTTCCTCGCTCAGGGAGAGCATCCGGCGGGCATATCCGGCCAGGGTTTCTCCCTCCGGCGTGATATAGAGCTTCTTGCCCAAGCGCTCAAAGAGACGCACGCCGTACTGCTTTTCCAGGTCGGCAATCACGCCGGAAACGGACGGCTGGGAAATATAGAGCGCGTCTGCGGCCGCGCGCATGCTGCCCGTATCCACCACGGCCAGAAAAACTTCCATCGTTCGCAGCGTCATGACGGCACCCTCTTCCATAGGCTTTCTCCTATCAGTATAATCGCTGGAACGGGAATTTTCAAGTTCGGGAGGATTGGGTATAATGGAGAAAGGAAAAGAAAAAAATGGAGGTGCGGAACATGAAACTGGTCATCATCGGCGGCGTTGCGGGCGGCGCATCGGCTGCGGCGCGTGCCCGCCGTCTGGACGAAAAGGCAGAAATCGTCATTCTGGAGCGCGGAGCCTTTATCTCCTTTGCCAACTGTGGGCTGCCCTACTACGTGGGCGGCGTCATCACCGACGAGGAGGACCTGACGCTGCAGACGCCGGAGAGCTTCCACGCGCGCTTTAACGTGGACGTGCGCGTGAACAGCGAGGTCACGTCCATTGACCGCGCGGGCCATACGGTTGCGGTGCGCACGGCGGACGGCAAGACCTATGCGGAAAAGTATGATAAGCTCCTCATCGCCACGGGCGCGGCGCCCCTGGTGCCCAAGCTCCCCGGGCTGGATGGCAAGAACGTCTACACGCTCCGCAACATCCCCGACACGCTGCGCATTAAGGCGGCGGTGGACGCCCTGAAGGGAAAGAAGGACGCCAAGGCCGTGGTCGTCGGCGGCGGGTACATCGGCGTGGAGATGGCCGAGAACCTGGCGCATGCGGGCCTGGATGTGACGATTGTGGAGATGGCGGACCACCTCATCGCGCCGCTGGACCTGGACATGGCCGCAGACGTGCACAACTATGTGCGCTCCAAGGGGATTCATCTGCTGCTGAACACCGCGGTCACGGGCGTGGACGGAGACGCAGTCCTGACGGCGGAAGGAAAGCTCCCGGCAGACCTGATCGTCCTGAGCATCGGCGTGCGTCCGGAGAGCGCGTTGGCCAAGGATTGCGGTCTGGCCTGCAATGCGCGCGGCGGCATCCAGGTGGACGACCACATGCGCACGCAGGACCCCGACATCTACGCCGTGGGCGACGCGGTGGAGGTGACGGACTTTGTCACGGGCAAGCCGGCGATGGTTCCCCTGGCCGGTCCCGCCAACCGCGAGGGCCGCATTGCCGCGGACAACATCTTCGGCCGCGACAGCGCGTACACCGGCACCCAGGGTTCCGCCATCCTCAAGGTGTTTGACATGGCGGTGGCGACCACGGGCCTTTCGGAGAAGGCCGCGCGAGCGCAGGGCTACGATTGCGATAAGATCTTCACGTATTCCGCGAATCACGCCAGCTACTATCCGGGAAGCACCATGCTCTCGATCAAGGTGATCTTCGAGAAGAAGACCGGGCGCATCCTCGGCGCGCAGGTGGTGGGCTTTGACGGCGTGGACAAGCGCTGCGACGTGTTGGCCACGGCCATGCGCTTCGGCGCCAAGGTGCAGGATCTCACGCGCCTGGAGCTCTGCTATGCGCCGCCGTTTGGCTCGGCCAAGGACCCGGTCAACATGGTTGGCTTTGTCGGGGAGAACCTGATGAACGGCACGGTCAAGCAGTTCCACTGGTCGGATGTGGAGACGCTGCCGCGCGACGGAAGCGTACAGCTGGTGGATGTGCGCACGCCGGCGGAATACGCTCGCGGCCACATCGACGGCTTTGTGAACCTGCCGTTGGACAGCTTGCGTAGCCTTCTGGGGAAGCTCGACCCGAAGAAGCCGGTCTATGTGCACTGCCACAGCGGCCTGCGTAGCTACATCGCCTGCCGGCTGCTCACGGGCGAGGGCTTCAACTGCTACAACCTTGCCGGTGGCTATCGCCTCTGGGCGTCGGTCCAGCAGGCAACAACGCCGGAGGATCATCCCTGCTACTTCAAGAACTGATTCATGGATGGGAAAAGGACCCGCTGCAGATTGCAGCGGGTCCTTTTGTGCAGGAGGGGGGGGGGGGGGGCCCGCCCCCCCCACCAGGCCCCCCCCCCCCCCCCCCCCCCCCCCCCCCGCGCGGGCGGC
>JBMNOF010000009.1:0-47097 GCA_050942925.1 Candidatus Spyradocola sp.
GATAATGGCGAAGGGGTCCCACCTGTTCCCATCCCGAACACAGAAGTTAAGCCCTTCAGCGTCGAAAGTACCTGGCTGGACACGGCCCGGGAGGATAGATCATCGCCGGATTCCATTTTGAAGCCCATCGCAATGCGATGGGCTTCTTGCATATCCCGTGAAGAAAGAGGGGGAGAACATGCGAATCGTGGACACGCACAACGACGCGCTGCTCCGGATGAATTGCCCGGAACGCGGCCTCACGGACCCGTCCCGGCAGGTCACGCTCGCGCGCATGCGCGAAGGCGGGGTCACCATGATGACGTTTGCCGCCTATACGAGCGAGCCGGAGGCGTTGGGGCCCATGCTGCACTTTGGCTTGCGGGAGGTCGACGCCTTCTACGAGATGCTCCGCGTGCACGCGCAGGACCTGCAGCAGCTGCTCGTCCCGGAGGACTTGGAAAAGGCCGAGGCCGCGGGAAAGATCGGCGCGCTCCTCTCCGTGGAGGGCGGGAACGTGTTGGAAGGGGATCTGCACGTGCTGCACATTCTGTATCGCCTCGGCGTGCGCATGTTTGGCCTGTGCTGGTCCCTGAGCAATGAGATCGCAACGGGCTGCCGAGACACCGGCCCCAACGACCGCGGCTTGCTCCCCTTTGGGCGGGAGGTGGTCCAGGAGTGCGACCGCCTGCACGTGATGATCGATCTCTCGCATGCCTCGGATCGCACGTTTTGGGACGTGCAAGCGCTCGCAAAAGGCCCCCTCTGCGCCTCGCACTCCTGTGCGCGCGCCCTCTGCCCCGATCAGAATCGCAACCTCACCGATGAAATGCTTGAGGCGCTCGGCAAGGGCGGTGGGTACATCGGCGTGAATTTCTCCCACGACTTTCTCGTGGGCGGCGGCTATCCGGCGGAGCACCGCGCGTCCGTGGAGGACGTGGTCCGTCACATCGAGTACATGGCCGCGCGCGCTGGGGTCCAGGCGATTGGCATTGGCTCGGATTACGATGGAATCCGCCGCACGCCCGTGGGCCTGGAGGACTGCGGCTGCCTGGGCGCCATTGCCGAGGCGCTTCTTCGCAGGAATTGGACGGAGGAGGCGGTCCGCGGCGTCATGGGAGAAAACTTTCTCGCCTATTGGAGGCGCGCGTGGAACCGATAGAAAAACGGCTCGCAGCACTGGCTGCGAGCCGTTTTGTCGTGTGCGTTTCCGGGGAAATGCGCTACGCGGGCAGGGACCGGGCCAGGAGGCGCGCAAAGACCTCCGGCGGGTATACCGTCCGAAGAACCTCCATGCCCTCGGCAAAGCAGTTGGGCGAGTGCGCGGCCGGATGGGTCCCCGCGCGCACGAGGCAAAAGCCCAGCGCATCGTAAAGGAGGATGGCGTCGTGGCTCCAGGTTTGGGTCCCAAGCCAGATGGGTGAGGGAGAGGCCTCCGGGGGGTAGCTGTGCAGGGCGTGCAGGACCACCGCGCGCCCCAGGCCACGGCGCTGGAAGGCCGGCAAGGTGGAGACCCAGTGCAGAAGGCGCACGCCGCCTTCCTCCCATGCCATCGCCGTGGAGACGGGCAAGCCGTCGGGCGCGCAGACAAAGCAGCAGCGCGCCCGCAGAAGCGCCTCGTAGGGAAGAAAGCGCTCGGCAAAATAGGCGCGCGCATCGCGTTCGGACGCAAACTCCGCGACCGCCGTCTCCAGACGCGCCCAGTGCGCCTCGTCTCCCGGCTGAAATCGGCGGAAAGAAAAGCCCGCGGGAAGCGGACGCTCCGCGGGAAGCGCCTCCGGCGGGCGGCGCATGACTAGACTCTTGTAGGGAATGGATTTGTCCAGCATGGGGCAAGCCTCCTGGGGTGCGCTAGTCGGACAGACCGACGCGCACGCGGATTTCGACGTCCGGCAGGGCGTCCTGCAGGGCGCGCGAGAGCCGGTTCTGCCGCTGGTTGGAATCGCTGCCCAGCACGATGATGGTGGCGCCGATGCGGCGCGCGTGCGCGGCAATGGTGTGTATGACGTCGTCGTTGCGAAGAAGCATCATGTCGGCGTTGTGGTTCTTGCTGATGGCAAACAGGTACTCCAGCGCCTCTGCCTCGGAGGCGCTGCCCAAAAAGTTGCTCCCCATCTTGGCCACGTGCACAACGGACAGGGAAGCCCCTTCCTCGGCGGCGATTTCTGCGCCGTCCTGGATCAGACGCGCGCAGGACTTCTGCCCCGTCACGCACACGAGCACGCGGGATTCCTTACGCATGGGGCGAAACTTCCTTTCTCCAATCAAGCGGACTGCATGGAAACAATGGCCTGGCCGTGCACGGACACGGAAAAGCGCTGTCCGGTCGGGAAGCCGTCGTGGGGATACTTGTTCAGGTCAAAGTAGCAGAGCTTTTCGTCGTCCGCGGCCTCGTCGTGGAAGTAGAGCGTCTTGCAGGGGACGCCCTCGCGCACCGAGTCCTCGGCGATGGTGGTCAGCGTGCCGCAGAAATCGTGGTTGCGCCCGCTCACGACCTCTCGGGTGTAGCGGAGATACGCGAGCACGGGGGAGCAGAACAGCCCCCAGTAGAAGATGGCCAGCGCGCCGCCGAGGCAGCCCAGAAGGACGCTCAGCCACTCCACGCGCACGGTGTACATGATGACAGCGGCGGCGACGTTGGGGAGGATGGCCAGCACGACCATCAAGCCGATGCGCCGCAAAAGCTGGTTCCTTGCGGCGAGAACATCCTGTTGCGAGTACAGCATTCGTTTTTTTCCTGCCTCTCATTCTTATGTGCGGGCATGCCGCCTTCATCCCTATTATCGCACATTTGCGCAGCGGAGAAAAGAGGGCGCGCCCCAAAACCTGCGGGGATGGGCTCAAGTGTCGGTTTTCGTCGGTTTTTTGGCGGAAGAGCGGCGCGAAGCGGTCCGCCCTGCACTCGATTTTGCAGAAGCGGGGGAGCGCTTGCGCACGGGCTTGCGGGGCGGGGACGGCGGGAAGGCCGCGGGCGGCGCGCTGTCGGCCGCGGTGCAGAGAAAGGCGCAGTAGCGCCGGATGCTCTCCATAAAGCGCGCGGCATCCATCTGCCCGCGCGCAATGTCCGCCAGTCCCTTCTCCCACCGGCCCGTGGTCTCGGGCGAGGAGAGCTGTTCCGGAACGACGGAGATGAGCAGCCGCCCCTTTTCCGTGGGCAGAAGCGCCTTCTTCGCGCGCTGCACATAGCCCACCTCGATCAGCCGCTCCAGGATCGCCGCGCGCGTGGCCGGCGTGCCCAGACCCCGGTCCTTGAGCTGCCGCCGCAGCTCTTCGTCCTCGACAAAGCGCCCTGCGTTTTCCATGGCGGCAAGCAGCGTGTTTTCCGTGTAGGGCTTGGGCGGTTCCGTGTGCTTGGCGAGCACGTCTGCGCGCTCTGTGTGCACTTCCTGGCCTGGATGCAGCGGGGGTAGGGTTTGCTCCTCCTCCTGCTTGCGCGGCTTCAGAGGCGGCTTTACGGCCTGCCAGCCAGGGTCCAGAATCGTTTTGCCCGTGGAGCGAAAGCGGCGGCCGTCCACGTTCGTCACAGCCGTGACCGTTTCGCTCTGCATGGGCGGATGGAACGCCGCCAGGAGCTGGCGCACTACCAAGTCGTAAATGCGGCGCTCGTTTTCCGAAAGGTTGCCCGGCGCGCGGCCCGTGGGCACGATGGCGTGGTGGTCCGTGATCTTGGCGTCGTCAAATACGCGCTTGCCGGGCTCTACGGCGCGCTCCGGCGGGGGAACCAGCGCGCGGTAGGGATCGGGCAGGGTGGCAAAGACCTTCTGCACCTTGGGCCGCATGTCGTGCGGCAGATGCCGGGAGTCCGTGCGCGGATAGGTCAGGACTTTGTGTTTTTCGTAGAGCGCCTGGACAAGGTCCAGCGTCGCCTGCGCGGTCAGTCCGTAGCGCGCGTTCGCCTCGCGCTGCAGGGTCGTCAGGTCGTAGAGCAGGGGCGGCGGCGTGCTCTGGCGCGAAGTATCCACGGATTCGACGCGCCCGTCCCGCCCGCGGACGGCCTGCGCGATCCGCTCCGCCTCCTCGCGGGTCGGGATGCGCGTCCTTCCCGCCCCGTCCAGATATGTGCCCTTGTATCCCGGGGAAAATTGCGCGCAGACCTCAAAATACGCCTCCGGAACAAAGCGCTCGATCTCCTCTGCGCGCCGGACCAGCAGGGAGAGCGTCGGGGTCTGTACCCGCCCGACGGAGAGCAGGCTGTCGTAGCGCAGGGTGAAGGCCCGGGAGCCGTTCATGCCCACCAGCCAGTCCGCTTCCGAGCGGCAGAGGGCGGAGGCGTACAATCCGTCGTATGCCGCGCCCTCCGCTAGGCGGGCAAAGCCCTCGGCAATGGCCTCCTCCGTCATGGAGGAGATCCATAGCCGGAAAACGGGCTTTTTGCAGCGCGCAAAGGCGTAGATGCGCCGGAAGATCAGTTCGCCCTCGCGCCCGGCATCCGTCGCGCAGACGATCCGATCCACTTGCTTGGCGTTGAGGATCTTTTTGACGATGGCAAATTGCTTCTTTGCCGCGGCCGTGGGCACGACCTTCAGGGGGATTTCCTCGGGCAGGATCGGCAGCGTGTCGCGGCGCCAAGCCTTCCATCGCGCATCGATCTCGTCCGGGTTGCATTGGGTGATGAGATGCCCCAGCGCCCAGGTCACGACGTAGCCGTTCCCCTTGAGACAGCCCTCGCCCTTTTCCTGTGCGCCAAGGACGCGCGCGATGTCGCGCGCAACCGAGGGCTTTTCCGCCAGCACGCAGGTCCAACCCATCGCAAACGCCTCCCTTCCCCGGGGCTGCGCACCCCTGTCTCCCCATTATAGCATTTTTTTCATCGGCTTGAAACTTATCTGCGGGTAGATTATAATGAAAACTGTCAAGAGAAAAGAGAAGAGGCTGGGGGAGGAATGGTCATGAAATACGAGTATACCGCACCCAAATGGCAGAATCCCGCCGTGCAGCAGGTCGGAAGGCTTCGCCCGCACGCGGACCTCATTCCCTTCCAGGACATGACCAGCGCCTGGCTGGGAGAGAGGGAGCTTTCCGGCTTCTACAAGCTCCTGGACGGCACGTGGAGCTTCTGGTATGCCCGCGGCGAGGCGGAGATCCCCGAGGGCTTTTTCGGCACGGATTACCAGGGGGAAAACCTCTGGGGAAAGATGCCCGTGCCCGGGGTCTGGCAGATGAACGGCTATGGCCGCAACCAGTACACCAACATCGCCTACCCCTTTCCCTACGATCCGCCGCGCGTGCCGGACGACGCGCCCATCGGCCTCTATCGCCGGGAATTCACCGTCCCGCCCCTTTGGGCCGAAAACGACCGGCGCATCCTCCTGTGCTTCGACGCCGTGGACAGCGCCTTTACCGTCTTCGTCAATGGACAGGAGGCGGGGTTTTCCAAGGGCGCGCACCTGGGCGCGGAGTTTGACATCACCGACATGGTCCAGACCGGGAGCAACCTGCTCGCGGTGGAGGTCTATGGCCTCTCGGATGGCTCGTACCTCGAGGATCAGGATAAGTGGCGCATGTCCGGCATCCTGCGGGACGTCTACCTGCTCGCGCTGCCCAAGATCCATGTGCGCGACGCCGTGATCCGCACGGAGTTCCGGGACGAGGGCAAGAACGGCCGCCTGCACGTGCGCGCCTGCGTCTACAACCACAGCGAGGCGGATTGCGTTTCCGACTACAAATTGTACGCCCACCTCTATGACCAGGGTGCGCGCATCGGGGCGGCCGGCGCGCACGACATCCGCATCGACGCCCGCCACGAGGAGCAGGTCGACCTGGAAATCGACGTCCAGGGCGTCCATCCCTGGTCCGCAGAAACGCCGCACCTCTATACCCTGCTGCTCCTCCTGGAGGATGACATGGGCAATACCTCCGAGGTCGAGCGCATGGACGTGGGCTTCCGCACCGTGGAGATCCGGGAAGGGGCGCTGCTGGTCAACGGCATGCCCGTCAAGCTCAAGGGCGTCAACCGCCACGAGTGCCATCCCCAGCTGGGCGCCGTGGTCAGCGTCCGCTCCATGGTCCAGGACATCACGCGCATGAAGGCGCACAACATCAACTGCGTTCGGACCAGCCATTACCCGGACGACAGCCGTTGGTACGCGCTCTGCGACCAGTATGGCCTGTACGTCGTGGACGAGGCGGATCTGGAATCGCACGGCGACGGCGCGCACGGCTATCCCCTGAGCGACGACCCCGCTTGGCAGGAGGCCTATGTCGACCGCGCGGTGCGCATGGTCGCGCGCGACCGCAACCACCCCTGCATCCTCTTCTGGTCCCTGGGGAACGAATCGGGCTTTGGAAAGAACCACCGCGCCATGGCGGAGGCCGTCCGCGCGATGGATGCAACCCGGCCCCTGCACTACTGCGAGGCGCGGGAGGACCCGCTGGTGGACATCGTCTCCCGCATGTACCCGGAGGTGGAGGATCTTCGCCGCGAGGGCGAGCGCAAGGACGACCCGCGCCCCTTCTTCCTCTGCGAGTACGCGCACGCCATGGGCAACGGCCCGGGCAATCTCAAGGAGTATTGGGACGTCATCTACGACAGCCCCCGGCTCCTTGGCGGCTGCGTCTGGGAGTGGGCGGACCACGGCCTGCTGGCGGAGCGCAAGGACGGGAAGTTCGGCTATGCCTACGGCGGGGATTTCGGCGACAAACCCAACGACGGCAACTTCTGCATCGATGGCCTGTGCTGGCCGGACCGCACGCCGCACCCTGGCCTCCTGGAGCTGAAGAAGATCTATCAGCCCGTGCTCGTGGAGGCGGTGGACCTGCGCAAGGGCCTGGTGCGCATCACGAACCGCTATGCCTTCCGCAGCCTGGATGAGACGTTCTATGCCACCTACCGCGTCAAGACGGAGGGCCTGCGGGTGCTGCAGCGCGACCTGGAGCTGCCCAAGGACTTTGGCCCCGGACAGACGCGCGAGCTGACGCTGGACTATCCCCTGCCGATTGCGGGGGAGAGCTTCTTGGACATCGCCTTTACGCTCCGGCACGACGAGTCCTTTGCGCCCAAGGGCACGGAAATGGCCTGGGAGCAGCTCTCCCTGCCCACGCCCCACGTGCCCACGCTCTATAACCCGTTGAGCCTGGGCGAATCCCTGAAGGTCACCGAGACGGACGCCCATACGCTCTCCATCGCAGGGGGAGAGTTCTCCCTGGAGTTCTCCCTGCGCACCGGGGAGATGCTGCACGCCATACACGACGGCCAGGATGCCATCGTCCGCGCCCCGCACCCGGTCTTCTTCCGCGCGCCCACGGACAACGATGTGCACATCGCCAAGGTCTGGCGCGAGATCGGCCTGGACCGGCTGAAGCCCCGCGTGGAGTCCGTTTCCTGGCAGAAGATGGAGCAGGGCGTCGTCTGTGTGGAGTCGCAGAGCGTCTACGGCGCGGACTCCGTGGACCCGGCGCTGCGCGTCGGCATCCGCTGGACGATCAGCGCCTCCAACTGCGAGCGGGTGGACGTGACCTTTACCCCGCTCCGGGATCTGCCCTATCTGCCCCGGCTCGGCATGCAGATGACGCTGCCCCACCGCTATGACCAGGTCATCTGGTATGGGCGCGGACCGCACGAGAGCTATCCCGACCGCAAGGAGAGCGCGCGCATTGCCATCCACCGCAGCACCGTGCGCGACCAGCACGTGCCCTATATCCGCCCCCAGGAGAACGGCGCAAAGGCCGATTGCCGCTGGGCCGCCGTCACCGACGTCATGGGACAGGGGTGGATGTTCATGGCCGTTCCCGGCGAGGCGTTCTCCTTTACCGCGCACGACTACACGGATGAGCAGCTCCAGGCGGCGCGCCACGACGACGAGCTCCCCCGCGGCGGGGATACGGTCGTCTCCATCGACATGGCGCAGGGCGGCTTGGGCAGCAACTCCTGCGGGCCGGAGCCGCTGGAGCGCTACCGCCTGCTCCTGCGGGAGAGCCGGACCTACAGCTTCTACGTGCGCCCGTTCAACCGGCAAGGCGCCTCCTATGTGGCTGCCTACCACATCCTTCCCCGAGAGGAATGACAAAAAAAGCCCCCGCCTTGCGGCGAGGGCTTTTTCTTGCACGTTCCGGGGTCTTGCGGTTACTTGGACTTGTAGCTGGCGCAGTTGGTCTCCGACTCGGCGCGGCCGTCCCCGCAGTTCATGCAGGGCTTGACGTCGATGGCCGACAGCGTGCAGGCAGACGCCTGGCGATCGTTGTAGGCACAGGAACTCACGTGACAATTGATGCACTGATGACCGGTAGCTTTGTTCTGCATGTGATTACGACCTCCTTGCTTTTTGGTGCAAGGTTAGTATGCGCAGCGCGCCGCCCGGCAATCCGGCAATATCCGGAGCGAATTCCGTTTTTTGGAAATCTGCCTCAATACCCTTCCGGCAGCGCGGAGAAGGGAATGGGGTCCGCCGGGTTCTCCGCCCGTGGGCAGAGCTCCCGGCCGTACCACTTGACGTCGTGCCAGCGGCCCTGCTTGAACCCCGCCTTGGCAAAGGTGCCAATCAGGTGAAAGCCCAGCGATTCGTGCAGCTTTTCCGAGGGCAGATTGGGGCACCCCAGGATCGCCACTGCCTCGCAGAAGCCCTGCGCGCGCAGCGCGCGGAGCAGGCGGTCGTAGAGCAGCGTGGCGTAGCCCTTGCGGTGGAAGCCCTCTCCTACGTAGATCGTCGTCTCGCACATCCATTGATAGGCCTTGCGCGGGTGAAAGAAGTGCGCATAGGCGTATCCCGCAGGGACGCCGTCCTCCTCCAATAGGTAGAACGGGAAAAAGCGCGTGATCTCTTCGATGCGGGCCCGGTACTCTTCCACCGAGGGCACATCGTATTCAAATGTGACGCTCGTCTGGAGAACATAGGGCGCGTACAGGGAGACAACGGCGGCGGCGTCTTGCGGGCCGGCCAGGCGAATGGTGACGGACATGGGAAAAGACCTCCTTTGGGATGAATGCACAAGGAAAGGATGCACAATGCCTCGGCATTGTGCATCCAACGGTACGCGTGGTTAGCTGCGGAAAATGCGGTCGTATGCGGCGTCGATGCGGGCCAGCTCCTCCGCGCTCAGGTCCCAGTCGCCGGCGGCGGCGTTCATGATGGCCTGGTCGACGTTCTTGCTGCCGGTCAGCGCGCAGGTCATGCCCTTTTGCTGGGAGACCCAGTTGATGGAAACGTGCGTCACGGGCTTGTCATGCTCCTCGGCGATCGCGCGCAGCACCGCGAGCAGTTCCTGCGTCTTGGACCAGAAGGGCTCGTTGAAGAAGGGATAGAAGTTGGCGCGCTTGTCGCCCGCCTCGGGCTTGGGGGGCTCCTTGAATTTGCCGGTCAGGATTCCCGCGCCGAGCGAGCCATAGCTCAGCACGCCCAGGTTGTGCTCCCGGCAGAAGGGCAGCACGTCCGCCTCGATCTCGCGGTCCAGCAGCGAGTACTGCGGCTGGGTGCTGACGATTTGTCCGCACTGCAGCGTGCGCTCGAGCAGCGGCACGTCAAAGTTGGAAACGCCCAGGTAGCGCACCTTTCCCGCCTTCTGGATGCGCAGCAGCGCCTCCATGGTCTCCTCGATGGGCGTGTTGACATCCGGCCAGTGGATCTGGTACAGGTCGATGTAGTCCGTGCCCAGGCGGCGCAGGGACTGCTCGATCTCGTACTCGATGGCGTCGGGCTGCAGGCACTTGCCCTTGCGCCCCTTCGGGTCGTCAAAGAGCAAACCGACCTTTGTGCAGAGCACGACCTTGTCGCGCCGGCCCTTGATGGCCTGGCCCACGAGCGTCTCCGAGTGGCCCTTGCCGTAGATGGGCGCGGTGTCGATCAGGTTGACGCCGTGGTCGAGGGAGGCGCACAGGGAATCGATGCACTTCTTGTCGTCAATCGCGCCGAAGAAGTCGCCGCCCATGGCCCACGTGCCCGCACCGACGGCGGAAACCACCAGGTCGCTGTTGCCAAGTCTGTTCATTCTCATCGGTCTTGACCCCCTTGTTCTGTGATTCTGCTGTCTATGGCGATTATATCACATCCCCCGGGAATCTGTATAGAGCGCGATCCCCCGGAAAAATGCGCAAAGAAAAGGCGGCGTCTATTTTGACGCCGCACAAGCCATCGTATTTGTATTGATGGCACCCCCCGTTGCCGCTGTTGCAGCACGCCTTCCATTTGCAGCGCCGCGCGGCTTTATCTATAAATAAATATCTATTTCTCTGTGTCTTTTAACGGAACCCTAACCGGTGAAGGAGAGTGGCTTTTCTGAAGAACTGTCGGAATTTTAATCCGGCCAGTGAGAAGAACATCTCCCGTTCACAGTGCTTATTATAAAGGCATTTCTGCGCCCTGTCAATTATATGATTTTATCATATAAAAAAATATGAAGATGAAAGAGACGGGGGATTCCGCAAAGGGTGGGCGGAGAAAAGACGGAAAAACTCGTGTTTTTGGGGCCTTGTTCGGAGGAAAAAAAGGCCCCGCATCCGGGAAAAATCCAGAATTTTTATCCGGGGATGCGGGGTCGGATTTTCAGAAATTTATGCGTCGTGGAGGCGTTCCCGCGCGACGGAGAGCATGAGCTTGATGCGGTTCTCCTGGTTGACGCGCGTGGCGCCGGGATCGTAGTCGATGGGGACGATGTTGGCCTGGGGGTACATCTCGCGGATCTGCCGGATCTTGCCCTTGCCGACGATGTGGTTGGGCAGGCAGCCGAAGGGCTGCGCGCAGACGATGTTCTCGTAGCCGGAGCGGACGAGCTCGATCATCTCGCCCGTGAGGAGCCAGCCCTCGCCCATCTTGCAGCCATAGCCGATGAGCGGCCGGACCATCTCCTTGATCTCGCGGTACGCGGCGGGCTTGTGGTAGCGCTTGGAGGCGGCAATGGCATCCAGCGCATAGGTCTCAAAGACCTCCAGGTAGTTGTAGAGAATCTGGACGACAAAGCGCTTGAGGGGATTGCCGCCGTAAAGCTTGATGTCCTCCAGGCGGTTGTCCACCTTGAAGAGCATGAAGGCCATGATCCCCGGGACGTTGACCTCGCAGTCCTGGGACCGGAGGAAGTCCTCCAGGTGGTTGTTGGCAAGGGCCGAATACTTGGCGTAGATTTCGCCCACGATGCCGACCTTTACCTTGCGCACGGGCACGATCTCCACGCGCTCAAAGTCCGCCACGATCTGCCGGAGCTGCGCCCGGATGGCCTTGGGCTGGAAGCCCTTGCCCTTGAGGAACTGGTCGCAGACCTCCTTCACCCAGAAGTCCACGCGCGCGTCGGTCTGGCCGGGGGTCTTTTCGTAGGGGCGGGTCTGGTTGGCCAGCAGCATGAGCACGTCGCCGTAGGTCAGCGCCGCCAGCGCCCGGCGAAGGAGCGGCAGCGTGATCTGGAATCCGCTGTTCTTTTCCAGGCCCGAGAGGTTGACCGAGACCACCGGGATCTGCGGCATGCCCGCGTTCTTCAGCGCCTTGCGCAGAAGGAAGATGTAGTTGGAGGCGCGGCAGCCGCCGCCGGTCTGCGTCATCATCAGCGCGACGTGATCCAGGTCGTACTTGCCGCTCTTGAGTGCGGAAATCATTTGGCCAATGGTCAGCAGCGCGGGGTAGCAGATGTCGTTGTGGACGTACTTGAGGCCCTCGTCCACGACCTCCTGGCCGTCGTTGGTCAGCAGCTCGACGTTGTAACCGTAGGCGCGCAGCACGTTTTGTAGGATGCGGAAGTGGATCTCCGCCATGTTGGGGAAGAGGAGCTTGTAGGTCTTGCGCATCTCCTTCGTGAATTCAATGCGGCCGCGCTCGTCCGGAACGCGCTTGTCAGGCATGGACATAGCCTCCCTTCTCTCCGATGGCCGAGAACAGCGAGCGCAGGCGGATCTTGACCGCGCCCAGGTTCGTGATCTCATCGATCTTGATCTGCGTGTAAATGCGGTTGCGGGATTCGAGAATCTTGCGCACTTCGTCCGTGGTGATGGCGTCTACGCCGCAGCCGAAGGAGACGAGCTGCACCAGGTTGATGTGCGGATCTCCGGACTCGGCGATGAAGCGCGCCGCGGCATAGAGCCGGGAGTGGTAGGTCCACTGGTTCAGCACCGTGGTCGGCGCCTTGACGTACTCGTCGCCAAGGGAATCCTCCGACACGACGACCGCGCCGCTGTCGGCGATGAACCCGTCGATGCCGTGGTTGATCTCGCCGTCCAGGTGATAGGGACGCCCAGCCAGGACGATCACGGGCAGGCCCTTTTCCCGCGCCATGTTGAGGTACTCCTCGCCCTTTTCGTGGATCTTGCGCATGTGCGCGTCATACGCGGCATAGGCCGCCTTGGCCGCCTGCTTGACCTCCCGCAGCGTGATGTCGTCGCCAAAGTGGCGGACCAAGATCTCGTGCATCTTCTTGGGGAAGTCGTGCGGCCGGTGAATGCCCACGTAATCGTGCAGGAACGGAATGTTCTGCAAGGACTTCATGTTGGAGGCGATGACCTCCGGGTAGTAGGCGACGACTGGGCAGTTGTAGTGGTTGTCGCCCAGGTGCTCGTCGAAGTTGTAGCTCATGCAGGGGTAGAAGATCGCGTCCACGCCCGCGTCGATGAGGGCCTGCACGTGGCCGTGCATGAGTTTGGCCGGGTAACAGGCCGTGTCCGACGGGATGGAGGCCTGGCCCAGGTGGTAGAGCTTCTTGGTCGTCTTGGGAGACACCGTGATGCCAAAGCCCAGGTGCGTCAGGAACGTGTGCCAGAAGGGCAGCAGCTCAAAGAAGTTCAGGCCCATGGGCAGACCAATGTTTTGACGCTTGCCCGGAACCGAGCCGTAGGCCTCCAGCAGCTCCCGCTTGTAGTCGTAGAGGTTGTAGCGGACGGCGGCGTGGCCGCTGTTCAGGGGCTTTGTGCACTGGTTGCCGCCGATGAAGGTCTTGCCGCCGGCAAAGGTGTTGATGGTCAGGCGGCAGTGGTTGGTGCAGCCGTTGCAGGTCACGGCGCGCACCTCGTGCGTGAAGTTCGCCAGCTCCTGCGCGGACAGAAGGCCCGACCACTCGGCGCGCTGGTTCTGCTTGGCATACAGCGCCGCGCCATAGGCGCCCATCACGCCCGCAAGCGACGGGCGGATGACGTCGCGGCCGATCTCCTGCTCAAATGCGCGCAGCACCGCGTCGTTGAGGAAGGTCCCGCCCTGCACCACGATGTGCTCGCCCAGCTCCTCCACGGAACCCACGCGGATGACCTTGTACAGGGCGTTCTTGACTACGCTGATGGACAGGCCCGCAGAGATGTTCTCCAAGGAGGCGCCGTCCTTCTGCGCCTGCTTGACGGAGGAGTTCATGAACACCGTGCAGCGCGAACCCAGATCCACGGGCTTGTCGGCAAAGAGCCCCGCCTTGGCAAAGTCCGCGATGGAGTAGCCCAGCGCCCCGGCAAAGGTCTGCAGGAACGAGCCACAGCCCGAGGAGCAGGCCTCGTTGAGGAAGATGTTGTCGATGACGCCGGAGCGGATCTTAAAGCACTTGATGTCCTGCCCGCCGATGTCGATGATGAAATCCACCTTCGGGTCAAACTTCTTGGCGGCGGTAAAGTGGGCAATCGTCTCCACGATGCCAAAGTCCGTCCGGAAGGCGTTCTTGATGATCTCCTCGCCGTAGCCCGTGGAGGCCGCCGCGCGGATGGCGATGCCCGGGAAGCGCCGGTAGACCTCCTGGAGGAAGGCCTTGACCAACGGCACGGGGTTGCCGCTGTTGGGCAGGTATTGATAGTAGGCGATGTTCTCGGCGGAGTCCAGGACCACAGCCTTGACGGTGGTGGAGCCCGCGTCGATGCCGATGTAGGCGATGTTGTCCGGCTGCAGGCAGCCGGTCACGCGCATCTCGTCCCGCGCGTGGCGCTCGGTGAAGGCCGCGTATTCCTGCGGATTGGCAAAGAGCGGCTGGCAGCCCACGTAGGAGGAGCTGGCCGTGTACTTCGCAATCCGCGAGATGAGGTCCGTCAGGACGAAGCCCTCGCCGTCGGCCTGCAGCGCCGCGCCGATGGCGACGTAGTACAGGGAGTTTTCCGGGAGAACGCCCGTGGTCTTGAGCGCCAGGTCAAACGCCTTGCGCAGCTCTGAAAAGAAGGTCAGCGGTCCCCCCAAGTAGACGATATTTCCGGCGATCTCGCGGCCCTGGGCAAGGCCCGCGATGGTCTGGTTGACCACAGCCATGAAGATGGAGGCGCAGATGTCCTCCTTGCGCGCGCCCTGGTTGAGCAGGGGCTGAATGTCCGACTTGGCAAACACGCCGCAACGCGAGGCGATGGAGTAAATCTTGTTCTGCCGCTTGCTCAGCTCGTTCATCTCGTCGGGCGTGAGCTGCAGAAGGGTCGCCATCTGGTCGATGAAGGCGCCCGTGCCGCCCGCGCAGCTGCCGTTCATGCGGACCTCCATGTTGCCCGAGACAAAGAGGATCTTTGCATCCTCGCCGCCCAGCTCGATCACCACGTCCGTATCGGGCAGGTTGCGGCGAATGGCCACGCGCGTGGCATAGACCTCTTGGGCAAAGGGGATGGACATGCTCTCGGCAAAGCCCATGCCGGCAGAACCCGAGATGCAAAGCTGCACGCGCTCCTCCTGGGGAAACTGGTCCCGAATCTCCGAGAGCATGGCGGCCGCCTTTTGCGTGATCTGCGCGTAGTGCCGTTCATAATTTTTGTACAGGATCTCGTCATGGTCGTTCAAAACGACGCACTTGAGCGTTGTAGATCCCACATCCAAACCAATCCGTATCATTTCGGTCTCTCTCCTTACTCGGCGAGAAAAGCGTTAATTCGACATTTAACAGTATACACCACACAGGGGGGAAAAGTCAATTCCCAACGAAATTTAACATGTGTTTTCAAGAAGCTTTTGCAAATATTGAAAAAAATGGGGAGCGGAATCCCTTTCGCTCCCACTTTGTTCTGCGATTTATTGTTTTTCTTCCGAATCATCCGCACTCGATAAGATATGCTCGTGCGCCCGAAGAAAATGCTGGAGGAAGCTCACCAAGGAGAGCTCCTCGTAGGCGCGGGAGTGCAGGGCGCCGTCCTCCATCTCCCAAATCGCCGCGCCGGGGATGGCCGTGAGGATGGGGCTGTGCGTGGCGAGGAGAAACTGGCTGCCGGCCCGCACCGCGTCCTGGATGAGGAAGATCAGCGCGAGCTGGTTGACATAGGAGAGCGCGGCCTCCGGCTCGTCCATCAGGTACAGGCCGTTGGGGCGCAGGCGGGAGCGGAAGAACTCCAAAAACCCCTGGCCGTGGGACTGCCGCTCCAGGGGCGCGCCGTAGAGCGATTCCAGGTCGTGCAGCGTCCCGCTGTAGGGCTGCGCCGCCAGGGATTCGGCGTAGGCGCTGCCGTACTTGCCGGGCAGTTCGAGTAGAGCGTCGCGCGCAAAGCGCTTTTCCGCCTCCACATAGCCGATATACCGCGTGAAATCCTCCGCCGCAAAGAAGAAATTGTGCAAGGGCCGGCGGGAGAGCGCGGCGCGGTAGCAGGCCGCGGCGCGGTCGATCCGCTGCTGGGCGTCCGTGCGCCCGGCGGCAGGCTCCGTGCGCCCGTGCGGGGGCTCAATGCGATGGATGCGCAGCACCGCGGCCACCAGCTCCACCAGCGTGGTCTTGCCGCAGCCGTTGTCCCCGCAGAGGATCGTCACCGGCGCAGGGAAGTCCAGGCGTTCCAGGCGCTGCAGGAGCGGCGTGGAAAAGGGATAGTCCGCATCCGGCGCGGGGCGCACGCGGGTCAAACTGCGCAGAAAGATCATGGCCGCTGTTCCCCCTTTGTCAAGGCGTCCAGCAGGGCGTCCAGTTCGCTCTCCCCGAAGACCCGGACGCCGTCCTGGAGCAAGGCCTCCGCCGCGACGCCGTTGCCGGGCGCGAGCGTGCCGGTGAAATGGCCGTCGTAGACCGCGCCACAGCCGCAAGCAGGGCTCCGCTCCTTGAGCAGGGCGAAGCCGCACCCGAGGAGGCGGGCCAGCTTCCGCGCCTCCTGCGCCCCGCGGCGGTAGTTTTCCGTCACGTCGCGGCCGTCGCGGGTGACGACGCGGCCGCCTTGGCGCTCGGCCGGGGTGCGCGGCGTGGGCAGACCGCCCAGAATCTCCGGGCAGACCGGCACGAGCGAAACGGGCTGGGCGAGAAGGCGCTCCAGCCCGGCCATGCGCTTGGATTGCCCGTCGTAGCGGCAGCAGAGCCCGAGCAGACAGGCGCTGACGAGGAGATTCACGCTCTAAGCACCTCCTTAGCGGGGCACGTTGCTCTTGCAGGTGTAGCTCTCTACGTCGATGCGGAGGACCGCCACGCGCTCCAAGGACGCCGCGGGGATCTCCGCGCGGCCGGAAAAGCCCATGTGCTGCAGGAGCGCTTCCAAGGCCAGGCGCTGTTCCTCCGGATCGGTCAGGACCGAGACGCGCCCCGTGCCCACGAGGCTGCGGTAGCGGGCGGTCCAAGCGCAGGGGATTTCGCCCCGCACGGTCTCCAGCAGCGCGGAGATGGCAAAGCCCACGCGCGCATCCCGGCGCAGAAGGTCGAGCTTGCGGCCCTGCAAGGCGCTGTGCAGATAGAGCGTCAGCCCGCCGTCGGCGGCGAGGGAAAAGCCGTAGTTCAGGGGGACGACGTAGGGCGCGCCCTCTGCGTTGAGGGCAAGGTGCAGCGTCTGCCCCTGGGCAAGGAGGTCGCGGATGGCGTCGAGATCCGTCACCTGGCGTTCGCTTCTTCGCATGAAAATGCCCCCTTAAAACTGTTCGGCCATGCGCTGCTTGCGCAGGGCGCTGCGTCGCTTTCCGGCCTCCCACTCGGCGCGTTCCTCCTCCGTCTCCAGAAGGAGCGGCGGAACGGGCGTGGAGTGGTTGTTTTCGTCCAGCGCCACGAGCACGAGGTAGGCGCGGTTGATCATCTGCCGCTCGCCCTTGAGGCTCTCGACATAGGTGTCTACGCGCACTTCCATGGAGGTGCGGCCGACATAGGTGACGACGCCCTCGAGGACGATGGTGTCGTTGGCATAGGCCGGGGACTTAAAGTGCAGCGTGTCGATGGAGGCGGTGGTCACGTTGCGGCCGGCATGGCGGCGCGCGGCGACGGCCGCGACGATGTCGATCCACTGCATGAGCTGACCGCCGAACAGGCGGCCGGAGCCGTTGATATGCTGGGAGAGAAGAATTTGGGTTTGAATCGTCCGCGAGGCAGACGCGGGCTTGGGCGCAAGGTCCATGGGAAACATACCTCCGTCTCGGTTATTTTAGAGGGAACGGGCCAGATCCGCAAAGCGCTGCATGGCCTCCTGGGTGTTTTCGCGCTGGCCAAAGGCCGTCAACCGGAAGAAGCCCTCGCCGTTGACGCCAAAGCCTGCGCCCGGCGTGCCCACGACGTTGGCCTTCTCCAGCAGCTGGTCGAAGAACGTCCACGAATCTAGGTTTCCCGGGCAGCGCAGCCAGATGTAGGGGGAGTGGATGCCGCCCGTGTAGAAGATGCCGAGCTTGTCCAGGGTTTCGGCGATGATGCGCGCGTTTTCCCGGTAGTAGGCGATGTTGTCCATGCACTGGGCCCAGCCCTCCGGGGAGAAGACCGCCTCGGCCGCGCGCTGCACGATATAGGGCACGCCGTTGAACTTGGTGCTCTGGCGGCGCAGCCACATGGCGTTGAGGTTCATGCCGCCAAACTCCAGCTCCTTGGGCACGACGGTGTAGCCGCAGCGCGTGCCGGTAAAGCCGGCGGTCTTGGAAAGGGAGCAAACCTCGATGGCGCAGCGGCGCGCGCCCTCCACCTCGTAGATGGTGCGGGGCAGGGCCGGGTCGGCGACAAACGCCTCATAGGCCGCGTCAAACAGGATCAGGGCGTTCCGGCGCAGCGCGTAGTCCACCCAGGCGGCAAGGCCCTGGCGGTCGTAAACAGCGCCGGTGGGGTTGTTGGGCGAGCAGATGTAGATCAGGTCTGCGTCCACGCCCTCGTCCGGCAAGGGGAGGAAGCCGTTTTCCAGCGTGGCGTTGACAAAGCGGATGCGCCGCCCGGCCATGACGTTGACGTCCACATACGCGGGATAGACCGGATCGGGGATGAGCACCGTGTTGTCCGAGTCCAGGAGGTCCAGCAGGTTCCCCAGGTCGCTCTTTGCGCCGTCGCTGATGAAGATTTCCTCCGTGGAGAGGGTCACGCCGCGCTCGGCATAGTGGCCGGCAACGGCCTCCCGCAGGAAGGGATAGCCCTGCTCCGAGGGGATGTAGCCGTGAAAGCCCTCCGGCGTGCCCATCTCCGAGACGGCGCGGTGGAGCGCGTCGATGACGGCGGGACAGAGCGGGCGGGTCACGTCGCCGATGCCCAGGCGGATGATGCGCGCGTCGGGGTGCAGGGCCGAATACGCGGCCACCTTCTTGCCGACGGTGGAGAAGAGATAGCTGTCCTGAATGTTGCGATAGTTTTCATTGATGCGCATACACAGATCCTCCTTGGGCGTTTCCATCGATGCAGAATTTCTCCCTCTATCATAACCGTTTGCACGGGAAAGCTCCATCACATTTTGTCCCAACCTGCGCGATTTTGGGTTAAAAAATGGAAAACCCGGAGGGGAACGCCTGTGCGTTTCCCTCCGGGGCGGGTGTGAACCCAGGAGAAGGCAAGGGGGAAAGAAAGCTGCGATGCGGGCTTATCCCTTGATGCCCGAGAGCGTAAAGCCCGACATGATGTAGCGCTGGAAGAACAGGAACAGGATGGTGGGCGGGATGATGGTGAAGATCAGCGCCACAACCTGAATGTCCTCCGAGTAGCCGGTGGAGCCGGCCATGTAGAAGATCTTGACCATGACGGTGTAGAGCTCCGACCGGGAACCGAGCACGAGGTAGGGCCAGAAGAAGTCCGACCAGCTCGCGTTGATGGTGAAGATCGCGATGACCATGAGCACAGGCTTGGACAGGGGCAGCATCACGCGGAAGAAGATTCCCAGGTTGGTGCAGCCGTCCAGGCGCGCGGCCTCGATCAGGGACTGGGGAATGCTGTCAAAGAAGGACTTGAAGATCAGCACGTAGAAGGCGTTTGCCCCGGCCAACAGCCACATGGGCAGATAGCTTTCCGTGATGTTGATGCCCAGGATCGGCAGGGAGAGGAAGTTCTTGAACAGCGGCACCTGGCTGACGGACTGCGGCAGCATCAGCGTCCACAGGACCAGCGAGAGCACCAGCTTATAGCCGCGCGGGCGAAGGCGCGAGAGCACATAGCCCATCATGCCGTTGCAGACCAGGGACATGATCAGCGAGCCGCACAGCACGCACAGCGTGTTGATGTAGGCGCGGCCAAAGTTGAGCATTTCCCAAGTCTCCCAGAGCTTTTCCGGATGGAAGGAGCGCGGGATGATGGTCGCCGGAACGGAGAAGAACTCCCGGCTGTCCTTCAGGGCGGACGTCATACACCAAAGGGGCGGGACGAAGCAAATCAGTACGGCCAGGATCATGCAAACCCAGATCACGCCATAGAGAATCCGAACGCTGGGATTCTGCATGTCAAACTTGCTGATGATACCGGTAGCTTGGGCGTCTTTTTTCTTGTCAAATTTGCTCTGTACGATTTCAGACACGGTGTGTTCCCTCCTTTCGTCAGTTGTCGTTCTTCTTCTGCAGGTAGAAGTAGAGGATGGTCAGGCCGATCAGGAACAGGAAGGTGATCGTGCCGACCGCCGCCGCTCTGCCCGCCTGGTAGAAGCGGAAACCATAGAAGTAGCTGGTGAGCATCAGCGAGATGGAGGCGTTGTTTGGGCCGCCGTCCGTCATGGTGAGCGGTTCGTACATGACCTGGAAAACGCCGATGATCTGCATGACCAGCATCAGGGAGAACATGCCCGAGATGGAGGGCAGGGTGATGTTCCAGAACTTGCGGAATACGCCCGCGCCGTCGATCATGGCCGCCTCGTACAGCTCGTGGTTGACGCCCTGCAGGCTGGCCAAGTAGAGGATGGCGGTCGAGCCAAAGCCCTTCCACGTCATCATGATGACGATGCAGGGAATGACCAGGTTCTGGCTCTGCAGCCAGGGGATGGCGTCGATGCCGAAGACCGACAGGAGCGAGTTGAGCAGGCCGGAAGTCGGGTGGTAGATCAGCGTCCACAGGATGGCTGCGGCAACGCCCGGCACGATGGAGGGGAAGTAGACCGTGAAGCGGAAGAACGCCTTAAAGCGCTTGATTTCGTTGAGCATGACGGCCGTCAGGATCGGCAGCGGGAAGCCCAGCACCAGCGACCAGAGCGTGTACTTGAAGGTGTTGACCACCGCGCTGCGGAAGGAGGATTCCTGCACGACGTCGATGAAGTTCTGCAGGCCGACAAAGCGCACCGGGTCAAAGCCCATGGTCTCGAACAGCGAGAGATACAGGCCGTTGACTAGCGGCTGCCAGACAAAGCAGATGAAGAGGATCAGGCTCGGCAGCATCAGGATCCAGGCGCCAAAGTCCTGCCGGACCGCGTGTGCGACGCGCCGTACAAGCGGTTTTTTCTTACTCGTGGCGATTTGCATGATTCATCCCCCTTGCTTTGGATTGTTCTGTGCCTCTGCCGCGCGCAAGGCGGCGACGCGGAAGAGGAGGGTCTTTCTTACAAAATGGGGAGGGCAGGCTGCCCTCCCCCGGGTCTCTTTGTTTGTGCCACCCCCCGTTTTTCGGGAGGAGAAAGGATCGTAAGGCTTATTGCGCCTCCGCGCCGGAGTTGTACTTATCCAGGTAGTCGCGCTGGAAGTCCTCAACGGCCTTGTCCAGCAGCGCCTTCGGGTCCGCGTTCTCGTCGGTCAGAACCGCCTGCACGCAGGAGTCGAGGATCTTGTACATTTCCTGGCAGTAGACCGGCGGCTCGGCGTGCAGCTCATAGGTGCCGTTCTCGCAAGCGTCGGTGTAGGGCTTGTAGAGATCCAGATCCACGGTCACGTAAGGAGAAATGGCTTCCTTGCGCTTGGAGATGTAGTCGGGGTCCGTCCAAGCGGGCAGGCCCAGAACGCCGACCAGCTTGCCGTTCTCCTGGTCAACCTTGGCGGTGTCCGCGAAGGCCTGCAGGGTCTCTTCCGTCAGGTTCGGGGTGATGCCTTCGATCTCCATCCACTGGAAGCAGGCGTTGGCCTCTTCGTAGGAAGCGTTGGGCGAGATGACCTCAAAGGTGCCGCCCAGCAGGCCGATGCTCTTGCCCTTGCCGTTGTCGCCCGGCACGATGGTGCCCATGCCAAAGTGGGTGATGTCGCCGTTGTAGTTGGTCACCGCGTTGCTCAGCTGGTCCTGCGCCATCTGCGCCATGGCCATCTGATCCAGAGCGTAGAGCTTGTGCGCCTCGGTCATGTCACACAGGATGTTGTCCTGCACGACGTCGTACTTCCAGCGCATGTCCTTGAGCCACTGCAGGGCGTCGATGGCTTCCTGCGAGTTGAAGACCGCCGTGTAGGTGTCGTTCGCCTCGTCATACTGCTCCATGTCGCCGCCGAAGGACCAAACCAGCTGGGTGAACATCCAGCCGCCCTGGTTGTTCTGCGTGGGGAAGAAGTAGGACTTGTAGCCCGTGGCCTCCTTGATCTTCACGGCCATTTCCGCCAGCTCCGTGGAGTTGGTGGGGTAGGTGGGGTAGCCGTTCTCGTCCACCAGGCCCGCAGCCTTGAACATCTCGACGTTGTACCACATGCCCAGCGCGTAGCCGCTGGAGGGCAGGCCGTAGATCTTGTCGTCGCGGGAGATGAGCTCGAGGTACGCGGGGTTGACCTTGGTGTCATAGCCCCACTCGGCCATCAGGTCCGTGATGTCCAGCGCGAAGCCCTGGGAGATGATCTTGTTGGCCTCGGTGAAGTAGGTATTGTAGAGCGTGGGCAGCTGGCCTGCAGCCGCCTTGGGCAGGAAGGTGTTGACGTCGTAGGGGAAGTCCACGACCTCGACGGTCACGTTGGGGTACTTCTCCTTCATGGTCGCCAGGCGGCTTTCCATGACCTGCTTGCCCGCGGTGTCGTTCTCCTTGGGCAGGCCGCGAACGGTGATCTCGATCGCGCCACCCTCTGCGGCGGGTTCAGACGAATCGCCGCTCTCCGCAGCCGGAGCCTGCGTGTCGCCGCTAGCGGCCGGATCGCTCGCTGTCGGCGCGGAGCAAGCGGCCAGGGCCAGCACCATCAGGAGCGCCAGCACGAGTGACAGTACCTTTTTCATGTTGAATCCTCCTCAGTTTTGTATTTTACATGCCTGCTTTTTTCGGCACATAAAGCAAGGTCAGCGGGTGCTCTCGCGCACCACAAGGGATACGGGCGTCTGCCGGAGCTTGGCCGGCGCATCCGCGCTCTCCATCGCGTTCAGGAGCAGCTCGCCGCTGATCTGCGCCAGGGTCGAGAAGTCCTGCTGCACCGTCGTCAGCGGCGGAGAGGTCCGGGAAGAGAGCTGCAGGTTGTCAAAGCCCGTTACCGCCACGTCCTCCGGAACGCGCAGGCCGTTTGCCTGCAAGAAGGGCAATAGGGAGATGGCGATGGGGTCCGTCGCGCACATCAGGGCGACCGGACGCCGCGCGCTGTGCAGGTAGGCCAGAAGGTTTTGGTGCGCCGGCGTGTCCATCCGCTCGCTGTTTTCCAACAGCACGAGGAAGGTGTCCCGAACGCTGCGGCCCGAGTGCAGAAGCGCCGTTATGTACCCATGGTAGCGATCCCGCAGCGAGGTCGCATGGGAGAGGGGCTGGTTGGTGACAAAGAGAATGTGTTCGTATCCGCGGGAAAGCAGGTAATCCGCCAGCATTCGCCCGCCGGACACATTGTCGCTTGCCGCGACCGGGAACCCTTGCACCAGGTGCGCCCGGTCCATCAGGACCAGCGGCAGGCGCATCTCCCGAATCAACAGGAGCGTCGGGAGATTTCCCAGGGAAGAGACCGGATAGAGCAGAATGCCGCGCACTTGCTCGGCAATCGCCTGGCGGAGCAGCTGATCCTCGCGGGCCTCGTTGTCATCCGAAAAGTGAACGCCCAGGTAGTACCCGCGCCGCTCCAAGAGCGTGTAGAGCGTCGCAATGCACTCCGCAGCCTTGGTGTACTGGCTGTCCTTGGGAAAGATCAGCATCACGCGGTCCATCGGCTCCGAGGAAGCCCTCGTGGGCGAGGGGCTTGCCACAAAGCTGCCGCGGCCCCGCTCGCGAACGGCCAATCCCTGCCTCCGAAGCTCGTTGAGCGCACGCCTTGCCGTGATGTTGGATACACCGTACAGCTGCGCCATCTGCGCTTCGGAAGGAAGAGGGTCGCCCGGAAGAAGCAGACCGCCTTCAATCTGTTTGCGATAGTGCTCAAAGATGGATTGGTAGAGCGGAAGGTTCTTGGGAATATCCGTCATGTTGGCCGTCCATTCTGCAGGCGCACGGCCGCGTAGGTGGGGATTCCATTTGTTGAATGACTTGATGGGAATAGTATACTATTCCTTCTGAAGTTATGCAACACTTTTTTTAACAATATGAATTATAAATTAAATTTCGAACGTTTTTTGCGATAAGTTTAACAATGATGTACAATGTTGATGTGATCGATGGGTGAACGGAAAGGGGGAAAATTACAAAAAAACACCTCGTTTCCTGGAGAAACGAGGTGTAAGGCGCACCGGCCCTTGAGAAAGGCGGGATTTTGACGCGAATTATTTCTCTGCGTTGACGCGCTGAAACTCCAGCGCGGCGCGGATCAGGCCGCGGAAGAGGGGATGGGCCTTGTTGGGGCGGGACTTGAACTCGGGGTGGAACTGCACGGCCACGAAGAAAGGATGGCCCGGAAGCTCCAGCGCCTCCACCAGGCGGCCGTCGGGGGAGGTACCGGCGATGCGCATGCCGCCCTCTGCAAAGGCCTCGCGGAAGGCGTTGTTGAACTCGTAGCGGTGGCGGTGGCGCTCGCTCAGCGAGGTCTTGCCGTAGATCTGGCTCATGAGGGAGCCCTCGACGAGCTCGCAGGGATAGGCGCCCAGGCGCATGGTGCCGCCCTTGGGCAGGTTGCCCTGCTGGTCGGGCATCAGGTCGATGACGGGGTGGTGCGTATCCGGAGAGAACTCCGTGGAGTCCGCATCGGCATAGCCCAGGACGTCGCGCGCAAACTCGATGGCCGCAATCTGCATGCCCAGGCAGATGCCCAGGTACGGGATGCGGTTTTCCCGCGCGTATTGGGCGGCCAGGATCATGCCGGGGATGCCGCGGCCGCCAAAGCCGCCGGGCACGAGGATGCCGTCCGCATCGCCCAAGGTCTGGGCGATGTTGCGGGGCGTCAGGGTTTCGGAGTCAATCCAGTCGATCTCCACGCGCGCGCTGCTCTCGTATCCGCCGTGGCGAAGGGCCTCGGCCACGGACAGGTAGGCGTCGTGCAGCTGGACGTACTTGCCCACCAACGCGATGCGCACGCGGCGGTGCAGGTTTTCGATGCGGTCGAGCATCTGGCGCCACTCGGTCATGTCCGGCTCGGGCAGGTTGGTCCAGTTCAGCTCGCGGCAGACGATGTCCGAGAAGTTGCTCTTCTCCAGCATGATGGGCGCCTGGTAGAGCACGGGCATGGTCAGGTTTTCGATGACGCAGTCGGGCTTTACATTGCAGAACAGGGCGATCTTGTCGCGGATGCTCTTGTCCACGGGCTCGTCCGAGCGGGTGACGATGATGTCCGGGAAGATGCCCATGGAGCGGAGCTCCTTGACGGAGTGCTGCGTGGGCTTGGACTTGTGCTCGCCGGAGGACTTGATGTAGGGCACGAGGCTGACGTGGATGAAGAGGCAGTTGCCGCGGCCCAGCTCCAGGGACACCTGGCGGATCGCCTCCAGGAAGGGCTGGCTCTCGATGTCGCCCGTGGTGCCGCCGATCTCGGTCAGGACCACGTCCGCGCCGCTCTTTTCGCCCACGGAGTAGATAAAGCGCTTGATCTCATCCGTGATGTGGGGAATGACCTGCACCGTCGAACCCAGGTAGTCGCCGTTGCGCTCCTTGGTCAGGACGTTCCAGTAGACCTTGCCCGTGGTCAGGTTGGAGAACTGGTTCAGGTCCTCGTCGATAAAGCGCTCGTAGTGGCCGAGGTCCAGGTCCGTCTCCGCGCCGTCCTCGGTGACGAACACCTCGCCGTGCTGGTAGGGGCTCATGGTGCCCGGGTCTACGTTGACGTAGGGGTCCAGCTTCTGCGCGATGACCTTCAGGCCGCGCATCTTGAGCAGGCGGCCCAGGGACGCGGCCGTGATGCCTTTGCCAAGGCCCGAGACCACGCCGCCGGTGATGAAGATGTATTTGCTCATGGGAAACGATGCTCCTTTCAAAGGTGAGGGGGAAGGGATTTCCATGAAAAAAGGGGCAAAAGCCCCGATGTATTGTCTGCTAAGAGTCGTAGAGACCGAGAATGGAACGCGCGACCTCACCGCGGGTGATGCGTCGGTCCATCGCTTGCTTTTCGATGTAGCGATGCGCCTGCGATTCGGTCATGGAAAGATATTGAATCAGCATACATTTTGCGCGGTCCACCAAGCGGATCTCCTCGATCTTGCTCTGGAGTTTCCGGTTCTCCTGCTTGAGGCCCAGGACGCGCCGATGTGCCGCAGCGACCATCTTGAGCGCTTGATAAAACATCGTGCGGCCCAGAGGCTTGCCCAGAACCATCACGCCCATGTCCTCCACCTTTTCGGCGATCTCGTCGGCTGTCTCGGCCCGAACGAGGAGCAGGATGCCCGCCGAGGTATCCATGGCCAATGTGCAGGAAAGACCATCGCCGTATTCGTCCGAAAGCGGGGCGTTGATGACGATTAGGTCAAACTCTCCCTCGGCCGCAAGGCGCCGGGCCTCCCCGCCGCTTGCCGCGACGATGGGGTTGACCTCCGGCACGCCGCGCATGAGCTCCCGGAGCATCTCCCGGCCCTTTTCCGAGCTGGAGACGAGCAGCGCACTTACCATGCTTTTTGCTCCTTTCTCTTTCGGGGCATGGGCCTAGCGCGCCGTGGCGCGGGCGTAGGCTGCCAGCGTGTGGCGGGGGAGAGCCGCCTGCAAAAACGGCGAGGCGGCGGCAAGGGCGGCGGCTTCCTGCAAACTCGTGGGCAGGGCGGGACCAAGGATCGTCTCCGGCTCCGGAAGCGGAAGGCGGCGATGGACGCCGTCCAAGCCCGCCAGAAGCGTCAGCGCATAGACGACATACGGATTGCAGAAGTTGTCCGGCGAGCGGAGCTCAAAGCGGGCGGTGTCCCCCTGCGGCGGGGGCAGGCGAAGAATATGGCCGCGGCCCATGCGGCTCCAGCCCACGCCCTTGGGCGCGCTTTTGCCGCGCAGCCGCGCATAGGACGCAGAGGCCGAGTTGCAGAACACCGTCATCTCCGGCATGTGCTCCAAAACCCCGGCAAGGAAGCTCTGCGCCTCGGGCAGGAGCTCGCCGTCTTCACCGGGCAGGAAGAGGCTCCGGCCGGTGTGGCTCAGGGAGAAGTTGATGCGGAACCCGCTGCCGTTTTCCGACGCAATGGGCTTGGGGCCCATGTCCGCAAAGAGGCCGTTGCGCGCGGCAATCGTGCCGACAAGGTTGCGGAAGGTCACGCAGTGGTTGGCCGCCGTCATGGGATCTGCGGGCGCGATGGCGATCTCGTTTTGGCCGGGCCCCATCTCGTGGTGCGAGGAGAGCGGGCGGATGCCCATCTCCTCCAGCGTCAGGCAGATGTCGCGGCGGACGTTTTCCCCGCGGTCCAGGGGCGCGACGTCCAGAAAGCTCGCGCGGTCGTGGGGGATTGCGGTGGGGTCTCCCTTCTCGTCCAAGCGGAAGAGGTAGAACTCGCACTTGGCGCCGATGCGCGCCGTATAGCCCTCGTCCAGCAGGGACTGAAGCGCCCGGCGCAGAATCTGACGGCCGTCCTGCTCAAAGGGCTCCCCGGAGCCGGTGGTGATGTCGCAGTAGAAGCGCGCCACGCGCCCGGTCTGCGGGCGCCAAGGAAGCACCTCCAGCGTGGAGGCATCCGGATGCAGAACGAGGTCCTCGCGCGGCAGGTCGGCAAAGCCGTCCACCAGCCCGGCGTCGAACGCCACGCCGTATTCAAAGGCGCGGGGCAGCTCCTCGGCCATGATGGAGATGTTCTTCAGCGTGCCGTACACGTCGCAAAACGCCAGGCGAATGAACTTGACGTCGTTGTCGATGACGAATTGCAGCACTTCGTTGTCGGTATTGCTCATGCTTGCCTCCTCCCTCCCGCGGGGCAAACGGCTCCGCGGGAGCGCTCCGCTTGGGAATGCGCACAATGCCCCTTCCCAATTATAATACGCCTAGTTCTGCGTGTAAAGGCGGTGATAAGGATTATGCGTGTTCGGACGGAGAATATAAAAGCGATGGTCCATGACCTGCTTGACGTTCAAGGAGAAGGCGCGGCAGAAAGCCTCCACGTGCGGCCACAGGAACGCAAGGTCCGACTCTTCCGCCTGCACGGCCTCGACCTGCGCGGGCAGGTCCTCCGGCAGCGCGTCCGCGCGCAGGTACAGGACGCCGCCGTGCATGCCGGTCGCGCAGAAATCGCCGACCGGCGCGCGGCCGCGCGTTTCCAGACCCAGCACCGCGATGCACCCGCCGGCCTGATATTCGCCGAGGAAGCTCCCGGCCTCGCCGCCCACGATCAGCACCGGGATCTTGTCCTGGTAGGCCTTCATGTGGATGCCCGCGCGGTAGCCCACGTTTCCGCGGATGAAGATGCGGCCGCCGCGCATGGCGTAGCCCGCCGCGTCGCCACAGGAGCCGTGGATGAGGATCTCGCCCGCGTTCATGGTGTCGCCCGTGGCGTCCTGCGCGTTGCCGTTGACCTCAATGCGGGTGCCGTCCAGATAGGCGCCCAGCGCGTTGCCCGGAACGCCGTCGATGCGAATGTAGCGCCCCGAGGAGCCTGCGCCGATGTAGCGCTGGCCCAGGGTGTGTTCCAACAGAACCTCCGGGTCCTTGCAGGCCGCAATGGCCTCGTTGACCTGGCGGAAGTTCAGGCCCTGTACGTCAATGCACGTCATGATTTCACACCTCCCAGCATGTGCGCGCGCTCGTCCCGGCTAAAGGCAGCCAGCTGCGGCTTCTCCCGAATGAGCGCATAGTTGATGGTGGAAAGCGGCGTCTGCTCCCGAATGAGCGCCGTGTAAATGCCCGCGCGGGAGACGTCGCCCACGAGCAGGAAGCCCACCAGCCGGCCGTCCCGGCGAACCAGGCGCTTGTAGCTTCCGGCCTCGCGCAGGATGTCGCTTTCGCCGTTCAGGTCTCCCGCCGAAACCACGTGCAGGCCGAAGAACCCGCCCGCGTTCATGGGGATGGCGTTGTCAAAGGGCGCGTCCTCTCCGGCCATGTTGCGGCCCGCGGTCTCGCCCTGCAGGTAGGCGTTGGGCAGAATCGCCAGGATCTTGTCCGCGCCCGAGGAGATGTCGTGGCTGCGGGTGCAGTCCCCGGCGGCGTAGACGTCGGGAAGGGTCGTGCGCTGACGGTCGTCGGTCACGATCCCCCGCTCCACCTTTCCGCCGGCCTTTTCGACAAGCGCGGTGCGCGGGCGGACGCCCACTGCGATGACCAGGACATCAAAGGGAATGTCTTCGCCGCTCTTCAGGTACGCCAGGTTCGGCTCAAACCGCGCCACGCTGTCCGAAAGGCGGAAGGTCACGCCGTGCGCCTCCATGCGCCGCTGCACGAGGGTCGCGGCCTCTTCGTCCAGCACGGAGGGCAGGATGCGGGGCGCCATGTCCACAATCGTCAGGCTGCGGCACAGGTGGCGGATGCCCTCCGCGCACTTGGTGCCGATCAGGCCCGCGCCGATGATGAGCACGCGGCTCTGGGGCGTGAGCGCCGCGCCGAGACCGTGCGCATCGTCCAGCGTCAGGAAGGAGAACTTCTTCTCCACCGTGTCCAGCCCCTCCATCGGGGGGACAAAGGGCGTGGACCCCGTCGCAACCAGCAGCTTGTCGTAGGGGATTTCGCGCTGGTCCGCTAGGCGCACGACCTTCTTTTCCGGATCGATTTCCGTCGCCGTGCAGCCGAGCAGGGGCGTGACGCCCATCTTTTCATAGTAGTCCTTCGGACGGTAGAGCATGCGCTCTTCGTCCGTCTTTCCCCAAAGCAGGTAGGAGATCAGCGGGCGGGAATAGGTGTGGTAGGGCTCGCTGGAGAGGAGCGTGATGGGGGAAGTGGCGTCCACCCTGCGGATGCCCTCCACGCCGCCGATTGCCGCGGCGGAATTGCCGATGATGACGTAACGCATGGTTTCACCTCTCCTCATAGACGATCGCGCGGTTGGGGCAGCCCTGCACGCAGGCGGGACGGCCGGTGGAGGTCTCCAGGCAGAGCTCGCACTTCTGCACCGGCCCTTCCTCCGTGGGAAGGATGCAGCCGTAGGGACAGACGAGCACGCAGGTGTAGCAGCCGACGCACTTGTCGCGGTCGACGCGGATGACGCCGTCCTCCCTGTGCAGGGCGCCGCTGATGCAGGACTTGACGCAGAGCGGCTCCTCGCAGTGCCGGCAGGAGACCGCGTAGCAGATGCCCTTGTCTTCCTCGATCTGGATGTTGGGGTGGATGGGCACGTCCTTGAGCGCCTTGACCATGTCGCTCAGCCCGCTCTGGGCAAAGGCGCAGTTGTATTCGCAAAGGTGGCAGCCCAGGCACCATTTTTCCTCGACGTAGATGCGCTTCATGCTCGTCTCCCTCCTATTCTCCCGCGTGCTTGACACCGAGAATCTGCAGCTCCCGATCCGTGAGATTCACGCCCCGGAGCATCAGGCGGTTGCCGCGCATGGCCTCGATGCTGTTGATGCCCATGCCGCCCATGATCTCCATGATCTCGTGGTTCCACGCCGTGACCAGGTTCACCAGGCGCTTGTAGCCGATCTCCGGGTTCAGGCGCTTGACCAGGTCCGGACGCTGGGTCGCAATGCCCCAGTTGCACTTGCCCGCTTGGCAGGTGCGGCAGAGGTGGCAGCCCAGCGCGAGCAGCGCAGCCGTGGCGATGTAGACCGCGTCCGCGCCCAGGCAGATCGCCTTGACCACGTCCGCCGAGGAGCGGATGGAGCCGCCCACCACCAGGGAGACATTGCCGCGGATGCCCTCCTCCCGCAGGCGGGAGTCCACCGCGGCCAGAGCCAATTCAATGGGAATGCCCACGTTGTCGCGAATGCGCGTCGGCGCCGCGCCCGTGCCCCCGCGGAAACCGTCGATGGCGATGATGTCCGCGCCCGAGCGCGCAATGCCCGAGGCGATGGCCGCCACGTTGTGCACGGCCGCGATCTTGACGATCACGGGCTTTTCGTAGTGCGTCGCTTCCTTCAGGGAGTGGACGAGCTGGTGCAGGTCCTCAATGGAGTAGATGTCGTGGTGCGGCGCGGGGGAGATGGCGTCGGAGCCCTCCGGAATCATGCGCGTGCGGGAAACGTCGCCCACGATCTTGGCGCCGGGCAGGTGTCCGCCGATGCCGGGCTTTGCGCCTTGGCCCATCTTGATCTCGATGGCCGCGCCCGCCTGCAGATAGTCCTTGTGCACGCCGAAGCGTCCGGAGGCCACCTGCACAATCGTGTTGCTTCCGTATTTATAGAAGTCCTCGTGCAGGCCGCCCTCACCCGTGTTGTAATAGGTGCCCAGCGCCTGCGCCGCGCGGGCCAGGGACTCGTGCGCGTTGTAGGAAATGGAGCCGTAGCTCATGGCCGAGAACAGGATCGGCACGTTCAGCTGCAGCTGCGGCGCGGCATCCGTCAGAAGCCCGCCCTTTTCGTCGCGGGCAATGCGGTCGGTCTTGCGGCCGAGGAAGGTGCGGGTCTCCATGGGCTCGCGCAGCGGGTCGATCGGGGGATTCGTCACCTGGGAGGCGTTGAGTAGCAGGCGGTCCCAGTACACCGGGTAGTCCTTGGGGTTGCCCATGGAGGAGAGCAGCACGCCGCCGGAATCCGCCTGGCGGTAGATCTCCTCAATGGCCCGGCCCGGCCAGTTCGTGTTCGCCTTGAAGGTGTGGTCGCTCTTGACGATCTTGAGCGCGCGCGTGGGGCAGAGCGCCACGCAGCGGTGGCAGCAGACGCACTTGCTCTCGTCCGCGATCATGCGCTTGCTGTCCGGGTCAAAGTGATGCACTTCGTTGGCGCATTGTCGCTCGCACACGCGGCAGGCGATGCAGCGGTCGGCGTTGCGGACAACTTCATATTCAGGATAAAGGTAACGAATGGCCATTATGCTTCACCGCCTTTGCTGGTAATGATGACGGGCTCTCCGCCGCGGGGCGACCAGAGCCGCGTGAGGTTCGGCTCCAGGGCGCGGATGGCGCACTCCTCGCTGGCGATGTAGACGCGGTCGCCCTTTTCGCCCACGACCATGGAGCGGAGCTTCAAGCGGTCGTTGAGCGCCATCAGCCCGCCCGTAAAGCCCACAAGGATCGAAAACGGGCCGGTGATCAGGAGCGAAGCGAACATGCACCGCAGGTACGTCAGCTGCCGGCGCTCCGCCTCCGGACGGCGGTCGATCGTCGACCAGAAGGGCGCGGCAATGACCGACGCGGTCTCCTCCAGGGAGAGATGCTTCTTGCGCGTCAGGAAGTCGAGAATGTAGGTGATGACCTCCGTGTCCGTCAGCAGCGTGCACTTGTAGCCATACATTTCAATGAAGCGCCGATTCGCGTCGTAGGAGCTGATCTCGCCGTTGTGCACGACGGACAGATCCAGCAGCGAGAAGGGATGCGCGCCGCCCCACCAGCCCGGCGTGTTCGTCGGGTAGCGGCCGTGCGCCGTCCAGCAGTAGCCGGCGTATTCCTCCAAACGGTAGAAGGCGCCCACGTCCTCCGGATAGCCCACGGCCTTGAACACGCCCATGTTCTTGCCGCTGGAGAAGACGAACGCCCCCTCGATTTCCGCGTTGATGCGGATGACGCAGCGGGAGGTAAATTCCTGCTCGTCCAGCTGGGAGGATTCGAGCTTTGTGTGCAGGGGCCGCACAAAGTAGCGCCAGATCATCGGCTCATCCGTAATGGTCGGGACCTTGCGCGTGGGGATCTTGGAGAGGTTGACAATGTCAAAGTGCTCCTCCAAAAAATCCTCGCATGCCTTGCGGGCCGCGGTGTCGTCGTAGAAGATGTGCAAGGCGTAGTAGTCCTTGTATTGCGGGTAAATGCCGTAGCCCGCAAAGCCGCCGCCTAAGCCGTTGCTCCGGTCGTGCATGGTGGCGATGGAGCGCACGATTTCGCTCCCGCAGATGCTGTGCCCTTCCCGCGAGATCACGCCGGAGATGGCGCAGCCTGCCGGAATTCTGACCTGCCCTTCGCGCTGCATGTGCAAGCCTCCTTTTTTTCTCCAAGAAATCAAAAAAAGAAAAGAAAAAGGGGTTCACCAGCCAGCCTGCCGAACGCGCGCGCCCGGGGCGGACTGGTGAACCCCTTTGTTCACCATGATGGAACAGTATACACAAATTTTTTTCTTCCGTCAAGGAAATTGCATGTTATCTTTTGAAATCCTGCATTTTCTTGACGGAAGGGGGAGGCGGATTTTTTTGAAAAGATTGCGTAAACCCATTGACAGGCGAAGAAACCAGTGCTATTCTAACTCCATTCACAGCAAGGGCGCTGCGGGCCATACGGCCCTCGGCGCCTTTTTTGCATTTGTTCGAACGATTCCTGCATGGGCGGTCACCGCCCCATATTGTAAGGAGGATTGCAGCATGACGAACGTCCCTGAACTGTTTGGCAGCCTGGTCTTTGGCGATGCGGCCATGCGTGAGCGCCTGCCCAAGGATACCTATAAGGCGCTGCGCAAGACCATCCAAGACGGAAAGCCCTTGAACCTGGAAGTGGCCAATGTCGTGGCCAACGCCATGAAGGACTGGGCGATCGAGAAGGGCGTCACCCACTTTACGCATTGGTTCCAGCCCATGACCGGCATTACGGCGGAAAAGCATGACTCCTTTATTTCCCCCACGCCCGAGGGCGGGGTCATCATGGAGTTCTCCGGCAAGGAGCTCATCAAGGGCGAGCCGGATGCGTCCTCCTTCCCCAGCGGCGGCCTGCGCGCGACCTTTGAAGCCCGCGGCTACACCGCGTGGGACCCCACTTCCTATGCCTTTATCAAGGACGGCGTGCTCTGCATCCCGACGGCCTTCTGCTCCTATGGCGGCGAGGCCCTGGACAAGAAGACCCCGCTCCTTCGCTCCATGGAGGAGCTCTCCCGCCAGGCCCTGCGCATCCTGCGCCTCTTTGGCAACACCACCGCCAAGCGCGTCACGACCACGGTCGGCCCGGAGCAGGAGTACTTCCTGATCGACCAGGATGTTTACGAGCAGCGCCGCGACCTCATCTATACGGGGCGCACGCTCTTTGGCGCCAAGCCCCCCAAGGGCCAGGAGCTGGATGACCATTACTTCGGCGCGATCAAGCCGCGCGTCGTCAAGTACATGGAGGAGCTCGACCGCGAGCTGTGGAAGCTCGGCGTCCCGGCCAAGACCAAGCACAACGAGGTTGCGCCCGCGCAGCACGAGCTGGCGCCCATCTTCGGCACCACCAACGTCGCCACCGACCACAACCAGCTGACCATGGAGATCATGAAGAAGGTCGCGGCGCACCACCACATGGTCTGCCTGCTGCACGAGAAGCCCTTTGACGGCGTCAACGGCTCCGGCAAGCACAACAACTGGTCCATCTCCACCGACGACGGCAAGAACCTGCTCGAGCCCGGCGCCTCTCCCTATGAGAATGCGCAGTTCCTGCTCTTCCTCTGCGCGGTCATCAAGGCCGTGGATGAGCATCAGGATCTGCTGCGCGCCTCCGTCGCCTCCGCGGGCAACGACCATCGCCTCGGCGCCAACGAGGCCCCGCCGGCCATCATCTCCATGTTCCTGGGCGATGAGCTGAGCGAGATCCTGGAGGCCATCGCGGACGGCACCTCCTACGTCGGCAAGGAAAAGACCGAGATGCAGATCGGCGTCAAGGTCCTGCCGCGCTTCTTCAAGGACAACACGGACCGCAACCGCACCTCGCCCTTTGCCTTTACCGGCAACAAGTTCGAGTTCCGCTCCGTCGGCTCGACCTTCTCCATCGCCGGCCCGAACATCGTGCTCAACACGGTCGTCGCGGACGAGCTGCAGCAGTTTGCGGATGAACTGGAGACGGCCAAGGACTTCACCTCCGCGGTCAACGACCTCATTCGCCGCACGGTCTGCGCGCACAAGCGCATCCTCTTCAACGGAAACAACTACGCGCCCGAGTGGGTGGAAGAGGCCGAAAAGCGCGGCCTGCTCAACCTGCGCACCACGCCCGACGCGCTTCCCTACCTCATCAAGGACGAAAACATCGACCTCTTTGTCCGCCATGGCGTGTTCTCCAAGAGCGAGATTCTCTCCCGCTATGAGATCCTGATGGAAAACTACGCCAAGATCCTGCACATCGAGGCCCTGACCATGCTCGACATGGCCAAGAAGGACATCCTGCCCGCCGCGCAGAAGAGCGCCGCGGATCTGGCGCACGCCGTGCTGGAGAAGGAGAAGGCGGGCCTGTCCGCCAAGTCCGAAAAGGCGCTGGGCGCCAAGATCTCCGCGCTGGCCGACAGCCTCTACGACCACATCGATGCGCTGGATGCCATCGCGGCCGAGGAGGAGAGCTGCCCCGACGCGCCCGCTGCCGCCGCGTATGCCCGCGACAAGGTTGTGCCCGCCATGGCCGCCCTGCGTGCCGATGCCGACGCGCTGGAGATGCTCGTGCCCAAGAAGGATTGGCCCTTCCCCACTTACGGTGACATTCTCTTTAGCATCCAGTAATTCGGATGCTGTTCGATACTTCCCTTTTCCTCCCTCCATATGGTTTGTCGGCCCCTTCCGCGTCGAACCGCGGGTATGGGGCCGACGCCGTGTTGGGCATTGCGGCAACACTTAACGTTGGGGGAGCGAAAAATGACTGGTCAATCCACGCGCAAGGTGGTATGCTGTTTTACAGGAGTTCTTGAGCGAAAGAGGGGAAGAGACCTTTGGGGAACCTGCACGAAGAATGCGGCGTTTTCGGCATTTATAACCGGACGCCGGAGGAAATGGATACGGCAAAAACCGTCTATTACGCGCTCTACGCGTTGCAGCACCGCGGGCAGGAGGCGTGCGGCATCGCCGTAAACGACAACAATCTCATCACGTTGATCAAGGACCTGGGGCTCGTGCACGAGGTCTTTGACGAGCGGACGCTCTCGACCATGAAGGGCTCGATCGCCATCGGCCATGTCCGCTATTCCACAACCGGCGGCAACAACCGGCGCAACATCCAGCCCCTGGGCGTGGACTACGTCAAGGGGAGCCTGGTCATCGCGCACAACGGCAACATCTCCAACGCGGCCGTGCTCCGCAAGGAGCTGGAGCAGCAGGGCGTGGTCTTCCAGTGCACCTCCGATACCGAGGTCATCGCCTTCCTGATCGCCAAGGAGCGCCTGGCCGCGCCCTCAGTCGAGGAGGCCGTGGCCCGCGTCGTGCCGCGGCTGGAGGGGTCCTTCTCCCTGCTGGTCATGAGCCCGCGCAAGCTCATCGCCCTGCGCGACCCCAAGGGCATGCGGCCCCTGTGCATGGGGCGATTGGGGGAGAGCACGGTCTTTGCCTCGGAGAGCTGCGCGCTGGACAGCATCGGCGCGGAGTTTGTCCGGGACGTGCGGCCCGGAGAGCTGATCGTGGCCGATCCGGAGGGCGTGCGCTACCTGGAAGCGGGCGTCAACCGCGACCCGTCCTCCTGCGCGCTGTGCATCTTTGAACACATCTACTTTGCCCGGCCGGACTCCGTCATCGACGGCCAAAGCGTGTACGCCGCGCGAATCGAGGCGGGCAAGCTCCTGGCGCGCACCCATCCGGTGCAGGCGGATTTGGTCATCGGCGTGCCGGATTCCGGCCTGGTTGCGGCCATCGGCTTTTCGCAGGAGAGCGGCATCCCCTATGGCGAGGGCCTCATCAAGAACCGCTATATCGGCCGCACCTTCATTCAGCCCACGCAGGACAGCCGCGAGAGCTCGGTCATGATCAAGCTGGCGCCCCTGCGCCGGTCCGTGGAGGGCAAGCGCGTGGTCATGATCGACGACTCGATCGTCCGTGGCACGACCATGCGCCAAATCGTCGCGCTGCTGCGGCGCGCGGGCGCGGCGGAAGTTCACGTGCGCATCTCCGCGCCGGAGTTCCTCTGGCCCTGCTATTACGGCACGGATATCGACGAGCGCAGCCAGCTCGCCTCCGTGCAGAACACCCCGGAGGAGCTCTGCAAGCGCCTCGGCGCCGACAGCCTGGGCTTTTTGCCCGTGGATACCGTCGAGAGCATCGCGCCGGACAGCAACCTGCACTTTTGCAAGGCCTGCTTTTCCGGGCAGTATCCCTACCCCGTTCCCCAGGTCGCAGATAAGACCGCCTTTGAATGAAAAAAACGCGCCGCGCCTCCGATTGTAACGGAAGCGCGGCGCGTTTTTTTTGAATTACAGGGAGTTGACGGCGTCGACCACCCACTGGATGCGCGCCTTGTCGATGTCGCCCGGGAGCGTGCAGTCCGCCCCGATCATGTAGCCCGTGTCCTGGTCAAAGGAGGAGACGAGCTTGCGGACAAAGGACTGGACCTCCGCCTTGGACCCGGTGTAGAGCACGCCGGTCTTGCGGTTGTCGCAGCCGCCCAGCACGGTCTTGCCGCCGAAGAAGGCGCGGCCGCGGACCAGGTCCATCTGCTCGATGAACACGGCCCAGTTGATGACCTTTGCCGGGTAGTCCTGCCAGTTTTCCAGCCGGTTCGGGATGCCGGCCCAGCCGCAGCAGTGCAGGATGTTGTAGGGGCTGAACTTGTTGGCGTGGGAGAGAACGGCCTTGTCCGAAGGGGTGATGTACGCGCGGTAGGTTTCCCCCGTCATGCGGTCCTTTTCCCCGCCCTGTACGCAGTAGTAGATGCCGTCGCAGCCGGCCTCGGTCATCAGAAGCTCGCAGAGCGTGGAGTTGTCCTCCGCGATGATGCCCAGCGCGTAGGCGATGGCCTGCGGGTCCTCGCGCAGGTGCGCCATGACCATGTCGTCGCTCGTGCCAAAGCGGATGGAGGAGAAGGGCGCAAAGACGTTGTAGAAGACGCACATGTCGTCCTTGAGTCCGTCCTTGACGGCCTTGGCGCGGTCCACCTGCTCGCGGAGGAAGGGATGGTTCTTCCCCAAGGGCTTGAGGTGGTACCAGTCCGACGCCTTTTGCACAGACTGGGCCAAGGGATTGGGATAGTCGAAATACCCGTCGCACATGATTTTGACCAGGTCCACGTCGACGTGGTTGTAGTAGTCCAGATGCGCCTGCACGCAGGCTTCGCCCATCTTCTGGTCGTCGGCAAAGTGGAACCAGAAGCCCACCGGCGGACGATCCACGCTCAGGTGATTCATACAGGCCAGAACACGTTCACGCTTGTCCATCGTCAATCCCCCAATTCATAATTTAAGGATTTGCATGCAAAGCCATTTCAATCGTTCTTTTCTAGTATACGACAATTTAACCAAAATTTCAAATAATAATTCGGGGATCTCCGACAAGGGCAAAAGCCCGCTCTCCCCGCGCGGGAAATGGCGGAAAATCGCGTTCCGTGGCAAAACCCGACTGGAAAAGAAACCCACCATGCCGTATAATGGAAAGCAAAGGATGTGGGGAAAATGCGGAGAATACGGCTGGGAACAAAGGGGGGCGCGCTGGCGGCGCTGCTGGTGGCGAGCCTCCTTCTGGGCGGAGGGGTTCGGGAAGAGATCCCCTCTCCGCTCCTTGCGATCCTGCCGGCCCTGCTCTTCCTCGCGGCAGACGTCGTGGGCGAGCGCCCGGTCTTCCGCCGGATGCCGCTGCTCACGGCGGGGGGCCTGCTCGTGCTCTACGCGGTGGGCGCATGCCGCGGCGGCGGGTTCCTGCGCTGCCTGCCCTATGCGGCCGCGGCCGCGCTGCTGCCGCTGAAGGCGGGGCTCTATCCGCATGGGCGGAGCGGCCGCATCGCCTGCTTTTTCTGGGCGGCGCTCCTGACGGTGGCGGCGCTGCTCACCGCAAATCCCCCCATTGGCGATCCGGAGCAGGCCGGGTCCTTTGTCGGAATGATGGAGATGGGCGTCTTGCCTCTGCTGCTCTCCTGCGGGCTTGCGGCGGCCTGTCGCCCGCTGCTCGCAGGTCGGCGGGGCTTGGGTGCCGCGCTGCTGCTGGCCGCCTTTGTGCTGATGACGCTGTCCATGGGCGCGCTGTGGCACGCCTGGCTCGTCAACTTCCACCGGGGCGAATTGCAGGAGGGGTTTATGCGGCATACCGTGCTGCTCTATCGGGATCAGCCCCTGCTCTACTTTGCGCTGCTGGAGCTGTTCGCCCCCCTTTCGATCGGCTATTTGAAGAGCGCGCGCTACCTGCGCAATAACCGCGCCAAGAAGGGGCCAAAGAGCTGAAGGCCCGGGGTGCAGGAAAATCCCCCGCTGACCGCGTATATATTTTTCGGACGCTGCGGGCCGAAAGAAGGTTTCCGCAGAATCCCTGAACTGGAAAACTTTGCCGGGGCGCGTTCCCCACGCGAAACCCGCCCCGGCGGCAACCCCGAGAAAGTCGGGAGAAGACGGAGGTTACGCAGATGAACAAGATCGCACAAACCCCCCCGATGGGCTGGAATAGCTGGGACTGCTACGGCGCCGCCGTGACGGAAAAAGAGGTCCGGCAAAACGCCGACTACATGGCCGCGCACATGAAAGCGCACGGCTGGGAGTATGTCGTTGTGGACATTTTGTGGTTTGACCCCGAAGCGGAGGACTCGCAGTACACGCCCTATGGCGACATCTGCATCGACGAGTACGGCCGAGTGATCCCGGCGGTCAACCGCTTCCCCTCTGCGGCGGACGGCAAGGGCTTCGGCCCCCTGGCGGACTACGTCCACAGCCTGGGCCTCAAGTTCGGCATCCACATCCTGCGCGGCGTGCCGCGCAAGGCGGTCTATGCGCGCTGCCCGGTCAAGGGCACGAACCTCACCTGCCGCGACATCGCCCACCGCAACGACAACTGCTCCTGGAATACGGACATGTATGGCGTGGACTGCATGCGCCGCGGCGCCCAGGAATACTATGACTCCATTTTCGAGCTCTATGCCTCCTGGGGCGTGGACTTTGTCAAGGTGGACGACATCGCCTCCCCTTACCATGGCGGGGAGATCGAGCTGGTGCACAACGCCATCGAGCACTGCGGCCGCGACATCGTGCTCTCGCTCTCCTGCGGGCCGGCGCCGCGCGACAAGGCGGAGCACCTGCGCCGCTTTGCAAACATGTGGCGCACCACCGGCGACTTCTGGGACGATTGGGCGGACCTCTACCACGCCTTTGAAATCTGCCATGAATGGGAGGGCGTTGGCGGCCCCGGCTGCTGGCCGGACGCGGACATGCTGCCCTTTGGCCACCTGGCCCTCCGATCCACGGAGCGCGGCTGGGGCGACCGCTGGACCCACTTTACCAAGGACGAGCAGATCACGCTCATGACCCTTTGGTGCATCTTCCGCTCGCCGCTCATGGTCGGCGCAGAGCTCAACGACAACGACGAGTTCACCCTGAACCTGCTCACCAACGACGAGGTGCTCGCCCTGCTGCGCGACAGCCGCAATGCCCGCCAGGTCTTCCGCGAGGAGCGCTATAACTATGCGGGCGAGGTCATCGTCTGGAAGGCCGAGGACGAGGCCGGCGCGACCTACTGCGCGGTGTTCAACTGTGGCCCCAAGGCCCGCGACCTGGCCGTGCAGCTGCAGAGCGCCCTGGACCTGCCCGAGGGCAAGTACGTGGGCCGCGACCTCTGGGCGCACGAGGAGGTGCCCGTTGCCGCCCACGCGCTGGAGGTGACCGTGCCCAGCCACGGCGCGCGCCTCATCAAGCTCACCCGCGCGTAAAGAGAGGGGGAAAACGGGATGAAATGTCCGGTCTGCGGCAGGGAGATGGAGCGCGGGTTTTTGCAGAGCGGCCGCAAGGCATTCTTCACGACAAAGCGCCGGCGGTTCCTGTTCTACCCGGATGAACAAAACGGCGACGTGGAGCTGACGCGGCACAACTGGTCCAGCCCCACCGCTCCGGCCTGGATCTGCCGCTCCTGCCGAAAGGTCGTCGTCGACTGCGAAGAGACACTGTGACACAGAACAAAAAGAAAAAAAGGGGTGCAACGATGCTCTACGAGTACAAAAACCTGCAATCCCGCGCGGCCAACGGCGAAAACCAGCGCGGCGAAAAGGGCAAGGGCGGCATGGCGCGCGGCGGCCGAAAGGGCTGCCCGTCCATCTCGCCCCTGCGCGCGGGAAAGACCTATACGCTTCTGGACGCGCAGGGCTCCGGCATGGTGCGCCACATCTGGTGCACCTTCCCGCCCGGAGACCCTCGCATTTTGCGCAACCTCATCCTGCGCATGTATTGGGACGGCCAGGCACAGCCCAGCGTCGAGGTCCCCGTGGGCGACTTCTTCGGCCTGCCGCACGGCGCGGCGCGCGACCTGCAGAGCGAGTACCTGCAGGTCAACGACGGCAAGGCCTACAACTGCTGGATTCCCATGCCCTTCCGCACGGGCGCCCGCATCACCGTGGAAAATGACGCGGGCGTGGACGTGCAGCACCTCTTCTACCAGGTGGACTACACCCTGGGCGACGACATTCCGCAGGACGCCTGTTACTTTCACGCGCAGTTCCGCAGGCAAAACCCCTGTCCCCTGCACGAGGACTATGAGATCCTGCAAACGCGCGGCAAGGGCGTGTACCTGGGAACCGTGCTGGGCGTGCGCTCGCTCTACACCGAGAGCTGGTGGGGCGAGGGCGAAATGAAGTTCTACCTGGACGGCGACCGGGACTTCCCCACGATCTGCGGCACGGGCACGGAGGACTACATCGGCTTTGCCTGGGGCCTGTCGGAGCGGTGCACGCCGCAGGCCGGCTGCCCCCTGTGCGACGACAGACAGGGGCTCTATTCCCTCTACCGATTCCACGGCCGGGACCCCATCTACTTTTCGCAGGAGCTGCGCCTGACCGTGCAGCAGATCGGCTGCGGCTCCCGAACGCAGGTCCGGGCGGCCTTCGGCGACGCGGCCGACATCTACAGCGCCTGGGGCGAGGCGGAGGACGCCGAAACCTGCTACTACGAGCGCAGCGACGACTATTGCTCCACGGCCCTTTGGTACCAGACGCTGCCCTCGCCCGCCTTCCCCAAGCTCCCCGACCGCGCCGCGCGCTCAGCAAATCTGATCGCCTATACGCGAGTTTAACAGAGAAAACGGGGAATGGGTGTTGACAGAAGCGGAAAATGGGTCTATAATGCAACCAATCGAATAAGCGTACTTCCAAATGCGACGAAAGAGAGGAAGCTTGGATTCCGAGCAAAGAGAGCCGGTGGTTGGTGGAAACCGGCGTCGGGTCCCAGTGGAGATCACTCTTGAGCAGATGTGCTGAAAGACCGGTCGAGTAGGTGCATACGGGTTTGCCCCGTTACAGGCAGGAGGCTTGATGGAGTCTCCGTGAGTGGGCTTCGCCAAAGCGGCGGGGTCAAACTTGGGTGGTATCGCGTGGCGTAAAAAAACGCCCCGTCCCTTGAAGAAGAGGGATGGGGTTTTTTCTTTGCCGGCGGCTCTTTGCTCCATCGAATTCGAGAAGGCAAAAAAATGAAGGAGGCATGTGAAATGACGGAACAACTCAAGGAAATTGCAATTCGCCTCAAAACCCTGCGCCAGATCATGGACGTGACGGAAGAGGAGCTGGCCGAGGTCTGCGGCGTGAGCCTGGAGGAATATCGCGCCTATGAGCGCGGGGAGAAGGACTTCTCCTTCTCGTTCATTTACAATGCGGCCAACCGTCTGGGCGTGGACGTGGTGGATCTGATGAGTGGGGATTCGCCCAAGCTGTCGAACATGTGCGTGGTGCGCAAGGGCAAGGGCTTCAAGATCAACCGCCGCGAGGCCTACGATTACCAGCACATCGCCTACACCTTCCGCAACAAAAAGGTCGAGCCCTTTGTCGTGACGGTGGAGCCCAAGCCCGAGGAGGAGGTGCCCGTCCTGCACGAGCACGAGGGCCAGGAGCTGAACTTCGTCATCGAGGGCAGCATGGAGTTCTACCTGGGATCTTCCACCACCGTGCTCAATGCGGGGGATAGCGTCTACTTCAACTCCGGCATTCCGCACGCCATGCGCGCCCTGAACGGCGAGCGCGTGCAGTTCCTCGCCGTGGTCATGGGCGAGCCGAACCGCTAAACAAATCCACACTCGATGTCAGACGGAAATAAAGGAGTAAAGAGCCATGCCGCTTTATGAAAAATATGTGGGCCGCAGCCGCGACGACTTTGCGACCCTGGAGGACCTGCAGAAGAACTACAAGGTAACCGTCGGCGACGACTTCAACTACGCCTACGACGTCGTGGACGAGATCGCCCGCGAGACCCCGGATAAGCTGGCCATGCTGTGGGTCAGCAACGAGGGCGAGGAGCGCCGCTTCACCTTTGAAGACCTGCGCCGCCTTTCCAACCAGACGGCCAACTTCCTCAAAGGCCTGGGCGTCCACAAGGGCGACTGCGTGATGCTCGTGCTCAAGCGCGGCTACCAGTTCTGGTACACGCTGCTGGCCCTGCACCGCATCGGCGCCATCGCCATCCCCGCCACGCACCTGCTCACGGCGAAGGACTACGTCTACCGCGCCAACGCCGCCACCGTCAAGATGATGATCATCACCGGCGACGGCGACGCCACCGAGCACGTCACCGAGGCCATGCCCGAGTGCCCCACGGTCGAGTTCTACGCCACGACCAAGCACAAGCAGGCCGGCGACAAGTGGCTGGACTTTGATGCGCTCGTCGCCCAGCAGAGCGAGGAGTTCGCGCGCCCCACGGGCGAAGAGGCCAACAAGTCTTCCGACCCCATGCTCATGTTCTTTACTTCCGGCACCACGGGCTATCCCAAGATGGTCTGGCACGACTTCACCTACCCCCTGGGACACATCCTCACCGGCTGCTTCTGGCACCGCGTCGAGGACGGCGGCCTGCACTTCACCATCTCCGACACCGGCTGGGGCAAGGCGCTCTGGGGCAAGATCTACGGCCAGTGGCTGGGCGGCAGCGCGGTCTTTACCTATGACTTCGACCGCTTCCATGCGCCGGACATCCTCCACATGATGGAGAAGTACCACATCACCACCTTCTGCGCGCCGCCGACCATGTACCGCTACATGATCAAGGAGGACCTGAGCCAGTACGACCTCTCCTCCCTCAAGCACTGCACCACCGCCGGCGAGGCGCTTAACCCCGAGGTCTACAACCAGTGGCTCAAGAAGACGGGCCTCAAGATCTTCGAGGGATTCGGCCAGACCGAGACGACGCTCTGCTGCCTGACCGCCTATCCCTGGATGCAGCCGCGCCTGGGCTCCATGGGCCTGCCCGCGCCGGGCTGGCGCCTGGTCATCTGCGACGCCAACGACGAGGAGGTCCCCGCGGGCGTCACGGGCGAGATCTGCGTGCGCACGGACGGCGGCAAGCCCTTCGGCCTGTTCGGCGGCTACTTCCGCGACGAGGAGCTCACCAAGAAGGCTTGGCACGACGACCTCTACCACACGGGCGACACCGCCTATAAGGACGAGCTCGGCTTCCTGTGGTACGTGGGCCGCGTGGACGACGTCATCAAGTCCTCCGGCTACCGCATCGGGCCGTTCGAGGTCGAGAGCGCGCTGATGGAGCATCCCTCCGTCCTGGAGTGCGCGGTCACGGGCGTTCCGGACCCGGTGCGCGGCTTCGTGGTCAAGGCCACGATCGTGCTCGCCCGCGGCTACCAGGGCAGCCCGGAGCTGACGAAGGAGCTGCAGAACCACGTCAAGCGCGTCACCGCGCCCTACAAGTACCCGCGCATCATCGAGTACGTGGACGAGCTGCCCAAGACCATCTCCGGCAAGATCCGCCGCGTCGAGATCCGCCAGAACGACATGGCCAAGCACCAGGCGGACAAGCCGCAATAAGACGGCGAAACCAGCATCCATTGGGGGATTGCGGCATGACCGCGTCCCCCATTTTTGTTGCGGAAAACCCGTTTTTTGCGGTTTTCAGCCGGAATCCCTTGACGCCTCTCCTTTGCGCTTGCTACCATTTGGGTGAGAGAAAAACCAAAGGGGAGGGGTGTCGGATGACGAAACGCGGATGGAAAAACGCTGCCGGCGCCGTCCTGCTTCTGGCGGGGCTGGCATGCGGACCGTGGAACGGTTGGCTCGCGGCCGCACTCTGGGCGGCCGGGCTCGTTCTGCTGGATGTGGTCGCGCCGGAAAGGGGCGCGCTGACCTATCTTCTCCCCGCGCTGGCGGCCGGGATCTGGTGCGCGCTGGCCGCGGCAGCCGGCGTGGGCCAGCCCGCTGCATTCGGGGCGATGCTGCTCCTGCTGTGCGTCGGCCTGGGCGCTTGGGCGGCGCTGCGCAGAAAGGGCCCCGCCTTGGACGGCAAAGCCGCGGTGGGCTTGTTCGCCATCCTGCTGTTGGCGTGCCAGGCGGACCTGCTGCGGTCGGCGCTGCGGCCCGCGGCGGAGGCGAGCGGGACGGCGTTTACGGCCCTGCTCTGGTTCCGGGCGCTCTATGGCGCGCTGCTCCTGCCCTTTGTGGGAACGCGAGTGCCCCGCTCCACAGGCGTCGCGCTGGCCGCTGCAGGCGGTGTGCTCCTGGCGGCGCATGTCGCGGCCACGTATGCTGACGCGGCGCCCGGGCAGGCGCTTTACGTGGGAAAGATGTGCCTGCTTTCCGCGGAAATGTTCCTGCCGGCGCTGCTCTTTGCCGGACTTCGGTGCGCGCTCAGCCGCCGGAGGGGTTGACAAACGCCGGGGCGTTGCATAGAATAGAAGCAGGCGGAGAACGAGCAGAGTAGCTGCGCGCACCCGGCACAAGAGAGGGTGGGTCATGGGCTGAAAGCCCGCCCGGCAGGGATCGCGGCGAAGTGCGCTCGGGAGCCCTTTTGCCGAAGAAGAGTAGGCGGAACGTAGGCACTGCGTTAAAGTGGAAAAGTCATCGGAGGGCGAGATCTCTCCCGTGAAAAAAAGAGTGGAACCGCGCTAAGATCCAGCGCCTCTTTGCACAAGGAGCAAAGGGGCGCTTGTTTTTTCCCGGCGATTCCCTCGGAAAAGAGGATGAAATGGCCAAGGCATCGTATTTTGCGCGCAGGCGGCGGGACATCGAGGCTGTGCTGCGGCGCGATCCTGCGGCGCGCAGCGCGCTGGAGGTCGTCCTGTGCTATCCCGGGTACAAGGCGGTGCGCCGGCACCGGCGCGCGCACTGGCTCTGGACGCACAACTGCAAGCTGTTGGCGCGCATGGTCAGCCAAAGGACCGTGCGCAAGACCGGCATCGAGATCCATCCCGGCGCGGTGATCGGCGAGGGACTGTTCATTGACCACGGCAACGGCGTGGTCATTGGCGAAACCACGGTCATCGGGGACAACGTGACCCTTTACCAGGGCGTGACGCTGGGCGGCACGGGCAAGGACGTGGGGAAGCGCCACCCCACCATTGAGGACGACGTGGTCATCGGATCGGGCGCGAAGGTGCTGGGGCCGTTCACCGTGGGCAAGGGCAGCAAGGTGGGCGCGGGGTCCATCGTGCTCAAGGAAGTGCCGCCCAACTGCACAGTGGTCGGAAACCCCGGGCGCATCGTGCGCAAGGGCAACGTCCGGTGCACCGGCCCGGACCTGGATCAGATCCATCTGCCCGACCCGGTCAAGGACCGCGTGGAGGAACTGCAGCGCCGCATCGAGCAGCTCGAAATCTGCCTGACGCGCCGCACGCAGGGACTGACCTGCGAGACCTGCGAACAAAACCACACCGAGGATTGCCCCAAGAACGCAAAGGAGAAGGAGAAGAGCTATGTGGATCTATAACACGCAGACCCGGAAAAAGGAAGAATTCCAGCCCTTGCACGAGGGCAAGGTGGGCATTTACGCCTGCGGCCCGACGGTGTACAACTACATTCACATCGGCAACGCGCGGCCGCTGATCATCTTTGACGTGCTGCGCCGGTATCTCGAGTGGCGCGGCTACGACGTGACGTTTGTGCAGAACTTCACGGACATTGACGACAAGATGATCAACCGCGCGAACGAGGAGGGCATCACCGTAAAGGAGCTGGGCGAGCGCTTCATCGCGGAGTACTTCAAGGATGTAGAGGCCCTAGGCGTGCGCCGCGCGACCGTGCATCCCAAGGCCACCGAGCACATTCCCGAGATCATCGCGCTGGTGCAGAAGCTCATAGACAAGGGCCTGGCGTACAAGAGCACGGACGGCGTGTACTTTGACACGGAGGCCTTCCCCGGATACGGAAAGCTGAGCGGACAGAACCTGGAGGATCTGGAGAGCGGCGCGCGCATCCAGGTGGACGAGAACAAGAAGCACCCCATGGACTTCGCCGTCTGGAAGGCCCGGAAGGAGGGCGAGCCGTACTGGGATTCGCCCTTTGGGCCCGGGCGTCCCGGCTGGCACATCGAGTGCTCGGCCATGAGCATGAAGTACCTGGGCGAGACGATCGACATCCACTGCGGCGGTCAGGACCTCGTGTTCCCGCACCATGAAAACGAGGTCGCGCAGTCCGAGGGCGCGACGGGCAAGCCCTTTGCGCGCTACTGGATGCACAACGGGTTTATCAACGTCAACAATGAGAAGATGTCCAAGTCTGCCGGCAACTTCTTTACTGTCCGCGAGATTGGCGAGCAGTTCGACCTGGAGGCCGTGCGCTACTTCATGCTCGCGGCGCACTACCGCAGCCCGCTGAATTTCTCCCGCGAGCTGATCGAGCAGAGCAAGGCGGCGCTGGACCGCCTCTACAATGCGCGCGACAACTATCGTTTCCTGCTGGAGAAGGGGGGGACCGTAGACCGCGAGCCGAACGAGGCGGAGCAGAAATTCCTCGACGGCATTCCGGCCATCCGGGAGCGCTTCATCGCGGCGATGGACGACGATCTGAACACGGCCGGCGCCCTGGGCGCGATCTTTGACCTGGTCAAGGAAGGCAACATCATCGCGGTCAGCGGCGCATCGACAAAGGCGGTGCAGGCGGCGCTGGATGCGCTGAACGAATTGACGGGCGTGCTGGGCCTGCTCTACCGCAAGGAGGAGACGGCGCAGGACGATGTCGAGTCTCTGGTGCAGCAGCGCCAGGAAGCGCGCAAGGCCAAGAACTGGAAGGAAGCGGATCGCCTGCGCGATCTTATCACCTCCATGGGATACATCCTCGAGGACACCCCCCAGGGCGCGAAGGTTCGCAAGGCATAGGACAGAGAACGTGGGAAGCGGGGGGGGGGCACCGGTTGCGACCCCC
>JBMNOF010000068.1:0-10040 GCA_050942925.1 Candidatus Spyradocola sp.
CTTGCCCGCCTGGATGACCGCAGAGCAGGACCATTGACGATCTCGACAGGGTTTGCTATTCTCCGAGAATTCGGAAGCCGTCAGTCAATATGTTTTCCACAAAACTGGCAAAACTCACCCTCATTTTTGCCTAATTGCCTTCCGCAATGCGGACATTTATTAAAGAGAAAATGTGGAATAAAGCAGGAGACTGCAACTATGACGCCGACTAGAAATAAAGGCTCGGAAATAACGCCCAACAGCATAATTCCTGTCCCCACAATTAAGAGTGTATCTCGTAATTTTTGTGCGTTCTTCACTGTCATAGTCACACCTCCACAATTCCGTACTTGTTCTTCTATATTACAGTGTACTATAAGGTTCCTTATAAGTCCATATATCCTTCGTCCCGGTCAAGGGAAAGCCAGGGCTGCTTGCGGTCTTCCTCCGCCTGTTCCCGCTGTTTCTACCATCTTATTGGGAGTGGGGGACACACAATCGTCGGCAAAAAGTCTCATCAGGGCCATGCTCTCCAATTTTACCTTCTGTAGACGGCAATCTCATAATTCAATGAAAAACCCGGCAAAGCACTGCAGCACAATGCTTTGCCGGGTTCATTAACTTATTCCCACTCAATGGTGGCCGGGGGCTTGGTCGTGATGTCGTAGACGACGCGGTTGACCGAGCGGACCTCGTTGACGATGCGCGCAGAGGCACGGGCCAGGACGTCATAGGGGATGCGCGCCCAGTCCACGGTCATGAAGTCCACCGTGCACACCGCGCGCAGCGCCACGGTGTAATCGTAGGTGCGCTCGTCGCCCATGACGCCGACGGAGCGCATGTTGGTCAGCACCGCAAAGTACTGGTTGATGTCGCGATTCAGGCCCGCCTTGTCGACCTCTTCGCGGAAGATCGCGTCCGCCTCCTTGAGGATCTCGACCTTTTCCTTCGTAATGTCGCCGATGATGCGCACCGCAAGTCCCGGACCGGGGAAGGGCTGACGCCAGACCATGTTCTCGGGCAGGCCCAGCTCCAGGCCGAGGCGGCGCACTTCGTCCTTGAACAGGCTGCGCAGCGGCTCGATGATCTCCTGGAAGTCGATCACGTCCGGCAGACCGCCGACGTTGTGATGGCTCTTGATGGTCGCCGCCTGGCCCGCGCCGGACTCCACCACGTCCGGATAGATCGTTCCCTGCGCGAGGAACTCCACCTTGCCAATACCCTTGGCCGCGCGCTCAAAGGCGCGGATGAACTGCTCGCCGATGATCTTGCGCTTGCGCTCCGGATCGGTCACGCCCGCCAGCGCCTGGAGGAAGTTTGCGCCCTCGTCCAGGAAGCGCAGATCCATGTCGAATTTGCCCTCGAACATGGCGCGCACCTGTTCCGGCTCGTTCTTGCGCATCAGGCCGATGTCCAGGAACACGCAGGTGAGCTGCTTTCCAACCGCGCGGCTGAGCAGCGCCGCGCACACCGAGCTGTCCACGCCGCCAGAGAGCGCAAGCAGCACCCGGCCGTTGCCGATCTTCTCGCGGAGAGATTCGACCGTCTCCTGCACGAACTGCGGCATCGACCAGTCGCCGTCCAGCTTGCACACCTTATAAAGGAAGTTGCGCAGCATCTCCTGGCCGCGCTCGGTGTGCTGGACCTCCGGGTGGAATTGCACGCCGTAGAAGCGGCGCTTCTCGTCCGCGATGGCCGCGATGGGACAGGTCGCCGTCGTCGCCGCCACGGCAAAGCCCTCCGGCAGCCGGTCGGCCTGGTCCGTGTGGCTCATCCAGCAAACGGTGCTGCGGTCGATCCCCTCAAAGAGCGCGCAGTCCCGCAGCTCCACGTCGGTCTTTCCATATTCCTTGGTCTGCGCCGAACGGACCGATCCGCCGAGCATGACCGTCATCAGCTGCATGCCGTAGCAGATGCCCAGAACCGGAATCCCCATCTCGAAGATCTCCGGCACGCAGCGCGGCGCGCCGTCGGCATAGACGCTGTTCGGACCGCCCGTCAGGATCAGTCCGACGGGCTCCTTGGCCCGGATGCGCTCGATGGAGCTGTCCCCAGGGATCAATTCCGCGTAAACGCCCTCGTCGCGCACGCGGCGCGCGATGAGCTGGTTGTACTGTCCGCCGAAGTCCAGAACGAGCACGGTCTGGTGCTTTGCCCTTGCCATGAACTCTCCTCCCGCCTTCCTATTTTTCTCCCATTTTTTCGCCCTTTATGGGAATACTGCCTTAACACTACAAAAAAACCAGCTGTCTGTCAAGCACCCCCGGCAGGATGGGGGAGAGGCAAAACCGTCACGAGACTGCATAAAAATTCAGCCATGCGCCCATTCCCTGCATGATGGAGCGCGTCGCATGCATAAATTGCAAATCGGACGCCTTTGGTCCAAATATGTAAAATTTCTGAGCAGCAAAAGACGAACGTTAAAAATTAAGTTTGCATTAAATGTTCTGGTTTTTTGCAGAAAGAGCGAAAAAAATCGCTCGATCCAGGGCGAAGAGCCCCGAATCGAGCGAAAATCAAAAACACAAACGAACGTGTCTCTTGCGGATGGCTTAGAAACACGTTTCAATCTAATCCTGCATTATACAACGGTGCCCCGGGGATTGCAAGCCCCAATCTGACGGCCAAAGGTTAAATGTTGGTTATTTTGCAGAAAGTGCTTTGCAATTTATGAGCGAAAATGGTATATTGATACACAGAAAAAGCGAAGCAGGAGGCGCGCATGAAAGCATATCTGATCCTGGAGGATGGCACGGTCTTTGAGGGCGAGCGCATCGGGGCGGACCGCGACGCGGTCTGCGAGGTCGTGTTCAACACGGCCATGGCCGGTTACCTGGAGGTGCTCACCGACCCTTCCTATGCGGGGCAGGGCGTGACCATGACCTATCCCTTGATGGGCAATTACGGCATCAACGAGGAGGACGCCGAGAGCCGGCAGCCTTGGGCCTCGGCCTTCATCGTGCAGCAGGTGGCGCGCAGGGCCTCGAATTACCGCAGCCGCGAGGAGCTGGACGCCTATTTGAAGCGCTATGACATCCCCGGCATTTCGGGCCTGGACACCCGCGCGCTGACGCGCCATCTGCGCACGCGCGGCACCATGAACGGCATGCTCACTTCGCGCACCGATTGGAACATCCAGGCCTGCGTAAAGCTCGCCCGCGAATACCGCGTAACGGGGGTCGTTGCGCGCGTCAGCCGCAAGGAGGTCGAGCACTTCGAGGGCACCGGCCCGCGCGTGGCGCTCATGGACTACGGCGCGAAGAACTCCATCATCAAGTCCCTGCGGCGCAGGAACTGCGATCTCTACATCTTCCCCCAGGACACGCCCGCCGAAAAGGTGCTCGCCATTCAGCCCGACGGCGTGATGCTCTCCAACGGCCCCGGAGACCCGGAGGAGTGCACCGGCCCCATCGCCTGCGTGCGCGCGCTCTACGACAGCGGCGTGCCGATCTTCGGCATCTGCCTTGGACACCAGATCACCGCCCTTGCCCTGGGCGCAAAGACCGAGAAGATGGAGTACGGCCACCGCGGCGTCAACCATCCGGTCAAGGATCTGTCCACCGGCCGCGTCTACATCACCAGCCAGAACCACGGCTACGTCGTCCGCGGGGACAGCGTCCCCAAGGAGGGCAAGGTGAGCTTTGTCAACGTCAACGACGGCACGGTCGAGGGCGTGACATACGACGGCGGGCGCGTCTACACCGTGCAGTTCCACCCCGAGGCAAGCCCCGGACCCGTGGACACCGGATTCCTGTTCGATCGTTTCATCCACGTCATGGGAGGGAAGCACGATGCCTAAGAGAACGGACATTCATCGGGTGCTGGTCATCGGTTCCGGCCCCATCGTCATCGGCCAGGCGGCCGAGTTTGACTACGCGGGAACGCAGGCCTGCCGCGCCCTGAAGGAAGAGGGGATGGAGGTCGTCCTCATCAACTCCAACCCCGCCACCATCATGACGGACGCCGACATCGCCGACTGCGTCTACATCGAGCCGCTGGTCGCCGACAGCGTCAAGAAGGTCGTCGAGCGCGAAAAGCCCGACGCCGTCCTTGCCACCCTCGGCGGACAGACGGGCCTCAACCTCGCCATGGAGCTAAACGAGGAGGGCTATTGGGACCGCATGGGCGTGCAGGTCATCGGCACCCAGCCGCCCGCCATCAAGAAGGCGGAGGACCGCCTCGCCTTCCAGGAGACCATGCTCTCCATCGGCGAGCCCTGCGTGGACGGCCTGGTCGTCGAATCCGTCGAGGATGCGTGCGACTTTGCCGACCGCATCGGCTACCCGGTCATCGTCCGCCCGGCCTACACGCTCGGCGGCTCCGGCGGCGGCATCTGCGCCAACCGCGAGGAGCTGGAGGTCACCTGCGACAACGGCCTTCGCCTCTCCCGCGTGCACCAGTGCCTGATCGAAAAGTGCATCGCCGGCTGGAAGGAGATCGAGTACGAGGTCCTGCGCGACGGCTACGGCAACCGCATCACCGTCTGCAACATGGAGAACCTCGACCCCGTCGGCGTCCACACGGGCGACTCCATCGTCGTGGCGCCCTCCCAGACCCTGGCCGACAAGGAATACCAGATGCTGCGCACCGCGGCGCTCAAGATCGTGGACGCGCTGGGCATCGTCGGCGGCTGCAACGTCCAGTTCGCCCTCAACCCGCACTCCGCGCAGTACGTCGTCATCGAGGTCAACCCCCGCGTTTCGCGCTCCTCGGCGTTGGCCTCCAAGGCCACGGGCTACCCCATCGCCAAGGTCGCGGCCAAGGTCGCCTTGGGCTATGCCCTGGACGAGATCAAGAACTCCGTCACCGGCAAGACCTACGCCGCCTTCGAGCCCACGCTCGACTACATCGTCGTCAAGATCCCCAAGTGGCCCTTCGATAAGTTCGCCACCGCCAGCCGCACCCTCGGCACGCAGATGAAGGCCACGGGCGAGGTCATGGCCATCGCCTCGACGTTCGAGGGCGGCTTGATGAAGGCCGTGCGCTCGCTCGAGCAGAACGTCGAGTCCCTCCACCTGCCCGTCATCGACGAAATGACGGACGAGCAGCTCGAGCGCGAGATCCGCAACGTCGACGACCGCCGGCTCTTTGCCGTGGCCGAATGTTTCCGCCGCGGAAAGACGCTGGAGGAGCTTGCGGAGATCACCAAAATCGATCCCTGGTTCCTGGAGGGCATTCTCTCCATCGTCGAGATGGAAAAGGAGCTCGCCCAGAGCAAGGACCTCGACTATGAGCTGCTGCTGGCCGCCAAGCGCATGGGCTACACGGACCGCACCATCGCGGAGCTGACCGGCAAGCCGGAGGCGGAGGTCAAGGCCCTGCGCAAGAGCCTGGGCATCACCCCGGACTTCAAGATGGTCGACACCTGCGCCGCGGAGTTTGAGGCCGTCACGCCGTACTACTATTCCACCTACTCCGCGCAGAACGAGGTCAATCCCCGCACCACCCGCAAGAAGGTCATGGTCCTGGGCTCCGGCCCCATCCGCATCGGCCAGGGCATTGAGTTCGACTACTGCTCCGTGCACTCGGTCTGGGCGCTCAAGGAGATGGGCTGCGAGACGATCATCGTCAACAACAACCCCGAAACCGTCTCCACCGACTTTGACATCGCGGACAAGCTCTACTTTGAGCCCCTGACCCGCGAGGACGTCGGCAACATCGTGGACCTGGAAAAGCCCGACGGCGCGGTCGTCCAGTTCGGCGGCCAGACCGCCATCAAGCTCACCAAGGCCTTGGTCGAGATGGGCGTGCCGATCCTGGGCACCTCCGAGCGCGACATCGACCGCGCGGAGGACCGCGAGGAGTTCGACAAGATCCTGGAGCTCTGCGGCATCCCGCGCCCGGCCGGCCACACGGTCTTTACCGCGGAGGAGGCGCTCACCGCGGCGCACGACCTGGGCTACCCCGTGCTCGTTCGCCCGTCCTACGTCCTGGGCGGCCAGGGCATGGAGATCGCCCGCTCCGACGCCGACATCCGCGAGTTCCTCGCCCGCATCACGGCCCTGATGGAAGTCAAGGAGCACCCCATCCTCGTGGACAAGTACGTCGAGGGCCAGGAGTGCGAGGTCGACGCCGTCTGCGACGGCGAGGACATCCTCGTGCCCGGAATCATGCAGCACCTGGAGCGCGCAGGCGTCCACTCGGGCGACTCGATCTCCGTCTATCCCGCCCAGACCTTGCCGCACGAGATCTGCATGAAGCTCGTCGAGCACTCCGGCGCGCTCGCACGCGCCCTGCACGTCAAGGGCCTGATCAACATCCAGTTCATCGTCAAGGACGGCCGCGTCTACGTCATCGAGGTCAACCCGCGCTCCTCGCGCACCGTGCCCTACATCTCCAAGGTCACGGGCGTGCCGATCGTCAAGCTCGCCACGCGCGTTATTCTCGGCGAGCGCCTGCGCGACATGGGCTATGGCACGGGCCTCTATCGCAAGAGCCGCCTGGTCGCGGTCAAGATGCCCGTCTTCTCCTTTGAAAAGATCATCGACGCCGACACCAGCCTTGGCCCGGAGATGAAGTCCACGGGCGAGGTCCTGGGCGTGTCGCCCAAGTACGAAGAGGCGCTCTACAAGGCCTTCCTCGGCGCAGGGCTGCACATGAAGCCGGGCGGAGCCGTGCTCTGCTCGGTCAACGACCACGACAAGGCCGAGCTCCGCGAGCTCGCGGCGGAGTTTGCCCGCCTGGGCTACCCGATCCTGGCCACCCCCGGCACCGCGCGCGACCTTGCCGAGCACGGCGTACAGGTCACCCCCGTCGAGAGCTTCGGCGAGCACCTGCACAACCTCCACAAGGAGAAGATCGCCCTGGTCGTCAACACCCCGACCCATGGCCGCAACCCCTCCCGCCAAGGCTTCCAGCTGCGCCGCTGGTCCGTGGAGAACGGCGTGCCCTGCCTGACGAGCCTGGACACCGTCCGCGCGCTGGCCTTCTGCCTGGAGCACGCCCTGCGCAACGGCTTTGACGTGGTGGATTTGGCCAAGATCTGATCCCGGGAACGGCTTGGAATTAACCTGCCGTTGCTTGACGCCCAAAAGCGCGCAGTGGTAAACTAAATTAGAAAGAAGAGGGCATGGCCGAAAGAAACCGCATGCCCTCTGTGTATTTTTCCCACAATCTCGCCGCTTAAGGAGGAATTCGAGAGGATGGCTAAGTATTCTACGCAGGACATCCTGCGCATGGTGGAGGAGAACCAGGTTCGCTTTATCCGCCTGCAGTTCACCGACATTTTCGGCGCCATGAAGTGCGTCAACGTCACCGCCAGCCAGCTCCCCAAGGTGCTGCGCAACGAGTGCAAGTTCGACGGCTCCTCCATCGAGGGCTTTACCCGCATCGAGGAGAGCGATATGTGCCTCTACCCCGATCCCGACAGCTTCCGCATCCTGCCCTGGAGCGATCAGGGCCGCGTCGCCCGCCTGATCTGCGACGTGCACACCACCGACGGCGCGCCCTTTGCCGGCTGCCCGCGCTATGTGCTCCGCCGCGTGCTCAGCCACGCCAAGGCCATGGGCTTCGACTTCTACGTCGGGCCGGAGCTGGAGTTCTTCCTCTTCCACACGGACGAGGCCGGAAAGGCCACAACCCGCAGCTTTGACGAGGGCGGCTACTTCGACATCAGCCCCGTGGACCCCGGCGAAAAGGCGCGCCGCGAGATGTGCATCCTCCTGGAGGAGATGGGCTTTGAGATCGAGGCCTCCCACCACGAGGTCGCCCGCGGCCAGCACGAAATCGACTTTAAGTACGACGAGGCCCTGACCACCGCCGACAACGTCATCACCTTCAAGGAGGTCGTCAAGACCACGGCCCAGCGCCATGGCCTGCACGCCACCTTCATGCCCAAGCCCATCTTCGGCATCGCGGGCAGCGGCATGCACATCAACATGTCCCTCTTCCAGAACGGGAAGAACGTCTTTTACGACGAAAAGGACCGCTATGGCCTGAGCGAGACGGCCTACCACTTCATCGCGGGCATTATGCGCCACGCCGCCTCCCTTGCGGCGGTGACCAATCCCTTGGTCAACTCCTACAAGCGCCTGGTCCCCGGGTATGAGGCGCCGCTGTACATCGCTTGGTCCGCGCGCAACCGCTCGCCCCTCATCCGCATCCCGGACGCCAAGGGGCAGGCCACCCGCATCGAGCTTCGCAACCCCGATCCCACGGCCAATCCCTACCTGGTCTTTTCCTTGGTCCTGGAGGCGGGCCTGGAGGGCATTGAGCAGGGACTCGTCCCGCCCGAGGCCGTCAACCAGAACATCTACAACATGACCCGCGAAGAGCGCGAGGCCGCATCCGTCACGGCGCTGCCCGCGGACCTCAACGCCGCCGTCGAGCGCATGGACGAGGACCCGCTGGTCCGACGCGTGCTCGGCAACCACATCTACGAGAAGTACCTGGCCGCCAAGCGCGCCGAGTGGCGCGAGTACCGGATGCGCGTCTCCCAGTGGGAGCTGGACGAGTACCTGGGCAAGTACTAAGAATCGAACCGAAGGCCGCGGTCCGCGCGGCCCGGCAAGGAGGATAGAGCATGATCGCAGTTGTGGACTATGGCGCAGGCAATGTCTGCTCCGTGATGCACGCGCTGGAGCACATCGGCGCGCCCTCGATTCTCACGCGCGACGCCGGGGAGATCGCCCGAGCGGATGCCGTGATTCTGCCGGGAGTCGGCGCCTTTGGCGACGCCATGGAGCAGCTCGGCTCCAGCGGAACCATCACCGCCATGGAGCGCTTCCTGGAGACGGGCAGACCCTTCCTTGGCATCTGCATCGGGGAGCAGCTCCTCTTTGAGCGCAGCGAGGAGTCGCCGGGAAGCCGCGGCCTTTCCTGGCTGCGCGGCTCCGTGCGCCGCATCCCCGCCGGCCCCGGGCGCAAGGTGCCCCACATGGGCTGGAACGAGATCGAGATCTGCCAGAAGGACCCGCTCTTTGCGGGCTTGCCGGAGAAGCCCTATTTCTACTTCGTCCATTCCTATTACGTCCAGGCGCAGGACCCCTCCTGCGTGCTGGCGCGCGTGCGCTACGGCGTGGACATGGACGTCGCGGTTCGCCGGAACAACCTCTATGCCGTGCAGTTTCATCCCGAAAAGAGCGGGGCGTGCGGCCTGCAGCTCCTTCAGAACTTTGCCGCGATGCGCTAGGAGGTCAACATGCTTGCCAAGAGAATCATCCCCTGCTTGGACGTCAAGGGCGGCCGCGTGGTCAAGGGCGTGAACTTCGTCAACCTCACCGATGCCGGCGACCCGGTCGCCTGCGCCGAAGCCTATGACCGCGCCGGCGCGGACGAGCTGACGTTCCTGGACATCACCGCCTCCTCGGATGCGCGCCGCATCATGCTGGATACCGTGCGCGCCGTGGCCCGCGCGGTCTACATTCCCTTCACCGTCGGCGGCGGAATCCAGTCCATCGAGGACTATTCCGATCTCCTGCACGCCGGTGCGGAGAAGGTCAGCATCAATTCCTACGCCGTGGCCCACCCGGAAATCCTGGCCGAGGCCGCGCGCAAGTTCGGCTCCCAGTGCGTGGTGCTGGCCATCGACGCCAAGTGGAACGGCAACTTCTTTGAGGTCTATACCCATGGCGGCAGGCGCCCCACCGGCATAGACGCCGTGGATTGGGCGCGGCGCGCCGTGGCCCTGGGTGCCGGGGAGATCCTTCTGACCTCCATGGACGCCGACGGCACCAAGGCCGGCTTTGACCTCAAGCTCACCCGGGCCGTGTCCGATAGCGTCGAGGTCCCCATCATCGCCTCCGGCGGCGCAGGCTGCGCGGACGACTTTGCCCGCGTCCTCACCGAGGGCGGCGCGGATGCGGCCCTGGCTGCCTCGCTCTTCCACTTCCACGAGCTGGACATCGGCGATCTGAAGCGCGACCTTGCGCAGCGCGGCATCCCCGTCCGCCTGTAAACCGCTGAAGTCCGCGCATGGACGAACATCCATGCGCGGACTTTTTTTGCCCGCAGGGGACGATTTCCGGCGAAATTCCACATTTTTCGTGGAGGATTTTTGAAACCCTGCAACGAATAGAGATGCGTGTCGTATTACCATACGGAGGTGTGAGAACTTGACGAAA
>JBMNOF010000069.1:0-9985 GCA_050942925.1 Candidatus Spyradocola sp.
AGTCCCGGGTAATATTCGTCCGCAACGGACTTGAGCTGCACGGCGAACTGGCGGTTCTCCTGGCTATTGGGATTGGAGCGGCCGACGAGCAGGCGGACCATGGTCACGGGCTCGCCGTCGACCTCCGTTTCATACTCTTCGGCGTCGGGGATGCCGTCGCGGTGGACGTCGAAGAGCGCGGCGGGGTTCTGGCTGGCCAATTCCACCGCCGCGCTGCGGGAGCGACGGTAGGCGCCGGCGTCGTGCGGCAGGTAGGAGCCCGTGTCGAACAAGACCTCGATGCCCTTATCCTCCAGCCAGCTCTTGAGGGTTGCGGCCACGTCGTGGATGCCAGCCCATCCGGATTCCACGGAAGAGGTACCGTCGCCGTCCTCATAGGATTCGTCCGAGTGGGTGCAGTACAGGCCCACGACCTTTTGGGTTTGCGCGGTGCGCGAAAGCCCAAAGAACGCCTGCGTCACCGCCGGTTCCTCGCCCACGCGCTGCAGGACCGCCTCGCGCGACTCGGAATCCACCGACGTCACGCGATACAGGGCGTTGTCCCCCGCGATGTACTCGTCGCCCTCCGTGACCTCCACGGCAATGGACGTGACCTTCTCCCCTTCTGCGGTCACGAGCGTCCAGACCGCATCCCCCTCGTCCGCGCGCGCGGACGGGGCAAAAATCGTCAGCGCCGCGCACAAGCAGAGCAGCGCGGCAAGGATTCTGCGCTTCATTCCTTCTTTTCCCCCTCCCGATCGGTGTGGACGAGAACCTGGCGGCCGTCCTGGACCTGCGCCCGGGTGTGCGCGCCGCCTGCGATCCGCTCCAGGATCGTGCCGAGCACCTCGCTCAGCAGCACGGCCGTAAGGCCGGAGAGCACGACGGCGTCCAGCGCGCCTGCGCCGCCCAGGTGGAGGTTCACCGGCACGCCGTTTACCGCGTTGAGGACGGCCTGCGCGATGTCCGCCAGCAGCACGCCCATCACGCCCGCGATGAACGAGGAGATCCGGCTGCGGCCGAGCACATAGGCGATGGCGCCGGCGATCAATCCGTAGGCGTAGTTCACGTCAAAGGGCATGGCCTCCGGTTCGTCGGGGAGGAACATCCCCAGCAGGAGAACCGCCGCCGCGGAAAGGACCGAGGCAATGGCTGCGCGCCAGCGCTCCTTTGCCGTGCCCGCGCGCACGAACAGGTAAATACACAGCCCCAGCGGGACAAGAGCGCCGCCGATGTTGACGCGCACGCTTTCCCCCAGCGGGATGGACGGCAGCCATCCCCCCACCAAGATCAGCGCCATGAAGAACAGCGCCTGGCGGTCTGTAAGGCGCATCTTGTCCAACACGCGCTGGCCGACGCCAAAGAGCACCAGCACCGACACCGCCAGCAGCAAAATCCTGCCAAGCGACATGAAAAACCACCCTTTCTTCCATGCTTTCCTTGCGGTTAGCATGTCCAGAGCGGGTGGTTTTTCGCACTTCCAAATTTTAGAATGCGCGCGATCTACTCAAAGGTTTTGACGGCGGTTTCGTCCGTGGGCAGGTAAATGCTCGTGACCGTGCCAAGCGTCTGGCCGGAGCTGTCCAGGAGCACGAGCGCCTCTCCCTGCGCGCCAAAGCAGAGGTCGAGCGCCTCTTCGGCGGTGCGCTCCAGCGCAAAGTCGCTGCCGCGGAAGATGAGGGTCTGCTGGGAGGTGGGGCGAACGGACACCTCTTCCAAGGCGTCGAGGACCGGGATGCATTCGCCGGATTCCGGCAGGGGCAAGCGCGCCATCAGTGCCGAGCCGACCACGACGTCCACGCCCGTGCCCTCCTCGATGCGGTCCCGCTGCACAAACGCATAAATGCAAACCGACGCCAACAGCACGCCCAAGATGCACAGCGTCACGAGCAGCCGCGCGTGGTGCACCGTGTGGCTCAGGCGGCGCACGCGCCGTGCGGTGCGGTGCAGCGTGGCCATCCGAAAGCGTTTCGGCACGGAATCCCCTCCTTTTCCAAGCACATAAGCCCATTATAGAAGAATTTTTTCAAGGGTGCAAGAGCGCGGGGATTTTTTTCTGTTTTTCTCCTGGGGATTCCGAAAGGGGTGGTTGTTGGATGCGCCCTGCGTGTGGTATAATGAAGCCTAAAGTGTTGAGCTGGAGGTGTCGGAAATGAAAGCCATACTGCTTGTCGCCGGCTATGCTACGCGCTTGTATCCCCTGACAAAGGACCGCCCAAAGGCCCTGCTTTCGGTGGGCGGCATGCCGCTGCTGGACCACATCCTGCGCGGCATTGATGCGATCGACGAAGTGGACGCGATTCATGTCGTCTCCAACGACAAGTTCTATCCGCAATTCCGCACTTGGGCCGACGCGCACAACGACCCGCGCCTGCACGTGCACGACGACGGCACGCGCGAGGACGGCGCGCGCCTTGGCGCCATTGGAGACATTGCCTTTGCGCTCCGGCAGGCGAACATCGACGACGACTGCCTCATTGTGGCCGGTGACAACCTGCTCAAAATCGACTACGCGGACTTTTTCCGCGCCTATGTCGCGCGCGGCCGCAAGCCGCAGCTCCTCGCGCAGAAGATGGACGATCTGGACACGCTGCGCCGCTTTGCGGTGGCGGTTCTGGACGCGGACGGGCGCGTGGAGCGCCTTGTCGAGAAGCCGGCGGACCCGCCGAGCGAAAACGGGGTTTTTGCGCTGTACCTCTACCCCGCCGAGGCGGTGCGCCGCATTTCCGAGTACCTGGCGCAGGGCAACAGCCCGGACGCGCCGGGAAATTTTGCCGTTTGGCTTGCGGAGCGGGAGCCGGTGTACGCCTATGTGACGGACCGCCCCTGCTACGACATCGGCACGCACGAGTCCCTTGCGCTCGTGCGCTCGATCTATGGAGAATAAACAAACAGATATTTTAAGAGAACGAGGGATTTTTGAGCTTTATGGAGAACGAAACGACCTACACCGAGGGCTTTGTGCAGCTCATGCCCCTGGTGCCCTTGCACAAGCTGGTCCTCTTCCCCTTCATGAGCGCCACGATTGAGGCCAATCCGGGCGAGGACGTAACCACCTATGAGCACGCGATGGACGAGGGCCGGGAGGTCTTCTTAGGCTTCCACAGCGTGGACGCCGTCGCGGCGCCCAACTACGAGGATTTCAACAAGATCGGCACCGTCGCCCGCATCAAGAGCATCCTGCGCCTCCCCTCCGGGCTGGTGCGCGTCACGGTAGAGGGTGTGCGCCGTGCGCAGTTCCTGTCGATTCAGACCCTTTCGGGCGTTCGGCAGGCGGAGGTGCGGGACCTGCCCAAAAAGGACGGACCCGATCTGCTCCTCTCCGCCTCGCGTGAGGTGCTGCTGGACTACTTCCACCACTATGCCGAAGTCTCGCCCAAGATTCCCAAGGAGGCTGCGGACTACCTGGAGAAGGAAGACAACCCGGACAAGCTCTGCGACTTGATCGCCGCGCACGTGCTGGAGACCGTGCCCGAGCAGCTCGAGCTGCTGAACCTGACGGACGTGCCCGCGCGCGTGGAGCGGCTGTGCGTTCTGCTCGCGCAGAAGACCGAGCAGGCCGGGCTTCAGGCGGAGCTCGAGGCGAAGGTCCGCCAGATGATGGAGAAAAACCAGCGCGAGTACTTCCTGCGCGAGCAGATGAAGGTCATCCGCAAGGAGCTGGGCGACACGGACCTGACGGACGTGACCGACCTGCGGGAGCGCCTGGAGAAGATCGACTTTGAGCCCGCTATCCGCGAAAAGCTCGAAAAGGACCTCTCCCGCCTCTCCACCATGACGCCCGGTTCGCCCGACATCGCGGTGCTGCGCACGTACCTGGAGACGATCGCGGACCTGCCCTTTGGCGTCTACACCAAGGACGACTACTCCCTGGACCGGGCGCGCAAGATTCTGGCGCGCGACCACTATGGACTGGAAAAGGTCAAGGAGCGCATCCTCGAATACCTGGCCGTGCATGCGCTGACCCAGTCCCTCAAGGGCACGATTCTCTGCCTGGTGGGACCTCCGGGCGTGGGCAAGACCTCCATCGCGCACTCGATCGCCACGGCCCTGGGACGCTCCTTTGTGCGCATGTCGCTGGGCGGCGTGCGGGACGAGGCGGAAATCCGCGGGCACCGTCGCACCTATGTCGGCGCGATTCCCGGGCGCATCATCACCTCCATCAAGCAGGCGGGGACCATGAACCCGGTCCTGCTCCTGGACGAGATCGATAAGATGTCCTCGGACCTTCGCGGAGACCCGGCGGCGGCGCTCCTCGAGGTGCTGGACTCCGAGCAGAACAACACCTTCCGCGACCACTACCTCGACATCCCCTTTGACCTGAGCCAAGTGATGTTCATCATCACCGCAAACACCCTGGACACCGTTCCCCGGCCGCTTCTGGACCGCATGGAGGTCATTGAGCTGACCAGCTACACGCCGGAGGAAAAGCTCGAGATCGCCAAGCGCCACCTTCTGCCCAAGCAGCTCAAGGAAAACGGCTTGACAAAGGCCTTCCTCCGCCTGGAGGAGAGCGCGCTGCGCACCATCATCAACGACTACACGGCCGAATCCGGCGTGCGCGCGCTGGAGCGGACCATCGGCGCGGTCTGCCGGAAGGCCGCCATCGCCAAGATGGACGGCAAGAAGTCCTTCCGCGTCAACGACAAGCGCGTGCGCGAGCTGCTCGGTCCCTCCCACGCCCTGCACGAAAAGGTGGAGGACGTTCGCCTCGTGGGGTGCGTGACGGGCTTGGCGTGGACGGCGGTGGGCGGAGAGATCCTGACCATCGAGGCCACGGCCATGAAGGGCGACGGCGCGGTGCAGCTGACGGGAAAGCTCGGCGAGGTCATGCAGGAGAGCGCAAAGGCCGCCGTCTCCTACATCCGCGCGCACGCCAAGGAGCTGGGCATTGACGAGGACTTCCACAAGAACACGGACATCCACGTCCACGTTCCCATGGGCGCAACGCCCAAGGACGGCCCTTCGGCGGGCGTCACGATGGTCACGGCCATCTACTCGGCGCTCTCCGGGCGCGCCGTGCCGCAAAACATCGCCATGACGGGCGAGATCTCGCTGCGCGGGCGCGTGCTGCCCATCGGCGGGCTGAAGGAGAAGTCCATCGCCGCGCTGCGCGCGGGCGCGCGGATGGTTCTCTTCCCCAAGGACAACGAAGAGGACCTGCAGGAAGTGCCCGCCTCCGTGCGGGAGGGGTTGGAGTTCCGCCCCGTTTCCACGCTCTCGGACGTGCTCGGCGCGGTCTTTGCGGAACCGGGCGAACCCAGCGACCCCGACGCTTCCACCCCGAAGGAATAAGGAGGACCTATGCGCATCAAACGGGCGGAATTTCTCACTTCGCTAACGGGCATGCAGCGCTTTCCCGGCGCGGACCTGCCGCAGATTGCCATCGTGGGCAAGTCCAATGTGGGCAAGTCCTCGCTCATCAACTGCCTCTGCAACCAAAACAAGCTCGCGCGCGTCTCCGGAGAACCGGGAAAGACGCGCCTGATCAACCTCTATCGGATCAACGACGCCTTTCACCTGGTGGACCTGCCCGGCTACGGCTATGCGCGGGTGAGCCGGGGCATGCAGGAGGACTGGGGCCGCATGATGGACAGCTTCTTTGCGGGAACCGACTCCCTTGTGCACATCCTGCACCTGGTGGACATGCGCCATGAGCCGGGGCAAAACGACGTGCAGATGCAGGCCTGGATTCAACACAACGGCATCCCCTGCACGGTTGTTGCCACCAAGTGCGACAAGCTCTCCCGCGCGCAGCAGCAAAAGGCCGTCCTCGTCCTGTGCCGGACGCTCGGCGTACAGCCCTGGGACGTGCAGCCCTTTTCGTCCGTGACGCGCGCCGGTCGCGAGGAGCTGCTCGAGCGCATCGGAAAGATCTTGGGAGAGGAGGCGGAGGCATGATCGAAATCCTGCAGGGCGCAGCCCGCTATGTGCAGGGGCCGGACGCGGCTGCCCGGCTCAGCGACGACCTTCGCGGGCTGGAGACCGTGTTCGCCGTGGGCGGAGAGACGGGGCTGCACGCGCTTCTCCCCTCGCTCCACTTGGACGGCGCGCACATCGAGGTGGGAAAGCCCCAGGTCGGCAAGAGCACGTGGGAGCAGGCGCGCGCCCTGGCGGAAGATGCGGTGCGCGCGGATGCGCAGGCCGTGCTCGGCGTGGGCGGGGGCAGCGCGCTGGACCTTGCCAAGGCCGTCGCGGCGCTCTCGGGCCGCAGGGTCTACCTGGCGCCCACCATCGCCGCGACCTGCTCCGCCGCGACGACCCTGGTCGCCCTGTACGACGGAGAGGGAAAGCGCTCCGGGTCCTACGTGCTTCCCCGCCCCGTGGACGGCGTCTACGCGGACGAGACGATCCTGTTCCAGGCTCCCGCGCGCACGCTCGCGGCGGGGATTGCGGACGGCATGGCCAAGCTCAGCGAGACGGCCTCCGCCTGTCTCTATCCCGACAACCCGCCCGAGCCCCGTTGGCGCAGCGCCATGGCGCAGTCCCTGCACCTGATGGACGTCTACTTTTCCTTTGCGGCGGACGCCTTGTCCGGAGACGAGGCGGCAAAGCACGAGATCGTCTATGCCAACCTGCAGCTCGTCGCCGGCATCACCGCGACCGGGTCCGGGCGGCGCATCGGGGAGATCGCCCACGCCTTCTACAACGGGGTGACCTGCCTGTTTCCGGAGCAGCGGACGCGTTTTTTCCACGGCGAGATCGTGGGCGTGGGCGTTCTGCTCGAACTGGAATTGACCGGCGCGGTGTCCGGATACACGCGCAAGAGCGCGGCGGCCTTCCTCCGGGAGGTCCTGCACTGCCCGACGACGATTTCCGACCTTGGTCTGCCCGCGGACGAAGTCGCGCTGGCGCGGCTCTCCGCCTACATCGCGCAGCGGACCGGGCTCTCCCCGACGTCGCTGGTCGTGGCGCTGCAAACGCTGTAGCGATAAAAAAGTCCCTGGTCTGTTTTTCTAAAAACAGACCAGGGACTTTTTTCGTTTCCCGGGCAATGACGCTCAGCGGAGCTTGGCGGCGAAGTCCGCCATGGCTTTGGATATGGGGATGCCCTGCGAGCAGACGGCCTCGCAGCTCCGGCAGCCGATGCAGGCCTGCGGGCGCTTGTCCTCGGGCACGGCCTGCAGGGCCATGGGCGCGATGAAGCCGCCCTCGGTGACGATGTGCTCGTTGTACAGCGCCAGGAGCGAGGGGATGTCCAGGCCGCGCGGGCAGTGGCTGACACAGTAGTGGCAGGCGGTGCAGGGCAGGGCGATCTTGCGGACCATGTCCCGCGCCAGATTCAGGAGCGCCTCCTGCTCTGCGGCGGAAAGGGGCTTTTCCTCCGCAAAGGTGGCCAGGTTCTCGTCCATCTGCTTCAGGGTCGACATGCCGGACAGGGTCACGACGACCTCGGGCAGGCTCTGCAGGAAGCGGAAGGCCCAGGCGGCGGGTTTCTCCTCCGGGCGCAGGGCGCGCAGGGTTGCCGCCTGCTCCGGCGCGAGGTTGGCGAGCTTGCCGCCGCGCAGGGGCTCCATGACCCAGACGGGGATGCCGTATGTGCGGAGCAATTCCACCTTGTCCTTGGCGTCCTGGAAGTCCCAGTCGAGGTAGTTGAGCTGGAGCTGACAGAACTCCATGTCCTTGCCGTACGCCTCCAGGAAGCGCTTGAGGACCGGCAGGCCGCCGTGCGCGGAAAAGCCGAGGTGGCGGATGCGGCCCTTGTCGCGCTGGGCCTTGAGGTAGGCAAAGATGCCGTACTTCTCGTCCAGGTAGGCGTCGATGTTCATCTCGCAGACGTTGTGGAAGAGGTAGAAGTCGAAGAAGTCCACGCCGCACTTTTGCAGCTGCGCCTCAAAGATCTCCTCCACCTTGTCCATGTTGTGCAGGTCGTACCCGGGGAACTTATCCGCGAGGTAGAAGCTCTCGCGCGGATACCGGGCCAGCGCCCGGCCCATGACGAGCTCGGAATTCCCCGCGTGATAGCCCCACGCGGTGTCGAAGTAGTTGACGCCGCCGGCGATGGCGCGGTCGACCATGGCCATGGCGGCCGGCTCGTCGATGCGCGCGTCGTCCCCGTCCAAGACGGGCAGGCGCATGGCGCCCATGCCCAGCGCCGAAAGGCGCAGGCCCTTGTAGTCCTTGTAGATCATCGTGCGCGCTCCTCTCTCTTTTCGATCAACCGCAGACGATTTCGGCGCGGGCATTTTCGTCGTCGCGCACGATTTCGCCCACGGAGGGCACGCGGATGCAGCCTGCGTACGGGTTCTTGATGCTCAGGATCGGCGCGGTGAGCGTGGCGTCGACCTCGCTCTTTTCAAAGGACAGGTCCGCGTCCGTCATCTCGCAGTCGATCAGGCGCAGGCCCTTGCAGTAGCACAGGGGCTGCGTGCCGGAGATCTTGCAGTTTTCAAAGGTGACGTTTTCACAGTACCAGCCCAGGTATTCGCCCTTGACGGTGCAGTTGCGGACCAGCACATTCTTGGCGTGCCAGAAGGCGTCCTTGGTGTCGAGCGTGCAGTCCTCAAACACCGCGTGCTCGATGTACTGGAAGGAATACTTGCCCTTCATGCGCAGGTTGGCGAAGCGCAGGTCGCTCGAGCGCAGGAAGAAGTACTCGCTCTCGGCCGTGCAGTCCTGCATCTCCAAGCCGTGCACGAACCAGCCAAATTCCGGGGAAACGATGTCGCAGTCCCGCATCTGCACGGCGCTGCACTCGCGCAGGGCCTTGATGCCGTGGAGCTTCGTTCTCTCGATGCGCACATCCTTGGAATACCAAAGCGCCGCGCGGCAGAGCTCCGTCATCTCCGAATCGCGCAGAATCAAATTGTGGTCGTGCCAGAAGGGATAGCGGAGGTTAAAATACCCGCGCTCCACCTCGATGTCCCGGCACTCCTTAAAGGCGCTCTCGCCATCGGCCGGGCCGTCAAACGAACAGCCGCGCACCAGGAGTCCGCGCGAGCCATAGAGCGCGCGCTCCTGGTCAAACGTCGCATTTTCAATGCACTGCATACGTTTCCTCCTCAAAACCTCTAAAATCTTTCTTTATTTGTCGTCTTTTTCCGCGCCGACATTGGGACCCCGACGCGCGCCTCGCGCTCCATCTGGAAGACCAAGTAGTCCAGGCAATCGATCTGCTTTTGCCGGCTGTGGATCGCCTCCAGCAGAAAACGCCTGTGCACGGCGAGCAGGCGAAGCTGCTCCTGCGTGCGGCCTTCGCGCTCCAGGTCGAGATAGTGCTCCACCGTCTTTTCGTCGCAGCCTGCGTCCTGCAGGGTTTGCCGGAGCGCCTCGGGCTGACCATCCTCTTTCCCCATCCTCGCGCAGCCTCCTCTCCTCACAAAGGCGAGCGGCTTTGCCGCCCTCTTGCTCCAGATTCAGTATATCGCGGTGCGTTCCGAATCGCAACTACCGAACGGCGATGGAAATCCATTGGTTTTCCCTATGCAAAAAGCGCGGCGAAATCGCCGCGCTGCCAAATCGGTTGGGGGTTAGGCCTGGCGAGCCGTCAGCACGCCCGCGGGCTGCGCGGGGAACGCGGCGACGGACTCCTCCGGCGCGAGGGCTGGGGCATCCAGGAGCCAGTGCAGTGCCTCCTCCAGGCGGTCGATGGCGTGCACGGCGCTCTCGCGCGCAAAAGCGCGCTCGTAGTTTTCGCGCGGGATGAGGACGGTTGTCGCGCCTGCGCGGAGCGCGGCCTCGATCTTGGCCGGCACGCCGCCCACGGGCAGGACCTCTCCGCCGATGCCAATCTCCCCGGTCAGGGCGGCGCAGCCGTCCACGGGCTTCCCGGTGATGGCCGAATAGACCGCCACCGCCATGGCCACGCCCGCAGAAGGCCCGTCCACCGGCATGCCGCCGGGAAAGTCGATGTGCACATCGTACGCGTCCACGTCCAAGCCGTACCCGCGAAGGGCCGTGCGCACGTTTTCCACGGCGCCGGCCGCGGTGGAGCGGCGGGTCATGCGGCGCGCGCCGGATTCCAGCTGCTCCTGCTCGATGATGCCGGTGGCGCGCCACTGCCCGC
>JBMNOF010000034.1:0-19720 GCA_050942925.1 Candidatus Spyradocola sp.
CCATTTAACCCCACCAAGTCAAGCGCCTGCGGATCGCAAGATCCGCAGGCGCTTTCTCTTTTTCCCCTCATTGTCCCTAGGAAAAGGCGTTCGAATCATACACAGGCAAAAAGGAAAAAACATTCGGCATTCCTGCGGGTATCCGCAAACGAATACGTTTTATCGTTCGGAAAACATGGCGAAGCCTCGTTTGTTGAACGCGTGTAAATTCCTGCGGAGGGGGCGCGGATTTTGTTGACTTTGCATAGACGCTGTGCTATCCTGTAACCGAATTGAATAGCGTTGCCAATATAGGTTTGGAAGGTTGGCCCAAATGTTTCTACCGCGGCGCCGTGGAAGCCGCGACTATTGGTATCGAGGAACTCCGGTGAAGGCCGGGGTGTGTTGGCAAACAGGCTTCATGTGTTGTGAGTCTGTTTTTTTGCTTCTACGGGTAGATTTGCAGCAGGGAGGCTGAAGCATGAAGGCTTTGGAGGACAAGATTCGCGCCGAGGGGAAGGTTCTTCCCGGAAACATCCTGAAGGTCGGTTCCTTTCTCAACCACCAGGTGGACGTGGACTTTGTCATGGAGATGGGCAGAGAGATCGCCCGGCTCTTTGCGGACAGCGGCGTCAACAAGATCCTCACGATAGAGACCTCCGGCATTGCGGTGGCCATGGCCGCGGCGGCAGCGCTGCACGTGCCCATGGTGTTTGCCAAGAAGCACCGCTCGGGCAACCTCTCCGGCGAGTTTTATACATCTGTGGTGCACTCCTACACCCATGGCACGGACTACCACGTCATCGTGAGCCGCGATTACCTGCAGCCCACGGACAAGGTCCTGCTCGTGGACGATTTCCTCGCCAACGGGCGCGCGCTGGAGGGCCTGATGGAGATCGCCGCGCAGGCCGGGGCCGAGGTCGTGGGCGCGTCCTGCGCCATCGAAAAGGGCTTCCAGTGCGGCGGCGACCGCCTGCGCGCACAGGGCGTGCGCGTGGAGTCCCTGGCGATCGTGGAGAGCATGGACGAGCAGGGGCTCACGTTCCGCCCGGCGGAGTAGCCCAGGCGAACATTCTACCTCGTATGTAAAGGGAAACTTTTACATAAATTCCAACACAAACGATGGAGGAGAACAAAATGAAACGGATTCTTTCCCTGGTTCTGGCGCTGCTGCTGGTCTTTGTCATGGCTGGCTGCACGTCCGCTCCGGAGGCTTCCGAGGCCCCCGAGGCGACTGTATCTGCGGAGGAGACCGAGACGCCCGCTGAGACGGAAGAAGCCCCCGCGGAATCTCCCACCGAATCCGCTGCGCCCGCGATTGACGCAGAGTTTAAGGTGGGCTTCATCTTCCTGCACGATGAGAACTCCACCTACGACAAGAACTTCATGGATGCGGCGACCGCCGTCCAGCAGAAGCTTGGCCTGAGCGACGACCAGGTGATGTTCAAGACCAACATCCCCGAGTCCAACGAGTGCTATGAGGCGGCTGCGGAGCTGGTGGACGCCGGCTGCGACATCATCTTTGCGGACAGCTTCGGCCATGAGGACTACATGATCCAGGCGGCTCGCGAGTTCCCCGAGGTTCAGTTCTGCCACGCCAGCGGCACCCAGGCGCACACCGCGGGCCTGGCCAACTTCCACAACGCCTTTGCAGACATCTACCAGGGCCGTTACCTGGCCGGCATTGCGGCGGGCATGAAGCTCAACGCCATGATTGAGGACGGCACCATCACCGCGGATGCGGCCAAGATGGGGTACGTCGGCGCCTTCCCCTACGCGGAAGTCAAGTCCGGCTACACCTCCTTCTACCTGGGCGCTAAGTCCGTTTGCCCGACCGTGACCATGGACGTTAAGTACACCAACTCCTGGTTCGACATCGCCAAGGAGAAGGAAGCTGCCATCTCCCTGATCAACGATGGCTGCGTCATCATCTCCCAGCACGCGGACTCCGAGGGCGCTCCCAAGGCCTGTGAGGAGAACAATGTGCCCAACGTCGCCTACAACATCAGCACCATTCCGATTGCGCCCAACACCGCGCTGATCTCTTCGGCCATCTCCTGGGAGCCCTACTTCACGCTGATGATTGAGTCCGTGCTCAACGGCGAGGAGATCCCCACCGACTACTGCGCCACCATCGAGGAGGGCGGCGTCATCCTGACCGAGCTCAACACCGCTTGCGCGGCGGAGGGCACGCAGGAGGCCATTGACGCGGCTCGCGAGCAGCTCATCGCCGGCACGCTCCACGTCTTTGATACCGCTAACTTCACCGTCGGCGGAGAGACCCTGACTACCTACATGGCCGACGTCGACACCGACGCGGACTTCACCCCCGATACCGAGGCCATCTCTGACGGCTACTTCCACGAGAGCGAGTACCGCTCCGCCCCGTACTTTGACCTGGTCATCGACGGCATCACCGAGAAGTAATTCCAAAGCTCATGCGCGCGGGGCGCGGCCCAAACAAGGACCGCGCCCCCATTTCCATACGGGCGAACGGCGGGGACAGCTCCGACGGGGCCCGATTTCCGCGGGAGGGGGTTAAGACGTGGCAGGAAGCACTGCGATAGAACTCAAAAACATCACCAAGCGCTTTGGCAAGGTCGTGGCCAACAACCGGGTCAGCCTCTCGGTTCGGGAAGGGGAGATCCTCTCCATACTCGGAGAAAACGGCAGCGGCAAGACCACGCTGATGAACATGATTGCCGGCATCTACTTCCCCGACGAGGGGCAGATCTTCGTGCGCGGGCAGGAGGTCGTCATCCGCTCCCCGCGCGACGCATATAAGCTCAAAATCGGCATGATCCACCAGCACTTTAAGCTCGTGGACGTGTTTTCCGCTGCGGAAAACATCGTCCTGGGCCTGAAGGAGCCTGGAAGGTACGACATCCGCAAGGTCGCCCAGCGCGTCCGCGAGATCAGCGAGCGCTACGGCTTCGACATCGATCCGAACAAGAAGATCCACGAGATGTCCGTGTCCGAAAAGCAAACGGTGGAGATCGTCAAGGTCCTCTACCGCGGCGCGGACATCCTGATCCTGGATGAGCCCACGGCCGTGCTCACGCCGCAGGAGACGCGCAAGCTCTTCGCGGTCCTGCGCCGCATGCGCGACGACGGGAAGGCCATCCTCATCATCACCCACAAACTGCACGAGGTGCTGGCGCTCTCCGACCGGGTGGTCGTGCTGCGCAAGGGCGAGTTTGCCGGTGAGATTGAGACGGGCAAGGCCACGGAGTCCATCCTGACCGAGATGATGGTCGGCAAAAAGGTCGCCCTCAACATCGCCCGCACGGAACCCGTCCATCCGCAGGACCGCCTCGTGGTCAAGGGCCTCAACTGCACCAGCCGCGAGGGCGTAAAGCTCCTGGACGACGTGAGCTTCACCGCGCGCTCGGGCGAGATCCTGGGCATCGCGGGCATCGCCGGAAGCGGCCAGCGCGAGCTGCTCGAAGCCATTGCCGGTTTGCAGAAGGTCGACCAGGGCGCCATCCTCTACAACAACCCCAAGAATGGCGAGGTGGAGAACCTGCGCGACAAGACCCCCCTGCAGATCCGGGAACTGGGCGTTCGCCTCTCCTTCGTCCCGGAGGATCGCCTGGGCATGGGCCTTGTGGGGAACATGGACATCGTGGACAACATGATGCTGCGCTCCTACCGCTCCGGGCGGTCGGTGTTCCTGCAGCGCAAGGAGCCCAAGGACCTGGCCCAGCGCATCATCGATGAGCTGGAGGTCATAACCCCCGGCGCCAATACCCCCGTGCGCCGCCTGTCCGGCGGCAACGTGCAGAAGGTCCTCGTCGGGCGCGAGATCGCCGCCTCCCCGACGGTGCTCATGGCCGCTTATCCCGTTCGCGGGCTGGACATCAACTCCTCCTACACCATCTACCGTCTCCTGGGCCAGCAAAAGGAGCGCGGCGTGGCCGTGATCTATGTCGGCGAGGACTTGGACGTCCTGCTGGAGCTCTGCGACCGCATCCTTGTCATCGGCAGCGGCCGCGTGACGGGAATTGTCGACGCGCGCAGCGCCACCAAGGAGCAGATCGGCCTGCTCATGACCAAGACGGAAGGAGTGGCAGTATGATGAGGAAGGCGGAGTTGAAACAGCACCGCGAGCCGATCATCCGGATTGCCAAGCGGGACGGCATTGTCTGGTGGAAGGCCTGGTTGATCCGCATTGCCGCGGTGGCTGTCGCGCTGGTGGTCTGCGCGGGCTTGATCGTGCTCATCACCGACTATAACCCGGTGGAAATCTACGCCTCCATGATCGAGGGCAGCTTTGGCTCCGCCCGCAAGATCTGGATCACCCTGCAAAAGACCGCGATGCTCTTGTGCATTGCCCTGGCCGTGACGCCCGCCTTTAAGATGCGTTTTTGGAACATCGGCGCGGAAGGTCAGGTGCTCATGGGCGCGCTGGCCACGGCCGGCTGCATGATCGCCTGGGGGGACAAGCTCCCGATCTGGGCACTGATCCCGGTCATGGTGGTCCTGGCCATGGCCGCGGGAATGCTCTGGACGGCCATTCCCGCCGTGTTCCGCGCGCGCTGGGGCACGAACGAGACGCTCTTTACCCTGATGATGAACTACGTCGCCACCCAGCTCGTCTCCTTTGCCATCACCTTCTGGGAGAATCCCGCGGGGTCCAACACCGTCGGCATCATCAACTCGGCGACCTCCGGCGGCTGGCTGCCCTCGCTGTTTGGGCAGAAATACCTGCTCAATATCGTCGTGGTCGTGCTCCTTACGATCGGCATGTTCATCTACCTGCAGTACAGCAAGCAGGGCTATGAGATTTCAGTCGTCGGCGAGAGCCAGAACACCGCGCGCTACATCGGCATTGACGTCAGCCGCGTGATCGTGCGGACCATGATCCTTTCCGGCGCGGTCTGCGGCCTTGCGGGCCTGATGCTCGTCGCGGGCACGGACCACACCATTTCCACCAACACGGTCGGAGGCCAGGGCTTTACGGCGATCATGGTCTCCTGGCTGGCGAAGTTCAACCCGGTGTTCATGGCGCTGACGTCGTTCCTGCTGATCTTCCTGGAGCGCGGCTCGGGAGAGATCGCCACGGCCTTCCGCCTGAATGAGAGCGTTTCCGACATCTTGACGGGAATCATCCTCTTCTTCATCATCGGCTGTGAGTTCTTCGTCAACTACAAGGTCTACATCCGCCTGCCGCGGAAGGAGGGATAAGCCATGTTGGAAATCATCGCGTCCTTTTTCAAGCAGGCCGTCATCCAGGGCATTCCCCTGTTGTACGGCTCCACGGGCGAAATCCTGACCGAAAAGTCGGGCAACCTGAACCTCGGCATTCCGGGAATCATGTACATTGGCGGCATCATGGGCGTCATCGGCGCCTACTTTTACGAGAATTCCGTGGAGGTTCTCAACCCCTTCCTCGCGGTGCTGATTCCCTTCTGCTGTTCGTTTTTCGGCTCCATGTTCATGGCGCTGATCTACAGCTTCCTGACGGTGACGCTGCGCGCCAACCAGAACGTCACGGGCTTGGCGCTGACGACCTTCGGCACGGGCGTGGGCAACTTCTTTGGCGGCTCGCTCTCCAGCCTCTTTGGCGAGGGCGGCTCCATCTCGCTCAATGCCACGGGCAACCTCTTTAAGACGACGCTGCCCTTTGCAGACAAGCTCGGCCTCTTTGGGGAGACGTTCCTCTCCTTTGGATTCCTGGCCTACCTTGCCATCGTCATCGCCCTGGCGGCGTCCTTCTTCCTCAACCACACGCGGGCGGGCCTGAGCCTGCGCGCCGTGGGCGAGAGCCCGGCGACGGCCGATGCCGCGGGCATCAACGTCACCAAGTACAAGTACCTGGCCACGTGCATTGGCGGCGGCATTGCCGGCCTTGGCGGCCTGTACTTCATCATGGATTACATCGGCGGAGCATGGACCAACGGCGGCTTTGGAGACCGCGGCTGGCTGGCCATCGCGCTGGTCATCTTCGCGCTGTGGAAGCCCAAGTACAGCATCCTGGGCTCGATCCTCTTTGGCGGGCTGTACATCGTCTACCTCTACATTCCGGGCCTGAGCCGCAGCTCGCAGGAGATCTTCAAGATGCTCCCCTACGTCGTGACGATCGTGGTGCTGGTCGTGCTCTCTATCCGGAACCGGAGGGAGAACCAGCCGCCGGAGAGCCTGGGCCTCTCCTATTTCCGAGAAGAACGCTGAGAAGAAAAAGAAAGGCGCGCCCCGCAGGAAACTGCGGGACGCGCCTTCTTTTTGTGCGGGGGATGGGGGGGTCACATGGGCTTTTCTGCAAGGCCGACAACGTCGCTCACCGGCAGGGAGAAGACGACGCCGTGCTCCCCCGTTTCGGAAAGGATCTTGTTGCAGATGGCCTTGAGAATCCGCTGCTTCTCCGCGCGCGAGACCACGATCATGACGATCTCCTTTTCCGGAAGAATGGTCAGACCGAAGATTTTGCGCGCTTCCTCGCTGGCAACCTCGCGGGCCTTGGCAATGGTGCCACCGCGGCAGCCCGCCTCTCTTGCGGCGTCAAAGACGATATCGGAATTGTCGCTGTCCACAACGGCGACGACAAGGTCATGATCGATGCTGTTTTGCATGGCGGTGTCCTCCTCCTTGGGTTCGAGATGGGCGGAAAGCTCCGTTGCGCGGCGGCTCGCCGCAACGCTGATGCCGGAGAGCGGGATGGTGAAGGCGATGCCGTGGCCCGCCTTGGAAAACTCCAGCTGTTCCTGCAGAGCGGGCAGGAGGCGCGGCAGAATCGTGCCCGGGACAAGACTCATGACGATGTCCTTTTCCGGCTCCCCAAGGCCGAGAACCAGTTGTATATCGGAACTCGCCGTGCCCCGGGCCGGGGAGATCAGCTGAATGGCGATGTGGTTTTCGTTGCAGACGTGGGCCACCGCATTCCCCCGGCCGCGGGGGACGATGCTGATGAGCCACTTGAGGTTCAGGCGTGCATCCATGTGTCAGTCCTCCTTGCTCAGGTCGAGAATTTCCTCATCGGCAACTTCGGTGGCCGGCAGCTTGTGGTGGGCCGAGGCGGTCTTGAACTTGTAGGCCAGACCGATGAGCTGGATGATGATGAGCGGGGTCATGGCGACCATGGCAACCACGCCGAAGGCGTCGGTCAAAATGGTGCCGCCCACCGCGTCGCAAGCCCCCATGGCAAAGGGCAGAAGAAACGTAGCCGTCATGGGACCGGAGGCCACGCCGCCCGAGTCAAATGCGATGGAGGTAAAGATCTTGGGCACAACGAACGACAGCCCGAGCGCAATGGCATATCCCGGCACGAGAAACCAGAAGATCGAAATTCCCGTCAAGACGCGGATCATCGCTAGGCCAATCGAGATCGACATGCCGATGGACAGGCCGGTCATCATTAGCTTTTGCGAGATGACGCCGTTCGAGACGTCTTCCACCTGCTTGTTGAGCACCGCGACCGCGGGTTCTGCCTTGACCATAAAGTAGCCCAGCACCATGCCCAGCGGAATCAGAATCCAGTTAAAGGGAAGAGACGCAAGCTCGGAACCGATAAAGCTGCCCGCGGGCATGAACCCCACGTTCACTCCCGTCAAAAACAGCGTGAGCCCCACAAATGTGTACAGGACGCCGACCAGAATTTTGAGGATCTGCTTGCGGCGCAGGCGCAGAAATGCGATTTGAAAGACGAGGAAAAACGCCAGAATCGGCAGCAGCGCCGTGGCCACCTCTATGGCGTAATCCGCAAAGGATTCCTGAAACTGCATCCAGAGATCGCGGGTGCTGTTGATTTCGGGAATCGAAACGGCGGTGTAGGTGCCGCCATCCGTCTGATAGGCGAGACCCAGAATCATGACCGACAGGATGGGCCCGATGGAGCACAGCGCAATGAGGCCGAAGTTCTCATCGCCGCCCGAGGACTTGTTTTGTCCGACCGAGGAAAGGCCGATGCCCAGCGCCATGATGAAGGGCACCGTAATCGGGCCCGTGGTCACGCCGCCGGAGTCGAAGGCCACGGCAATGAAACTGTCCGGCACAAAGATCGCCAGAACGAAAACCAAGATGTAGCAGACAAGAAGAATCCTGGACAAGTTCCAGCCCAGCAGGTTGCGGAAGAAGGCAACCATTAAAAAGAGCCCTACGCCGACCGCAACGGAAAGGATGATGATCATGTCCGGAACGCCGGGGGTTTGCGCAGCCAGAACCGTCAGATCGGGTTCGGCAATGGTGATGATCACGCCGATGATGAAGCAGGAGACGGCAATGACGCCTACCCGCTTGGACTTGGTCAGCTGCATGCCGACCTTTTCGCCGATGGGCATCATAGCCATATCCGCTCCTAAGGTGAAGAATCCCATGCCGACGATCAACAGAAACGCGCCCATCAAAAAGAGCATGAGCGTCCCCGTTGGCATGGGCGTGATGGAGATGCATAGGAGCATGACAATCGCCGTGACGGGGAGAACCGCCGCGAGCGATTCCCGAATTTTTGCTTTGAGTTCTTGCAATCGTGTTCCTCCTTTCTGGGTTCCATACGCCTCCTTGGGAGCATGTTGGGAAGGGCGCGCAAGGGGATGACGCGCCGGGGAGAGAGAAGATGCGCGTGTTCGCTTGGCAGGCAAAACCTCCTTTCGATTTCGGCAAGGACAGAGGGGATGGCCTCCCGGTGGCGGAGGCCCCATCGTTATACATGTATTCTTGTATATTTCTGCATAGAGTCCGGATGTTCCTGCCTTGCGCAAACTCCAAAATGCAGAAGAATGCAAAAAACGCCGGGAAGCCCTGCGGAGCTTCCCGACGCAAAAGGATTCCGGGCCTTAGCGAAGGTCCATGCCGAGATTGGGATTGAGGCGGAGGCGCACCACTTGTCCCTCGTGTGCGTAAAGGGAGAAATTGCTCTCGTCGCCGTTGCGCAGATAGTCGACGATCCAGTTCTCGCCCTCAAAATGCCCCTCTTCCACGGATAGGAAGTTGAGCTGGTTGGCTTGCCGGGAAGCGAGATGCGGGTAGGGATTTTCGTCAGCGGGGTCCGGACGGCGGAGGAAGTCGAGCGCCAGCCCAGCGCCGGCGAGGAAGAACTCGTTTTCCCCGGTCTGGATGAGAATGCCGCGGCCGCGCGCCTCGAGATGGCGGCGGTTCTCCGGCAGGGAGAGGTTGATGCGCGAGCCCAAGCCGTGCCGCAGGCTGCCGCCGCGGAGATAGTGGGCCAGAACATGGTAGTGTTCCAGCTTCAGATATTGCCGCGTGGCGAACTCCTCCTGCAGGAACAGGTGGATGCGCCCTGTGCCGCGGTAGCGGATCAGCAGCGGGGCGAGGTTTTCCAGAATCCGCATCGACACCATCATGGGATAGGCGTCCGCGGTCAAGTTGCCGTCGTTGTCCAGCGCGCTCTCCGCACCGAATCCGCAGATGCCGATCGCCCCATAGTCCACAGCGGCGCGCAAGGCGTTCAGCGCGTTCGACTCGCCGGTGGGAGAGGATTCCGGGATGAAGAGCGCGTTGTCCTCTCGGGCGTACAGCGAGCAAATGCGGGCGTAGACGCTCTGCTCCTGGTTGTAGATGTCCGGGCAGAGCAGGTCCAAGGCGGGCGCGGCCTTCTTCCACAGGGAGATCATGCGGCCGACGGGCGCGCCGCTGTTGTAGCAGTGGCCCGCCTCCTCGTAGGAGCCCTCGCCCACCATCACGTTGGTCAAGAGCTTTACGCCGTCGTAGACCGCGCGCCCGCGCTCCGCAATCCGCCCGATGTAGCGGGCGTGGTACCAAGCGCAGAAGGCCTCGTGCGCGTGGCGGCCAAAGTGCCCGCGCCAAGTGCGGCTGCCATCCCGCGCGCCCGTGTCCTCCAGCTCCAGGGAGAGCAGCTCCTCCGGCAGCGGCTTTTCGTAGTCCCGCTGCGCAAGCTCCGAGTAGTCCCGGTCCGTGCCGCCCAGGCCCATCTCGTTTTCCACCTGCACGGCCAGAACCGTTCCCGTCTCCCCATCGTAGTCCTTGAGGAAGGCCATGAACGCCTCAAACGCGAGCGCATCCCGCTCGAGCGTCGCCTCGCAGTGCGGCGAGAGCGCGGGAAGCGGCGCGCCGTCCGCGCCGTGGGCAATGCGGTAGGTTTCGGGGTCCAACTTGATGTACTCGGGCGCATAGTTCGGGTGACCGTTCTTGCTCGTCGCAAACCACAGAAGGATCAGGTAGAGGTTGGCTGCGCGCGCCCGATCGATCGTGTCCTTCACAAGGGACATGTCGTATTGCCCCATCTTCGGCTCGATGGCGTTCCAATAGATGGGCGTCTCCAGGAGGTTTCCGCCGTAGAGATGAACCGCGTGGATCGCCTTGTCCAGCATGTCCGTGCCGGTGGAGGAGTTGTGCGCCTGCAGGCCGACCAGGTAGAGCGGCCGGCCCTGTTTATCCCGGAAAAAATCGTTCATCGTGTGCCCTCCCAAGCGGTAGTAGGAATTTAGTCGTTGTGTTCGTGCTCGGAGGCGCTTTCCTCCGGTACGTCGGCATCGTCAAAGTGCAGGAGTACGTTTTGCTTGGCCAATTCCGCCTGCAGGACGCGGATGTCCGTCGACGCGACGGGGCGGGACTCGTCCAGCGCCTGGCAGCAGAGCAGGCCGGCGGCCTGGCCCGTGAGGATCGCCGGCGGAATGACGCGGAGCACGTCCCAAGCGTAGCCCTCGCCCGCGGCGCTGCGCCCTGCGGTGACGAGGTTGTCCCATCCGCTGCGCACGATCGTGCGGCGCGGAACCTCGAAGAGGTAGTCCCGCCGGTCAAAGTCGCAGATGGCCGCGATGGAGTCGTCAAAGTGGCGGTACGCATCGGATTCCTGCAGCACGTAGTCGCCCTCGATGCGGCGCGTGGTGCGGAATTGGCACATGCCCGGCAGCGTCACGATGTCGCGCGAGAGACGGTCCTGTCCCTCCAGCTTGCGCAGCATCTCGAGCTGGTTTTGCACGAGGTAGCGGTTCACTTCGTCTGCGCTCGTGCCGTCGTACAGGGGCAGGCCCTCCGGATGCTTTTCCCCGTAGAGCGTGGCTTCGCCGCCGGAGAAATACCCCGTCGCCGCGCCGATGTTGCCGGTCTTGGCGGCAAGCGCGCAGCTCTCCAGCGTGATGCACAGGCCGAGGTAGGTGTGGAAGTTGCCGCGGACGGCCGTGGGAAGCCCCGCGCGGGCCATCAGATCGCCGTCGCCTGTCGCGTCCACAAACATGTCTGCGCCGTAATAGCTCGCGCCGGACTTTTCCTCCACCACGACGCCGAGGATGCGCTTGTGCCCGCCCGTCTCCTCCACGGCAGCGCGGGTGAGAAGCGCGTCAAAGCGCAGGTCCACGCCCTCCCGCGCGCAAAGCGCCGTCAGCTCCAAGGCGAAAATCTCCGGGGAAAAGCGCGCCACGTACCGCGGCGGAAGCTTGCCCGCCGCGCGGTACGCCGCGAGCTTTTCCTCCGGGATGCGGCCGTTTACGAAGTCCTCCGGCACATTGCCATACCCGTTCCGGATGGAGAGCCGCAGAAACTCCTCCGTCATGCCGAAGATGATCTGCTTTCCCCGACCGTTGCACATGGGCACAAAGAGATTGATGAGACCGAGCGTCGCCAGTCCGCCCAGCTTCTGCGATTTTTCCAGCAGAAGCACCCGCTTGCCCGCGCGCGCCGCCGCGACAGCCGCCGCAACGCCCGCAAGGCCTCCGCCTGCGACCAGTACGTCATAGTGCGCGCGTTCCGGAAGATCCTGTGAAAAGAGCATGCTGTTCGCCCCCCTTTATTTGGTTCTGTGTTTTGTGTCTTGTGGAGATCTTCGCTTCATTATATCGAGAATTCGTCCGATTGTCCAGAAGAGTGGAGCAGAACCTCCATGCCGACTTTCTGGGGCTTCAATCCCTGCGCCTGGTAGAACTTCATCGCGCTCTCGTTTAGGCTCCAAACGTTGAGCGTCACGTTGTAGCAGCCGCTCTTGCGCGCGAAATCCAGCACCGCCTGGTAGAGCGCCGTGCCGATGTGCTGGCCCCGGCAGTGCTCGTCCACGCAGAGGTCGTCGATGTATAGGGTCTTGATGTCCGTCATGATGTTGTGGTTGACGTATTGCTGGAAGATGCAGAAGGCATAGCCCTGCACTTCGTCCTTGTCATCCGCCGCCACAAAGATCGGGCGCGTGTCGTCGTGGATCAGGGCGCGCAGTTCCTCGGTCGTGTACTTGCGCGCGCCATACTTGAAAAGATCCGGCCGGCCCAGGTGATGCACCAGGTTCACCTGGCGCAAAAGCTCTTCGATGCGGGGCATGTCCTTTTCTTCCGCTCTGCGGATGTCCATGTGCAAATTCCTCCTTGGATGTCTCCAATCTATTCCCTCCTATTGTACCACTTGGGCCGCGCTTGGCAAGAGAAAGCGCAAGGGAAGGAAAGGGGATGCGCTGCAACACATTTCCTCCCTTGCAGGGGATTGACAGGCGGAAACGCGCGTGGTAAAGTCCATTACGGCAAGGAATTGCCTTGCCGAAAGTCAATCCCAAGGAAAGGACAGGTCTTTTGCAATGAAAACCAAGTTGGTATCTCTTTTGTGCGCCGCAGCCCTGCTGCTGGTCGCATTGACGGGTTGCACGTCCACGGCTCCGGCAGCCTCTCCCGAGGCGACGGCGGCGGTGGAGGCCACGGAGTCTGCGGAAGCGACCGCCACGCCCGAGACCACGGAAACGCCCGCTCCTGAAGCGTCGGAGTCCCCGGAAGCCGCAGGCACCGCGGTGCGCGTCATGGCGCTCAAGGGCCCGACGGCCATGGGCATGGTGCAGTTCATGGACGGCGTGGACAAGGGCGAGATCGCGGACAACGACTACACCTTCCAGATCGTCGCGTCCGTGGATGAGGTGACGCCGAACCTGGTCCAGGGCAATGTGGACATTGCGGCGGTGCCGGCGAACCTGGCTTCCGTGCTCTACAACAACACGGAGGGCGGCGTGCAGGTGCTGGCCATCAACACGCTGGGCATCCTGTACATCGTGGAGAGCGGGGATACGGTGCAGTCCGTTGAGGACCTGCGCGGCCGCACGATCTACGCCAGCGGCAAGGGCGCCACGCCGGAGTATGCGCTCAACTACATCCTGAGCGAGAACGGCATCGACCCGACCAAGGACGTCACCATCGAGTGGAAGAGCGAGCATGCCGAGTGCCTGAGCGCGCTCCTGGCCGAAGAGGGCGCGGTGGCCATGCTGCCCGAACCCTTTGTCACCACGGCCCAGACCAAGAGCGATAGCATTCGCGTGGCGCTGGACCTGACGGAGGAGTGGGACAAGCTCCAGGCCGACTCGGAGGCGCCCTCCGCGCTGTTGACGGGCGTGGTCGTGGCCCGCAAGGAGTTCGTGGAGCAGCACCCGGAGGCGGTCGCGGCGTTCTTGGACCACTATAAGGCCTCTGTGGAGTACGTCAACGCCAATACCGCCGAAGCGGCGCAGTTGGTGGGGCAGTATGACATCGTCACGGCCGAAGTCGCGGAAAAGGCGCTGCCGGCCTGCAACATCGTCTACATCGACGGCCAGGAGATGAAGGATAAGCTCTCCGGGTATCTCGCGGTGCTGCTGGAGCAGAACCCGCAGTCCGTCGGCGGCAAGCTCCCCGCGGACGACTTCTACTACAGCCGTTAAGCCATGCCGGACAGGGAACGGAAGCCTGCGGCGCGGGGCCGCATTCGCCCCTGGGCGGTGGCCCTCTGGCTGCTGGTCTGGCAGGGGGTCAGCATGGCCATTGACCAGCAGATCCTGCTGGTTTCCCCCGTTCGCGTGATCGTGCGCCTGGCGGAGATGATCGGCACGGCGGAGCTTTGGAGCTCGATCGGCTTCTCGCTGCTGCGCATCGGGTCGGGGTTTTTGCTGGCGGCGGTGCTGGGCGCGGGGCTGGCCGCCCTTTCGGCGCGGTTCCGCCGCGTGGAGGAGCTGCTCGCTCCTGCCATGCTCGCCATCCAATCCGTGCCGGTGGCCTCGTTTATCATCCTGGCGCTGATCTGGTTCTCTTCCCGGAGCCTTTCGGTGCTGATCTCGTTCCTGATGGTGCTGCCGGTGCTCTACGCCAATACGCTGGGCGGCATTCGGGCGGCAGACCCGCAACTTCTGGAGATGGCGAAGGTCTTTCGCCTCCCGGCGGGCCGTCGGGTGCGTTACCTCTACGTGCCGCAGGTGCTGCCGTTCTTCCGCTCCGCGTGTCAGGCCGGGCTCGGGCTCTGCTGGAAAGCCGGCATTGCCGCCGAGGTCATCGGGATGCCGACGGGCTCCATAGGCGAGCGCTTGCAGCAGGCGAAGGTCTACCTCAACACACCGGATCTCTTTGCCTGGACGCTGGTGATCGTGCTCGCAAGTCTGGCGTTCCAGCGCCTCTTCCTCTGGCTGCTGGACCGCGGCGCACGCGCACTGGAAAGGATGTGAGGGCATGGGGGACATCGTCATCCGCAGCCTGCACAAGGCCTTTGGTGAAAAAGCCGTCCTGACCGGGTTTTCTGCGACGATCCCCGCGGGGAAAGTCACCGGCATCATGGCGCCGTCCGGCGGGGGCAAGACCACGCTGCTGCGCATTCTGCTCGGCCTGGAGCGCGCGGATTCCGGCGAGATCCTCGGCCTGGAGGGGCGGAAGCTCTCCGCCGTATTCCAGGAGGACCGCCTTTGTGAGAACCTGAACCCCGTCTCCAACATTCGCCTGGTCAATCCCCTGGTCACGCGCGCAGACGCGCTCGCAGCCCTGGAGTCCGTCCGCTTGACGGATTGCGCTGCGCAGCCCGTGCGCGAGCTCTCCGGCGGAATGCGGCGGCGCGTCGCAATCCTGCGCGCGCTGTTGGCCGATTGGGACGTGCTGTTCCTGGACGAGCCCTTTAAGGGCTTGGACGAGGAGACGAAGGCCTGCGTCCTGGAGGTCACGCGGGAGCGCTGCTGCGGCCGCACCACGCTGTTGGTCACGCACGACGCGGCGGAGGCGCACGCGCTGGGCGCTTCCCAAATCCTGACGCTGTAGGAGCAAGCCCTGTGGAATTTTCCACGGGGCTTGCTTTTTTTGCGAGGGTATGATACACTTTTTTGCAAGTTAGTCACATCTAACAGGGAGAATGTGCAAAAAGCTTGTGCAAAAACAGGCTTGCATGCACGAGTGGGAAAGGGGAGGAAGCGATGCAGCCGTTTACGTGGATAGCCTGGATGGGGTTTCCCTTCCTGATGACGTCATTGGGTTCCGCGCTGGTGTTCTTCTTCCGGAAGCAGGCCAGCGTTCGCGCACAGCGCATGTTTCTGGGGTTCGCGGCGGGGGTGATGATCGCCGCGTCCATTTGGAGTCTGTTGAACCCCGCCATTGAGCAGGCGGAAGCCGCCGGCGGCGTCGGCTGGATTCCGGCGGCCGGCGGGTTTGTGCTGGGCGTCGCGTTCCTCATCGCGCTGGACGTGATCCTGCCGCACCTGCACCGCAACGCCAAGCAGCCGGAGGGCTTGCACACGTCCTGGCGGCGCACGACGCTGCTCCTGCTCTCGGTCACGCTGCACAACATCCCCGAGGGCATGGCCGTGGGCTTGGCCTTTGCCGTCGCCGCGCAGAACGGCGGGGAAGCCGGGGCGCTTTCTGCCGCCGCGGCGCTGGCCATCGGCATGGGGATTCAGAACTTTCCGGAGGGAGCGGCCATCTCGCTGCCGCTCCGCCAGGAGGGGATGTCCCGATGGGGCGCCTTCCTCCGCGGATGCCTGTCCGGCATTGTGGAGCCGATTTTCGGGATTCTCATGGTGCTGGCCGCGCCCGCGATCGGGCACCTCATGCCCTGGTTCCTCTCCTTTGCCGCCGGGGCCATGCTGTACGTCGTCGTCGAGGAACTCATCCCCGAGGCGCGGTTGGGCGACCACTCGAACGCCGCCTCCGTCAGCGTCCTGGCAGGGTTTTTGCTGATGATGATTCTGGACGTCGCCCTGGGATAGAGCGGGGAGGCCCCTCGTTCGAGCCTTTTGATTCTTTTTCCTTCAAAGGGGAAACATGGATCAAAAGGCTTTTGTGGTTTTGGGGGGAACGGCTGGATTGCGATACGCCAAAGGCAGGAATTTTTTTCGGTAAGGGCGAATTCTGAGAAGCGTCTGTGCGCGCTTTCTCGTCTTTTTAGGGGAACGGGCGAGCGCAAGGCGCAGCTTTCCCCTGAAACCGGTTTGGGCGCGAAAAGTGTAAATCTTTACACAATATCGATGAAATGTATGCTATAATTAGATAAAACGGAATCTATGGGCAGATCGCGCGGCGGCGCCCAGCGCGCAGGACAGCCCTGAAAACAGGAGAAGAGCCATGAAGAATTTGCGGATCCTGCAGGGAATGGTTTGGGTGCTGGAAGGAATCATCGTCGGCTTTGGTGCGATCATGCCGGGCATCAGCGGTGGCACGCTCTGCGTGGCATTTGGCATGTACAAGCCCCTCATGGGCGTGCTCTCCACGCCAGGCAAGGCGCTCAAGGCCTATTGGAAAATGCTCCTGCCCTTTGTCCTGGGGTGTGCGGTGGGATTCGTCGGCCTGAGCGGTTTGGCAAACCTGCTCATGGAGGCGAACAGCACGGTCCTGGTCTGCCTCTTCATCGGGCTGATCCTGGGCACGGTCCCGGGAATGTGGCAGGACGCGGGCAAGACCCGGCGGGGCGCGGGATCGATCCTCGCCCTTGTGCTCGGGTTTGCGATCATGCTGGTCGCCCTGCTTCTGCTCAAGCAGAACAGCTTGGTGACCATGCAGCCGGGCATTCTGAGTTTCCTCTTCTGCGGCGTGCTCTGGGGAATCAGCTTTGTCGTGCCGGGCTTGAGCTCGTCCACGCTGCTGCTGTTCTTCGGCCTCTACCAGCCGATGCTGGAGGGCATCTCGCGGCTCTCTCCGCCGGTGATCCTCCCGCTTGCCGCAGGCATGGCCCTTGTGATCCTGACGCTGCCCAAGGGCGTCAATTACCTCTTTCATCGCTATGACTCCGTGTGTTCCCACGCGATCCTTGGCGTGGTGCTGGCAACCCTGGTCATGATCTTCCCGCCCTTCCCTGCGCAGGGATTGGCGCGCCTGAGCTATGTTGGCTGCATTGCGGTTGGAGCCGTCGCCTCGTACCTGCTGGAGGGGCTCTGCGCGCGCTTGGCGGCCGCATCTGAGCGATCTTGACGGCAAAGGGCCCGAAAAAGGCCTCCGCCGAAGAGATAAATCGTTAGAGGGAGGCTTTTTATGGACCTGACGTTTGCGTATTTCTTCTCGGAATTGACGCAAAACCCCCTGCTGCTGATTGCGGTGGTGTTGACGCTGGGCGTCATCTTCGTCAATGGCTGGACAGACGCGCCAAACGCCATTGCGACCTGTGTTGTGACGCGGTGCATGTCGCCGCGCGCTGCCATCCTCATGGCGGCGGTGTTCAACTTCTTTGGCGTGTTGCTCATGAGCATGGTCAACGCGACGGTCGCAGAAACCATCACCCAGATGGTGGACTTCGGCACGAACTCCCATGAAGCCATTGTGGCGCTGAGCGCGGCGCTGTTCGCCATCGTGGTCTGGGCAGTATTGGCTTGGTTTTTCGGCATCCCCACGAGCGAGAGCCATGCGCTAATCGCGGGACTGACGGGCGGCGCCATCGCGCTGCACGGCGGGCTCTCCGGCGTCAACGGCGCGGAATGGGTCAAGGTCCTTTACGGACTGGGCATCTCCGTGGTGCTGGGCTTTGGCCTGGGCTGGGTGGTATGCAAGATCGTCGTGCTGCTTTTCCGCCGGGCAGACCGGCGGCGGACCGAACCGATTTTCCGCGTGGCCCAGATCTTCGGCGCCGCGGCCATGAGCTTCATGCATGGCGCGCAGGACGGACAGAAGTTCATGGGCGTAATCCTTTTGAGCCTCTTCCTCATCAACGGCCAGTCCCCGGAGCCCGTTGCCATGCCGGTCTGGCTCATGCTGCTCTGCTCGGTGGTCATGGGCATTGGCACCTCGGTTGGCGGCAAGAAGATCATCAAGTCCGTGGGCATGGACATGGTCAGCCTGGAAAAGTACCAGGGCTTCTCGGCGGACCTTGCGGCGTCCATCAGCCTGCTCATTAGCTCGGTCTTTGGCATTCCCGTCTCCACGACCCACGCCAAGACCACGGCCATCATGGGCGTCGGCGCGGTCAAGCGCCTTTCCGCCATCAACTTCTCCGTCGTCAAGGAGATGGGATTGACTTGGCTTTTGACCTTCCCCGGGTGTGGACTGATCGGCTTCGTCATGGCGAAGCTCTTCATGTGGCTCTTTTAACAGCGCAACCGGTGGAGTAACTTGCAGAAAGGATGCATTACTATGGCAAGCAAAGCGGATCGTTTCTACTTTGAGAACTTTATCGCGGCGGCGGAGGAGTCCTGCAGGGCCGCTGACTACCTGATGGAGTGCCTAACGAACTACGACCCGGACGCCATTGGCGTGATGCTGGAAAAGATGCATGGATATGAGCATGCGGCGGACAAGAAAAAGCACGAGATGTCCACCGCCCTTGCCAAGGCGTTTGTCACGCCGATCGACCGCGAGGACCTGGCCGAGCTGAGCCAGAACATCGACGAGGTGACCGACGGCGTCGAGGAGATCCTGCAGCGCTTCTACGTGCACCGCATCCCCCACGTGCTGCCCCATGCCATTGAGTTTTCCAAAAAGCTCTCTGCCTGCTGTGCGATGATGCGCGACATGCTTATGGAACTGGAAAATTTCAAGAAACCTGAAAAGCTGCTCAAGCTGAGCATCGACCTCAACCAGGCGGAGGAGGAGTGCGACCGCTTCTACCTTGAGGCCGCGCGCGCCGTGCCCAGCCAGTGCACGGACCTGCTGGAGGTCATCGCCTGGCGCGAGATCTACGATTACATGGAGGATTGCGCCGACGCCTGCGAGCATGTCGCCGATTCCGTGGCCACCGTGGTCATGAAGAACACCTGATCCAAAACCCGTTTGCCAATCGCGCTCGAGCCTTCAAAAGCTCGAGCGCTTTGTTTTTTGAAAACGAAAACCGCCAATTTGTGAACAATCCCCCGCCCATCCCACGAAGCGGGCACTTTAGAATGCCTGAAAATCGGCGTTTGTTGCAGCGGAGACGTTCATAAATGGATAATAGTTTTATTACGAAAGAATTAGCACTCACCTATTGACAGTGCTAACAAATGTGCTATACTATATATGTGCTTAGGAAAGAGGAGCATCGGAAGGAAAGCTTCCTGAGGGTTCCTCCGAAGAGCACGGCGCCCGCGCCGAGCGCGGGGTAAGGATTGGAAATGGAAACGGAGGAATGATGTATGCTTCCTAGCGTCTTTACGGAAAACCTGTTTGATGAAATGTTTGATGATATGTTTAACACCATGATGCCCATGATGACGAACCGCAGGAACCCCCTGTACGGCAAGCACAGCAAGAACCTCATGAAGACCGATGTGCGCGAGACGGAGACCGCTTACGAGGTGGACGTTGATCTGCCGGGCTTCAAGAAGGACGAGGTGCAGGTCCAGTTGGAGAATGGGTACCTGACCATCAGCGCGGCCAAGGGCTTGGATCGCGAGGATGAGAACAAGAAGGGTCGTTACATTCGCCAGGAGCGCTACACCGGCCAGTGCAGCCGCAGCTTCTATGTCGGCGGTGGCGTGCGTCCGGAGGATGTCAGCGCCAAGTTTGAAGATGGTATCCTGCGCGTGACGCTTCCCAAGGCTGCGCCGAAGCAGCTCGAGGCGAAGAACACGATCGCCATTGAATAAGCACTGTGTGCAAACCGCGGTTTGAGGGGCGGGGGGGGGCCCCACGCGGACGCCCCCCCCCCCCAGGTGGGCAACACGCACAAAAGAAAAATT